>NZ_JBIAZE010000010.1:0-328444 GCF_042898825.1 Streptomyces sp. NPDC000345
AACAGGCTCGGCCCTTCAAGTGGACCAAAACCGCAGACCAGATCATCGACCGCATCTGCCGCTACTGCGACCGCATCTCCGGACCGGGACACTAGGGCCGGTCCGGCGGGTCACGCCGGACCGGCTCCGGCCCCTTCGGCTACGACGGCATCCTGTCGCCGAGCAGTGCCAGGTTCTCGATGGCGGCGAGGCCGTAAAGGGCGGTGTCGTTGGTGGACACCCAGGCGGCCTCGCTGCCCGCGACGAGGGTGGCGGGGCCGCTCAGCGGCTCCGTCTTCCACGGCGAGGACTCGGTGTAGCCGTCGGAGCTGTAGAACTTCGTCCACGCGCGCTTGGCGAGCGCCGCGTCACCGGTCTGTACGGCGGCGTAGGCGTCGAGGCGGGAGTGGCCCTGGAAGAGCAGCAGGGTGCCGAAGTTGGTGCCGTAGCGGGCCGCCTGCTCGGCCTTGGTGGCGTTGAAGTAGCGGCAGTAGTCGTAGTACGCCTCGTTGAAGGCCGGCATGTCGACGAGGTGGATGAGCTCGGCGCACAGCTCGTTGAGGCCGAAGACGGCCGACAGGTGGGAGACGCCGACGACCGGGGTCGTGGCGACCGCGAACCTGCCGGTGTCGAGGTCGTACAGGCCGCTGCCCTGCACGAAGCCGTTGGGCTGGGCGGCGATGGTCTCCATCGTCGACAGGACACGCGCCTTGGCCTTCTCCCACTTGGGGCCCTTGCGCTCCCACTCGGTCAGCCACGCCGACACCAGACCGCTCCAGTCGGTGCCGAAGCCGATCGACAGGGCGTGCCGGTCGGGCGTGTAGGGCTCGGTGCGGATCTTGCGCAGGGGGTCCAGGGCGAGGAACGTCTCGTCCGAGTCGACGTTGGCGTGCATGAGGTCGCCGACGCGTTCGTCCGCCGTGAGGAAGTAGTAGTAGCGGCGGTAGGTCGTGTTGGCGATGCGCTGCTGTTTGGCGCTGTCGGCGTAGTGCTGGACGCCGTGCCGGGTGCCGAGGCCCGCCCACTGGCCGATGTGGTAGACGTCGACCTCGCCGGTGTGCCGGGTCATCGCCTCGGCGAAGCGGAAGATGTCCGCCCGGCCGGAGCGGAGGTAGGCGAACCAGAGCCAGAGGTCCGGCGACAGCTCGGAGTTGTCCCAGGCGTAGCCGCCGATGTCGTACCGCCACTGGTGCCGGACGGTGTCGTAGGTGTGCATGATGTCGCCGTAGTCCCAGAAGCCGTACCAGCGGCGCTGCTCCACCTGGTCCTTGTAGTACGTGAAGAGGAAGTCGAGGTGGTCCTCGATCTTCGCCTTGGCGGGGGTGGAGCGGTCCGGCTCGGAGTACAGGCCCGGGCCGAAGACCTTCGCCCGCATGAGCTGCCTGGGCGGGGCGGCCAGCTGCGGCAGCACCCGTACGGCCTCGACCTGTTCGGCGAGCCTGGCGGGGGCGGGGGTCGATTCGTTGGCCCAGAAGAGGAGTTCGGAGGTACGGGCGATCCCGTAGGGGGTGCCGAACCCGGGCTCGTGGTCCTCGTAGGTGATGTTGAGGCCTTCGAGCTGCTCGGGGTAGGTGTCCTGGCCCATGCCGTCGTGGTAGAAGCGCAGGTCCATGGGCTGCGCCTCGGGCGACCAGAGCCAGAGGGTGACCTCGGCCTCTTCGGTGTGGGCGTCGCGGATGTCGAGCTGGGCGGGGTGCTTCTCCCAGAAGTCCCTGAGACCGAAGGAGAATCCGCCGCTGACGCCGCCGACGTACCCGAAGCCGGAGGCCCGCTTGCCGCCGCCGGCGCCGATCCAGCCGTAGCCCTTCTTGGTGCGCTTGCGGAGCGTGAAGCCGTCGGCGGAGAGCTGGGAGAGGGTGTAGTCGCCCCATTCGGGGATGTACTGGAGGCGGGTGGTGACCCGCTGGTCCCAGGTGGACGGGTCGGGCAGCTTCTCGCCCGCGTACTGGGCGGCCTGGACCGCCGCGCCCGGGTCCCGGCGCAGTCCGGTGATGCCCTTGACGGCCTCGCGCAGCAGACCGGTGCCCTCGCCGCCGATGCGGATGTGCCGGTCGTAGGACGCGTCGCGCATCGGGACCGAGAAGCGCACGCCGAGACCGCGGATGAAGTCGCCACTGGCCTTGCCCGGCTCCTGGGTCCCGTCGTACGTGATCGTGTGGACCATCCGGAAGGAGTCGGCGCCCGCGTAGAAGTAGAGCCGGATGGAGAACGGCATCCAGCTGCGGCTGCCCTTGCGGTGCTTGCCGTCGATGCGGACGACCGCGCGGACCGGGCCCTCCTGCTCGACGGTGACCCCGCCGACGGCGCCCTCGAAGCGCTCGGTCCTGACCGTGCCCTGGTCCTCGTCCTCGATCTCGGGCTGGCGGATCAGGACGAGGCGGCCGTTCCTGGCGATCTCGGTGGAGCCGCGCCGGACGGACTTGATGAGCGTGGTGCCGTCCTTGCCGATCCTGACGGTGATGACACCGGTGGAGACGTCGACGGTGCCGCCGCTCTTGTCGACGGTGACCTTCTTGTCGGGAGCGACCGGGTCGCCGGCGGTGAGGGTCAGCTTGCCGGTGCCCGAACTGACCGCGTGGGCGGTCCACTTGAGGGACCCGTCCGGCCAGTACGCGATCGGCCAGGACTGCACGGGCACGGCCTTGCCGTCGGCGTCCGTCAGCGCGAAGGTCTGGTCCTCCTGGTGGACGCCCATCGGCCAGGGCACACCGAGCGTGGAGCCGGGGGCGGCGCCGAGACCGCCGTCCTCCAGCCAGTCCAGGGTCACCGGTTCCGCGTCCGCCGCCTCGGCTCCGGGCGCGGCCTCGGCGTCCTTCGCGCCCAGGGCCCAGGAGAACTGGGCCGCGGCTCCTGCGACGGCCGCCGCCTTGAGGAGGGACCTGCGGGGGATGGGAGACATGAGATGCAGCCTTTCCTTGTCCGTGCGGGATGCGTGTCCGTACACACAGTGGGCTGGTCAGGGGCATGACAGAGTGAGGTGCGGCGCCGGTGGCGCCGGCCTCGGGGCAGGGCGGGGAGGCTCAGCGGTTGCGGTACCGCTCCTCGACGGCCACCGCCGCCGCCGCGACGGCCCCCAGCACGGGGACCGCCAGCGGCGGGACGAACCAGGCGGACAGGGCCACGACCGCCGGCCCGCAGACGACCAGGAAGGACCCGGCGGGATCGCGTACGGTCCGCCGCGCGGAGTCCGCCAGCAGCCTCCGCCAGGCGTCACCCGGGGTCCACACGGCGGCCGCCCGCAGCACGGTCACGACGAGCCCGATCAGCGCGAAGAGGCCGACGGCCCCGGCGAACGGACCTCCGGGAATCCCGGCCCGCGCGGCCAGCACGTCCACCCAGACCGCGCCGGCCGCCGCCCAGCCGGCGAGACCCACGGCCCACCCGCCGCGCAGGGCCGTGCGGAAGTCCGCGACGAACTCCCGCCACCCACCGCTCTCATGGACCGTACGCCGGCGCAGATGGCGGGCGCCGGCGGCGAACGCGGCGGGCCAGGTGACGACCCCGAGACAGGCCACGGCGATCCACACGCCGGTGAGGAGACATTCGGCGAAGACGGCGAACCGCTCGCCGAACACGGACTCCTTGCGCGCGGGACGCGCCTTCCCGTGTGCTTGCGCCATGGGTGACCGCCTCAGCCCTTCAGTCCGGACGTCGCCATACCGTCGATGAGGTAGCGCTGGAAGGCCATGAAGAAGGCGATGACCGGCACCAGCGCCACCAGCGACATCGCGATCATGCTGCCGTAGTTGGAGATGCCCTCCTGGTCGCGGAACATCATCAGGCCGAGCGAGACGGTGTACTTGTCCGGCGTGTTGAGGTAGATCAACGGCCCCATGAAGTCGTTCCACGCGTTGATGAAGGTGAAGATGGCGCTGGTGATCAGGGCGGGACGGCTCAGCGGCAGCACGATGGACCAGTAGGTCCTCAGGTGTCCGCAGCCGTCGAGCTTCGCGGCCTCGTCCAGCTCGCGCGGCAGCCCGCGCATGAACTGCACCATCAGGAAGACGAAGAACGCCTCCGTGGCCAGGAACTTGCCCGCGACCAGCGGCACCAGCGTGTCGACGAGCTCGAGCTTGCGGAACATCACGTACTGCGGGATGAGCAGGACGTGATACGGCAGCAGCAGCGTGCCGATCATCAGCGTGAACAGCAGGTTCCGCCCGGCGAACCCGATCTTGGCGAAGGCGTAGGCGGTCAGCGAGCTGGACAGCACGACACCGGCCACGGCGAGCACCGCGTACATCAGCGAGTTCACGAAGAAGCTGCTGATGGAGATGCCGGAGATGCCGTCCGCGAGCCCGGAGAAGTTCGCCCAGACCGGCTTGGCGGGCAGCAGATCGAGGCTGGCGATGATGTCCTTGCTCGGCTTGAACGCGGCACCCACGACCCAGATCACCGGGTACAGCACGACCGCGAGGACGACGAGGGCACCCACGTGCCAGGCGATCGATCCGGTGCGCCGCCGCTCGTGCGGGGCGCGCACGACGGGGGTGGTGGCACTGGTCACTTGGCGGCCTCCTCGTAGTGCACCCACTTCTTCTGCGACCAGAACAGGACCGCCGTCACGAGCGCCACCGCGACCACCAGCGTCCAGGCCATCGCGGAGGCGAAGCCCATCTGGGCCTCCTTGAAGCCCTTCTGGTAGAGGTAGCAGGTGTAGACGAGCGTGGCGTCGGCCGGCCCGCACCGGGTGTCGGAGACCACGTACGCGGAGCCGAACACCTGGAACGCGTGGATGGACTCCAGCAGCACGTTGAAGAACAGCACCGGGGAGATCATCGGCAGCGTGATGTTCCAGAACCGGCGGAAGGGGCCGGCCCCGTCGACCTCGGCTGCCTCGTACAGCTCCCGCGGAACCTGCTTCAGGCCGGCCAGGAAGATGACCATCGGAGCGCCGAACTGCCAGATGCTCAGGGCCACCAGGGCGTAGATGACGTAGTCCGGGTTGCCGATCCAGCCGCCCACGTCGAGGCCGAAGATCTTCTGCGTACGGTCCACGACGGCGTCGTCGGAGAACAGCGCCCGCCACACGAAGCCCACGGAGACGCTGGCGCCGATGAGCGAGGGCATGTAGAAAGCGGCCCGGTACAGACCCTGTCCCCGCCGCTTCTGCGCGAGCAGCAGGGCGACGCCGAGGGCGAGCAGCAGCTTCAGCGGTGTGGCCACGACGACGTACTTCAGCGTGACCTCGACCGACTTCTGCCAGCGCGGGTCCTGGAACATCGTCGTGAAGTTGTCGAGCCCCACCCACTGGGGCGGCGTGAACAGGTTGTAGCTGGTGAACGCGTAGTACAGCGACGCGATCATCGGCCCCGCCGTGAGCAGCAGGAACCCCGCGATCCACGGCGACATGAAGAGATAGCCGGCGAGATTCTCGCGGCGCCGCCCGCGCCGCCCGGCGGCGGGAGCGGAGGACCGCTTCCCGGCCGGGCGCGCGGGCGCTTCCTTGACGAGCGTCATGGTGGTACGTCCCCTCAGCCCGCGAACGCGGCCTTGGCCTCGCTGAACAGCGCCTTGGCGGCGTCGGCCGGCTTGCTCTTGCCCTGGGCGACCTCACCGCCGATGCGCAGGAACGCCGCCTCGACGACATCGGCGCCGGACGGGTGCGGGGTGATCTTCCCGAGGACGCCGGCCTTGGCGACCTCCTCCTCGTAGGCGGCGACGCCCTTGTTGTTGGGGTCGGTCGGTGTGAAGGCGTCGTACTGCTCGGTGGTGGCGAGGAGGCCGCGGTCGTAGCCCATGATCTTGCCCACCTCGGGGTCGTGGACCATGAAGTCGATGAACTGGGCGGCCTCCTTGGGGTGCTTGGTCCCGGAGAAGGCGCTGAGCATCAGCGAACCGAGGTACTGGCCGGTGTCCTTGCCGTCCGTGGTGGGGATCGGCGCGAGCCCGTAGTCCGACTCGCCCTCGCCCTCGTAGCGGATGGAGAAGTTGTCCCAGGTGAACTCGGACGCGGCGAGCCCGGCCGACAGGCCCGACTTGGGCTTGGCCTGCTCGATCTTCTTCGGGTCGGCGACGAGCCCGGACTTCACGCGCTTGTAGCCGTCCTCCCACCACTGCGTCAGATCGTCCTCGGTGAAGCCGAGATCGGAGTCGGTGAAGAAGGCCTTGCCGTTCTGCCGCAGATACAGGTCGTAGAGATACATGATGCTGAAGTAGCCGGTGTCACCGGCGATCTTCAGCTTGTCCTGGATCGTCTGCAGCGCGTCGAAGTACTCGTCCCAGGTCCAGCCGAACTTCGCCTCCACGCCCGCCTTCTTGAAGGCCTTGAGGTCGATGACGAGGGCCATGGTGTTGGCGCCGACGGGTATGCCGATCTGCTTGCCGTCGACCTGACCGTTCGCCAGAACGCCGTTGCGGAAGTTCTCCAGGCTCAGATTCCCCGCGTCCGCCTGGGACTTGAGATCCATCAGAACACCGCGCTTGTCGTACTTGCGCAGGAAACCGACCGCATTCTGGAAAACGTCCGGCGGATTTCCGCCGGAGGCCTGCGTCTGGAACTTCTCCCAGAACGCCTCGTAGTCGGTGAATTCGGGCTTGATCTTGATCTTCGGGTACTTCTTCTCGAAGAGTGCGATCGTCTTCTTGATGGCGATGGTGCGCGGCTCACCACCCCACCAGGCATAACGGAGCGTCACCGTCCCGTCTCCGGAACCGCTGTCACCCCCGCACCCCGCAGTCGCGGCCAGCCCGAGCGTGGCCGCCGTCGCTCCGGCCGCCTTCAGGATCGTTCGCCTCTCAACATTCCTGCTGGTTCCCACAGTCGGGCCCTCCCCGCAGCGTCATTGCCGCTTGCATGAATCGTTTCAAGAAAGCGCTTGCTGGCACAAGGTACGAGGGGGCTGAGGGAGCGTCAATGATTCGGACAGGAATTTCTTGCGCGGCGACTCGGGGGCGCAGGCAGCACACGGCGGCGGCCCGGGGCGACACGGGCGGCCAAGTCCCAGGTGGGAGGCCTGCGTTCGCCCCGTCGAACCAGCGGGCGGCGCATGGACGGCGGGAGGGAGCGACGGAAATCCGCCGGTGAGGGCGGGGACGGGAAGCGGGCGGGTGGACCCGACGTGGGCAAGGAGGAGGGAGGGATGCGGCGCGCCTGCACGGCGGGGGTGGCGACCGACCGGCGGCGGGCCGGGGTGGCTGAGCCGCGCGGCGAGAGGGCAGGGCGAGACGGTGCGACGACTGCGTACCGTCACGCCTCGTCGGCGGCCGGGTGATCGCGCCGGAGGCGCTGCCGCTCGCCCGTGACCGCGCCACACATGACGGTGGCCCGTCCGCATTCTCGCGGACGGGCCACCGCTTTGAGGTGGGCGATACTGGGTTCGAACCAGTGACCTCTTCGGTGTGAACGAAGCGCTCTCCCACTGAGCTAATCGCCCGGGCGCAGGAAGAACATTACCCCATGTCAGGGGGTGCCTGTGACCAGGTCCGCCCGGACCCCGCGCCTCCGTCGAAGATCAACGGGAGCTCCACCGGAGATCACTGGTCCTTGATGTTCCAGGGCATCTCGAAGCCGAACTTCCACACGTAGACGCCCAGCAGAACGCCGATGATCACCAGGCCGACCGAGGTCAGGATGATGTTGCGGCGGCGCACCTTGGGATCGAGGGCGCGCGCGGCGGCCTCGGTGACCTTGCGTTTGGTCCAGCGCAGCACCAGCTGGGCCCAGACGAACTCGGTCGCCCAGATCGCCATACCGCCGAAGATCACCACCCAGCCGGGTCCGGGCAGCGGCAGCATGACGATGCCGGCGCCCACCACGGCCAGACCGATGACGAAGACGCCGACCTGCCAGCTCAGGTGCAGCGCCCGGCGCGCCTTGACGAACTCGGGGGCCCTGGAGCCGAGCCCTTGGTCCTGCGGCTCGTCCGCCGCTCCACCCGCCTTCGTCCCGTCCGCCGCCATGGCTACCTCGCCAGGCTCGTTACTCCCCGTATTCATACACCCAGACCCTACCTGAGAGATTCCAGTCACCGGAATGGTGGTACTACGCGAACAGTCTCTCGGCCGGAAGAGTTACGTAAAGGCACGCAAAACACTCAGAGGGGTTTACAACGGCACCGTAGGTGGCATGTCGATTTCGCCGACGTGCGAATCCCCGAGCGCACACTGAGCGAAAGGCCCTGGCGCTTATGAACACCACGGTCAGCTGCGAGCTGCACCTGCGCCTCGTTGTGTCGAGCGAGTCCTCCCTGCCTGTCCCCGCAGGCCTGCGGTACGACACGGCCGACCCCTACGCCGTGCACGCCACCTTCCACACCGGAGCCGAGGAGACCGTCGAGTGGGTGTTCGCCCGCGACCTCCTCGCCGAAGGCCTGCACCGACCCACGGGAACCGGCGACGTCCGTGTCTGGCCGTCGCGCAGCCACGGTCAGGGCGTCGTCTGCATCGCCCTGAGCTCCCCTGAGGGCGAGGCTCTGCTCGAGGCCCCGGCGCGGGCCCTGGAGTCCTTCCTGAAGCGGACGGACGCGGCCGTGCCTCCCGGCACGGAACACCGGCACTTCGACCTCGACCAAGAGCTCTCGCACATCCTGGCGGAAAGCTAGGGCGAGGCTCACACCGAGCCGCCCGGCGCCGTCCACTCGGGGAGACGGCTCGGGCCACGACCGACGCACAGGGAACGCGCCGACGCCGCACCACGGCCTGCCGTGGTGCGGCGTCGGCGCGCGCACGCGACCGCGTCGCGGGAAGCCGGGGCCGGGAGCCCCGTGGCTTCCGCGCGCGGGGCGGCTACCATCGGCCAGCATCGGCGGGCGTCCGCCCGACCCTCAGGCCAGGGAGCGAAACGTGCTGATCACCCACGACACCCGGTGTGCGCTTGATGCCGTGGTGGATCTGGTGAACACCGCGCCGGAGGACGAGACCTCCCCGGACGCGCTGGCGGACGTCGCCGCTCTCACGGAGTTCGTACGACGGCACGACATGAGTGACGTCGGCGTGCTCTCCGAGTTCGACCTCTCCGCCGTACGCAAGATCCGCGGGCGGTTCGCCGGGATCTTCGCGGCCCGGGACGCCCGGACCGCCGCCGGTCTGATCAACGAGCTGGTCGCCGCCGCGGGCACCACGCCCCGGCTCACGGACCACGACGGTTACGACTGGCATGTGCACTACTTCGCGCCCGGCGCCTCGGTCGCGGACCATCTGGCGGCCGACTGCGGCATGGCGCTGGCCTTCTTCGTGGTGGCCGGGGAGCAGGAGCGGCTGCGGCGCTGCGAGGCCCCCGACTGCCGGCGCGCCTTCGTCGACCTCTCCCGCAACCGCTCCCGCCGCTACTGCGACAGCCGCACCTGCGGCAACCGTCTCCATGTGGCCGCCTACCGGGCACGGCGCAAGGAAGCTACGGGCTGAGGCGCTCGGCCCCGGTGCGTGCCGAGGGTGGTTCCTCGATGCCGACGCGGCCCCGGCGGGTGGCGCCGGGGACCGCGGGTACGGCTCAGAGCAGCAGCAGATCATGCAGCGAAGCAATGAGCAGCAGACACCCGATCACCGCAAGGAAGATCATCAGCGGTGGCTGGGAAAGGGCGAAGAGGCAGCCGCGCGGCTCTTCCTGAGGCGGCGCGGTGTCGCCTTGTTTCATGTCCAGCATCTCGGGGCGATGATGACGCAGGTCAGGCGTCCGGCGCGATCAACGCGCCCGGGATGAGCGGGTGTTCGCCGTATTCCGCAACGTCGCTTTCAAGCCGTGATCATTTCCGCGCGCCGACGGGCCGACTGTGTCGTTTCAACCGTCGGGCCACCGTCGCAGAGGTGCCGGGGGCGCGGCGGCCGCAGGCCGCACCCTGGCAGGGGCGCGGCGTGGCTCGGACGCTCCCCGGCTTCATATCCCGTGCTTCTTCAGGATCGCCTCGATGTCGCTGAAGTCGTCCGCGTCGCCCTTCGCGCGCGGGGTGGATGCGGGGCGGGACGCCGGGCGGGGCGCTGCCTGGCCCAGGGAGGGCGCCGGGGCGGCCGGGGCCACGGCGTCGGTCCGGGCGGAGCGGGCTGCCGCCCTGCGTTCCTTGCGAGTGCCGCGGGTGCCGCCCCGGCGGCGCTCCACGGCACGGGTGGTCGCGAAGAGGGCCCAGGCGACGCCGAGCACGGCGAAACCGGCCCAGGCGGTGGGACTGAAGGCGGTGTCGGCCAGCCACTCGACGACGCCCGTCATCACGAGCCCGAGGGGCACGAGCGCGTAGGCGGCAATGCGGACGGCGGACAGGAAGCGCTTGCGGTAGGCCGTGACCGCCGCGATGCCCAGGCCGGCCGCGGCGACGGCGGAACAGACGGTCTCGGCGATCATGCGGTCCTCCAGGCGAGGCGCTCTCGGGCAGGGACGGCGACTCAGCGCCTCGACGGACGGGCGCTTCGTCCCTTCCATCCTGCACCTCCTGACCGCTCCCGGGCCATGCTCCGGCCGGACATCAGGGACATCTCCGGGTCGGCTCCTCCGCAGGTCCCGGTCGGGGCCCGCGGGCGGTCCTGCGGGAGGCGCAGGCGGGCCGGGCGAGGGACAGCCCGCACGGAAGAGGGCGGCGGTCAGCGGGGGTGCGGGGGCCGGCCACGACGGTGGTCCGGATTGGGGTGGGTGGGGGCGGGCTGGGAGACTGGTGGCATGAGTGACTCCTCCTCTGCCTCCGCCGCCCCGTCCGCCCCGGCATCCGCCCCTCCCGCCGTCGTCCTGGACGTCTGGTGCGAGCTGCAGTGCCCGGACTGCCGCGGGGCCCTCGACGACCTGCGTGCCCTGCGCGAGCGCTACGGCGACCGCCTGGAGCTGCGGCTGCGGCACTTCCCGCTGGAGAAGCACAAGCACGCCTTCGCCGCCGCGCAGGCCGCCGAGGAGGCCCTGGAGCAGGGCAAGGGCTGGCCGTACGTCGAGGCCGTGCTGGCCCGGGTCGAGGAGCTGGACCGTGCGGGAGAATCCCTCCTGGTCGAGGTCGCCGGTGAACTCGGGCTGGACGCCGAGGAGTTCGACACCGCGCTGATCGACGGACGGCACATCCTGATCGTGGACGCCGACCAGGCCGAGGGCAAGGCGATCGGCGTCACCGGCACCCCGACGTACGTCATCGGCGGCGAGCGCCTCGACGGCGGCAAGAGCCAGGAGGGGCTGCGCGAGCGCATCGAGGAGATCGCGGACCGGCTGCTGGCCGGGGCGGGGTGAACCGGGAGCCTCAGAGCAGGTTCTTGTACATCGAGTAGCCCACGGTCACGTACCCGAGCGACTCGTACAGCCGCTCGGCAGGGGTGTTGCCCGCGAAGACGTTGAGGCCGAGCACCTGCCTGCCGGCGGCCACCGTCCGGTCCTCGGCCAGGAGCATCAGGGAGCGGCCGTGTCCCCGGCCGCGATGCTCCTCGTAGGTCTCGACGTTGAAGACGAACGCCTTGTCGCCGGTGAAGGCCAGCCACAGGTCGCCGACCGGGGTGCCCTCGTGCTCCAGGACGCTGATCAGTGTGTTCTCCGTGGCCAGGCCCCGCGGCAGCGACCGCGCGTAGTCCTGCAGTGCCTTCGTCCGTGCGAGCGCCTCGGGCACGTCGCGGTCGATCCATTCCTGTGCGTACTCCGCGACGCCGCGCTCGTGCCACGGGCCGTACTCGGCCTCGGTCATGGGCCGGCTCCGGCTGCCCTCGGGCAGGAGGGGCGCGGCGGCGCCGAGCTGCTTCTCCATGCCGCGGTTGCGGTGGACGTAGCCGAGCGCCGTGGCGAGGCGCAGCGCGGCCGCGGCGTCGCCCGGCACCCTGATCTCGATCTGCCGGCAGCCCCAGCCCCGCGCCACCTCCTCGGCGGCGAGCGCCGCCACGGCGCCACGGCCCCGGCCCCGGTCCGGCTCCTCGATGCGCAGGTCGTCGATCTGGGCGACGGTGGGCCCGAAACGCGGATCGGTCGAGAGGCGCAAGGCTCCGACGGGGCGGCTGTTCACGCACACCTGGTAGTGGCGGGACAGGGACCCGTCGGTGGCGCGCTGTAGCGGCTCGGTCGGCCGCAGTGTGGTGGTCATCAGGGGGTTTCTACCCGCCGTACGCCCAGGAGTCAGCTCGTTTTTCCGCTGCTTCCGCGTCCCTGCGGCGTCCTAGGGGTCGAGGTCGTCCCCCGCGCGCTCGTCGAAGATCCGCATCGCCTTGGCGGTCACCGGGCCCGGGGCTCCGGGCAGTTCGCGGGTGTCGACACGGTGGACGGCCTGGACGTCGCGCAGGGTGGAGGTGAGGAAGACCTCGTCGGCGCGCTCCAGCACGTCGAGCGGGAGGTCGGTCTCCTTCGCGCCGGTCCACTCGACGGTGAGCCGGCGCGTGATGCCCGCGAGGCAGCCGGAGGCGAGCGGCGGGGTGTGGATCTCGCCGTCCAGGACGACGAAGACGTTCGACCCGGTGCCCTCGCAGAGCTGTCCGACGGTGTTCGCGAACAGGGCCTCCGAGGCGCCGTGCTCGTGGGCGCGGGCCAGCGCGACGACGTTCTCGGCGTACGAGGTCGTCTTGAGGCCGGTCAGCGCGCCGCGCTCGTTGCGGGTCCACGGGACCGTGATCACGGCGGTGGAGTCGGGGCGGCGGGTGGTCTCACCGAGGGCGACGACGAGGGTGGGGCCGCGATCGCCGCGGTCGGAGCCGAGCGGGCCGTGACCGCCGGTGTAGGTGATGCGCAGCCGCCCGAGCGGCATCGGGTTGGCCTCGAGGACGGCGGCGCAGGCGCGGCGGACCTCGTCGTGGTCGGGGTCCGGCAGGCCGAGGCCGCGCGCGGAACGGGTCAGCCGGTCGAGGTGACGGGTGAGCGCGAACGTCCTCCCCTCCGTCGCCTTCACCGTCTCGAAGATGCCGTCGCCCACGGTCAGGCCGTGGTCGAAGACGGAGACACGGGCGGAATCGATGTCCTGCAGCCCGCCGTCGAGCCAGATCTTCACGTCAGGGTCCCTTCACTCACCTCGTACGTTCCCGACGCTACCGCGAGCAGTCGCGCGGCCTTCAGCTCGGTCTCCCGCCATTCCGCCTCGGGGTCGGAGCCCCAGGTGATGCCGGCGCCGGTGCCGAAGCGCAGCACGGCCGTGCCGTCGGGGCTCCGGTCGATCCAGAAGGTGCGGATGCCGACGGCCAGCTCGCCCGTGCCCCGGTCGGCGTCCACCCAGCCGATGCCTCCGCAGTACGGGCCGCGGGGTGCCGTCTCCAGCGCGTCGATGATCCGCAGGGCGCTGGACTTGGGGGCGCCGGTGACGGAGCCGGGCGGGAAGGCGGCGTCGAACAGCTCGGGCCAGCCGGCGTCCTGGCGCAGCTCGCCGCGGACCGTGGACACGAGGTGGACCAGCCCCGGGTGCTTCTCGACCGCGCACAGGTCGGGCACGGTCACGCTGCCGGTGGCGCAGACCCGGCCGATGTCGTTGCGGACCAGGTCCACGATCATCACGTTCTCGGCGTAGTCCTTGTCGAGGAGGTCCGCCTCGGTGCGGCCGGTGCCCTTGATCGGGCCGGACTCGACCGTCCGTCCGTCGCGGCGGAGGAAGAGCTCCGGGGACGCCGTGGCGATCTCGACGCCGTGCGCGGGCAGGCGGATCGTTCCTGCATACGGTGCCGGGTTGCCGCGGGCCAGCAGGGCGGTCAGGGCGTCCACGTCGGCGCCGGGCCCGACCGGCGCGGTCAGGACGCGGCAGAGGTTCGCCTGGTAGACCTCGCCGGCCGCGATGTGCTCCCGGATCCGGCGCACGCCGCCGGTGTACGCGGCGCGGTCGAGCGAGGACGTCCAGTCACCGGCCGCGGGGCCCCGCCACTCCCCCGGCACGGGCGCGGGCACCGGTTCGTCCCGTACGTCGGCGAAGCGGGCGCAGACCAGACGGCCTTCGAAGCCGGCGCAGACGGCCCAGAAACCGGCGGAGTCGAGGGCGGCGGGGTCGCTGGTGACGTCGAGGAGACCGGTGGCGACACGGCCGCCGAAGCGGGCGAGAGGAGCGAGGTCGAGCACGGTGTCGAGTCTAGGGCGGGTGTCAGGGGGCGGTCCGGGGACGTCCCCGGCGGGGCCCTGAGCAGGTCCGCTGCACGACGCCGGGCCGGCCGCCACGTGTCCGCCGCAGGTCCGGGCGGGGCGGCAGCGGCGCACGCTGCACAAACGCGTTTTTGTACTGGCCCAGGAATCCGCTAGAGTTCAACTCGTCGCCGGGACGCGAGAGCCGACCGAAACGACAAGCGGACGTAGCTCAGTTGGTAGAGCGCAACCTTGCCAAGGTTGAGGTCGCGAGTTCGAGCCTCGTCGTCCGCTCGAAGGAAGAAGGGGTCATCCCGATCCCCTACACTCCTGGTGGAGTGGCCGAGAGGCGAGGCAACGGCCTGCAAAGCCGTCTACACGGGTTCAAATCCCGTCTCCACCTCCAAGGACGATTAGCTCAGCGGGAGAGCGCTTCCCTGACACGGAAGAGGTCACTGGTTCAATCCCAGTATCGTCCACTGGATCTTCCAGCACGTACGGCAAGATCCGCACCCGCGCGATTAGCTCAGCGGGAGAGCGCTTCCCTGACACGGAAGAGGTCACTGGTTCAATCCCAGTATCGCGCACGCAGTGTTCGTGGTCTGCGGATCACGGTCCCGAGGACGATTAGCTCAGCGGGAGAGCGCTTCCCTGACACGGAAGAGGTCACTGGTTCAATCCCAGTATCGTCCACCCACCGAAGCCCCCGGCCGTCTCGTACGGCCGGGGGTTTTCGCTTGGGTCAGCTGGAGAACAGCATGTGGCCGAAGCTCTTGTGGCGGTGGTGACCGCCGTAGTGCCCGCCCTGGTGGCTGCCGTGGCCACCGTGCGGGGCGCCCCAGGCCGGGGCGGCGGGAGCGGCCGGGTACGCCTGCGGGGCGGGCGGCGGGGGCGCCGGCTGGGACCACTGGGACTCCAGACGGGTCAGCGCCTCCAGCTCGCCGTAGTCCAGGAAGATCCCCCTGCAGTTGTTGCACTGTTCGATCTGGACACCATTGCGGTTGTATGTGTGCATCTGGCCGTGACACTTCGGGCACTGCATGATTCGGCTCAACTCCTCGCCGGTCGGTCCTGTTTCGCGTACCGCCAGGACAGACTCTGTCCGGCTGCGGTCGGTTGCACCCTACTTCGCCGAACTTGACGCCAACTGCGCAGGGACGGAACCCATCCGGGCACAGGCATCGACCAGGGACTGTTCGACCTCGTCGAGCGGGCGGTGCTGTGCGATCGCCTTGGTCACCGCCCGGGCGGCCGTCTGGACGGTGAGGGCGCGGGCGGGGACGTCGAGCGCGGGCCAGGGGTCGCCGTCCGCGGGGACGGCCGGGCCGCCGGCGGCGCGGTAGGCGTTCAGGAAGCGGGCCCACTCGTCGGGCGGGAGCAGGCCGCAGGCGTACCAGGCGGCCGGGCGGGCGAGGTCCCAGGCGGGGACGCCGACGCCGAGATCGTCCACGTCGATCAGGCGCCAGGGGCCGTCGGGGGCGGGGTGGCGGACGAGTTGGCCGAGGTGCAGGTCGCCGTGGCAGAGGGTGGTGTCGGGCATGGGGGCTTCGGCGCGGGCCCAGGCGGGGAGGGTGGTCCAGGCGCGGAGGAGGGGGGCGGTGGCGGGGTGCGGGCGGGCCGCCCGGAGGCGGGCGACGGCCTGGGCGGCTTTGGCGGGGCCTCGCATGAGGGGGAGGGCGGGGGTGGGGGTGGGGGTCGGGTGGGGGGTGGAGGTGGGGGTGCGGGTCAGGTCGGGGGTGGAGGCGGAGAGGGAAATGGGGATGCGGTGGAGACGGGCGAGGAGGGTGGCGGCTTCTTCCCAGGGGGCCGCGTCCGGGTCGTCCGGGTCCACGGGGGTGCCGTACGGCCAGAACGTGATGAGGCGGCCGTGGAGGGCCGTGGGGGTGGGTGTGAGGGGAGGGAGGAGGACGTCGGGGTGGCGGGTGGCTGCGGCGAGGCGGGGGGTGAGGTCGGTGGGGGTGGTGGTCGGGGGGTGGGCCTTGGCGACGGTGTCCGCGTGGCGTACGACGGTGGCGTCGGGGCGGTGGGCGAGGGTGGCGGTGGGGCAGGGGCAGGTGGAGGTGGGGGCGCCGGTGCCGGTGTCGGGGACGGTGTTCGTGTCGGGGGCGAGGGAGGGCGCGGGGGCGTGGGCCTTGGCCTTGGCTCGGGCGGTGAGGGCGGAGAGCAAGGGGGTGGCGGTCACGGGGCTCCCTGGGGTGGTGCGGGGTCTGGTGGTGAGGGTACGAGGTGACCTGTCGTGGCGGGTGGGCGCGGGGAATGGCAATGCCGGCGCAGCTCCCCAGCTGCGCCGGCATTTTTGCCGTCCGCCGTACCCCCGTCCCCACGGGGTTTCATGGGTGGATGTCCCCGCCCGGACCGCTCTTCCGGGCCTGGGGTCGCCGCTCAGCGCCCCAGCATCACGCCCACGGACGACGCCTGAGTGGCCACTGTCTCCCAGCCGTCGAAGACGAGGAGGAGCAGGGCCGCCAGGGGAAGGGCCATGAGTGTCGCCACCAGGGGGTGGCGGCGGCCCGTGCGGCGAGTTCGGGTGCGGAACTGAGTCCGCGGTGCCGTGTGGGCCATGGTCCCTCTCCTGACCGTCTCGTTTGTCGTTGGCAGCGGCGGGTGCCTGACCTCGGGGGACGAGTGCTGCACCCGCCGCTTGACCTCAAATCTAGGCGTGGGGCGGGCGCAGGGCGTCATGCCTTCGTATCGATTGCCGGGCCTCCCGGAGGATGAGCCATGACCTGCGGAGTACTCCCCTGGGTGGAGACGGGGTCCTAGGTCTCGGGGTCTTCCCGGAGGGGGTGTCCGGTGCGGGTCGTTTTTTCCGACCGGTCCTCACGCGGGACGGGCTGTTCGACCAGGGCGAGGACCCTGTTCGCCATGAAGCGGGCGGTGCGCACCACCGTACCGTTCCGAGTGACTTCGCTCACTTCCACCACCCCTCGCCGGACCGCCGTCTCCACCCTGCGGCCCGCTCTGCCGGCGACCACCTCATAGGTCCGCGTCGTGTCACCGGCGTCCACGACTATCTCGACTCGATCACCCTTCACCGATTCAATCCCCCTTCTGCGAGAGGTGGTTGAGGTCACAGGCTCAGCAAAGTCCGCCTGTTCCCAGGCTCTCTGACCACTCTTCAAGTCTCCCACCCGGCACTGACAATCGATCGGGAGCAGAGGGCGCGGCCTCTGCGCGCGAACGGCCGTGGAAACGTAAGCTGTGGCACGTCACACGGACCGGGCAGCGGGGATGAACATGGCGATGATGCGCCTGAGGCGCGAGGACCCGCGCGTCGTCGGCTCGTTCAGGCTTCACCGACGGCTCGGCGCGGGCGGAATGGGCGTCGTCTATCTGGGCTCGGACAAGAAGGGGCAGCGCGTCGCGCTGAAGGTGATCCGGCCCGATCTGGCGGAGGACCAGGAGTTCCGGTCGCGGTTCGCCCGTGAGGTGTCCGCCGCCCGGCGGATCCGGGGCGGGTGCACGGCGCGGCTGGTCGCGGCCGATCTCGACGCCGACCGGCCCTGGTTCGCCACGCAGTACGTGCCCGGGCCCTCCCTCCACGACAAGGTCAACGACGAGGGCCCGCTCGGCGCGGCCGAGCTCGCCTCGATCGGGGCCGCGCTGTCGGAGGGGCTCGTCGCCGTCCACGAGGCCGGGGTCGTCCACCGGGACCTGAAGCCGTCCAACATCCTGTTGTCCCCGAAGGGCCCGCGGATCATCGACTTCGGTATCGCCTGGGCGACCGGAGCCTCGACGCTCACGCACGTCGGCACGGCCGTCGGCTCCCCCGGCTTCCTCGCGCCCGAGCAGGTGCGGGGCGCCGCGGTCACGCCGGCCACGGACGTGTTCTCGCTCGGTGCCACGCTCGCGTACGCCTCCACGGCCGACTCGCCCTTCGGGCACGGCAGTTCCGAGGTGATGCTGTACCGCGTGGTGCACGAGGAGCCCCATCTGAACGGCGTGCCCGACGCACTGGCCCCGCTGATCCGGGCCTGTCTGGCGAAGGACCCCGACGAACGGCCCAGCACTCTCGATCTCTCGCTGCGGCTGAAGGAGATCGCCGCCCGCGAGGCGCAGGGGACCGGCGATGCCCGGCCGCCCGTGCCACGGGCCGCGGAGGCGGACCGGCCCACCGGGCGTCTCGCCGGCTCCAGCTACCCGGAGCGCACGCTGCGCCGGCCGGGCGGACCGAACACGGGCTCGGGTTCTGGCTCGCGCACGGGCTCCGGATCGGGGCCGGGTACTCCCCCGCCCCGGGGTGGCGTCCCGTCCTCCCGGGGGGCGGTCCCCTCTCGGGGCGGGGTTCCGTCGCGGGGAGGCGGTGCCTCACGCGGTGGCGGTGCCTCGTCGTCGCGGTCCGGGAGCCGTCCTGCACCCGCCTCGCGCAACAGCCGTCCCGGCGGCAGTGGCAGCAGGCCGGCGCCCCGCAGCGGGGCCGGGCGGCCCGGGCCGAGGAACACGGGGACCGGCCGACGGCCCGCCAACCCGCGGCTGCTGCGCCAGCGCCTGTTCGTCTTCGTCGTCGTGACGCTGCTCGTGGCGCTGGGCATCGGCATCGTCCAGGGCTGCCAGGGCCCGGACCGTGGACTCGGCGGCGGGGACGGTGTCGTACGGCAGCAGCATTCGCAGCCGGACGTGCTGCCCGGCCGGGCATAGGTCCTCCCCCTAGCTCCGGGGGCGGCCCGTGGCCACGGCGTAGAAGGCGACCGCCGCGGCCGCGCCGACGTTGAGCGAGTCGACGCCGTGGGACATGGGGATGCGGACCCATTCGTCCGCGGCGACCAGGGCCTGGGTGGAGAGTCCGTCGCCCTCGGCGCCGAGCATCAGGGCGACACGGTCCATCCGGTGGGGGGCCGCCTCGTCGAGGGAGCGGGCCTTCTCGTCCGGGGTGAGGGCGAGCAGGGTGAGGCCGGCCTCGCGGACCGAGTCCAGGCCCTTGGGCCAGGTGTCCAGTCGGGCGTACGGCACCGAGAAGACCGCGCCCATCGAGACCTTCACGCTGCGGCGGTAGAGGGGGTCGGCGCAGTCCGGGGAGAGCAGGACCGCGTCCATGCCGAGGGCTGCGGCGGACCGGAAGATCGCGCCGATGTTCGTGTGGTCGTTGACCGATTCCATGATGACGACCCGGCGTGCGGTCTGCAGGAGTTCGGCGGCCGTCGGGAGCGGCTTGCGCTGCATGGAGGCGAGGGCGCCCCGGTGCACGTGGTAGCCGGTGACGCGTTCGGCGAGCTCCGGGCTGACGGCGTAGACCGGGGCCGGGAGCTCGTCGATGACGTCGCGCATGACGTCGACCCACTTGGCGGAGAGCAGCATCGAGCGCATCTCGTACCCGGCGTCCTTGGCCCGTCTGATGACCTTCTCGCCCTCCGCGATGAACAGGCCCTCGGCGGGCTCGCGCTTGCGGCGCAGCTCGACGTCGGTCAGGCCGGTGTAGTCGCGCAGGCGCGGGTCGTCGGGGTCCTCAACGGTGATGAGATCGGCCACAGGGTGATACTGCCTTGTCCTGGGTGCGGTGCCAACGGCTGGGAACGGGTTGTGTTACCCGGGGTTACGCAGACGTCCGGGGGCCGACGGTGACGACCTCGCCGATGACGATCACCGCAGGGGGTTTGACCTCCTGCGTCCGCACGGTCTCGGCGACCGTCTCCAGCGTCGCGTCGACCCGGCGCTGGGCGGCCGTCGTGCCCTCCTGGACGAGTGCGACGGGGGTGCCGGCCGGTTTGCCGTGCGCGACCAGCGTCTCGGCGATCTTTCCGATCTTGTCGACGCCCATGAGGATCACGAGGGTGCCGGTGAGCTTGGCGAGGGACGCCCAGTCGACCAGGGAGCGCTCGTCGTCGGGGGCCACATGGCCGCTGACGACCGTGAACTCGTGGGCGACGCCCCGATGGGTGACCGGGATGCCGGCCGCGCCCGGGACCGAGATGGAGCTGGAGATGCCGGGGACGACGGTGCAGGGGATGCCGGCCTCGGCGAGGGCGTGCAGCTCCTCCATCCCGCGGCCGAACACGTACGGGTCGCCGCCCTTGAGACGTACCACCGACTTGCCCTGCTTGGCGTGCTCGATCAGCGCGTTGTTGATGGCCTCCTGGGCCATGTAACGGCCGTACGGGATCTTCGCCGCGTCGATCACCTCGACGTGCGGGGGGAGTTCGGCGAGGAGGTCGCGGGGCCCGAGGCGGTCGGCGATGACCACGTCGGCTTCGGCGAGGAGTCGGCGCCCGCGGACCGTGATCAGGTCGGGGTCGCCGGGGCCGCCGCCGACGAGGGCGACGCCGGGGGTGCGGGTGCGGTGGTGCGGGGCGACGAGCGTGCCGTCGCGGAGGCCCTCGACCACCGCGTCGCGGATGGCGGCGGTGCGGCGGGGGTCGCGGCCCCGGGCGTCCGTGGTGAGGACGGCGACCGTGACGCCCTCGCTGGTGCCGGTGGCCGGGGTCCAGGCGGTCGCCCGGTCGGCGTCGTCGGAGCGGACGCACCAGACGCGGTGCGCTTCCGCCTCGGCGGAGGCCCGGGTGTTGGCCTCGGCGTCGCTCGTGGCGATGAGGGCGTACCAGGCGTCCGCGAGGTCGCCCTCGGCGTACGGGCGCCGGTGCCAGGTGAGTTCGCCCGCGTCCGCCATGGCCTCGACGGAGGGGGTCGCGTCCGGGGACACCAGGTGTATGTCGGCCCCGGCCGCGATCAGCGCGGGGAGGCGGCGCTGGGCGACCTGGCCGCCGCCGAGGACGACGACCCTGCGGCCGGTGAGGCGGAGGCCTACGGGGTAGGCGGGGTGTTCGGCCATGAGGGGCGGCTCCTCTTTACGGCGTGCGGGGCCCTGACGTGCGGATTTTACGGCGCGGGCGGGGCGGACGGGTTCGGTGTCCGATGGCTGGGCAGCGTTGCCCGGTGCGGGGGTGGCGCGGTGGTGCCCATCCCTTCCGCCCGGGGACATCTCCCAGGCTCTGGGGGCACCGGGGGAGGAACACCGGGCGCCTGCCCCCGACCGCGACCCGTCAGCCGTGGCCGTCGGGCATCTCACCCCGGCAGGGCACCCGGAACCGGTCTCCCGGGTGCCCCTCGCGTCCTACTTCTCGGTGACGCCCGCCGAATCGAAGGTCGCCACCTCGTGCATCGCCCGGGCCGTGCTCTGGACCAGCGGGAGCGCCAGGAGGGCGCCGGTGCCCTCGCCGAGGCGGAGGTCGAGGTCGACCAGGGGGCGCAGGCCCAGCTTGTTGAGGGCCGCCACGTGGCCGGGCTCCGCGCTGCGGTGGCCGGCGATGCAGGCCGCGAGGACCTCGGGGGCGATGGCCCGGGCGACCAGGGCGGCGGCACCGGCGCTGACGCCGTCCAGGATCACCGGCGTCCGCAGGGACGCGCCGCCGAGGAGGAGGCCGACCATCGACGCGTGTTCGAAGCCGCCGATCGCGGCCAGGACGCCGATGGGGTCGGCGGGGTCCGGCTGGTGCAGTTCGAGGGCGCGGCGGACGACCTCGGTCTTGCGGGCGAGGGTCTCGTCGTTGATACCGGTGCCCCGGCCCGTCACCTCCGCCGGGTCCGCGCCGGTGAAGACGGAGATCAGGGCCGCGGACGCCGTCGTGTTCGCGATGCCCATCTCGCCCGTCAGCAGGGCCTTGTTGCCGGCCGCCACCAGGTCACGGGCCGTCTCGATGCCGACCTCGATGGCCTGCTTGGCCTCCTCGCGGGTCATCGCGGGGCCGGTGGTCATGTCGGACGTGCCCGCGCGGATCTTGCGGGGCAGGAGGCCGGGAGTCGCCGGGAGGTCGGCGGCCACACCCACGTCCACCACGCACACCTCCGCGCCCACCTGGGCCGCGAAGGCGTTGCAGACCGCGCCGCCGCCGAGGAAGTTGGCGACCATCTGGGCCGTCACCTCCTGCGGCCAGGGGGTGACCCCCTGGGCGTGCACACCGTGGTCGCCGGCGAAGATCGCGACGGCCGCGGGCTCCGGGATCGGCGGCGGGCACTGCCGGGACAGGCCGGACAGCTGCGCGGAGATGATCTCCAGCATGCCGAGCGCGCCGGCCGGCTTGGTCATGCGCTTCTGGCGCTCCCACGCCTCGCCGAGCGCCTTGGCGTCCAGTGGGCGGATCCCCGCGACCGTCTCGGCGAGCAGGTCGTGCGGGTCCTCGCCGGGCAGCGCGCGACGGCCGTACGTCTCCTCGTGGACGACCCAGGACAGCGGGCGGCGCTTGGCCCAGCCGGCCTGCATCAGCTCGGGCTCGTCCGGGAACTCGTCGACGTAGCCGACGCACAGGTAGGCGACCACTTCGAGGTGTTCGGGCAGGCCCAGCGCGCGGACCATCTCGCGCTCGTCGAAGAAGCTGACCCAGCCGACGCCGAGGCCCTCGGCGCGGGCGGCGAGCCAGAGGTTCTCGACCGCGAGCGCGGAGGAGTACGGCGCCATCTGCGGCTGCGTGTGGCGGCCCAGGGTGTGCCGGCCGCCACGGGTCGGGTCGGCGGTGACGACGATGTTCACCGGGGTGTCGAGGATGGCCTCGATCTTCAGTTCCTTGAACTGCTTCGCCCGGCCCTTGGGCAGGGACTTGGCGTACGCGTCGCGCTGACGCATCGCCAGTTCGTGCATGGCGCGCCGCGTGTCGGCGGAGCGGATGACGACGAAGTCCCACGGCTGCGAGTGGCCGACGGAGGGCGCGGTGTGGGCGGCCTCCAGCACGCGCAGCAGCACCTCGTGCGGGATCGGGTCGCTCCGGAAGCCGTTGCGGATGTCCCGGCGCTCGCGCATGACCTTCAGAACGGCCTCACGCTCGGCGTCGTCGTACGCGGGCGCGGCAGGGCCGGTGGACTCTGTGGCTTCTTCCACGGGGGCCGTGCTCTCTTCCTGGTCGGCGGCCCTGGTGTGCAGGTCCTCCGGGCTCTGGGCGACCTCGGGGTCGGGGTCGGCATGGGCGTCGACCGCAGGCTCCGCGTCCGGGGTCGCCGGGGCGGGAGCGGCGTCGGCCGCGCGGGGGGCGGGGACGGTGGGAGCGGGAGCGGCGGGGGCCTGTGCCGGGATCCCCGGCTGGGCCGACGCGTCCTGCGCGGGCCGCTGGTCCTCCGGCGGAACCGCCGGGGCGGGCTGCGGGGTGGGGGCGAGGTGCGGGGTGGTCGGCACGCTGCCCTCGACCGGCACGAACGCGCCCAGCGGCTGGTCCGGGTGGGGAGCGGGGGGCATCGTGCCGAGGGCCGCGGCCGGGGCCGGGGCCTCTGCGGGTACCCCGCCGGGCACCTCGACCGGGGCGGCTGCGGGGATGTCGACGGGAGCCTCGGCGCAGACCTCGGCCGGCGTCTCCGCCGACGGGGTCGCGGACACGGGGGCGGGGGTGGCGGCCGGGGCGGGCTCGTCCAGGGACTGAGACGCCGGATCCGCCTGGTGGGCGGCGGGGGCGGCGGGCTCGCTCGCGGGCTGCGCCTCCGGCTCCGGCTCCGGCTGGGCGGCCGGGGCCGGCTGGGCCGCCTGCTCCGGTGCCGGGTGCGTCTGGGAGACCGGCTCGGGCTGCGGCTGGGCGACGCCCGGCGCGACGGGCTGGGCCGTGGCGGTCTGCGCGGGCGGCACGGCTGCCGCGGCCTCGGCGGGTCCGGCGGAAGTCGCTTCGGCAGGTACGGCGGAGGCCTCGGCGGGCTGCGGGACCTCGGGAGCCGCGGCGGCTTCCGCGGGCTGCGGGGGCTCGGCGGCGACGGCGGGTTCCCCGGGAGCGGTGGCGCCCTCGGCGAGCTGCGCCGCGTCGTCGGCGACGGGTACGGGAGGCTCGGCGGCGGGGTTCTCCTGGGCGGGAACGGGAGCCGCGGGCGCCTCTTGCACGGACACGGCTGTCTCCGGCGCGGGCTGTCCGGCTGCCTCGGCGGTCACGGTCGTCTCCGGTTCGGGGGCCTGGCCGGCGGTGTCGGGTGCGGGCACGGGCTCGGTGACCTGCGCCGCGTCCTGGGCCGGGGTCGCGTCCGGGACCGGGGACTCGGCCGCGGGCTCGGGGACCGGCGCCTCGGCGGCCTGAACCGGCTCGGAGAGCCGGGCGGCCTCGACAGGGACCGGCCCGCCGTCCTGGGCTGCGTCGGGAGCGGGCGCCTCGGCTGCGGGGACCGGGTCGGGACCGGGTACCTCGGCCGCCTGGGCCGCCGCGGGTGCGGTCGGCTCGGACACCGGAGCCGCCTCGCCCCCGGGCTCGGTGCCCGGGACCGCCTCGGCAGCGGGCACCTCGGCACCCTGGACCGCCACGGCGGGAGCCGCCTCCGCAACCTGCGCCACCTCGGCAGCGGGCACGTCGGCGCGCTGGACGGTCTCCCCGTCGGTCGCCTCGGGAACCGGGACCGCCTCGGCGCCCTGGACCGTCTCACCGGCGCTCTCCCCGGGAACCGGGACCGCCTCGGCAGCGGGCGCCTCGACCACCTGCGGCACGTCGTCGGCGGACGTCTCGGCACCCTGGACCGCGTCGGCCCCGGCCGCCTCCACGGCCTGGGCCGCTTCCGCAACCTGCGCAGCCTCGGCAGCGGCGGCCTCGGACGTCTGCGTCTCCTCGGCCGCGCCCGGCGCGGCCTGCGCCACCGGCACCGGGCCCTCGGCGGCCTCCTGCGCCACCTCGGCCGGACTCACCTGATCCGTCTGGTTCACGTGGGCGGGACTCGCCTCGGCCGCCTGCGCCGCGTCGGCGTGTGTCTCCTGCTCGGCAGTGCCCGCCTGCGCGGCCTGGGCCGCCTCGACGGAACCCGCCTCGGGAACCCCGGCGGCCCCGGCCGCGGCCTCGGTCACGGCCGTCGGCTCCTCCGCCCGCACGCCGTCCGCCGCGGGCGCGGGCTGCTCCCCGTGCCCGGCCTCGGTGACCGCAGGCGCCTCCGGCACCACGACGGCCTGTTCCGACGCATCGGGCCCGTCGGCCTGGTCGCCCCCGGAAGAGGCGCCGGCCCCCGTGTCCGGCGCCGCCTCCGTCACCTCGTCGGCGACGTCCTGCTCGGCCTCGGCGATCAGAGCCGCTCCGAGCAACTGGCCGGGATCGACGAACCCGGTGGCGGTGGCGGCGAACCGCGCGGGCTCGGCCGTCGCCGCCGGCCCGGGAGCCTGGGCGGGCTCTCCGGTGAGGGTGCCGGGAACCTGCGGCGCCGTGGCCGGACCGCCCTCGCTCCCGGCGTACGCCGCCTCGGTGCTCTCCGCCTCCTGCTGGGCGGTCGCGGCGATCGCCTCGGTGGCCACGCGGGCCACGACGGCCTCGGCGGCGCCCACCTGGCCGGGCTCGGGAGCCACGGGACCGGTCGCCGGAACGGGAACCACCGTTTCCGCGGCCGTCGCCCCGGGCGCGGACGGCCCCTGGGCCGGAACGGCGGCGGGAGCGGTGGCCTGGGCAGCGGCCTGGGCCCCCCAGGGTGCCGCGCCCTGCGGGGGCGTGTCGCGCAGCGGCGGGACGTCGAGGTATTCGGGTCCGGAGGCGGGCGGGCCGGCGTGACGCACGGGAGCGCCGGCGGGGCCGCGGTCCGCGAGGGAGCGGACCGGGCTGGAGGAGGTGTCGGGAATCGGCGGGCCCAGGTGGAGAGGGCGGCGCGGGGACGGCTGCGGCGGCGCGGCGGGGCCCGGCAGGCGTACGGCGCTGAGGTCCACCGAGCCGCTGTCGCGGCCGGAGAGCTCGTGCGGGCCGGGCTCGTGCACCGCCTCGACGACCGGCTCGGGCGCGGGCGGAGCCACTTCGTTGCCCCACGCGCTCTGGGCGCCCGGCAGCAGCAACAGGTCTTCGTCCTCGGCGGTGGTCTCGGAGAGGTAGGTGTACGCGCCGTGCGCGGGGGCGCCCGGCTGTTCCACCATGCCTGCGTTCTCCGGCAGCCCCTCGCCCGGGACCTGGCCGGTGTCGGTCATGCGTACCCCTCGCCCATCGGTTAGTGCTCCTACGACCAGCTCATCCGGAACGGCGCACCGACCGCCCCGTAGTGAAGAACGAGCGTCCGTGCCCAGCGGCACGAACGACCCGCCCGAAAAAGCGACAAAGCCATTCAGTGGCATTGTCCCGGCCGTGGCCGCGTCGCGACAGGTTGATCTCCGTCGTGCCGCTGTGGACTGCGCCACGTTGCGCGCCCCCCGGTTCTGCCGTACCACGCCCCACCCCAAAAGGGATGTGTTTTCCGGACATTGACCGACGAAGTGCCGGGTGAACGGAAGCGGTACGACGATCGGCCAGCCTACCGCGAGCGGTACGACAACAGGATCACGGGGAGGGCGGACGGGGTCATGGCCGGCGGTCCGGCAGAACCCCGCTGAGCAGGAACGCGACACTCCGCTCGGTCTCCGTCCAGACCCGCGTGTCGAGTTGGACGGACTGCAGGAGGGCGCACTCGACGAGGTAGCCGTGCTCGGTCAGGTCGCGGCCGACGAGTTCGGCGGCGTCGCGGGTCGCCGCATGGGTGACGATGCGCTGCGGGCGGCGGTCGGCGACGGCGGAGACCACCGCCGCTCCCCCGCCGCCGACCCGGACGACGTCCGGTTCGGGCAGGTTCTCCAGGACGTGCGGGGCGGTGCCGCGGACGATCTGGAGCTGGACGCCGTGGCGGCGGGCGGCGGCGTCCGTGCGGGCGCAGGCGTCCAGGTCGCGGTCGACGGCGAGGACGGCCGCGCCGGCCCGCGCGGCCTCGGTCGCGAACGCGCCGCTGCCGCAGCCGATGTCCCAGACGAGGTCGCCCACGCGCGGTCCGAGCCGGGCGAGTTGGGCCGCGCGCAGCAGGTCCGTCTCCCCTTCGCCGAGGCCGCCGCCGTACGCCTCGGCGGGCAGGGCCCAGCCGCGGGGGCCGGCGCCCGGGTCGCGCCCGGCGATCCAGCCGCCGCCGTCCCCGGCGGTCACCGGGCCGCCGATGACGATGACGACGTTGGGATCGCGCCAGGTGTGGTCGACCGCCTTGTCGGAGCTGAGGACGCTGACCCGTTCACGGTCGGTGCCGAGCTCCTCGCAGACCACGAAGGTGCGGTGCACGCCCTCCAGGAGCAGACCGAGCTCGGCGGGCCCGGCGCCGGGCGAGGTGAGCACGGCGACCTTGGTGTGGGCGCGGCAGACGTTGACCGCGCGGCGCAGCGTGCGCCGGTGGGCGACGACGACCTGGGCGTCGTCCCAGGGCATCCCGGCGCGGGCGAAGGCGGTGGCGACGGAGGAGACGGCCGGGACGACCTCGACCTCGAGACCGAACTCGGGTGCGCGCAGGGTCCGTACGACGCCGAAGAAGCCCGGGTCGCCGTCGGCGAGGACGACCGCCGTGCCGCGGTGGCCGGCGATGCGGCGGGCGGCGAGGGAGACGCTGCCCAGCCGGATGCGTTCGGCGGCGGGCGGTATCTCGGGCAGCGTCAGATGGTGGGCGGCGCCGGCCACCAGGGTGGCGGCACCCAGCGCCGAGCGGGCCGCGGCGGTCAGCGGCGAGCCGTCCCAGCCGATCACCGTGACGCGGTCGGCCATCGTCGTCAGTCTCCCCGGGGTTTACGCAGGTAGCGGGCTCCGTGAGGGTACCTGGTCGACGGGGCCGGACGACGGGGGCTCGCGTTCAGTTCCAGTCGGTGTACGACGTGAATCCGCCGCTCTCCGCGAGCTGCTCCCCGGCGCCCTCCAGGTCCTCGGGCAGCAGGCTCCACACGATGAAGTCGGTGCGCACCTCGGTCCAGGTGCCGTCCTCGGCGCGGGCCCGGGCTATGCAGGCGTTGCGCAGCACGCCTTCGCTGATGCAGCCGATCTTCTGCGCGACCTGCTGGGAGGCGGTGTTGTCGGCGGCCGTGCGCAGCTCGATGCGTTCGATTTTCTGGTCGGTGAAGAGCCATTGGGCGGTGGCGAGGGCGGCCTCGGAGGCATAGCCCTCGCCGCGGGCCCAGGAGGCGACGATGTACGACAGTTCGGTGGAGCGGACGTGCCAGTTGGTCTTGCCGA
The DNA here is from genome assembly GCF_042898825.1 of Streptomyces sp. NPDC000345. Lineage (NCBI taxonomy): Bacteria > Bacillati > Actinomycetota > Actinomycetes > Kitasatosporales > Streptomycetaceae > Streptomyces > Streptomyces sp. NPDC000345. Next base: position 27,748 of record NZ_JBIAZE010000010.1, read on the forward strand.
GCTGGATGACGCCGACGAGCCGCTGGGTGAGGAACTCGGTGACGGCGAGGTCGAGGCCGCGGCCGGCCGTGCGTTCGGCGGGCGCGTACTCGGTGATCCAGGTGCGGGCGTCGCTCTCGGTGAACGGCTGGGGTACGGCCGTCCACGCCGCGATCTGCTCGTCGTTCATCATCTCGGCCAGGGCCGGCACGTCGTCCTCGTCGAGGGGACGCAGCACCAACCGCTCCGTGCTGATGGAGATGGTGGGGAAGGTGCTCGTCATGCGCCGCTCCGTAACCTTCGAAACCTCGGGGCCCCGCCTACCGGACCGTCAGGACCCGCTGAACTGCCCAGCATGCAGCATGAAAGCACCGGACCGCACCACGGGGTCCGCCCCCGGTGAGGGGTGAACCCCGTGGTGTGCGGCGCCTGTCGGCGCAAGCCGGTTCAGAACGCGGCGACGACGGCTCCGTCGTACTTGTCCTCGATGAACTTCTTCACCGCGGCCGAGGTGAGCAGCTTGGCGAGCTTCTCGACCCGGGGGTCGTCCTCGTCGCCCTTCTTGACGGCGAGGAAGTTGGCGTACGGGTTGTCCTTGGCGGACTCGGCGACCAGAGCGTCCTCGGCGGGGCTGAGGCCGGCCTCCAGCGCGTAGTTGCCGTTGATCACCGCGGCGTCGACGTCGGCGAGGGAGCGCGGCAGCTGGGCCGCCTCCAGCTCCTTGAACTTCAGGTTCCTGGGGTTGGACGTCACGTCCTTGGGGGTCGCCGCGAAGCCGACGCCGGACTTCAGCCCGATCAGCCCGTTGGCCTCCAGGAGCTTGAGCGCGCGGGCCTCGTTGGTGGTGTCGTTCGGCAGGGCTACGGTGGCGCCCTTCTTGAGGTCGTCGAGCTTCTTGACGTCCTGGGAGTACAGGCCGAGCGGCTCCAGGTGCACCGTGGCGTTCGGCACGGCGACGATGTCGGTGCCGTTCTTCTTGTTGAAGTCGTCCAGGTACGGCTGGTGCTGGAAGTAGTTGGCGTCGACCTCGCCCTGCTGGACCGCGGTGTTGGGGGTCACGTAGTCCGTGAACTCCTTGACCTCCAGCTTGAGGCCGGCCTTCTCCGCGAGGTTGTCCTTGATGTAGGTGAGGATCTCGCCCTGCGGGGTGGGCGTGGCGGCGACGGTCAGCGTGGCGTTCGCGTCGCTGCCGGCGGAGTCCTTGTCCGAGCCGCAGGCGCTGAGTCCGAGGGTGAGGGCTCCGGCGGCGAGGACGGCGGTGGTGATCTTGGCGGTGTTACGCACGAAAAGTGCCTTTCCTGTGGGTGGTGCTGCCCCGCGGTGGGTGGGCGGGGGGATCTGGGGGGCTCAGGCGGCCTTGCCGACCTTGGCGGCGTCGGCCGCCGCCGGCTCCTTGGCCTTCAGCAGCCGCAGTGCCGGCGCCGGGCCGGAGCGGCCGCCGCGGCGGTGCAGGGCGCGGGCGGCCGAGTCGCCGGCGAACTGGATGAGGGCGATCACGACGGCGAGGACCGCGACGGTGATCCACATCAGGTCGGTCTCGAAGCGCTGGTAGCCGTAGCGGACGGCGATGTCGCCGAGGCCGCCGGCGCCGACCGTGCCCGCCATGGCGGAGTAGCCGATGAGGGCGACGATCGTGGTGGTCGTGGAGGAGATCAGCGAGGGCAGCGACTCGGGGACGAGGACCTTGCGTACGACGGTCCAGGTGTTGCCGCCCATCGCCTGCACGGCCTCGACGAGTCCGCCGTCCACTTCGCGGACAGCCGTCTCGACGAGGCGGGCGAAGAACGGGATGGCGCCGATGGCCAGCGGCACGATGGCGGCCTCGCGGCCGATGGTGGTGCCGGTGATCGAGCGGGTGAAGCCCATCAGCGCGACCATCAGGATGATGAACGGCATCGAGCGGGCGATGTTCACGGCCTGCCCGATGACCTTGTTGGCGACGACGTTCTGCAGCAGGCCGCCCCGGTCGGTGAGGACCAGCAGGACGCCGAGCGGGAGGCCGCCCGCGACCGCGACGAGCGTGGACCAGCCGACCATGTAGAGGGTGTCCCAACAGGCCTGCTCCAGCAGGGGCCGCATCTCGGTCCAGGTCACTTGGCACCTTCCTTCACCAGCAGGGGCTCACCCACGACGTCGATCTGCAGGCCCTGTTCGCGCAGGAAGCCGATCGGTACGACGTTGTCCTCGTAGCGGCCGGGCAGTTCGATGCGCATCCGGCCGACCTGGAGGCCACCGACGGTGTCGATGGCGGCGCCGAGGATGGAGATGTCGATGTTGTAGGTGCGCGACAGCTGGGAGATGACCGGCTGGGTGGCGGCCTCGCCGTGGAAGGTGACGTCCACGACGGTGCGGTCCTCGCCGGTGGCCTCGCCGCCGACGGGGAAGAGCGCGGCGGCCAGTTCGGAGCCGGGGGTGGCGAGCAGCTCGCTGACCGTGCCGGACTCCACGATCCGGCCCCGCTCCATGAGCGCGGCGGAGTCGCAGATGGACTTGACCACGTCCATCTCGTGGGTGATGAGCAGGACGGTCAGGCCCAGCTGCCGGTTCAGGTCGCGCAGCAGCTGGAGGATGGAGCGGGTGGTCTCCGGGTCGAGGGCGCTGGTCGCCTCGTCGGACAGGAGCACCTTGGGGTCGCCGGCGAGGGCGCGGGCGATGCCGACGCGCTGCTTCTGGCCGCCGGAGAGCTGGGCCGGGTAGGACCGCGCCTTGTCGGCGAGTCCGACCAGGTCGAGCAGCCCCAGGGCCCTGCGGGAACGTTCCTTCCCGGAGATGCCGAGGATTTCGAGGGGCAGTTCGACGTTGTCCTGCACGGTCCGCGAGGACAGCAGGTTGAAGTGCTGGAAGACCATGCCGATACGGCTGCGCGCCTGCCGCAGTTCCCGGCCGGCCCGGGGTCCGCGGCCGGCGAGGGCGGTGAGGTCCCGTCCGGCGACGGTGACCGTGCCGGCGGTGGGGCGCTCCAGCAGGTTGACGCAGCGGATCAGCGAGGACTTGCCGGCGCCGGACTGGCCGATGACGCCGTACACCTCGCCTTCGCGGACGTGCAGGTCGACGCCGTCGAGGGCGGTGACCTCACGGCCGCGCGAGCGGTAGACCTTGGTAAGGCCCGTGGTGGTGATCACTGGGATTTCCGTCACTGTCGAGTGCGCGGGCGTGGGTGTGCCCGGACGCACGGGTGCAAGCTGTCAGGGACGCGACACGGTTCTCACGGTGATGGCGGGATCCGGGGAAGAACGGGTGCGCGGGGCGGCCATGTCACACAGCGCACGGCGTATGGACATGCCACGGCGTCTCGCTTCGGGGCGCGAGCTCAGGGGTGGTGCAGGGGCCCTCTAGAAGGCGCACATTCGACACAGACAACGAGCACCGGGCGTCATGGTCGCCTCGGTCGCGGTGCGGCTGCTCGTCGTGGTCATGGGCATCAGTAAACCAGACGTACGGTCCTGACCGGGCCAGACTGTCCGGATACTGGACAGTCGTGGACAGCCCTCCCGGGTGCGGGGGCGGACGCCGGGGGCCGATTACGGCGTAATAGGGTCACTGCATGCTTGATGCCCTGACGCTGGTGACCGGCGTCGCCGCGTTGCTGCTCGCCGCCTGGTGCGGCTGGGCGGCCTACCGCGACCAGCCGACGAAGGACTGGCACTTCATCGGGATGGCCGTGGTCTCGGTGCTGGCCCTGGTCCAGCTGGTGATCGGAATCGTGCAGCTGGCGCGGGGCGAGAAGCCGGAACAGGGCACGACGATCTTCGTGGCGTATCTGCTGGGCGCGTTCGCGTGCATCCCGGCGGCCGGGTTCATGTCCCTGGCCGAGCGGACGCGCTGGGGTTCGGTCACGGTCGCCGCCGGCGCGGTCGTGCTCGCCGTCCTCGAGGTACGGCTCTACGACATCTGGGGAGGCTGAGATGACGGCCGTTCAGGACAAGCCGGCCCGGCTGATCGGCGGGCCCGGCCTGGTGCTGGTGTGGTTCTACGGCGTGATGGTCGTCGGGGCCGTGTCGCGCTCGGCGTACCAGATCGCCACGGAGTTCGACCGGGCGCCGCTGGCGTACACGCTGTCGGCGGTGGCGGGGCTCGTGTACGGGTTCATCACGTACTCGCTGGTGCGCGGCGGCGAGACGGCGCGCAGGGCGGCCCAGGTGTGCTGTGCCGCCGAACTCGCGGGCGTGCTGATCGTCGGCACGTGGACCCTGATCGAGCCGTCGGCCTTCCCGGACGCGACGGTCTGGTCCGACTACGGCATGGGGTACGTGTTCATCCCCGTGCTGCTGCCGCTGTCGGCCCTGTACTGGCTGCGGAAGTCCCGTACGGCTAAGCCGTAGCCGCGTACTCCCCCGCCTGCTTCTCCAGGACGATCATGGGGACCCCGTCCGTGCCCTGGGACGTGCCCACCGTCTCGTAGCCGACGCGGCGGTACAGGCGGAGGTTGCCCTCGCTGCGGTGACCGGTGTGGAGGCGGAACTTCTTGGCGCCGCGCTCCCCGGCCAGGGCGGCCTCGGCGGCGCGGAGCAGCCGGGCACCGATCCCGTGGCCCTGGAGGCGGGGGTGGACGCACAGCTTGCCGATCGAGGCGGCGCCGTCCTCGGTGATGTGGCCGCGGACCGAGCCGACCACCTCGTCGCCCAGCCGGGCCACGATGACGCAGTCGGAGACGAGTTCCTCCTTGACGGAGTCCAGGCTCTGGACGAGCGGGGCGATGCGGTAGTTGCCGTACAGCGCGGCCTCGCTCTGGAAACACAGGTACTGCAGCCTGAAGATCTGCTCGGCATCCTGCTCGGTCGCCACCGAGATGGTCACGCTCATGCCCATGTGCGCACGCCTCCCGCTCACCTGATCGCCTGTGGTCCTTCACTCCTATCCCCGCACTTCGCGGGCCGCAACCTCCGGTGTGAGCAAACGACGCAGACATCCCAGACATCTGGAGCGTTCCGGTCCGAGACTTCCCTGTGAGATACCCAACTCCCCCGCGATCTCCCGGTAGGTGGGGTCCTCGGACGAGAGGAACGCCTGAAGGAGACGGGGGCAGCGGCCGGGGAGGCGGCGCACGGCCTCGCGCAGGGAGCGGCGGCGGGCGGCGGCGAGGGCGAGGTGCTCGGGGCCGCGGTCGCGGTCGTCGGCCGGCTCGGTCTCGTACGGTCGCTCGAGGTGGGTCGTGCGGCGGGCACGGCGGGCCTCCGCGCGCACGGCCCGGCGCAGCCAGTCCGCGGGATCGCGCGGCGGGCCGTCGGCGGCGAGGTGCTCCAGGAGGCGGAGCCAGACCTCCTGTTCCAGGTCGCCGGGTTCGGTGCCGGTGGCGTGCGCCTCGGCCGAGGCCTCGGCGGCGAGGAGCGGGCGCAGATCGGTGAGCAGGTCGTGCGTCATGGGGCACACGATGCGGCCGCCCGGGCGGCTGGTTGCGCGGGCGGCCGTATGTCACCCCAACGGGGAGTCAGCCGTTGACGAAGTCCTGGCGGGCGAGGAGTCCGGTGTCCGGGTTGTCGGTGAAGACCCCGTCGATGCCGGTCGCGAAGTACGTGCGGCAGGCGCCGAAGACGTCGCCGTACGCGTCCGCGTCGGTGCCCTTGCGGAAGTCGGCGGGCAGGAACGGGTTCTCGTTGCGCAGGGTGTACGGGTGCAGGACCAGGCCGACCGCGTGGGCGTCCCGGACCAGGGTGGTGGGGGTGGTGAGGCGGCCGCTCGCGTCCTTCGGGATGACCAGGTCGAGGGTGGGGCCGATGCCCTGGGCGTAGCCGGCGATCTCCCGGAGGCCGGCCCGGGTGATCAGGTCGGCCACCGTGCGCGGGTCGCCCGCCTCGACGAAGTCCCAGGGGCGGGTGTTCGCGGCGGACAGCAGCACCACGAGGGGGTTGTCGACCAGCTTGTTCAGGCGCTGGATGCTGCTCGGCTCGAAGGACTGCAGGATGACCGGCGAGTTCTTCCTGTCCTTGCCGTACTTGTGCAGCAGCTTGGCGACCCGCTCCTCCAGGCCGAGGCCCAGCTTGCGGAAGTAGGTGGGGTGCTTGGTCTCGGGGTAGATCCAGACCTGCTTGCCGCGCCTGCGGGTCTGCTCGTCCTGCCACCGGAGGACTTCCTCGAAGGTGGGGATCTCCCAGCGGCCGTTGTAGAGGGTGTTGTGCGGGCGGTTGGCCGGGATGCGCTCGACGGCGCGCAGGGTCTTCAGCTCGGCGAGCGTGAAGTCCTCGGTGAACCAGCCGGTGGTGGAGACGCCGTCGAGGACCTTCGTGGTCCTGCGGTCGGCGAACTCGGGATGGTCGGCGACGTCCGTCGTGCCGCCGATCTCCGGCTCGTGGCGGCAGACGAGGTGCCCGTCCCTGGTGGGGACGAGGTCACCGGCCTCCACGATGTCGGCGCCCAGGTCGAGGGCGAGCTGGTAGGAGCCGAAGGTGTGCTCGGGGCGGTAGCCGCTGGCGCCGCGGTGACCGATGACCGTCGGGACGGGGAGGCTCTTCAGGCCGCCTCCGCCGTGCCGCGCGTCGGCCGCTCTCGCGGTTCCCGACAGGCCGAGGACACCTCCGGTGGCGCCGAGCACCGCCGCGCCGAGGAGCGCCCGGCGCCCGGTTCCGCCCCCGCTCGCCCTCTCGTTCGACTCCCGCGCGTCCTGCGATCCCATGAGGCCCTCCTGCCCTTCGGCTCGTCCGTGCGGGCCGATCGTAGGGGCGTGGACATGACCGCCGGGAGACCGTGGTCCCAACACGCGGGTGACGGCGGATGGCGTGTGCCGTACGAGTGTCGTAGGGGCCTCGCCGCCGAGGTGGTACGCGTGCGGTAGTGCTGCCTACGGCGATGTGACGGGGCGTAGGACACCGCGGATTCGACCGGCCGAGGCCGGGTACGCGCCCGGGGTCGGGCCGTCCGCGGTATCTCTCGCCCGTGTTCCGTCCGCATGACGGGCCCGCGACGGTGCGGCCATCCAGGTATACGTACGTCAACAGTGCGTAAGGCCTCGGTGAACCCGATGTGCGTCACCCGGGGGGCCGCGAGTATCGTCCTCACCTGCACAGACTCATACCGTTTTCCCTTGGCATCGGAGGGCTCGTTGTCCCGCTTCGCGCTCATCAAGGCAGTGCTCGGCCCGGTCATGCGCCTGATGTTCCGTCCCCGGGTCGAGGGCGCGGAGCACATCCCCGGCGATGGTCCCGTCATCCTGGCCGGCAACCACCTCACGTTCATCGACTCGATGATCCTGCCGCTCGTGTGCGACCGGCAGGTCTTCTTCATCGGCAAGGACGAGTACGTCACCGGCAAGAGCCTCAAGGGCCGGCTGATGGCCTGGTTCTTCACCGGCGTCGGCATGATCCCGGTGGACCGGGACGGCGGACGCGGGGGCGTGGCCGCGCTGATGACCGGACGGCGGGTCCTGGAGGAGGGGAAGGTCTTCGGGATCTACCCCGAGGGGACCCGCTCCCCCGACGGCCGCCTCTACCGGGGGCGGACCGGGATCGCACGGCTCACCCTGATGACGGGCGCGCCCGTGGTTCCCTTCGCGATGATCGGCACGGACAAGCTGCAGCCGGGCGGTGCGGGGATGCCCCGCCCCGGCCGGGTCACCGTCCGGTTCGGCGAGGCTATGGAGTTCTCCCGGTACGAGGGGATGGACCGGGACCGCTATGTGCTGCGGGCCGTGACGGACTCCGTGATGGCCGAGGTCATGCGGCTGTCGGGGCAGGAGTACGTGGACATGTACGCGACCAAGGCCAAGGCCGCGTAAGGGTTCACACAGGCGTTCACCGACGGGTGCGGGTCGTGCGTGGAGGGTCGCGCAGCTCCCCGCGCCCCTGAGGTCCGCCCCTCACCCGGTGTGGTCAAGGCGCTGTCCCCGCAGCAGGAACCACGCCGCCACCGCGGTCGCGAGCAGGACCGCCGCGCCCACCCCCGACGCAACGCCGAGACCGTCGACGAAGGCCTCGCGGGCCGATGCCAGCATGGGCGTGGCCGTGGACGCCGGCATGTGCGACGCCGCCTCCACCGCGCCGCCCAGGGACTCGTGCGCTCCTTCGGGAGTTCCCGTCGGGGACGGGAAGCCGCGGTAGACGCCGGTCACGATCGAGCCGAGTACGGCGATGCCGAGGGCCGCGCCCAGTTCGTACGCCGTCTCGGAGACCGCGGACGCCGCTCCCGCCCGTTCCCTGGGGACGCAGGACAGGATGACGTCGGCGGTCACCGTGAAGGAGAAGCCGGCGCCCACGCCCACCACCAGCAGGGCGGCCCCCAGGACCGGGTAGCCGGTGGTCCCGGTGAGCGCCGTCAGCGCGGCCAGTGCCAGGCCGATCGCCGCGAGGCCGCCGCAGACCACGGCGCGTACCGAGAAGCGGCGGGCCGCGCGGCCGGCGACCAGACCGGCCGCCACCGCGCCCACGGCCGCGGGCAGTTCGGCCAGGCCCGCCTCCAGCGGACTCCTGCCCTGCACCAACTGCAGGTACTGGGAGAGGAAGAACACCAGGCCGGACATGCCGAGGACGGACAGGAGATCGGCCAGGACGGCGCCGCTGAAACCGCGCCGGCGGAACAGCCGCATGTCCAGCAGCGGGGCGGGGAGCGTGAGCTGGCGGCGTACGAACCCGTGGAGCGCGGCCGCGCCCAGCAGACCGGCGGTGAGCGGCTGCCAGGTGAGGCCGTGACCGGCGGCCTCCTTCACCGCGTAGACGACGGCGATCATCCCGGTCAGGGAGAGCAGCACGCTGGGCAGGTCCCAGGGGCCGGGGTCGGGGTTCCTCGACTCCGGCAGGGTCCTCACGCCGACGAGGACGAGCACCACCATCACGGGCAGGTTGATGAGGAAGACCGAGCCCCACCAGAAGTGTTCCAGGAGGAAGCCGCCCGCGACGGGGCCGACCGCGGTGCCCGCCGAGGCCGTCGCACCCCAGATGCCCACCGCCAGGCTGCGTTCGCGCGGGTCGTGGAAGAGGTTGCGGATCAGGGCGAGCGTGGCGGGCATGAGGGTCGCGCCGGCCACGCCGAGCAGGGCGCGGGCCGCGATCATCGTCTCCGGTGTCGTCGCGTAGGCGTTGAGGACGGAGATCAGTCCGAACGCGGTGGCACCGGCGAGCAGGATCCGCTTGCGGCCGATCCGGTCGCCGAGGCTGCCCATGGAGACCAGCAGACCGGCGATGACGAAGGAGTAGACGTCGCCGATCCAGAGCAGCTGGGTGCCGGTGGGGTTGAGATCCTCGCTGATGTAGGGGGTCGCGAGACCGAGGACGGTCGCGTCGACGGCCACCAGCAGCACGGCGAGCACGAGGACGGAGAGCGCGAGCCAGCGGTCGGGGCGCTTCACCGCCTCCGTCGTCGTCGCCGGCTGCAGGGTGCTGGTCATGGTTCCTCTCTCCGTGCGGTGTCGTGTCTCAGCGCGCCGCCGAGCAGCAGCTCGACGACCATGTGCGTGAAGTCGTTGCGGGCGACCCTGCCCTCCGAGACGGCCCAGGCGCCGGATGCCAGCAGGCCGTAGAGCGCCTCGGTGAGCCAGGCCGGGGTGAGGTCGATGCGGAACTCGCCGCCCGCCTGGCCCCGGCGGAACAGGGCCGCGATGCGGTCGTCGATCCGGGTCCAGCCCTGGTTCTGCCCCTCGCCCTCGAACAGCTGGTTCTCGGAGTAGAGGAAGGCGAGGAGACCGGCGGACGGTTCGATGGCCCGCACCAGACGGCGTACGGCGTCGCTCGCGGGGCCGTCGTCCAGGCGGGCGGTGTCCAGGGCGGTCTCGCACTCCGCGATGCCGAGCGCCTCCAGGGCGCGGACGAGGGCGTCGCGGCCGGCGAAGTGCCGGTGCAGCGTGGCGCGGCTGATCCCGGCGGCCCTGGCGACCTCGTCCATGGTCGCGGTGGATTTGCGGGTCAGCAGGGCGGCGGCGCTGCGGAGTACGTGATCACGATCGACGGCCATGAGACAACGATAGACCATGTGAGACACAGTTGTCTCACCCTGGGCATACGCGACTCACCGAGGGCCTTCCGGGGTCCGGGTCGGGGTCCGATCAGTGCCAGGGCAGGGCGGCGCGCCGCTCCCAGTACTCCCGCGGGTGCTCGGCGAGGGCGGTCAGTACGGCCAGCTGCTCCTCGTCCAGGTCGACGACCGCCGCGTGCAGATTGGAGGCGAGCTGGGCGGCGGTCGCGGCGCCGGAGAGGACCACCCCGGCCCAGGGCCGGCGCAGGACGAACGCCAGGGCCACCGCGTCGCAGCCCAGGGAGACCTCCGCGGCCACGTCCTTCAGGGCCTGCGGCGCGTACGGGTCGGCGAGCCGGCCGTTGGCCATGCCCTCCTTCACGATCACCGTGAGACCGGCGTCGTGGGCCTCGGCGAGGGCGGGGGCGGCCGAGGTCTCCAGGACGTTGTACGTCGACTGGACGGTACGGAAGAGGGGTTCGCCGTCGACCGTCACGGCGAGGGCGGCACGGATGGCGTCGGCCTGGGCGGGTCCGCTGGTGGAGAAGCCGACGGTGACGCCGCGCGCGGCGGCTTCCGCGAGCTTGGCGTGGAGTTCCTTGTCGGTGAGCGCGGGACTGTCCGGGGTCACCGAGTGGATCTGGTAGAGGTCGAGCCGGTCGCCGAGCAGTCCGGCGGTCTCGGCGCGCTGACGCTCGTACGTCTGGACGCTGTGGTCCTTGACCTCGTGCTCCTCCGCGTCGGTGGTCCAGCCGGCGGTGTAGGTGTACCCCCATTTGCTGCCCACGACGACGTCGTCGGCCTCGGGCCTCGCCCGCAGCCAGTCGGCGAGGAACTCCTCGGAGCGGCCGTAGGAGCGGGCCACGTCGAAGTAGCGGACGCCCTGGGCGTAGGCGGCGTCGAGGAGTTCGCGGGTACGGGTGCGCAGCGTCTCGACGCCGCGGTCCGCTCCCAGGTCCCGGTCCCGGCCGAGGTTGATGTAGCCGGGGCGGCCGACGGCGGCGAGTCCCAGTCCGATGTGACAGGTCGGGGTGGTCGCTGCGGCCAGTCGGGCGAAAGGCATCGCGGACTCCGTTCGGTCGGCTCCGGTACGGCTCCCGACCAACCTAACGGCACGCGTGCGGTTCCCCGCGCCCCCGAAGGGCCCGGGGCCCTCGACACGGCCCGGGACATCACTCTTCCAGGCGCGTGCGCGGCAGAAGTCCAGGCAGCGGCCCCGCAGAAAACCTGTCACGGCCACAGTAGACATGGGTTCATCGCGGGGGTACTGTTTCTCTCGTACTCAGGAAGTCGATGAGGCGCGGCAGAGATGAACTGCCGTGCATGCAGGTCCAGCAGGACGCGGCCGGACGGGCCGCGAGCAGTACCCGCGGTATCCAGCAGTACAACCGAGTAACCGAAGGTAAAGGAGCAGACGCCATCAGGATCGCCCGGGCGAGGAAGAGTCCGCCCGGGTACCGCAGGCCCCGGATTGGAAGGTGGTCCCCGGTCACGCATCCGCGATCCCCGCAGCCCCGCCTACCGGGCGGAACCTGCGGACAAAGAAGGCCGGCTCAGTTCGCCGGCAGATGGTGTTGAAAGCTCGGGGCCCGGGTGCCGTACGGCACCCGGGCCCCCCGACGCGTCCCGAAAGAAGAGGTCTATGCCCGCTGCCACACCCCGTCCCGCCGACAATCTCGACGACGACGACTACCCCGCCTACACCATGGGGCGGGCCGCCGACATGCTCGGCACCACTCCCGCCTTCCTCCGCACCCTCGGCGAACACCGCCTGATCACCCCCTTGCGCTCCGAAGGCGGCCACCGCCGCTACTCCCGCTACCAGCTGCGCATCGCCGCCCGCGCCCGCGAACTCGTCGACCAGGGCACCCCCATCGAGGCCGCCTGCCGCATCGTCATCCTCGAAGACCAGCTAGAGGAAGCCCGGCGTATCAACGAGCAGCTGCGCGCCCAGGGCCGCGAGTCGCAGCCGAGGACCTCGGCCTGACGCCCGGAATCGGGGCGGGCTGCCGACGCGGCCGGCCTCGTCGTCCGGGCCGTGTTCTCCCTCCTGTGACCGCACGCACCACGCGACCGCTCCGCTTCCCGCGTCCGTTCACGGGTTGACGCTCGGCGCCGCGGTTCCCAAGCTGGTAGGTGGGGCTGGTGAAGGGACCGCGGTCGTGCGTGGTGGGCAGAGTGGGATTCCCGGGCTGCTGACGGCTGCGGAGACGGCGGCGCCGGTGGACGCCGTCGACGTGGTCGCCCAGGACCTGCGGCGGCGTTTCGAGGCGACGGAGGTCTCCTTCCTCATCGTGGACCTGACGGGGAAGTCGGTGGCCCGGCTGTCCACCGCCACCGCGGAGGGCGGGCGGGAGGCGGAGCGGATCCCGATGTTCGGCAGCGTCTACGAGGAGGTCATCCGCACCCAGCGGCTGTACCAGGAGGCGACCGGGCAAGGACAGCGGGTGATCGTGCCGGTCACCAACCGCGGGGACGCGATCGGGCTGCTGGAACTGATCCTGCCGACCGACCCCGGCGAGGACGTGCTCGACCAGGTCGGGGAGGCCGCCCACCTCCTGGCCTACATCGTGATCGCCAACGGGCGCTTCACCGACCTCTACACCTGGGGCAAGCGCTCCCGGCCCCCCACCCTGGCAGCGGAGATCCAGTACCAGCTGCTGCCCCCGTCCCTGTCGTGCGAGGCCGCGCAGTTCACACTGAGCGGGAACCTGGAGCCCTCCGAGGACCTCAGCGGCGACACGTTCGACTACACCCTGGACCGCGACACCCTGCATGTGTCGGTGACCGACCCCATGGGCCACGACATCGACTCCGCCCTGACTGCCACGCTCCTGGTCAGCGCCCTGCGCGGCGCCCGCCGCGCGGGAGCCGACCTGGCCGAGCAGGCGCACCGGGCCGACCGGGCACTGATCGACCACGGTCACGGTCACGCCACCGGGCAGCTGCTGCGCGTCCATCTGCGCACCGGCCGGGCCCAGCTCGTCAACGCCGGTCACCCCTGGCCGCTGCGCATGCGCGAGGGGGACGTGGAGACGATCACCTGCGAGGTGGACCATCCCTTCGGCATGTCCGAGTTCACGCCCCACCCCTACCGCGTCCAGGACCTCGATCTGCGCCCCGGTGACCGCCTGCTCATGTTGACCGACGGCATGCTCGAACGTCATGGGGAGACGGTCGACCTGCCCGCCCTGCTGAAGGGCACCAGGGACCTGCACCCGCGGGAAACCGCGCTCGCGCTGACGTCCGCGGTCCGGGAGGCAGCCGACGGCCGGCTCGCGGACGACGCCACCGTCATGTGCCTGGACTGGCACGGCCCCCAGGAGACCCAGCGCCACGTCAGCTCCGGCGCGGACGCCCGGCAGGCCTCGGCCGCCCGCCCCAGGCAGCAGCCATGACCAGGACGCTCCCGGCCACGGACGCACGACCGGGGCGCTCCGGGTCACCGGCGCACGACCAGGACCCTCCCGGCCACGGACGCACGACCGGGGCGCACCGGGGCACCGCGCACGGGCCCAGGTGCTCCGGGGCACCACCGCACGGTCCGGAGAGCTCCCCGGTCGCCGGCGGGCGGTGTCATCGCCCACCGGCCTGACCGCGACGTTCGGCCTACCGCTTCTTGGCGTCGGCCCACGCGTGCTGGGCCGCCACGTCCGCCTTCACCTCGGCCAGCTGGACGGCCACCGCGCTCGGGGCGGTGCCGCCGCGGCCGTCACGGGAGGCCAGGGCGCCGGGGACGTTGAGGACGGTGCGGACCTCGGGGGTGAGGTGGGCGGAGATCTTCGCGAACTGTTCGTCCGTCAGCTCGTCCAGTTCCTTGCCCTCGGCCTCGGCGACCTTGACGCACTCCCCCGCGACCTCGTGCGCGACCCGGAAGGGCACGCCCTGCTTGACCAGCCACTCGGCGATGTCGGTGGCGAGGGAGAAGCCGGCCGGGGCCAGTTCCTCCATGCGCTCGCGGTTGACCGTGAGGGTGGCGATCATGCCGGTGAAGGCCGGGAGGAGCACCTCGAGCTGGTCGCAGGAGTCGAAGACCGGCTCCTTGTCCTCCTGCAGGTCGCGGTTGTAGGCGAGGGGCAGGGCCTTGAGGGTCGCCATCAGGCCGGTGAGGTTGCCGATGAGGCGGCCGCTCTTGCCGCGCGCCAGCTCCGCGATGTCCGGGTTCTTCTTCTGCGGCATGATCGAGGAGCCCGTGGAGAACGCGTCGTGCAGCGTCACGAAGGAGAACTCCTTCGTGTTCCAGATGATGATCTCCTCGGCGATCCGGGAGAGGTTGACCCCGATCATCGCGGTGATGAAGGCGAACTCGGCGACGAAGTCGCGGGAGGCCGTACCGTCGATGGAGTTGCCGACGCTGCCGTGCTCGAAGCCGAGGTCCGCGGCGACCGCCTCCGGGTCCAGGCCGAGGGAGGAGCCGGCCAGGGCGCCGGAGCCGTAGGGCGAGACGGCGGTGCGCTCGTCCCACTGGCGCAGTCGCTCGGCGTCCCGGGACAGGGACTGCGCATGGGCGAGGACGTGGTGGGCGAAGAGCACGGGCTGGGCGTGCTGGAGGTGGGTGCGGCCGGGCATGGCGACGTCCGGGTGGGCCTCCGCCAGGCCGATCAGGGCGTCCTGGAGCTCGGCGATCAGGCCGCCGACGATCCGGGCGTGGTCGCGCAGGTACATCCGGAACAGGGTGGCCACCTGGTCGTTGCGGGAGCGGCCCGCGCGCAGCTTGCCGCCCAGGTCGGGGCCGAGGCGCTCCAGGAGCCCGCGCTCCAGGGCGGTGTGCACGTCCTCGTCGGCGATCGTGCCGACGAAGGAGCCGTCGGCGACGTCCGCCTCGAGCCGGTCGAGTCCGGCGATCATCCGGGTGAGCTCGTCCTCGGTGAGCAGGCCCGCCTTGTGCAGCACGCGTGCGTGGGCGCGCGAACCGGCGATGTCGTAGGGCGCGAGCCGCCAGTCGAAGTGGACGGACGCGGACAGCTTGGCCAGGGCCTCGGCGGGGCCGTCGGCGAAACGGCCGCCCCAGAGCCGGACGTCACCGCTGTTGCTGCTCACTTGCGTTGCTCCTCACGCCACAGTCAAGGTCATGCATGATTATGCAGCCCTCTGCATGATTCGTCAATTCTACGGGTTCCGCGGAGATCTTCAGAGATTTTGAAGTCACCTTGAACAACGGCAACCGCTTACCCGTACTCACACCCGAACGCCGGCGCCGCGTTCGTCAACCCACTCCTGACCCAAGTGAGGCATCCGCATGTCCAGGGCTCTTCCGAAGTACAACAAGCGTCGTGTGGCGATCATCGGCGGCGCCGCCGCTCTGGCCCTGACCGGCGCTGTGGTCGTGAACTCCGCCCTCGCGGGGGAGTCCAAGAGCGGCTCGACCAACGCCCAGACGCTCGCGGCCGGTCCCGGCACGATCGTGTGCCCGGACGTCGCCTCGAAGCTCCCGGCCGTCCCCGCCTCCGCCAAGGCCGAGGTCGACCGCAACCTCGCCCTGCTCCAGACCCAGATCCAGGAGGCCAACACCCGCCTCCAGAACACCGTCGGCCAGGGCGGCCCCAACTTCGTGCAGAACGCCATCCTCGGCCCCCTGAAGGACAAGCGGGTGGCGACCGTGAACCGCATCGCCACGGCGATCGGCCGCACCGCCGCCAAGCCGACCGGCCTGGACGCGCTCGCGCCCTGCGCCCTCAACGCGGGCGGCGCGGCCAACACCGGCGGCGCGGCGGCCGCCACCCCGAGCGCGTCGGCGACCCAGGCCGCCGGGAACACGGGCAACGGCAACGGCAACGGCAACGGCAACGCGGGCAACGGGAACACCGGCAACGCCGGCGCGGCCGGCACCATCACCTGCCCGGACGTCGCCTCGAAGCTCCCGGCCGTCCCCGCCTCCGCCAAGGCCGAGGTCGACCGCAACCTCGCCCTGCTCCAGACCCAGATCCAGGAGGCCAACACCCGCCTCCAGAACACCGTCGGCCAGGGCGGCCCCAACTTCGTGCAGAACGCCATCCTCGGCCCCCTGCAGGGCAAGCGCGCCTCCACGATCGACCGCATCGCGATCTCCATCGGCCGCACCGCCGCCAAGCCCACCGGCCTCGACTCCCTGGCCGCCTGCACGTTGAACAAGTGACGTGACAGGCGCGGTGGCCGCCCCGAGGAAGCGCCGGCCGGGGCGGCCGCTGCGACAGGTCCGCACACCAGGCGCACCCACCGAGGGAATCTCCTGTTCCCTCGGACGCGCGAGCGGCTTTCCCCGATAATCGTTAGACATGGGAAAGACCTATGAGCGCATCGACGGCAGGCTCCGTACGTTCATCGAGGAGCAGCCCCTCTTCTTCACCGCCACCGCGCCGCTGGCCGCGGACGGCACGATCAATCTCTCCCCCAAGGGCCTGAAGGGTTCGTTCGCGGTTCTCGACGAACACACCGTGGCCTACCTCGACTTCGCCGGGTCCAACGCGGAGACCGTCGCGCATCTGCGGGAGAACGGGCGGATCACCCTGATGTGGTGCGCGTTCCAGGGCCCGCCGAACATCGTGCGGGTGCACGGACGGGGAGAGCCGGTCTTCCGGGACGACCCCCGCTTCAAGGACCTCCTGAGCCGCTTCCCCGGCATCGACCCGGCTCCGCACGGGCTGCGCGCGATCGTCGTCGTGCACGCCGACCTCGTGCGGGACACCTGCGGATACGCGGTGCCCTTCATGTCGTACGACGCGGACCGGGACCTGCACGCGAAGCGGTTCGCGCGGGAGGACGACGAGTCCCTCGACGCGTACTTCGGGAAGAAGGAGCACATCGCCACGAGCATCGACGGTCTCCCGGGCCTTCCGCTCCCTCTCCCGCCGACCCCTTGAGCGGCCGCTCGCCTAGGACCGGCTCGCCGGCAGTTCGACCGTGAACGTCGTGGAGCCCGGGTGGCTCTTCAGGCTCACACTTCCCTCGTGTGCCTCCACCACCGCCGCCACGATCGACAGGCCCAGGCCCGCTCCGGCGCCGCCGGGATCCGTGGAGCGGCGGCGGTCGGCCCGGGTGAAGCGTTCGAAGACGCCGGGCTGGATGTCGGCGGGGACGCCGGGGCCGTCGTCGTGGACCCTGAGCACGGCCGTGCCACCGTCCGTCTCCAGGGTCACCGTGACCTGTGTGCCCGCGGGCGTGTGCTGACGGGCGTTGGCCAGGAGGTTGGCGAGCACCTGGTGCAGGCGGTGTTCGTCGCCGGTGACGGTGACCGGTTCCTCCGGGAGGTCGAGGGTCCAGCGGTGGTCCGGGCCCGCGGCCCTGGCGTCGGTCACCGCGTCGAGGACCAGGTGGGTGAGGTCCACGGGAAGGCTCTCCAGGGGGCGGCCGGCGTCCAGGCGGGCCAGCAGCAGCAGGTCGTCGACCATCTCGCCCATCCGGGAGGATTCCGCCGCGATGCGTTCCAGGGCCCGGGTCACCTCCGGGGGGACCGGGCCCGGGTGGAGCAGGGCCAGTTCGGCGTGGCCGCGCACCGAGGCGACCGGGGTGCGCAGTTCGTGGCTGGCGTCGGCGGCGAAGCTGCGCAGGCGTTCCTCGCTGGCGTGCCGCTTGGTGAGGGCGTCCTCGACGTGGCCCAGCATGCGGTTGAAGGCCCCCGCCATCCGGCCCACCTCGCTGTGCGGGTCCGCCGCGGGGGCCCGCGGCGGCAGGGCCACCTCCCCGCTCGCCAACGGCAGTTCGCTCACCCGCGTGGCCGTCGCCGCCACCCGGCTCAGCGGACGCAGGGACCAGCGCACCCAGAGGGCTCCGAGCACGCCCGCGACCGCCAGGGCCACGCCGAAGACGATCGCGGCGACGAGTTCGAGGCGGTGGACCGTCGCCTCCACCGGCTCCAGCGGGAGACCGGTGACCAGTACGTCTCCGTCCAGTCCCGCGGTCGCCCTGACCCGGTACTCGTCAAGGGCGGAGAGGTGCACGGTGTGGGCCCGGCCGTCGGCCGGCAGCGCGGCGAGCGCGTTCTGGTCGGCCTCGCTCAGGTCGACCGTCAGGTCCGTCGTCTCGGCGCCCGCCGAGGGGACCACGGCGGCGTTGGTCACGGTGCCGTTCACCAGCCGCGCGCCGAAGGTGCCCACCGCCTGCCGCCGGGTGTCGCCGCGCTCGTCCCCGTCGTGGTCGTCCGGCAGCAGGCCGCCGTGCTCCAGGCTGGCCGGGAAGCGGACGCCGACCTCGCTCAGTTGCTCGTCGAGACGGCTGGTGAGGAAGCCGTTCAGCCCCACCACCGCGGCCACCCCCACCGCCGCGCAGCTGACCGCGAGCAGCACCAGCAGGCCGGCGGTCAGACGGGCCCGCAGGGTGCGGGGCAACAGGGTGCGCGGCAGCGGGGTGCGGGGCAGCCGGATCCTCATGACGCCGCCGGCTTCAGCACGTACCCCGCCCCGCGTACGGTGTGGATCATCGGCTCCCGGCCCGCGTCCACCTTCTTGCGCAGGTAGGAGATGTACAGCTCGACGACATGGGCGCGGCCGCCGAAGTCGTACGACCACACCCGGTCGAGGATCTGTGTCTTGCTCAGCACCCTGCGCGGGTTGCGCATGAGGAAGCGAAGGAGTTCGAACTCGGTCGGGGAGAGTTCGATCAGCTCGCCCGCACGGGTCACCTCCCGGGCCTCCTCGTCCATCACCAGGTCGCCGACCACCATCCGCGGGCCCTCCTCCTGCTGGCGGGCCATGCCCGCGCGGCGCAGCAGTCCGCGCAGCCGGGCGACGACCTCCTCCAGGCTGAAGGGCTTGGTGACGTAGTCGTCGCCGCCCGCCGTGATGCCGGCGATCCGGTCCTCCACCGCGTCCCGCGCGGTGAGGAAGAGCACGCAGACGTCCGGTTTCACCGTGTGCAGGGAGCGCAGGACGGCGAAGCCGTCGGTGTCGGGGAGCATCACGTCCAGCACGACGGCGTCCGGCATCAGCTCCCGGGCCGCCGCCACCGCGGACGCGCCGTCGCCGGCGGTGCGGATCTGCCAGCCCTCGTAGCGCAGCGCGCCCGAGAGCACCTCCGCGAGGTCGGGGTCGTCGTCGACGACCAGGACGCGCAGCGGGGTGCCGTCGGGACGGGTGAGGGCGGGGCGCCCGGAGCGGGTGGTGTTCATGGCTGTACCAGGATCACCCCTGACCGGCCCGGCCGGGGTCCGCGCACGCTCTGAGTTTCCTCTGAGTCCGCCGTGCGGAGCGGCTGCTCAGAGCGATCTCAGAGGTTCGCCGCGCACAGTTGCGTCGTCCCGGCACCGCTTCGGAAGGACCCGCGACATGACCACCCTGTACGAGCGACGGACCGCACCCGCCCTGGTGCCGGCGCGCCGGCGCTCCCCCGCGGGCCCCGTGCTCGCCGTGCTCTGGGCGGGGGCCGCGGCCGTGCTCGCCCTGTGGTGGTCCGACACGGGGTCCGTGGTCGGTGCGGCGGGCTGGCTGACCGGGGCCGGGCGGATCGCCGGGCTGCTGAGCGGTTACGCCTGCGCGGTGCTCGTCGGTCTGATGGCGCGCGTGCCGGTTCTCGAACGGGGGATCGGATCCGACCGGGTGGCCCGATGGCACGCGATGGCCGGCCGCTACACGATCTGTCTGCTGCTCGCGCACGTCGTGCTGATCCTCGCCGGGTACGCCGCCCAGGACCGCCGGTCGCTCGTCGACGAGTCCCTGTCCGTCATCCTCGACTACCCCGAGATGCTGAAGGCCACCGCCGGCACGGTGATCCTCCTCGCGGTCGGCGTCACCTCCGCGCGGGCCGTGCGCCGCCGTACCGGTTACGAGTTCTGGTACTACGTCCACCTCCTCACCTACGCCGCCGTGTTCCTCGCCTTCGGCCACCAGCTGGCCCTGGGCAACGACTTCAACGGTCATCCGGTGGCCACGGCCGCCTGGTACGCCCTGTACCTAGGGGTCGCGGGGCTGGTGCTCTGGTTCCGGGTCCTGGTTCCCGTACGGCTGAACCTGCGGCACCGGCTGCGGGTGGAATCCGTGCATCGGGAGGCGCCGGAGGTGTACTCCGTCGTCGTACGCGGCGAGCGGCTGGACGAACTCGGGGCGCGGGCCGGGCAGTTCTTCCGCTGGCGGTTCCTCGGGGCGGGTCTGGCCCGGACCTCGACGCCGTACTCGCTGTCGGCGCCGCCCCGCCCGGACCTGATGCGGATCACCGTCAAGGCGCTCGGTGAGCACAGTGCGCGCGTCGCCCTGCTGCGGCCCGGCACGCGCGTGTGGGCGGAGGGGCCGTACGGCGCGATGACCGCGGACCGGCGCACCGCGCCCAAGTCGCTGCTGATCGGGGCGGGTGTCGGCATCACCCCGCTGCGGGCGCTGTTCGAGACGCTGCCCGGCGAGGTGACCCTGCTGTACCGCGCGCACTCGGCCGAGGATCTCGCGCTCGGCGCGGAGCTGGAGGCGATCGCGCAGTGGCGGGGTGCGCGGGTGCTGTACGCGCTCAACGGGCCGCAGGGACAGCGGCCCGACCTGAGCGCCGCGTCGCTGCGCGCGGCGGTGCCGGACCTGGCCGGCCACGACGTCTACATCTGCGGTCCGCACGGCTTCGCCCGCGGCGTGTACGAGGCGCTGCACGCGGCCGGGGTCCCGGACCGGCGTATCCACCACGAGTCGTTCGAGCTGTGAGGTCATCCCCGTGCACGCGCTGAAGAAGAACCGGCCCTTCCGCAGGATCATGCTGGCCAGTGCCGCCACCGTGTCCGGCGTGGTGATGCTGCTCACGCTGAAACCGCACACGGCGCCCGAGTCGGTGTCGGTCACGGCACCGGCGCCGTCCAGCAGTTCGAGCGCGTCCGGCTCGGGCACCGTCAAGGGCAGCAAGACCGTCACCGGTGAGTCGGTGCAGACCCGCTGGGGCCCGGTTCAGGTGCGGATCACCGTCGTCGACGGCAAGATCACGGACGTCACCGCGGTGACGTACCCCCAGGAGAACCCGCGCGACCAGCAGATCAACGCGTACGCCATCCCCCAGCTGCGGAGCGAGGCGCTGGCGGCGCAGAGCGCGGAGATCGACACCGTTTCGGGAGCGACGTACACGAGCGACGGTTACCGGCAGTCACTCCAGTCCGCGCTGGACTCCGCGGGGCTCTGAACACAAAGCGGTCGAGGCACGTATCTGTGGGCGCCAAGGGTCAAGTCCCCACGGAGGAACCGTGACCACCACGATCGCAGGCGGACGTGCCGCCCGCCGCCAGACGATGCGCCGCATCCGCCCGCGCCGATCCCCGGCCGTCCCGTTGCTGCTCGCCGTATGGGCGGGCGCGGCGGGCGTGCTGTGGCTGTGGTGGGCCAACACGCCGAACATCGCCGACGACAACAGCAAGATCCTCAACGCGGGACGGATCACCGGTCTGCTCGCCGGCTACATGATGGCGCTCGTCGTGCTGCAGATGGCCCGGGTGCCGGCTCTGGAGCGGCGGGTGGGCTCGGACCGGGTGGCGCGCTGGCACGCGATGAGCGGCCGCTACACCCTCAGCCTGACCTTCGCGCACGTGTTCCTCATCATGTGGGGGTACGCGCTGCAGGCCGGCAAGTCGCTCGGCGACATCGTCCAGCAGACGATCGACTCCATCAACCAGCTGCCCGACATGGGCAAGGCGGCGATCGGCACCGGTCTGCTGCTGATCATCGGGCTGGTGTCGATCGGCGGGGTGCGCAAGCGGATGCCGTACGACACCTGGTACCACATCCACCTGATGACGTACGCCGCGGTGTTCCTGACCTTCTGGCACCAGATCACCACCGGCAACGACTTCGCGATCGAGCCCGCCGCCAAGACCGTCTGGTACGGGCTGTACGGCTCGGTCACCGCGCTGGTCGTCTGGTACCGGATCCTCACCCCGATCCGGCTGAACCTCCGTCACCGCATGTACGTCGAGGCGGTCATCGAGGAGACGCCCGGCATCGTGTCGGTGCTGATCGGCGGACGCAAGCTGCACCGGATCGGCGCGGAGGCCGGGCAGTTCTTCCGGTGGCGGTTCCTGGCCCCGGGGATGCGGTTCAGCTCCCACCCGTACTCGCTCTCGGCGAACCCTCGCCCCGAGCTGCTGCGGATCACGGTCAAGGCGATCGGCGACCACAGCGCGGCGCTGCGCGAGCTGCGGCCCGGCACGAAGGTGTGGGCCGAGGGCCCCTACGGCGCGATGACCGCGTCCCGCCGCAGCCGCGGCAAGGTGCTGCTGGTGGCCGGCGGTGTGGGCATCACGCCGATGCGGACGCTGTTCGAGACGCTGCCGGGCGCGCCCGGTGACATCACGCTCCTCTACCGGGCCAACAGCACCCAGGACCTGGCGCTGTGGGACGAACTGGCGAAGATCGCCGACGAGCGCGGGGCCCGGCTGATGTACGCGGTCAACAGCCCCGACGGGGCGCGGCCCGACATCTCGGCGGAGTCCCTGCAGCGCAAGATCCCCGACATCGACGACCACGACGTCTTCATGTGCGGGCCCAACGGCTTCGCCCAGGGGGTGTACGAGGCACTGCGCGGCGCCGGGGTCCCGGCCCGCCGTATTCATCACGAGTCGTTCGAGATGTGAGCGACGAACCCTCCGCAGGACCCTCGGCATTCGACGTGAATCAGGAGCTCAGGAACAGATGAGGAAGAGCCACCCTCTTCGGCGGGTCGTGCTGGCCAGTGCCGCCACCGTGTCCGGGATCGTGCTGCTGCTGTCGCTGAAGCCGTCGACCGACCCGACGTCCACCCAGGCGGCGGGCTCGGGCGCGGCGGCGCAGGAAGCGGCGCAGGGCGGATCCGGCGCGGTCGTCTCCGGCACCATGACCGGTGACGCGGTCAAGACGCAGTACGGCAACGTCCAGGTGCGCATCACCGTCGTCAACAACAAGATCACCAAGGCGGAGGCCGTCCAGGCGCCCGAGGGCGGGACCAGCACCCAGAAGACCGAGCTGGCCATCCCCAAGCTCAACGCCGCGGTGCTCGCCCAGCAGACCTCGGAGATCGACACCGTCTCCGGGGCGACCTACACGAGCGAGGGCTACAAGAAGTCCCTGCAGTCGGCCATCGACAAGGCGAACGCGAGCGCGGGGTCCTCCCAGGGGTCCGGATCGGGCAGCGCGCAGGCCTCCGGCACCTTCACCGGTGACGCGGTCAAGACGCAGTACGGCAACGTCCAGGTCCGTATCACCGTCGCCGACGGCAAGATCACCAAGGCCGAGGCCGTCCAGGCTCCCTCCGGCGGAACCAGCTCGCAGAAGACCGAGCTCTCCGTCCCCAAGCTCAACCAGGCGGCGGTGGCCGCCAGCAGCGCCGACATCGACACCGTCTCCGGGGCCACCTACACCAGCGAGGGCTACAAGAAGTCCCTGCAGTCCGCGCTGGACCAGGCGAAGGAGAAGGCCGGGTCGTCGTCCGACGCCGGGTCCGACGCCGGGTCCGACGCCGGGTCCGGCTCGGGGGCCTCTTCGGGCGCCGCCCAGGCCTCCGGCACCTTCACCGGCAGCGTGGCGCAGACGCAGTACGGGCCGGTGCAGGTCCGTATCACCGTCGCCGACGGCAAGATCACCAAGGCCGAGGCCGTCCAGGCTCCCTCCGGCGGAACCAGCTCGCAGAAGACCGAGCTCTCCGTCCCCAAGCTCAACCAGGCGGCGGTGGCCGCCGGCAGCGCCGACATCGACACCGTCTCCGGGGCCACCTACACCAGCGAGGGCTACAAGAAGTCCCTGCAGTCCGCGCTGGACCAGGCCGGTGACTGACACGGTGGCCGAGTCGGCAGCGGCTCCCGCCGCGGTACGTCTGGCGGAGGAGGTCATGGGGACCGTCTTCTCCTTCGACGTCCGCGGCGGGGATCCCGGCGCGGTGCGTGCGGCGCTCGACGAGGCGGTGGCCTCGCTGCACCGGGTGAACGAGGTGTTCAGCACCTACCGCGAGGAGAGCCAGGTCTCCCGGCTGGCCCGCGGTGAGCTGGCGCTCGCGGACTGCGACCCCGAGGTGGCCGAGGTGCTGGAGCTGGGCGCCGAGGCGGAGCGGGCGAGCGAGGGCTGGTTCAGCATGCGCTACGAGGGCCGGCTCGACCCGACCGGGATCGTCAAGGGCTGGGCCGCCGAGCGGGCGGCTCGGCTGGTCGCCGGGGTGGCCGGGGTGAGCGGCGTCAGCGTCAACGGCGGCGGGGACGTGCAGCTCCTGGGCGTTCCCGGGCCGGAGCGGCCGTGGCGGGTGGGGGTGTCCGATCCGCTGCGCCCCGGCGGGCTCGCGGCGGTGGTGTCGGCGGCGGGGGCGGACGAGCTGGCGGTGGCGACGTCCGGTACGGCGGAGCGGGGCGCGCACATCGTCGACCCGCGCACGGGCCGGTCCGCGGTGACCGATCTCGTCGCCGTGACGGTGGTGGCGCCCCGGCTGACGTGGGCGGACTGCTGGGCCACGGCCGCCTTCGCGATGGGGTCGCGGGAGGCGCTGGCCTGGCTGGAGTCGCTGCCGGACGTCGAGGCGCTGCTGATCACGGCGGGCGACGAGGTGCGGTGCACGGGGGGACTGGCCCGGCGCCTGGGCTGACCGGGGGTGGGTCGCGCGGCCCGGCGCTGACGGATGCCGCCCGCGCCCACCCGTGCCGCCCCGGGGTACCTCCCAGGCCTTCAAGGCGTGAGGGAGGCACGCATGCCCGCGGCTCACGAGCGGTAGCCGGGCAGCGCGCGTGACCGCGACTCCCCAGGGGCGCGGGGAACTGCGCGACCAGCCGCGCGCCGCCCGCAGCCGGCCGACCCCGCGGCCACCCCCTCAGTGGCCGTTCTGAGCCAACCGCAGCAAGTGGTCGGCCAGGGCCTGACCCCCCGTCGGCTCGCGGCTGATCAGCAGCAGCGTGTCGTCACCGGCGATCGTCCCGAGGATGTCGTGCAGCTCCGCCTGGTCGATCGCCGAGGCGAGGAACTGGGCCGCCCCCGGCGGGGTGCGCAGCACCACGAGGTTGGCAGAGGCCTCCGCGGAGATCAGCAGCTCCTGCGACAGCCGCCGCATCCGCTCCTCCTTGGCCGACTCCCCCAGCGGCGCCCGAGGGGTGCGAAAACCCCCCTCGCTCGGGACCGCGTAGATCAGGTCGCCCTCGTTGTTGCGGATCTTCACCGCGTTCAGCTCGTCCAGGTCCCGCGACAGCGTCGCCTGCGTCACGCTCAGCCCGTCGTCGGCGAGCAGCTTCGCCAACTGGCTCTGCGAACGCACGGGTTGCCGGTTGAGGATGTCCACGATCCGGCGGTGGCGGGCGGTGCGGGTCTGCGGCACGGCGGGCCCGTTGGCCCCCGGCTGCTCGTGGTCCTGCGCCTGGCTCATCGTCGTCTCATTCTCCGGATCCGTCCCCGTTCGCTGTGTCGAGGATGCCGGGCAGCGCCCCGAGGAACGCCTCCACCGCGTCGTCACCGAGGTTCAGCGGCGGCATCAGCCGGACGACGTCGGGGGCGGGCGCGTTCACGAGGAATCCGGCCTCCTGAGCCGCCTGCTGCACCTGGGGCGCGAGCGGCTCGGAGAGCACGATACCCAGGAGCAGGCCCGCGCCCCGGACATAATCGATCAACGGGTGGCCCAGACCCTCGATTCCGCCGCGCAACTTCTCGCTCTGCCGCTTGACGTTCTCCAGCAATCCCTCGTTCTCGATGGTGTCGAGGACGGCGAGGCCGGCCGCGCAGGCGACCGGGTTGCCGCCGAAGGTCGTACCGTGCTGGCCCGGCTGGAGCAGGTCCGCGGCCCGCCCGAAGGCGACGGTCGCGCCGAGCGGCAGCCCGCCGCCGAGCCCCTTGGCCAGCGTCACGACGTCCGGCAGGACGCCCTCGTGGGCCTGGTACTCGAACCACTGCCCGGTCCGCCCGATGCCGGTCTGCACCTCGTCGAGGACCAGCAGCGATCCCGTGGCGGCGGTGATCGCCCGAGCCGCCTTCAGATAGCCGGCCGGGGGCACCACCACGCCGTTCTCGCCCTGGACCGGCTCGATGATCACGAGAGCGGTGTCCTCGGTCACCGCGGCGGCCAGCGCCTGCGCGTCGCCGTACGGGACGTGCGTGACGTCGCCGGGCAGCGGCAGGAACGGCGCCTGTTTGCCGGGCTGGCCGGTGAGCGCGAGGGCGCCCATCGTCCGGCCGTGGAAGCCGCCGTGGGTGGCGACCATGTGCGGCCGCCCGGTGAGCCGGCCGATCTTGAAGGCGCCTTCGTTGGCCTCGGCGCCGGAGTTGCAGAAGAAGACCTTGCCGTCCCGGCCGAAGTGGCGCAGGAGCCGTTCGGCGAGGGCGACGGGGGGCTCGGCGACGAAGAGGTTGGAGACATGGCCGAGGGAGGCGATCTGCCGGCTGACCGCCTCGACGACCGCCGGGTGGGCGTGGCCGAGGGCGTTGACCGCGATGCCGCCGACGAAGTCGAGGTACTCCTTGCCGTCGGCGTCCCACAGCCGGGCGCCCTCACCGCGGACGAGCGGGATCCTGGGGGTGCCGTAGTTGTTCATGAGCGCGCCCTGCCACCGCTGGGTCAGCTGCTCGTTGGCGGAGTTCGCGGTCATTCGGCATCCCCCTGCCGCTCGTCGGCCACGACCATCGTGCCGATGCCCTCGTCGGTGAAGATCTCCAGCAGGATCGAGTGCTGGACCCGCCCGTCGATGACCCGGGCCGTGGTGACGCCGTTGCGCACGGCGTGCAGACAGCCCTCCATCTTCGGGACCATGCCGGAGCTCAACTCCGGCAGCAGCTTCTCCAGCTGGGAAGCGGTGAGCCGGCTGATCACCTCGTCGGAGTGGGGCCAGTCCTCGTAGAGTCCCTCGACGTCCGTGAGGACCATGAGGGTTTCGGCGTCCAGTGCCGCAGCGAGTGCCGCAGCCGCCGTATCAGCATTGACGTTGTAGACATGTCCGTCGTCCTGGGAGCGGGCGATCGAGGAGACGACCGGGATACGGCCGTCGGCGAGCAGGGCCTCGATCGCGCCCGTGTCGATCGCGGTGATCTCGCCCACCCGCCCGATGTCGACCAACTCCCCGTCGATCTCGGGCTGGTGCTTGGTGGCGGTGATGGTGTGCGCGTCCTCGCCGGTGAGGCCGACCGCGAGCGGGCCGTGCTGGTTGAGCAGCCCGACCAGCTCGCGCTGGACCTGCCCGGCGAGCACCATCCGTACGACGTCCATGGCGTCCTCGGTGGTGACGCGCAGGCCCGCCTTGAACTCGCTGACGATGCCGTGCCGGTCGAGGGCGGCGCTGATCTGCGGGCCGCCGCCGTGCACGACGACGACGTTGAGGCCGGCGTGCCGCAGGAAGACGACGTCCTGGGCGAAGGCGGCCTTCAGCTCCTCGTTCACCATGGCGTTGCCGCCGAACTTGATGACGACGGTCTTGCCGTTGTGCCGGGTCAGCCAGGGCAGTGCCTCGATGAGGATCTGGGCCTTGGGGAGCGCGGTGTGCTTCCGCGTGGGTGCGTTGCTCATGAGGAGTAGGCGCTGTTCTCGTGGACGTAGTCCGCGGTCAGGTCGTTGGTCCAGATGGTGGCCGTCTCCGAGCCGGCGGCCAGGTCGGCGACGATGTGCACCTCGCGGTAGCGCATGTCGACCTTGTCGCGGTCCTCACCGACGCCGCCGTTCTTGCACACCCAGACGCCGTTGATGGCGACGTTCAGCCGGTCGGGCTCGAAGGCGGCCCCGGTGGTGCCGATCGCGGAGAGGACACGGCCCCAGTTGGGGTCCTCGCCGTGGATCGCGCACTTCAGGAGGTTGTTGCGGGCGATGGAGCGGCCCACCTCGACGGCGTCCTCCTCGGTCGCGGCGTTGACCACCTCGACCTTGATGTCCTTGCTGGCGCCCTCGGCGTCGCGGATGAGCTGCTGGCCGAGGTCGTCGCAGACGGTCCGTACGGCCGCCGCGAACTCCTCGTGCTGCGGGGTGACGCCGGAGGCGCCGGAGGCGAGCAGCAGCACCGTGTCGTTGGTGGACATGCAGCCGTCGGAGTCGACCCGGTCGAAGGTGACCTTGGTGGCGGCGCGCAGCGCCCTGTCCAGGGTCGCGCTGTCGAGGTCGGCGTCGGTGGTGAGGACGACCAGCATGGTGGCCAGGCCGGGGGCGAGCATGCCCGCGCCCTTGGCCATCCCGCCGACGGTCCACCCGTCGCCCTGGACCACGGAGGTCTTGTGGACGGTGTCGGTGGTCTTGATGGCGATGGCCGCCTTCTCGCCGCCGTGCGGGCTGAGCTGGGCGACGGCCTTGTCGATGCCCGGCAGCAGCTTGTCCATCGGCAGGAGCACACCGATGAGACCGGTCGAGCACACGGCGATCGTGCCGGCGGCGTGGCCGCCCGTCTCGTCGAGCCCGGCGCTGTTGAGGGACTCGGCCGCCTTCTCCGCGGTGGCGTGCGTGTCCTGGAACCCCTTCGGTCCCGTGCAGGCGTTGGCGCCGCCGGAGTTGAGGACGACCGCGGTCAGTTCGCCGCTCTTGAGGACCTGCTCGGACCACAGGACCGGCGCGGCCTTGACGCGGTTGGAGGTGAAGACGCCCGCGGCGGACAGACGGGGCCCGTTGTTGACCACGAGGGCCAGGTCCGGGTTGCCGTTCTCCTTGATCCCGGCGGCGATGCCCGCCGCCGTGAATCCCTTGGCTGCCGTGACACTCACGGTGCGACTCCGATCGTGGAAAGTCCCAGCCCCTCGGGGAGACCGAGGGCGATGTTCATGCTCTGGACGGCACCGCCCGCGGTGCCCTTGGTGAGGTTGTCGATGGCGCTGATCGCGATGATCCGGCCCGCGGCCGCGTCGTGGGCGACCTGCACCTGAACGGCGTTGGAACCGTACACGGACGCCGTGGCGGGCCACTGGCCCTCGGGGAGGAGGTGGACGAAGGGCTCGTCGGCGAGGGCCTTCTCGTAGGCGGCGCGGACGGACTCGGCGGTGACGCCCGCCCGGGCCTTCGCGCTGCACGTGGCGAGGATCCCGCGGGACATCGGCGCGAGGGTGGGCGTGAAGGAGACGGAGACCCGCTCGCCCGCAGCGGCGCTGAGGTTCTGGATCATCTCGGGCGTGTGCCGGTGGCCGCCGCCGACGCCGTACGGCGACATCGAGCCCATGACCTCGGAGCCCAGCAGGTGCGCCTTGGGCGCCTTGCCCGCGCCGGAGGTGCCGGAGGCGGCGACGATCACGGCCTCGTTCTCGGCGAGCCCGGCGGCGTACGCGGGGAACAGCGCCAGTGAGACGGCCGTGGGGTAGCAGCCGGGGACCGCGATGCGCTTGGACCCCTCCAGCGCGGCGCGGCCGCCCGGCAGTTCGGGGAGGCCGTAGGGCCAGGTCCCGGCGTGCGCGGAGCCGTAGAACCGCTCCCAGTCGGCCGCGTCCTTCAGCCGGAAGTCGGCGCCCATGTCGACGACGAGGACATCCGGGCCGAGTTGCTCGGCGACGGCGGCGGACTGTCCGTGCGGGAGGGCCAGGAAGACGATGTCGTGTCCCGACAGGACCTCGGCGGTGGTGTTCTCGAGGACGCGGTCGGCCAGCGGCAGCAGGTGCGGCTGGAGCGCGCCCAGCTTCTGACCCGCGTTGGAATTGCCGGTCAGGGCGCCGATCTCGACCTCGGGGTGCGCGAGGAGCAGGCGCAGCAACTCGCCGCCCGCATACCCGCTCGCTCCGGCCACTGCCGCACGTACCGCCATGGACTCCTCCTCTAGACGGCATGACTATACGTTTCGCTGCACGTTTATGCAATCCACGCTCGAGCCGTTCCGCGGGTGTCAGAATCGGCGAGCCGATGATCATGTCTACGACAAGGGGGAATACCGTGATCGCCATGACGCCGATGACCGGCCTCGACCTCACCGGCTTCACCGAGCGCGAGCCGGGGGTGTGGACCGATGAGGCGGGGCTCGTCCTGTCGGTCCACTTCTTCCCGCTGGTGCCCGACCTGCCGGCCCCGCTGCACGAGCCGGAGCGGCTGCGGGCGGGGCTCGCCCACGGCACGGCCGGAGCGGGTGGGGGTCTGATCGAGGCGGTGCCCGGTGCCGTGGACGGCGTCCCGGCCGTCCGCCAGCTGGTGAAGATGCCGCTGGGCAGCCGGCCCGGGCAGGCCTTCCTCGGCACGTGGACCGTGCCGAAGGAAGGGTGCAGCACCGTGGTGAAGGTGCAGGCCGCCGAGGGCGCGACGACCGGGATGCGGGAGGCGATGGTCATGGCCCAGGTGGGGCCGGCCGACTACTTCCGGCCGCACCCCTACGTGGGGGACCAGATCGGCGGTCTGCCGTACCACGTGGGTGACGAGGAGCGGTGGGACGCGCGGTTCCCCGGCCATCCGCTCACGCTCGTCCGTGCGGCGCTGGGGCGGATCACGCCGACGGTGACCTTCGACGAACGCTTCAAGGCGCTGCCCCCGTTCGGCGGACCCGCCCCGCAGTCGCCGCCTCCGCCGCCCCCGGCACCGGCGGCACCGTCGGCACCGCCGGCCGGACGGGGCTGGTTCCGGCGCAAGGACGCCTGACGGGCGTGGGCGGCGGCCGCCCACGCCCGTCGGCACCCGCTACCGCTGCCTGATCCTCAGGAAGGTGATCGAGTTCGCCGGGAAGGTGTACGTGAACGTGCCGGCGACTCCGGTGAAGGTGGACGTCACCGGGGCGACCGGGGTCTGCGTCTCCTTGTTGACCGCGTCCGGCGCCGCGGCCAGGGTGGTGACGCGGGCCTTGGACGCGACCTTGGCGCCGCCCAGATCGATCGCCGTGCGGGCGTCGGCGGACTGGGCGTTGACGACCTTCACGATCAGGTCGCCGGTCCTGTCGTCCTTGGTGACGACCTGACGGAACGGCTCGGCCGGCTTGTCGTCGGTGAAGCCGCCCCACTCCCGGCCGTCCAGGTAGAGCGTGACCTGGCGGCCCCGCACCTTGATGTCGATGTCGTAGGCCCGGCCCGTCTCGATGGTCCCGGCCTTGGAGATCAGTGTGGACTTGCCGCCGTCCACGGCCTGCTCGACGGCGGTGGTGGTGTTGTTCCAGCCGCCCAGGTTCCACCAGTAGTAGTTGCCGGTGTCCTTGACGCCGAAGGCGACCAGGAAGCCCTCCTTGCCGGACGTCTTGGTGGCCCTGACGTGCAGGTCGTAGTCGTGCCAGTGCACGTCACCGGCCGAGACCATGGTGTTCTCGGCGGCGACGTCGGTCTGCGCGTACTGCCCGTCCTGGAGGGACCAGCTGCCGCCCCCGGTGTGCGTCCACTGCGAGGCGTCGCCCGAGAAGTCGTCCGTCAGGAGCGTCGCGCCGTCCGCGTCCGTCACCTTCACCTCGTCGTACGCCGCCGTCGTCGCCCAGGTCGACAGGCCCACGGCGCCCGTGATGGGGCCCTGGAGGGAAGGGGTCCCGGTGGCCGTCGAGGGCACCACACGGTCGCCGACGTTGGTCATGAACAGTTTCTGGACCTCGTAGTTGGCCGAGTTCCAGGAGGCGTGGTTGTTGAACCACACCAGGTCCGGGCTCCACTGGACGTAGTCCTCGTTGGCGAACAGCGGGGCGTAGGAGGCGAGCTTGACGACGTCCGCGTTGCGTTCCAGGCCGGTCATGAAGGCGGCCTCGGCGAGGCCGTTCTTGAAGGCGTTCCCCCAGGAGGCGTACTCACCGAGGAAGACCTTCGGGCCGCCGCGGTCGTAGGAGTCGTAGCGGTCGTTGTTCTGCAGGAACCACTGGGGGCTGTTGTAGTAGTGCTCGTCGACCATGTCGACGCCGGCGTCCCGGTTGAGCTGCCAGGCCGTGTCGAAGGTGGAACCGGCGTCGTCCGGGCCCGAGTTGGAGATCACCGTCATGTACGGGTACTTCGCCTCGATCGCGGCGCGGAACTGCTGGAAGCGGGCGAAGAACTCCTCGGGGAGGTTCTCCTCGTTGCCGACCTCGATGTGGGTGAGGCGGAAGGGTCTGGGGTGGCCCATCTGCGCGCGCTTCCTGCCCCAGGGGGAGGTGACCGGGCCGTTGGCGAACTCGATGAGGTCGAGGGTGTCCTGGATGTGCCGCTGGAGCAGCGCGTCGTCGACGACGGCCTTGTTCTGGCCGCAGCCGGTCACCAGGGCCGGGACGACGGGCAGCGGCATCGCGCCGATGTCCTCGGCGAAGCGGAAGTACTCGTAGTAGCCGAGCCCGTAACTCTGGTTGTAGCCCCAGACATTGGAGTTGGTGGCCCGCTCCTCGACCGGGCCGACGGTGTCCTTCCACTGGTAGGAGCGGGCTCGCTGCCAGCCGGAGGCCTCGCTGTAGTCCTGCATGGAGCCGGTGTTGACCAGGCAGCCGCCGGGGAAGCGAACGAAGCCCGGGTGCAGGGCGGCGATCTTCTCGGCGAGGTCCTTGCGCAGGCCGTTGGGCTCGTGCTTGTAGGTGTCCCGGGGGAACAGGGAGACCATGTCGAGGGCGGTCGCGGCGGACGAGGCGACGGTCAGCCGGCCCTCGCTGCTGGTGCGGGTGGCGGTGAAGGAGGCCTGGTACTTCGCCCAGCCGCCGGCGCCCACGGCCACCTGGCGGGCGGTGGCGAGCGTGCCGTCGGCGTCCCGCAGGGAGACCGTCAGGGTGGTACCGCTCCCGGCGCGGGCCCACACCGAGAAGTCGTACGTCTCGCCCTCCTCGACGCGGACACCGGTGTTGTAGCCGGCGTTGGTGACGGACGAGCCGGCGCCCAGGGAGAGGTAGGCGCGGTTGCGGTCGTTCAGACGGCCCTCGTCGTTCACGACGTTCGCCGTGCCGGACACCGTCCAGGAGGTCAGCGGGGTGTACGCCTTGTTGTCGACGGTGGAGTACTCGAAGGACCGGTTCTGCACGAGCTCGGCGTACAGACCGCCGTCGGCTGCCCGGTTGATGTCCTCGAAGAAGACGCCGTACATCGTGTCGTCGATCTTCGCGCCCTTGGCGGCGGGGTCGACGGTGATGGCGTAGTCGGTGGCCTCGGCGGCCCCGGCGGGGGCGGGGACGAGACCGGCGGCCAGCAGGAAAGCGCTTGCTCCGAGGCCGAGCCTCAGACGGTTGCGGGTGGTGCGTGGCATGGACACTCCGCGACTCTCGGGGTCATGTGCAGTTGTCACAACACATGCGATCGTGTTCGAAATACAGAACAACGGTCAACACGTCGAACGGCAACATAAGGACGGGGCATGAGCGCGTCAATGGGGCGGGCACGTATCGTCGGGGGCGTGGATGCTCTGGTGCCCTCGCCGACGGAAGGGCCGGCCATGCCCGGCGGGTGCCGGCCGGTGGAGGACGTGCTCACCCATCTGGCCGGGCGCTGGCGCGTGGAGCGTACGGTGCGGGACCTGGCCGGAGGCGGCGAGGGGCACTTCCACGGCACCACGCTGTTCAGCCCGCTGGACGGCGGGGGCCTGCTGCACGAGGAGTCCGGCACCTTCACCTGGCAGGGCGTCTCCCGCCCCGCCGAGCGCACCCTGCGCTTCCTGCCGGGCCGGGCGCCCGGGACGGCGGACGTCCGGTTCGCCGACGGCCGCCCCTTCCACGGCCTGGACCTCACGACGGGCCGGCACACGGCCGACCACGCCTGTTCCGCCGACCTCTACCGAGGCGAGTTCACCGTCCGGGACGCGGACCACTGGCGCACGGTGTGGCGCGTGGGCGGCCCCGCCAAGGACCTGCTGCTGACCACCGACTACACCCGTGTGGGCTGAGTCGGCGCCCCCTCGAGCCGGAGGTTCCAGCGCCCGCCGCGGCCGGTGACGGTGGTCGTCGACAGCGGGCGGACGTCGATGTTCCAGTACGTCGACGGCGGCGCCTTCAGCGCGTACACGAGGGCCGCGCGGATCACGCTGGGTTCGGCCACGGCGACGATCCGGTCGCCGTCCGCGATCGGCCGGGTGTCGAGCCAGCCGCCCACCCGGGAGATGAACTCCAGCAGCGACTCGCCGCCGTGCGGAGTGGCCCGCGGGTCGGCCAGCCAGGCGTCCACGGCCTCCGGCTCCCGCGCCATCGCCTCACCGAGGGTGAAGCCGCGCCAGCGGCCCATGTCGCAGTCCCGCAGGGCGAGCTGCACGAGCGGGGCGTATCCGAGCGCGTCCCCGGTGGCACGGCTGCGCGGGGTGGGCGAACAGTAGCGCAGCTCGGCGGCCGCGAGCGGCACGAGGTCCGCGGCCACGCGCTGCACCTCGTCCCAGCCGGCCTGGTCCAGCGGCCGGTCGTCCTCGAAGCGCTCCGCCAGCAGCGGTGAGCTGCGCGCGGCGGCGACGAACGTGACCCGAAGTGGCATGCGGTGATGGTGAGCCGCACAAGTGCGCAGGTCAAGAGGCGGTGGGCGGCCGCCTGCAAGAAAACTTACCGACGGGTCAGGACCTGCCCGGACAACTCACGCCAAAACGAGCGTGCCGCTCACGCCGCGCCGAGCTTGTCGAAGATCAGGGCCATCCACCGGTCCGGCTTCTCCAGTGCCTCGAAGCCGGCCTTCTCGTACACGCCGTGCGCGTCGTGCGTGGCGAGCAGGATCCTGCGCAGCCCGTGGGGCAGCAGATGGTCGCGCACGGCCGCGGCCAGCGCCGTCCCGAGGCCCTTCCCGCGCACCGCGGGGTCCACGTACACGTCGCACAGCCACGCGAAGGTCGCGAGGTCCGTCACCACGCGCGCGTAGGCGACCTGCTCCCCCGAGGCGGAGTCGTACACCCCGAAGTTGAGCGACCCGGCGACGGCCTGCTCCTGCTTGTCCCGTGCGCGCCCGATCGCCCAGTACGCGTCGGTGGACAGCCAGCGGTGCACGCGCTCGATGTCGAGGCGGCCGGGGTCGGTGGAGATCTCGTAGCCCTCGGCGAGGGTCGTGCTGTCGCTCATGGCCCGGATCCTCACAGCAGGGCGCGGATCATGTCGAACGATTTCCCGGGAGTACCTCGTCGCAGGCCACCCGCAGCCGGCGCACCCCTTCCGCGATCTCCTCGGTCCCGGCGACGGCGGCGAAGCTCAGCCGGACGTGGGCGGCCGGGGGTTCGGCGCTGAAGTAGGGGCGGCCGGGGGTGAGCGCGACGCCGGCGCGCAGGGCGGCGGCCGTGAAGGCGGCCTCTCCCCCGGAGCCGAAGGCCCGGGAGGTGTCCCCGGTGCCGTCGGGCAGCCGCAACCACAGGTGGTAGCCGCCGGACGGGACGTGCGGGAGGGCGAGTTCGGGCAGGCGCAGCCGCAGCGCGGAGGTCATCGCGTCTCTCCGGGCCCTCAGTTCGGCCGCCACGGACCGCAGATGGCGCGGCCAGGCGGGCGAGCCGACGAGTTCCAGGGCCGCCTCCTGCAGCGGGCGGGGCACGAAGAAGGTGTCGACGACCTGGATGGCGCGCAGCCGTTCCAGCACGGGCCCGCGGGCGGCCAGGGCGCTGACCCGGAAGCTGGGCGAGGTGGCCTTGGTGAGCGAGCCGACGTGGACGACGACTCCGTGGGGGTCGTCGGCGACGAGCGGACGCGGCAGCGGCCCGGCGTCCTCGTGCGCGAGCCGCCGGACGAAGTCGTCCTCCACGACGAAGGCGCCCGCCTCCCGCGCGATGCGCAGCACCTCACCGCGCCGGCCGGGGGCGAGGACGGCGCCGGTCGGGTTCTGGAACAGCGGCTGGCAGACGAACACACGGGCGCCGGTGGCCCGGAAGGCGTCGGCGAGCAGGTCCGGCTTCACGCCGTCGGGGTCGACCGGGACCGGTACCGGGCGCAGGCCGGCGGAGCGGGCGATCGCGAGCATGCCGGGGTAGGTCGGTGACTCGACCAGCACCGGCGCCCCGGGTGGGGCGAGCGCGCGCAGAGCGGTGGTCAGCGCCGCCTGGCCGCCCGCGCCGATCAGCACCTCGGCCGCGCCCACGGCGCCGCCGATGGTGCGCGCGAACCATTCGCGCAGCTCCGGCAGTCCCTCCATCGGCGGCCGGCCCCATGCTCCGGGACGCCGTCCGGCGCGGGCCAGCGCAGCGGACATCGCGCGCTCGGGTTGCAGCGAGGGATGCAGATAGCCGCCGTTGAACTCGATCACGCCGGGCGGCGGGGCGGCCAGCGAGACCGTGACGCCGGAGGCGTCCACCGAACGCGGGACGAGGTCGGCGGCGCCGTCCGCGCTGAGCGCGACCTCCTGCCAGGAGGTGTCCCCCGCCGCCGCGACCGCGGGGCGCGGCCGGGCGCGGAACGCGCCCGCGCCGGGCCGGGTCACCACCAGCCCCTCGGCGGCCAGGTGGGCCAGCGCCCGCGAGACGGTCACCGGGCTCACCCGGAACCGTTCGACCAGCGCCCGGCTCGACGGGAGCTTTCCACCGGGAGAGTAGCGGTCCAGCTCCCGTCGCAGTTGGTCGGTCAGTTCAGCCACACTGCTACGCTCATGCATGAGGACACAGAGTAGCGCTATCGCCTCGGCGCCGATAGCAGTCAGCACCCCGTCGCCCCAGGGCCTCGGCACCCTCCAGGCCGCCCTCGGCGTCGTCGCCTTCTCGCTCACCTTCCCCGCCACCGCCTGGGGCCTGGAGGGCTTCGGCCCCTGGTCGCTGGTCGCCGTGCGCAGCGTGCTGGCCGCGCTGATCGCGGGCGGGGCACTGCTCGCCCTGCGGGTGCCGGTGCCCGTCCGGCGGCACTGGGCGGGCCTCGCGGTCGTGGCCGCCGGAGTGGTCGTGGGCTTCCCCCTCCTGACGACCCTGGCGCTGCGGACGTCGACCACCGCGCACGCCGCCGTCGTGGTGGGTCTGCTGCCGCTGACCACCGCGCTGCTGTCCGCCCTGCGCGTCGGCACCCGCCCCTCGCGCACCTTCTGGACGGCGGCGCTGGCCGGGGCCGCGGCGGTGGTGGCGTTCACCGTGCAGCAGAGCGGCGGGGCCCTGACCACCGCCGATCTCTATCTGTTCGCGGCGCTGCTGGTGTGCGCGGCCGGCTACACCGAGGGCGGCCGGCTGGCCCGGGTCATGCCGGGCTGGCAGGTGATCGGCTGGGCGCTGGTGCTCTGCCTGCCCATCGGCGTGCCCGCCGCCGCCCTCGCCGTCGCGTACGAACCCGTCCACCTGACCGCACACAGCGTGGCCGGGCTGCTGTGGGTCGCGGCGGGCTCGCAGTTCCTCGGCCTGGTCGTCTGGTACCGGGGCATGGCCGCCGTCGGCATCCCCAAGGCCAGCCAGTTGCAGTTGGCCCAGCCCCTGCTCACACTGGTGTGGTCGGTGCTGCTGCTGGGCGAGCACCTCACGCCCGCCGCTCCGCTGACGGCCGCGGCCGTGCTGGTCTGCATCGCCGTCACGCAGCGGGCGCGCGGCTGAACACGGCCGAGATCGACAAGACGGACCACTGCTCTCTCCCAACAGGCGAGGAGGCCCCGCAGATGCGTGCAACCGCGGGCGACCAGTTTGTCCAGCACGGCAGGGTGGTCGGCCAACACGACAAGATCGGCGAAATCGTCGAAGTACTGGGCCAGGACGGCAACCCGCCGTTCCGGGTCCGCTTCCAGGACGGCCACGAGGGGCTGTGCTCCCCCGGCCCCGACACCGAGATCCGTCACAGGACCAGGACCGAGGAACAGCGTTAGGTCAGCGCGGGGGCTTCGCCGGCTGCCCGTAGTGGTCGGCGACCACCCGTGCCATCGCGCCGATCCGGTCCTTGCGCACGTCCCCGGCGGCGAAGAACACGTGGCCGCGTACCTCCGGGTGCTTCTTGGCGAGGGTGAGGTGCCTGGTCAGCTCGGCCTTGTCGGCCCAGGCCCTCGGCTGCCCCGGGGCGCCGGCCTTGTAGAGGCCCTCGCCCAGGTAGAGCCGTGTACGGCTGCCCTTGGCCACGGCCGCCCACCAGGCCACGAGCTTGGCGTAGTCGGCGGCGGAGTTGCCGATCTCCCAGTACAGCTGCGGGACGACGTAGTCGATCCAGCCCTCGCGCACCCACTTCCGGCTGTCCGCGTGGATCTCGTCGTACGACTGGAACGCCCGGGTGTCCGAGCCGCGCGAGTCGGTGGAGGCGTTGCGCCACACCCCGAACGGGCTGATCCCGAACCGGGTGCCCGGCCGTACGGCCCTGATGCGGGCGGCCGTCTCCTGCACCAGCTTGTCGACGTTGGCGCGGCGCCAGGCGGCCCGGGTGGCGAAACCGCCGCCGTGCGCCTTGTACGCGGCGTCGTCGTCGAACCTCTGGCCGGCGACCGGATAGGGATAGAAGTAGTCGTCGAAGTGCACGGCGTCGACGGGGTACTTCTTCACCGCGTCCATCATCGCGTCCTGGACGAAGGCCCGGACCTTCGGCAG
Organism: Streptomyces sp. NPDC000345; assembly: GCF_042898825.1. Classification (NCBI taxonomy): domain Bacteria; kingdom Bacillati; phylum Actinomycetota; class Actinomycetes; order Kitasatosporales; family Streptomycetaceae; genus Streptomyces; species Streptomyces sp. NPDC000345. The sequence continues at coordinate 65,686 of NZ_JBIAZE010000010.1, forward strand.
ACCCGGGTTGTAGTACAGGCGCCCGCCGTGCTCCACCACCCAGTCCGGGTGCCGGCGGGCGGGGTGCGAGGCGACCAGCCGTGAGCGGTCGGCGTGCGTGGCGACGCGGTAGGGGTTGAACCAGGCGTGCAGCTGAAGCCCGCGGGCGTGTGCCTCGGCCACGGCCGTGCCGAGCGGGTCCCAGCCCGGCGACTTCCCCTGGGTGCCGGTGAGGACCTGCGACCAGGGTTCGTACGCGGAGGGCCACAGCGCGTCGGCGGTGGGCCGCACCTGGAAGAACACCGCGTTCAGCCGGTTGCGGACCGCCACGTCGAGCCAGCCGATCAGCTCCTTGCGCTGCTGAGCGGCCGTCAGCCCCGGCTTGGACGGCCAGTCGCGGTTGGCGACCGTCGCCAGCCACATGCCCCGCATCTCGCTCTTCGCGCGGCCTTCTCCCGCTCCGCCTGCCGCGCCCTCCCCTCCTTCCTTCTCCGCCTTTCCGGCCCCTCCTGCCTCTCCTGCCTCTCCTCCTCCAGCTCCCGCTCTCGGCGGAGCCGGAGCGGCCGCCGCGCCCGTCGTGGTGAACGCAGACAGCGCCGCCAGCGCGAACGCCCGCCGGGTCAGTCGCCCCATCGCACCCATCCCCACATCACTCTGCGGATCCGCTCGGTCACGGATCGTCTCCGCGCACAGCATGCACCCACCCCGGTGATCGATCATCGATACTTGCTAGTAACGTGCACGATCGGAGCAGGCCGACCGGGACCCGGCAGACCTGTCACAGTCGTCGTCAGTGTCAGCGCAGCGAAAGGGACGATGTGACCGACATCGAACGCGTGGGAGTGGTGGGCTGCGGCCAGATGGGGGCGGGCATCGCCGAGGTCTGCGCCCGCGCCGGACTTGACGTCAAGGTCGCCGAGACCACCGGCGAGGCCCTGGAGATCGGCCGGACCCGGCTGTTCAACTCCCTGGCCAAGGCCGCCGAGCGCGGCAAGATCAGCGAGGAGGAGCGGGACGAGACGCAGGCGCGCCTCAGCTTCACCACGGACCTCGGCGAGTTCGCCGACCGCGATCTCGTCGTCGAGGCCGTCGTCGAGAACGAGCAGGTCAAGACCGAGATCTTCCAGGTTCTCGACCAGGTGGTGACCCGCCCGGACGCGATCCTGGCCTCCAACACCTCCTCCATCCCGCTGGTGAAGCTGGCGGTCGCCACCGCACGGCCCGACCAGGTGGTCGGCATCCACTTCTTCAACCCGGCCCCCGTGCAGAAGCTGGTCGAGCTGATCCCGGCGCTGACCACCTCCGAGGGCACGCTGAGCCGTGCGCAGCTGTTCGCCGAGAAGGTGCTGGGCAAGCACGCGATCCGGGCCCAGGACCGCTCCGGCTTCGTCGTCAACGCGCTGCTGATCCCGTACCTGCTCTCCGCGATCCGGATGTTCGAGACGGGCATCGCCAGCCGCGAGGACATCGACAACGGCATGGAGATGGGCTGCGCCCACCCGATGGGCCCGCTGAAGCTGTCCGACCTGATCGGCCTGGACACGGTCGCCTCGGTGGCGCAGAGCATGTACGACGAGTACAAGGAGCCGCTGTACGCCGCTCCCCCGCTGCTCCAGCGCATGGTGGACGCGGGCCGGCTGGGCCGCAAGACCGGCTCGGGGTTCTACACGTACTGAGCACCTGCCGCGATCGGCCGGGCCCGGCACTCCGCGGAGTGCCGGGCCCGGCCGTTTCACACACCGTGTGCGCACCGGGCCCGCATATGCCGCACGCACACGCTCCCCTCCGGTCCACCCGGGGGGTTGACTCATCATGCGCATGCAAGGGATGCGGTACCACCACGTTCGACTACGGAAAGGAGTGGACCCGTGACCGCCGATCCGGAGCATCCCGTGGTCCATGGTGAACTCGCTGAGTTACGCCGTCGCCTCGATGTGGCGTACGCCCGCGTCGAGGGAGGACTGGCCCTGCTCAGCCATCGCACCGAGGAGACCGCGAAGGAACTGGACGAGCTCAACACCCGCATGATCTCGCTGGAGCACGCGCGCTGGCCGCTGCCCTCGCTCGCGGCACTCACGGCCCTGGGAGCGCTGGTCGTGACGGTCTGGCAGGCGCTGGCCCGCTAGGGCCTGAGGTGATGCAACAGCAGTAGCGCGGCCGCCATGTTGGCGGCCGGGACCTCCCCCCGGGCGACCATGTCGGGTACGAGCTTGAGGGGGACCCACTCCCGGCGGTCCGACTCGAAGTCGTCCACCGGGTGTCCCACGTACTCGCCCCGGTCCGACCAGTAGATGTGGTGGACGGCGTCGGTGAGGCCGTTGGACGGTTCCACGCTCATCAGGTGGTGCAGGGGCCCCGGTCGCCAGCCGGTCTCCTCCTCGAGTTCGCGGGCGGCCGCGTGGGCGATGTCCTCGCCGTCCTCGACGACGCCCGCCGCGAGCTCCCAGCCCCAGCTGTCGGTGATGAAGCGGTGGCGCCACAGGAGCAGGACCTCGTTCGCCTCGTTGACCACCGTGGCCACGGCGACCGGCCGCAGGCGTATCAGGAAGTGGTCCAGGTGCCGGCCGTCCGGCAGTTCCACATCGGCCAGGTTGACGCTGAACCAGCGGTTTTCATACACAGTTTGTTCGTTCTGTTTCGTCCACTGCACGGTTCTGCCACCTTCCGTCGGGTGAGTGGCAATATCGCAGCAGGGACTAGGGGACGCCGGTGTTCGTGTTCCCCTCGCGGAACCTCCGGGAAACGGTCCGCACGACCTGTCTACAGCGGTACGCGCAGTGCTCCGTCGATGAGTTCGGCGGCCTCGGCCGTGCCCGCGCAGTCGCTGCGCACCAGGTGTTCGCGCACCGCCCGGAGTCTGTCGCGCAGCCGCTGGGACTCCATTCCCCTGGCCTGCTCGGCCATCTGCACGGCGGTGACCACCGCCTTGTCGGCGTGGCCCTGGCGCAGTTCGATCGTGCTGAGCATGGCGAGCCGGTGCACCCGGCCCCGGTCGTGCGCCGGAGTGCCGACGGCGGCATGGGCGTGTTCGGCGGCCGCGGCGATCTCCCCGAGGCTGAGCAGCGCCTCCGCCACCTGGACGTTGACCAGACCCGGCTGGACATAGCCGGTCTCGTCCGGCTCGTGCCCCCGCCGGATGTGCTCGGCTGCCGTCTCCGCCCGCCGGATGCACGACAGGGCGCTCGTGCCGTCGCCGAGGTGGGCGTACGCCTTGGCCTGCATCGCGTACAGGTCGGAGGCGAGGGCGGGGGTGATGTGCTTGCCCGCGGCGCGCAGCGCGGCCTCCGCGAAGGCCACGGCCTGCCGGTACTCCCGCATGAACAGCGACTGGTTGACGAGGAGCGCGATGACGTACGCGCCAAGTCCCCGGTCCCCGCTGGCCTTCGCGAGTCTGAGCGCCTGGTGGAAGTAGCGCTGGGCGAGTCCGTGCGCGTCGGAGTCGTACGCGCAGATTCCCGCGACCGCCACCAGCCCCCCTGTGGAGCGGTGCAGTTGACGTCCCGTCTCATCGGTGTAGCTGCCCCGCAGCAGGGGCGCCGCCTCGGCGTTGAGGAAGCCGACGATACGGCTGCGGGTCGCGATGCCGCCCGCCTTGCGGTACATCTGCTCGTAGTGGGTGCGGGCGGCACGCAGCATGGCGATGTCGGCGGACGTGACGCGATGCCGGCCGCCCCGGGAGACGTCGACGTCCTCGGGCGGATTCTCCCACTCCCATACGGGCATCACGGCCGGGGTGCCGGTCACCGCGGGCGCGCCGAGGATGTGCGGGCGCTGCTGCTCGTCGGAGCGCCACAGGGCGGTGGCCCGCTCGACGAAGCCGGAGAGCGAGCCGCCGTGCGGGCTGGACGGCTCCCCCGGGACGCCGAGGCCGATGTCGTCGAGGGTGACCGGCCGGTGCAGGCGCCCGGCGAGGACCTCGCAGATCAGGTCGGGCACCTGGCCGCGCGGGCGCTGTCCTTTCAGCCACCGGGCGACCGCGGTGTGCTCGTACCGCAACGCGAGTCCGCGCGCCCGCCCGGCCTGGTTCACATGGGCGGCGAGGCCCGCGTGCGAGATGCCCGCCTCGTCCAGGATCGCGTCGAGCAGAGTGTTGGGCTGCATTGGGTGCCCCCCGGTGCCTCGGTGCCGCAAGCGTAGTGGGTCCGCCTTCACACGGGGTGTGAACGGAGTGCGCGTATCCGCCCTGTGCGCGCGCTGTCGCTGACGGTTTCCGCCCGCTTGACTGAAATGCCTCGCAAGAGGTTCGCCGGACCGTCGGCTCCCCCTCATAAAGCGGCGGTCCGGCGTTTGACTCCCAGGCACCGGACGCGCATCGGACCGGCCCCGAAGGACCGGTCCGATGCCGGTGCGGCGGTCGCCGCCGGAGTGTTTCGTCAGCCCCGCAGGACCGCTCCCGTCCGCTCGCCCGCGAGGGCGACCGCGGCGTCCCGGGCCGCCGACGCCTCGTCGACGGTCAGCGTCCGGTCCCCGGCGCGGAAGCGCAGGGCGTACGCCAGCGACTTCTTCCCGTCGCCGAGCTGGTCGTCGTTGACGTACACGTCGAACAGCCGGATGCCCTCCAGCAGGTCCCCGGCCCCCTCACGCAGCGCGGCCTCGACCTCGGCGTGCGGGACGAACTTGTCGACGACGAGGGCGACGTCCTGGGTGGCGACGGGGAACGTGGAGATGCCCGGCGCCTGCGGGGTGTCGTCGCCGACCGCCTCCAGCACGTCGAGGTTCAGCTCCATCGCGGAGGTGCGGGCCGGCAGACCGAGCGCCTTCACCACCCGCGGGTGCAGCTCGCCGGCATGGCCGACGACCCGCTCGGCACCGTCCACGACGACCACGAGCTCGGCGCACCGGCCCGGGTGCCACGGGCCGTACTGGCCCTGGCGGACGACCAGCTCCGCACCGGCCTCACGGGCCACGGCCCGAGCCGCCTCGACCGCGTCGGCCCAGTCGGCCGGGCGGCCCCTGCCCCACCAGCCGGCCTGCTCGCGGGCGCCCGCGAGGACGGCGGCGACATGGCGCGGCTGCTCGGGGAGCACGGCGTCGAGCGCCGCGAGCTCCTCGTCGGTCGGACGGCGGTCGACCGGGAGGTGGCCGGCGACGCCCTGCTCCTCGCGGGGGTGGAAGACCAGCCCCGTCTCGAACAGCGCGAGGTCGTGCGAGCCCCGCCCGTCGTTGCGCCGCAGCGCGCCCAGCAGGCCCGGCAGCAGCGACGTACGGAGCGCGGGCTCCTCGTCGTTGAGCGGGTTGGTGAGCTTGACGACACGGCGGGCCGGGTCGTCGGCGTCCAGGCCGAGCTGGTCGAAGACCTGCTCGCTGACGAACGGGTAGTTCGGCGCCTCGACGTAGCCGGCCCCGGCCAGGGCGCGGCCGACGCGGCGGTGGAGACGCTGGCGGTGGGTGAGACCGCGGCCCGAGGGGGGCTTGGGCAGCGTGGAGGGCAGGTTCTCGTAGCCCTCCAGGCGGATGACCTCCTCCGCCAGGTCGTTGATCTCGGTGAGGTCGGGCCGCCAGGACGGGACGGTGACGATCAGCTCGTCCTGCCCGTACACGTCGCAGCCGATCTCCTGGAGGCGGCGCACCACGGTCTCCCGGCCGTAGACGACACCCGCGACCTTGTCGGGGTGGTCGGCCGGGACGGTGACGGTGTGCGGGGCGGACGGGGCGGTGATCTCCGTGACGCCCGCGTCGGCGGTACCGCCCGCGAGGAGCACCAGCAGGTCGACCGTGCGCTGGGCGGCGGCCGCGGCGGCGGCCGGGTCGACGCCGCGCTCGAAGCGGCGGGAGGCCTCGGAGGACAGCTTGTGCCGGCGCGCCGTCCGCGCGATCGACACCGCGTCGAAGTGGGCGGCCTCGATGACGACGTCCACCGTGGAGTTGTCCACGTCGTCGTGGTCGGCGATCTCGGTGTCGGCGCCGCCCATGACTCCGGCGAGGCCGATCGGGCCGCGGTCGTCGGTGATGACGAGGTCCTCGGCGTGCAGCTTCCGGGTGACACCGTCGAGGGTGACGATCTGCTCGCCCTCGCCGGCCCGGCGGACGCCGATGGTGCCCTGGACCAGCCCGCGGTCGTAGGCGTGCAGCGGCTGGCCGAGCTCCATCATCACGTAGTTGGTGATGTCGACGGCGAGCGAGATCGGGCGCATGCCGACCTTCTGCAGCCGGCGCTTCAGCCAGATCGGGGAGCGCGCCTCGGGGCTCAGACCGGTGACGGTGCGGGCGGTGAAGCGGTCGCAGCCGAACGGGTCGGAGACCTGCACGGGGTAGCCGAAGGCGTTCGGCGCCGGTACGTCGATCAGGGCGGGGTCGCGCAGCGGCAGACCGTAGGCGATGGCGGCCTCGCGGGCGACGCCGCGGATGGACAGGCAGTCGCCGCGGTTGGCGGTGACGGCGATGTCCAGGACCTCGTCGACCAGCTCCAGGAGCTCGATGGCGTCCTTGCCGACCTCGGTCTCCGGCGGCAGCACGATGATGCCCTTGGTGCCGTCGTCGCCCATGCCCAGCTCGTCGCTGGAGCAGATCATGCCGTGGGAGGTCTTGCCGTACGTCTTGCGCGCGGCGATCGCGAAACCGCCGGGGAGGACGGCGCCCGGGAGCACGACGACGACCTTGTCGCCGACGGCGAAGTTGCGGGCGCCGCAGACGATCTCCTGCGGCTCGCCGGTGCCGTTGGCGGTGCCGACGTCGACGGTGCAGAAGCGGATCGGCTTCTTGAAGCCCTCCAGCTCCTCGATGGTCAGCACCTGACCCACGACGAGGGGGCCCTTGAGGTCGGCTCCGAGGTGCTCGACGGTCTCGACCTCGAGGCCGGCCGACACGAGCTTGGCCTGGACGTCACGGCCGGTTTCGGTCGCCGGCAGGTCGACGTACTCCCGCAGCCAGGAAAGCGGGACCCGCATCAGATCTCCATCCCGAAGGGCCGAGTGAACCGGACGTCACCCTCGACCATGTCTCGCATGTCTTCGACGTTGTGGCGGAACATCAGCATCCGCTCGATGCCGAACCCGAAGGCGAACCCGCTGTACTTCTCCGGGTCGACGCCGCAGGCGGTCAGCACCTTGGGGTTGACCATGCCGCAGCCGCCCAGCTCGATCCAGCCCTCGCTGGAGCAGGTGCGGCAGGGACGGTCGGGGTTGCCGACGGACTCGCCACGGCAGACGTAGCACACCATGTCCATCTCGGCGGACGGCTCGGTGAAGGGGAAGAAGTTCGGCCGCAGCCGGGTCTTCATGCCCTCGCCGAACAGGGCCTGGACCATGTGGTCCATCGTGCCCTTGAGGTCGGCCATGGTGAGGCCCTCGTCGACCGCCAGCAGCTCGACCTGGCGGAAGACCGGGGTGTGCGTGGCGTCCAGCTCGTCGGTGCGGTAGACGACACCGGGGCAGATCACGTAGACCGGCAGCTCGCGGTCGAGCAGGGAGCGGATCTGCACGGGCGAGGTGTGGGTGCGCAGCACGACACCGGACTCGGTGCCGCCCTCGGGGCCCTGCACGAAGAAGGTGTCGGCCTCGCCGCGGGCCGGGTGGTCCGGGCCGATGTTGAGGGCGTCGAAGTTGAACCACTCGGCCTCGACCTGGGGGCCCTCGGCGACCTCGTAGCCCATGGCCACGAAGACGTCCTCGATGCGCTCCGAGAGCGTGGTGAGCGGGTGGCGGGCGCCGGCCGGGACGCGGTCGTACGGCAGCGTGACGTCCACCGCCTCCTCGACCAGCACCCGGGCGTCCCGCTCGGCCTCCAGCTCCGTCTGGCGGGCCGCGAGCGCCTTGTTCACGGCTCCGCGGGCCTGGCCGACGCGCTTGCCGGCCTCGGCCTTCGCGTGCGGGGGCAGGGCGCCGATCTCGCGGTTGGCGAGCGCCAGCGGGGACGTGCCGCCGGTGTGGGCGACCTTGGCCTCCTGGAGCGCGTCGAGGGAGTCCGCGGCGGCGAAGGCGGCGAGCGCCTCGTCCCGCATGCGCTCGATCTCATCCGGTTTCAACGCCTCGACCTCGACAGGGTCGTACGACTTATTGGGTGCCGACATCTCTTCCCGTGCTTCCGATTGGCTGGCTGACGTCCCCGTCACCGACTCGTGGACAGATCGTCACGGTTTTTGGGACACAAAGGTGCCAAAGGCCGAGTCTAACGGGGTGTGGGTGTACGAACGCGCCCGCGGGCCGCTCCGGCGGATCTCACGCTCTCAGGCGAGATAGGCCGGGGCCGCCACGGGCAACGTAAATCGGAACTCCGCGCCGCCGCCGGGGGCGCGGCCGACCGTGATGGTGCCGCCGTGGGCCTCGACGATGCCCTTGACGATGTACAGCCCGAGGCCGGTGCCGCCGCGCTTGCTGCCCCGCCAGAAGCGGGTGAAGACGCGGTTCATGGACTCCTCCGGGATGCCGGCACCCTCGTCGCTCACGGTGACCGACGTGCCGGTGTCCTCCCCTTCCCGGGGGGACGCGGCGGGCGTGACGTCAATCGTGACGGTTCCCTCGCCGTGGCGCACCGCATTTTCGATCAGGTTGCTGAGCACCTGGTCGATCTTGTCGGGGTCGGCCCACAGGGCGGGCAGCGGCTGCTCGATGCGGAGCAGGAACCGGTCGGCGGGCTGCCCGGCGGCGACGTAGGCCTGGATGTGGCGTCCGACGGCGGCGCCCATGTCGACCGGCTGCCGGCGCACCTCCAGCCGTCCGGAGTCGATCCGCGATATGTCCAGGAGCTCGGCGATGAGCCGGGTGACGCGGTCGGCGTCGGCGTCGACGGTCTCCAGCATCAGCCGCTTCTGGTCGTCGGTGAAGCGGGCCCACTTGGCGAGCAGGGTGGCGGTGAAGCCCTTGACCGAGGTGAGCGGCGAGCGCAGCTCGTGGGCGACGGTGGCGATCAGCTCGGCGTGGCTGCGTTCGGTGCGGCGGCGGGCCTCGGTGTCACGGAGGGAGACGACGACGCGGCGGACGGGTCCGGTGGGGCGGGTGCGGACGTACCGCACGGACACGAGCACCTCCCGGCCGCCGGGCAGCAGCAGGTTGCGCTCGGGCTGGGCGACGCGGATGGCGAGGCCGCCGTAGGGGTCGGTGAGCTGCCACCAGCGGCGGCCCTCGAGGTCCTCTAAGGGAAGGGCCTTTTCCAGCCTCTGGCCGAGCGCCTCGGCGGCGGGGACGGCGGTGATGCGGGCGGCGGCCGCGTTGAAGCAGATGACCTGGCCGTGCTCGTCGGCGACGACGAGCCCGTCGGGCAGGTCGTCGGGGTCGATGCCGAGTTCGGCGAGGTCACCGGCAGGGCGGGCCGCTCCCGGTGCGCTGCTCGTGCCGACACTCATCCCCGTACCTCAACTCCCGTCCCTCTGGAAGAGGCCCCCGAGCTGGTCACCCTACTAGCTCTCGGTGACGGAGCGGCACCCTCCGGAGGCGCGCTGTGCACGGGCCGACGCGTAGAGACATACGGCCGCGGCGGTCGCCAGGTTCAGGCTCTCGGCCTTCCCGTGGATCGGGACGCGCACGACGGCGTCGGCGAGGGCGCGGGTCTCCTCCGGCAGCCCCCAGGCCTCGTTGCCGAACACCCAGGCGGTGGGCCCGCCCATGGTCCCGTGGTCGAGCTCGTCGTCCAGGTCGTCCTCCCCCGCGCCGTCGGCGGCGAGGATCCGCACCCCGGCGCCCTTGAGTCCGGCCACGGCCTGCTCGACGGGGACGCCGACGGCGACCGGCAGGTGGAACAGCGAACCGACGGAGGCGCGGACCGCCTTGGGGTTGTAGAGGTCGACGGAGGCGTCGGTGAGCACGACCGCTTCGGCTCCGGCGGCGTCGGCGCAGCGCAGCACGGTGCCGGCGTTCCCGGGGTCGCGCACGTGCGCCAGGACGGCGACCAGCTTCGGCCGTGCGGCGAGGATCTCCTCGAAGGGCGTGTCGACGAACCGGCAGATCCCGACCAGGCCCTGCGGGGTGACGGTCGTCGAGATGTCCGCGATGACCTGCTCGTCGGCGAGATGGATCCGGGCGCCGCTGGTCCTGGCCTCCCCGATGATGTCCGCGTACCGCTCCGCGGCCTCGACGGTGGCGAACAGCTCGACCAGCGTCTCCTTGCCGTACGCCGCCGCCTCCCGCACGGCCTGCGGCCCCTCCGCGAGGAACAGCCGCTCCTTCCCCCGGAAGTTCCGCCGGGCGAGCCGCCGGGCGGCGGAGACCCGGGGGGAACGGGGGGAGACGAGGTCGGGACTGGCGGAGGGCATCTTCTGGTCACCTTCGGAAGCTCAGTGGTTCCGGTACCGCCGGGGCGGCCCGCACCCACACGACGGCCCATGGGGTCAGCAGCAAAGGACCCGCAAGCCATAAGCCTGCGGGTCCTCGGTCACGTCGGCTCAAGGCCGGCGCAGCGTCACGCGGCCTTCGGCGCGTTGACGTCCGACGGCAGCGCCTTCTGCGCGACCTCGACGAGCGCGGCGAACGCGCCCGCGTCGTTCACGGCGAGCTCGGCCAGGATCTTGCGGTCGACCTCGACGTTCGCGGCCTTCAGACCCTGGATGAAGCGGTTGTAGGTGATGCCGTTGGCGCGGGCAGCGGCGTTGATGCGCTGGATCCACAGCTGACGGAAGTCGCCCTTGCGCTTCTTGCGGTCGTTGTAGTTGTAGACCAGCGAGTGGGTGACCTGCTCCTTGGCCTTGCGGTACAGGCGCGAACGCTGACCGCGGTAGCCGGAGGCCTGCTCGAGGATCGCCCGGCGCTTCTTGTGGGCGTTGACTGCCCGCTTGACGCGTGCCACTTGTTAACTCCTTGTAGCGGGGCCGTGGGTGTCGTCACACGGCCCGGAATCGATTGGGTCCCGGTGTCTTGGGAGGGTCAGGCGCTGAGCGCCCGGCCTCACTTGCCGAGAAGCTTCTTGATCTTCGCGGCGTCGCCCGGGGCCATCTCGGCGTTGCCGGTGAGGCGACGCGTCACTCGGGACGACTTGTGCTCGAGCAGGTGGCGCTTGCCGGCGCGCTCACGGAGCACCTTGCCGGAGCCGGTGACCTTGAAGCGCTTGCTGGCACCGCTGTGCGACTTGTTCTTCGGCATAGCGCCGTTCTCTCCTCGTCGGTGGCGCTCCGGTGCCCGGTCGTGAAACCGGGCACGGTGGAGCGTCGCTGCTGTTTGGGTTGCATCCAGGGGACTCGCGTCCCTCGGATCACGCCTCGGCGGAAGCCTCGGCCGGGGCCTCGGCGTCTACCTCGGCGTTCACGGCGTCGGCGTCCGCGGCGTTCTGCGAACGGCCGGGGTTGGCCTTCGCCTCGGCCTTGCGGGCCTCCTGCGCCTGACGGGCCTCGGCCATCGCCTCGGTCTTCTTCTTGTGCGGACCGAGAACCATGATCATGTTGCGGCCGTCCTGCTTGGGGTTCGACTCGACGAACCCGAGCTCCTGGACGTCCTCCGCGAGGCGCTGCAGCAGTCGGTAGCCCAGCTCGGGCCGGGACTGCTCGCGACCACGGAACATGATCGTGATCTTGACCTTGTCGCCCTGCTTGAGGAACCGGACGACGTGACCCTTCTTGGTGTCGTAGTCGTGCGGGTCGATCTTCGGCCGGAGCTTCATCTCCTTGATGACCGTGTGCGCCTGGTTCTTGCGCGCCTCACGGGCCTTCATGGCCGACTCGTACTTGAACTTCCCGTAGTCCATGAGCTTGCAGACCGGCGGGCGGGCGTTCGCCGCGACCTCGACCAGGTCCAGGTCGTACTCCTGCGCAAGCTCCAGTGCCTTGGCCAGGGGGACGATGCCCACCTGCTCGCCACTGGGACCGACAAGTCGCACCTCGGGAACGCGAATCCGGTCGTTGATGCGGGGCTCGGCGCTGATGGATCCTCCTCGGTAGCACCACGCGGCGGTCTGGCGGACGGCCGCGTAACGTCTGTGTTCGTTAGGCCTGTAACCACGCCGAAGCACAAAAAATGCCCCGAACGATCACACGCGGGGCTCCAAGCACTACCGGAGCACCTTCGCGGGGAACGCGGGGCGCACTACCGGGCGACTCCATCGTCCGTACGGAACGATGGTGGCCGCCTGACCGGGGTGACCCGCCGCCCCAGAGGGCAGTCGGGTGGGAGCTCGGAGTCTCCACTTGTGGGCCGGGCCCGCTTGCTGAGGGGCACGCGTGTCCGACCGGTCGTTACACGAGATTACCAGGCCGCGCACGCGTGCGCTAATCCGGTGTCTCATGCCTCCTGCTGTCAAGGGGGCGGGCGACGGGCCCTATCGTGTCCTGCATGAGTGAGACCTCCCCCGCCGGCTCCGCAGACGGCCCCGGTTCCCCCGACTTCGACGAGATGACCCGCGACATCGCCGAGGTCCCGGCCGTCGAGGTGATCGTGACGGTCGCCGTCAACCTGATGAGCGCGGCGGCCGTGAAGCTCGGGCTGACCGAGGAGGGCGACAAGTACAAGGACCTGGACGAGGCCCGCAAGCTGGTCACCGCCCTCGCCGGGCTGCTGGACGCGAGCGCGACCGAGATCAGCTCCTTCCACGCGGCCCCGCTGCGCGACGGCCTGAAGTCGCTGCAGCTGGCGTTCCGCGAGGCGTCGATCGTCCCGGACGAGCCGGGTCAGGGCCCGGGCGAGAAGTACACCGGACCCGTCTACGGCTAAGCCGGTCCCACGGCCGACGGCTGTGGCTCACGGCCACGGCCGAGGGCTAGGGCCGCACGTACAGGGGCTCGCCCGGAGGCGTCGTCCCGGCCGGCAGCAGTGCCAGGTCGAGGCCGCGCACCAGGCGGGCCCTCAGTGTGTCGTCGGCGGCCAGGCGCGCGGCGACGGCCCGGGCGGCCTCGGCGGGAGCGGCGGCCGGGTCCAGGACGAGCGCGAGGGTGCCGTCCGCCTGCCCCGGCCCGAGGTGGGCGCTGACCACGGCCGACTCGGCGGCCACCGCGTCGCGCACCGCGTCGCGCACCGCCGGGTCGGCGAGCGGATCGGCCGTCGTACGGCCCTCGGCGAGCGCCAGCAGCGCCGGTCCCGTCAGTTCGAACGCCACCGGCCCCGCCATGTCGAGCACGACGGTGTCCGCCTTCTCGTGCGCGGCGGCCTGCAGCGCCTGGTGCAGCGGTACGGCGACGGGGCGGGCCGCGGGGTCCCAGCGGGCCAGCGAGTCGGTGGACGTGAAGGCGGGCAGGGCGGTGCGGGTGCCCGCCTTCAGGGTGGGGACGGCCATGTCGCTGGTCTTCTCGCGGCGCAGTCCGTTCTCGTCCTCCTCGACCTCACCGAGGACGGCCACCACGGGCACGAGCAGCCGGGTGCCCTTGAGCGCCTCCAGGACGGGTCCCACGGCGCTGCGGTCCTCGGCCCAGGCGGCGAGCGCCGCGGCGAGCCGGGGATCGGCGGAGCCGTCGTCGTCGGAGTAGCCGGGGTCGGGAATGTTCTTGTTCGCCACGGTCACCGACCTTATCGGGGGGATGCTGCTGGGCTTGTGCGGGGGCGGAAACGTGACGGTGACGACTTTCACAGGATTCTCAGTCTCCGCTGACGTACCTCTTACGTCCGTCTAACGGCCCGCACAGTCGCCGCCGCCACGATCACGGGCATGGAGTCTCGCAGAGCCCGTCGCAGCCGCCGCGCTCGCCCGTCCCGGCGCCGTCCGCTCCTCTACACCGCGCTCGCCGCCGTGGCCGTCCTCGGCGCCACCGCGGGCGGAACCGTCTATGTGAAGGCCCAGGCGCACTCCGGTACGGGAGCCGTATCGTCGTCCTCTCCGGCGCCGTCGGCGTCGGCGTCGGAGTCGGTGGACGGAGGAGTGTCGGTGGAATCGGTCGCGGCACCGGAGGTGGACCACGACGCGCTGCTGGCCGAGGCGATGACGTCGGTGACCGTGCCGGGCGACGCCTCCGTGTCGGTGGCCGTGCTCGACCTGGACTCCGGGGACGGTGCCACGTACGGCGACGCCGCGTTCGACACGGCGAGCATCGTGAAGGTGGACATCCTGGCGACGCTGCTGCTCCAGGCGCAGGACGCGGACCGGCGTCTCACGGCCACCGAGAAGACGTACGCCACCGCGATGATCGAGAACAGCGACAACGCCTCGGCGTCGGCGCTGTGGCGGTCCATCGGGAAGGCGCAGGGGCTGGACGCGGCGAACGAGCGGTTCGGGCTCACCGGCACCGAGGGCGGCGACGACATGCTGTGGGGGCTGACCCAGACCACGGCCGCCGACCAGCTCACGCTGCTGCGGCAGGTCTTCGGGGAGGACTCCGAGCTGAGCGAGGCCTCCCGGTCCTACATCCAGGGGCTGATGGGGCAGATCGCCGCCGGTCAGCACTGGGGTGTCTCGGCGGCTGCCGACGGCTCGTCGTGGGCCCTGAAGAACGGCTGGCTGGCGCGGAGCACCACCGGTCTGTGGGACGTCAACAGCATCGGGCGGGTGACCGCCGGCGGGCGCGCGTACCTGGTGGCGGTGCTGTCGAACGGCAACGCGACGCAGGCGAAGGGCATCTCGCTGGTGGAGGCGGCGGCGCGGGCGGCGGTGGCGGCGTTCGCGGACGACAGCACGTCCGCGTCGGCTTCGGCTTCGGCTTCGGCCACCGAATAGCCGGGCGTCAGTAGGTCTCGAACTCGTCCGGCTCGCGGCGGCCGCGCCACAGGACGACGGCGCCGATCAGGAGCACCACTCCGGCGCCGCCCGCGACCGGGGCGGCCCAGCTGGAGGTGTCGTCGTCGGAGCGGGCGGCGTCGGGGCCCGAGCCGAAGTACCGATCGCCGTAGGAGGCGGACTTCAGTCCCTCCGGCTTGAGACCGGCGGCGGCCCTGATCGCGGCGGCGGGGTCGATGAAGCCGAAGCCACGGGAGTCGTCGCGGCCGCCGGAGGGGGCGTTGCGGGCGGTGTCCTCCAGGAGCTTCTTGATCTGCGCCGGGGTGAGCCCGGGGTGGGCGGCCTTGACGAGCGCCACCGCTCCCGAGACGAACGCCGACGCCGCGCTGGTCCCCCACCCCTGGTAGTACTTGTGGTCGGGGTCGGCGATGACGACGTCGACGCCGGGCGCGCTGACCGTGGCGTACCAGCGGCGGGTGGAGAACGACGCCCGGGTGCCGTAGCGGTCGACGGCGGTGGCGGCGATGACGCCCGGGTAGGCGGCCGGGTAGGAGATGTGGTCGCCCTTGTCGCCGCCGTTGCCGGCCGAGGCGACCACGACGGCGCCCTTCTTCAGCGCGTACTGGACGGCCTCGTCCTCGGCGGGTTCGGGGTGGGCGGAGGCGGAGTCGTCGCCGAGGGAGAGGTTGATGACGTCGGCGCCCTGGTCGGCGGCCCAGCGGATGCCCTCGGCGAGGGCGTTGCCGCGGGTGTTGCGGGCCTTGGTGCGCTGCGGGTCGCCGTCCTCCAGGATCACCCGGACGGGGAGGATCCTGGCTTCCGGGGCGATGCCCATCACGCCGTCGCCGTCGTCGTAGCCGTGCCCGTGGCCCGCGATGATGCCGGCCATGGCGGTGCCGTGCCGGGCCCAGGCCCGGTCGCCCTCCTTCGCCCCGAAGCCGACCATGTCCTTGCCCTCGAGCACGTTCCCGTCGAGGTCGGGGTGGTCGGCCTCGACCCCGGTGTCCAGGACGGCGACGGTGACGCCCTTGCCCTTGGTGGTCTGCCAGACCTCCTGGGTGTGCAGGGCGTCGAGGGCCCACTGCTGGGCGCGGATGCTGTCGGCGTACGCGGGGGCGGCGGGCAGCAGGGCGACGGAACCGGCGAGGAGGCAGCACAGGAGCCCGGCCCCGCGGGTGGTCCTACGACGGCTGCGACGGCTCATGAGGGCTGCTCCGAGGGCGGCGTGACGGCGGTCTTGCGCAGGCTCCGCTCGATGCGGTCGGCGAGGCCCTGGGCCTCGTTGCCGACGCCGGCCTGGGCGGGGGCCGTGGTGGCGCCGGTGGCGGTGGCCTGCCGGGCGGGCTCCGGGCTGTCGACGGTACGGCCGTCGGCCCAGCCGGAGACGGCGTACACGACGACGGGCGCGTCGGTGAGGACGGAGATCGTCCACGAGGCACGCTGCTTGTCGCCGAAGCCGGCGGCGACGGTGCCCTTGGCGGCGTACGCCCGGGGCATCAGGTCGGTCCGCCTGGTCAGCCCCTCCCTCTCGAACCGGGTGCCGAGGGAGCGCATCGCGGTCGCGTCGGCGGTGGTGAACAGCAGGCCGACGGTGGTGACGTAGCTCTGGGTGGCGTCGGTGTACGTGGCGCGCAGGAGCCGCCGGCAGCCGACGGGGGTGAGGGCCTGGCGCAGCAGCGGGTCGAAGGCGTCGGCGCAGCCGCTGTCCGGGGCTACGGCGATCCGCGTCCAGGTCCGGTCGGCGCCGCCCGGACCCGCGCCCTGTCCCTCGACGGTGGGCGGGAACAGCTCGTCCACGGGAACGTTGTGCCAGAGGCCGCCGGCGACGGCGTACGTGTCCCGCCCGACGCCGCCCTCCGCGTCCCCGATGAGCCAACTCCCGGTGACGGCACCGCCGATGAGTCCCAGTCCGAGCACGACACAGGCGGCGGCCATGACGGTACGAGTCCGCCGGCCGACCCCTCGGGGCGCGCCCCCGAAGCCTTCCGGCTGCGCGAACGTGACGACCGGGCGGGTGGCACCGGGAGCGCCGCCCGGGACCATGGGAGCGCTCCAGGACAGTGCCGGGTCGGGCGAGACCCCGCCGGCGCCGGCATCGGGCGCCCCATCAGGACGTGGCGGAATCACCCCCGGGCCGAATCCGGAACGGTGCGGGCCGGTACGGGGTGCGGCGTCAGGGCGAGAAGGGTGGGCGCCGGGGACGGCCGCAGGGCGCGGGGGGTGGTCGCCGGAGGGCGCTCCCGTGCGAGACGGGTAGGCGCCGGGGGCCGCCGCGGGGCGCGGAGGGTGGTCGCCGGGGGCGGCCTCGGGGCGAGCAGGACGGGCCCCGGAGGGGGCTCCAGGGCGAGAAGAGTAGGCGCCGGGGGCCGCTTCAGGGCGCGGAGGGCGGGCGCCGGAGGGGGCTCCGGGACGTGACGGGGGCATGGGGGGAGCGGGCCGGGCGGATGTGTCCTGGCTCGCCGACGGCACGTCGAAGTCGGGATGCCGGACGGGCGAGGCGGGAGTCCAGGCCGGCTCCACGTCCGCGGCGGGCGGCGGCGTACCGGGACGCGGTACGGAGGCGGCGCCCCGCGGCGCGGAGCCCTGACCCGCGTCCGCCCGGACAGCCCGGTTCGGGGCAGGCACCCAACCGCGGGGCAGCGGGCTCCAGGCGCTGTCGTGAGCACCCTCGGCAGCGGAACGCGCACCGCCGGAGTCCCGGGCCTGTGCGGCCGCCGCCTCTCCGGGACGCGGCGCCCCCGGCGTACCGGGGCGCGAGCCGCCGGAACCGTCCCGGCGCGAGCCACGGGGACCGGAGCCCGGCTCAGCGGCCGGACCTGCCGCGGAACCCGCGGAACGCGGCACCGCCGGACCGGACGAACGAGGCGCCGCAAGACCGAACGGCCGAGCCGCCCCAGGCCCAGCGGAAGGAGACGCCCCCGGACCGGAAGGACCACGTGTACCCGAGCCGGAGGACCGAGGCGCCGCCGGCCCGGAGGAAGGGGACGCCGCCGGGCCGGCAAGCCGGGATGCCTCTGCCTCGGACGAACGAGGTGCCACGGGACCGTAAGGCCGAGCCGCATCCGGCTCCGCGGAAGGAGACGCCCCCGGACCGGAAGGACCGGCTGTGGTCGGGCCGGACGGCCGAGGCGCCGCCGGGCCTGCCGAACGGGACGCCGCCGAGCCGGAGGACCCAGGCCTGTCCGGGCCGGAGGGCCGAGACTGCGCCTGCCTCGGGGAGGCAGGCGGCGGGTCCGAGGGTTGAGGCGCCGCCGGGGGCGCGGAAGCAGGCGCCGGCGGGCCGGAGGGACGGGAGACCGCCGGGCCGGTGGAACCGGAGGGAGCCGGGGCGAAGGGGCGGAACACCGCCGAGCCCGCGGAGCTGGCGGAGGGGGCCGGGGCCGAGGGGCGCCGGGTGGTCGGCGTTCCGTCGCCGGGTTGATCCGGGCGGCCGGGACGGTGGCCGGGCGGGTGCGGCGCGGTCGAGCCGGTCGGGTGCGGGCCGGACGGGTGCGGGCCGGTCGGGCCCGCGGCGCGGGACGGGTGCGGGCCGGTCGGGCCCGCGGCGCGGGACGCGGCCGGGCCATCAGCGCGGGACGCGGGCACGCCGTCAGGACGGAACACGGCCGGGCCATCGGTGCGGGGCGCGGCCGAGCCCTCGGTGCGAGACAGGGGCACGTCGTCAGGACGGGGCGCCGCCGGGCCGTTGGTGCGGGGCGCGGACACGTCATCGCTACGGGGCGCCGCCGGGCCGTCGCCCCGGGGCGCGGGCACCTCTCCGGAACGGGGCGCCGCCAGGCCGTTGCCCCGGGGCGCGGGCACCTCTCCGGAACGGGGCGTGGCCGGGGCGTTGCCCCGGGGCGCGGGCACCTCTCCGGAACGGGGCGTGGCCGGGGCGGTGCCGGGGGAGCCTGCCGGTCGGGGGGCGCCGGGGGCCGGGGGGCGGGCGGATTCCCGCGAGGGCGCCTCGTCGTGTGCGGTCGGGCGGCCCGCCTGGGGCGGGGTGTCCGGGAAGCGTGCCGACGCGGGCGGCGGGGGCGGGTTCATGGGGTCCGTGGGGTGGGGGGAGGACGAGGTCCGCCGGGGAGGGGCGGCGTCGGAGGCGCGCGTCCCGGGCACCGGTGCGTACGGCCGGACCCAGGGCGGGGTGTCCCTGCCCGCCGGGGTGTCCCTGCCCGCCGGGGTGTCCCTGCCCGCCGGGGTGGACGTGCCCTCCGTGACGGCCCCGTCGGTGCGCGCCCCGGAAGAGCCCGGTATGCCCGGCTCGGAGGACTCGGACGTACCCCTGCCGAGAGAGTCCGGCGTACCCGGCTCCGAGGAGGCCTGCGTGCCCGGCTCCGCGGGGGCGGACGGGGGCTGGGGCGGGGGCGGGGGGGTGGTGGGCTGGGGCGGGACGTTCGGGCGTGGAGGGATCTGGGCGCGGCGTGCTTCCGTGCTCATGCACCCCCCGTTTCCTCGTGCCCGGGCCGTCGTTCTCGTACTCGGGCCGTCGTGCGTGTGCCCCGGCGGCCCGGTGCGGACGCGGTGATCCGTCCAGGCACGCATACCCGCGCGGACGGGCCGGCATCCCGGCGCGGATCTCCGGCCGGAGCCGTCCTCCGTGCGTGCGCGTCACTCTACGGCTTGTTGCCGGGCGAACGGGAACCAGTCCGCGACCTGCGGGGCATCTGCCCGGAACGTCCCCCTACCCTGCGGTAATCCAGTCTGGCAGGCTTCGTTCATGACTGCGCGCGCCGCCGACCGGGCCCGGTACGACCGGGCCACCGAGCATCTCGACGCCCCTCTCGCGATCGTCGACCTGGAAGCGTTCGACGCCAACGCCGAGGACCTCGTCCGGCGGGCCGGCGGCAAGCCGATCCGCGTGGCGAGCAAGTCCGTGCGCTGCCGGACCCTGCTGGAACGCGTCCTCGCGAAGGACGGCTTCGCGGGCATCATGTCCTTCACCCTCGCCGAGTCCCTCTGGCTCGCCCGCTCCGGCTTCGACGACATCCTGCTCGCCTACCCCTCCGCGGACCGCGCCGCCTTCGCCGAGCTCGCCTCCGACCCCAAGCTCGCCGCCGCCGTCACCGTGATGATCGACGACGTCGCCCAGCTCGACGTGATCGACGCCGCACGCGGCGGCGGGACCGAAGTCGTCCGTGTCTGCCTGGAGTTGGACACCGCGCTGAAGCTGCTCGGCGGCCGGGTACGGGTCGGTGCGCTGCGCTCCCCCCTGCACTCCCCCGCCCAGGTCGCCGACGTGGCACGCGCGGTGGTCCGCCGGCCGGGGTTCAGGCTCGTGGGGATCATGGCGTACGAGGGGCACATCGCCGGGGTGGGTGACGCGGTCGCCGGGCGGCCCTTCAGGTCCCGGGCGATCCGGCTGATGCAGGCCGCGGCCCGCCGGGAACTCGCCGAGCGGCGCGCCGCCGTGGTCCGCGCGGTGCGGGCCGTCGCACCGGATCTGGAGTACGTCAACGGCGGCGGCACGGGCAGTGTGCAGCACACCGCCGCCGAGGACGCCGTGACGGAGATCGCCGCCGGGTCGGGGCTCTACGTCCCGCGTCTCTTCGACAACTACACGTCGTTCAGCGGGCGTCCGGCCGCACTGTTCGCCCAGCCCGTGGTGCGCAGGCCCGGTGTCGGGGTCGTCACGGTGCTCGGCGGCGGCTACCCGGCCTCCGGTGCGGCGGGGCCCGACCGGCTGCCGGTGCCGTACCTCCCGGAGGGCCTGCGCTACGACCCGCAGGAGGGCCCCGGCGAGGTGCAGACCCCGCTCCTCGGCTCCCCCGCCGACGACCTGCTGATCGGCGACAAGGTGTGGTTCCGGCACGCGAAGGCCGGTGAGCTGTGCGAGCGGTTCGACGTGCTGCACCTCGTCGAGGGGGACACGGTCACGGCGACCGTGCCCACCTATCGCGGCGAGGGCCACACGTTCCTCTAGGACGCAGGACGGCAAAGTCCTACAGCGGAGTGACGTACGCCCCGGCGATCCCGCCGTCCACCAGGAAGTCGGTGGCGTTGACGAAGGAGGAGTCGTCGCTGGCCAGGAAGGCGACGGCGGCGGCGATCTCCTCGGCCTCGGCGAACCGGCCGACCGGGATGTGCACCAGACGGCGGGCCGCCCGCTCCGGGTCCTTCGCGAACAGCTCCTGCAGCAGCGGGGTGTTGACCGGCCCCGGGCAGAGGGCGTTCACGCGGATGCCCTCCCGCGCGAACTGCACGCCCAGTTCACGGGACATGGCCAGCACGCCGCCCTTGGAGGCCGTGTACGAGATCTGGGACGTGGCCGCGCCCATCCTCGCCACGAACGACGCCGTGTTGATGATGGAGCCCCTGCCCTGCCGCCGCATGTACGGGATGGCGGCCTTGCAGCACAGGTAGACGGAGGTCAGGTTGACCTCCTGGACGCGCTTCCAGGCCTCCAGGCCGGTCTCCAGGATGGAGTCGTCGTCGGGCGGGGAGATGCCCGCGTTGTTGAAGGCGACGTCGACACTGCCGTAGGTGTCGTAGGCCGTCCTGAACAGCGCCTCGACCTGTTCGGGGTCGGTGACGTCGACCTTCACGAAGGTCCCGCCGATCTCCTCGGCGACCGCCTTGCCGCGGGCCTCGTCGACGTCGCCGCAGACGACGTGCGCGCCCTCGGAGGCGAGCCGGCGCGCGGTGGCGAGGCCGATGCCGCTGCCGGCTCCGGTGATGACGGCCGTACGGCCGACGAGACGGCGGCAAACGATGTCTTCGGTCACTGTGCGGAGCCCTCCGTGCTGATGAAGACGTTCTTGGTTTCGGTGAAGGCGGTCAGGGCGTCCGGGCCCAGTTCACGGCCCACGCCGGACTGCTTGAAGCCGCCGAACGGGGTCCAGTAGCGGACGCTGGAGTGGGAGTTCACGGACAGGTTGCCCGCGCGCACGGACTGCGAGACGCGCAGGGCGCGGCCGACGTCCCGGGTCCAGACGGAGCCGGAAAGGCCGTAGGGGGTGTCGTTGGCGAGCCGGATGGCGTCCGCCTCGTCGGTGAAGGGCAGCAGGACGGCGACGGGGCCGAAGATCTCCTCGCGGGCCGCGTCGGAGTCGGGCGCGGCACCGGTGAGGACGGTCGGCGGGAACCAGAAGCCGGGCCCCTGGGGGGCGGTCCCGCGCAGTGCCCGGGCGTCGTCCGGCACGAACGACCGCACCCGGTCCACCTGCTGACGGGAGATCAGCGGGCCCATCTGCGTCGCCTCGTCGGCCGGATCGCCGACCACGACGGCGGACAGGGCGGCCGCGAGCAGGTCGGCGACCTCGTCGTACACGGACTCCTGGACGAGGATCCGGGTGCGGGCGCAGCAGTCCTGGCCGGAGTTGTCGAGGAAGGAGAAGGGATCGACGGCGGCCTTGAGGTCGGCGTCGGCGAAGACGAGGTTCGGGCTCTTGCCGCCGAGTTCCAGGGTGACGGGTTTGACCTGCCGGGCGCAGCGCTCCATGACCTCGCGGCCGGTGCGGGTGGAACCGGTGAACACGATCTTCGCCACGCCGGGATGGTCGACGAGGGCGCGTCCGGTGACGGCGCCGTGGCCGGGCAGGACCTGGAACAGCCCCTCGGGCAGGCCGGCCTCCAGCGCGAGCCGGGCGAGTTCCAGGGCGGTGAGCGGGGTGGTCTCGGCGGGCTTGAGGACGACGGCGTTGCCCGCCGCGAGGGCCGGGAAGGAGCCCCAGGCGGCGATCGGCATGGGGAAGTTCCAGGGGGCGATCACGCCGACCGTGCCGAGCGGCTCGTGGAAGGTGACGTCCCAGCCGCCGGGGACGGGGATCTGCCTGCCGAGGAGCCTTTCGACGCCACCGGCCGCGTAGAGCAGCAGGTCACGGGCGTTTCCGGCTTCCCAGCGGGCGTTGCCGAGGAGGTGGCCGGCCTCGCGGACCTCCAGCTGCGCGAGCTCTTCGAGGTGGGCGTCGACGACGTCGGCGAAGCGGCGCAGCAGCCGGGCCCGGTCGGCGGGGGCGGTGGCCGCCCAGACGGTCTGGGCGGCGCTCGCGCGGGCGACCGCGCGGTCCACGTCGGCCGCGTCGGCGGCGGGGACGGTGGCGACGACCTCCTCGGTGGCGGGGTTGAGGACCGTCAGCTCGTGCGGGTACGGGTCGGACACGGAAGGGCCTTTCACGGGCGGGTGCGGCACGGGCGGACGGGTCACAGACGTTCGAAGGAGCGGCGCAGCTCCCAGTCGGTCACCGCGGCGTCGAAGGCCGCCAGCTCCACGCGTGCCATGTTGTGGTAGTGCGCGACGACCTCCTCGCCGAAGGCGGCCAGGGCGATCGGGCTGTTCGCCCAGAGTTCGGCGGCCTCGCGGAGGGTGGTGGGGACGTGCGCGTACTCGGCGGTGTAGGCGTTGCCGGGGCAGGCCTCCGGCAGCTCCAGCTTCTGTTCGATGCCGTACAGCCCGGCCGCGACGAGACCGGCGACGGCGAGGTGGGGGTTGACGTCGCCGCCGGGCAGCCGGTTCTCGAAGCGGGTCGAGCGGTCGTGTCCGACGACCCGCAGCGCGCAGGTGCGGTTGTCGTGGCCCCAGGCGACGGCGGTCGGGGCGAAGGAGCCCGGCTGGAACCGCTTGTAGGAGTTGATGTTGGGGGCGTAGAGCAGGGAGAAGTCGCGCAGGGCGGCGAGCTGTCCGGCGAGGAAGTGCCGCATGACGTCGGAGAGGCCGCCGTTCCCGGCGGCGAACACGTTCCGGCCGTCCGGGTCCGTCAGCGAGAGGTGGATGTGACAGGAGTTGCCCTCGCGCTCGTTGTACTTGGCCATGAAGGTGAGGGAGACGCCCTCCTGGGCGGCGATCTCCTTGGCGCCGGTCTTGTAGATCGCGTGCTGGTCGCAGGTGACCAGGGCTTCGTCGTAGCGGAAGGCGATCTCGTGCTGGCCGGGGTTGCACTCGCCCTTGGCGGACTCGACGGTGAGTCCGGCGCCGGCCATCTCGTTGCGGATGCGGCGCAGCAGGGGCTCGATACGGCCCGTGCCGAGGACCGAGTAGTCGATGTTGTACTGGTTGGCGGGCGTGAGTCCCCGGTAGCCCGCGTCCCAGGCCTGCTCGTAGCTGTCCTTGAAGACGATGAACTCCAGCTCGGTGCCGACCTGGGCGGTGAAGCCGTGCTCGGCGAGGCGCTCGAGCTGGCGGCGGAGGATCTGGCGGGGGGCGGCGACGACGGGCGAGCCGTCGTTCCAGGCGAGGTCGGCGATCAGCATGGCCGTGCCGTCGTTCCAGGGCACGCGGCGCAGGGTGGACAGGTCGGGGTGCATGGCGAAGTCGCCGTAGCCCCGGTCCCAGGAGGACATGGCGTATCCGTCGACGGTGTTCATCTCGGTGTCGACGGCGAGGAGGTAGTTGCAGCCCTCGGTGCCGTGCTGGAGGACCTCGTCGAGGAAGAACCGGGCGGCGAAGCGTTTTCCCTGCAGACGCCCTTGCATGTCGGGGAAGGCCAGGACGACAGTGTCGATCTCACCGCCCGCGACGAGGGTGTGCAGTTCCTCGACGCCGAGCGGGGGTGTGCGGTCTGCCACGGGAGGGCCTCCTTGGGGCTTCCCCGGCTGATTCGGGCAGCCGGGAGCCATAAGGTATTGCCGAGAACCATTGCTTGGGAAGGGGGCACGGCCAGATGTCGGTGGACGCTGACGGCGGACTGGACGACCGGTTGACGCCGGTGCTGCGGCCGGTGCGGGCGGGGAACGGCTTCGAGGAGGCGCTGGAGCAGATCCTGCAGGTCGTACGGCTGGGTCTGGTGCCGGGGGGCGAGCGGCTGCCGGCCGAGCGGGACCTGGCGGAGCGGCTCGGGATCAGCCGCGTGACCCTGCGCGAGGTGCTGAAGGTGCTCCAGGACCAGGGTCTGGTGGAGTCCCGGCGGGGCCGCTACGGCGGAACGTTTGTCCTGCCGCGCGCGGACGCCGGCGGCGAGGACGAGCTGCGGCGCCGGATCGCCGAGGTCGACATCGAGGACGTCCTGCGGTTCCGCGAGGTGCTCGAGGTCGGCGCGGCGGGGCTGTGCGCGGCGCACGGGCTGACCGGCGAGCGGGCGCAGCGGCTGCGCGACGCGCTCGCCCGGACCGCGGACGCCCCGCTGGCCGACTACCGCCGCCGGGACACCCTGCTCCACCTCACCCTGGCCGAGCTGTGCGGCTCGCCCTCGCTGACGGCGCAGTACGCCGCCGTACGGGCGACGGTGAACGACCTGCTCGACTGCATCCCGCTGCTGGTGCGCAACCTGGAGCACTCGCAGCGCCAGCACACCGCGCTGGTCGAGGCGGTGCTGGACGGGGACGCGGACGGGGCGCGGGAGATGATGCGCGAGCACTGTGCGGGCACGGCGGCCCTGCTCAGGGGCTTCCTCGCATGACATGCTATTGGTCTGGAGACGGTCCATTGCGGGGGCGGGAGGCCATATGACGGACGGCGGGCGGCCGCTGATCGGCGTCAGTACGTATCTGGAGGCCGGGGCGCGCTGGGGCGTGTGGGAGCTGGAGGCGGCGCTGCTGCCGGCCGGCTATCCGCGACTGGTGCAGCGGGCGGGCGGCCTGGCCGCGATGCTCCCGCCGGACGCGCCGGAACACGCGGCGGCCACGGTCGCCCGTCTCGACGGGCTGGTCGTGGCCGGCGGCCCGGACGTCGAGCCGGTCCGCTACGGCGCCGAGCCCGACCCCCGCACCGGTCCGCCGGCGCGGGAGCGGGACGCGTGGGAACTGGCCCTCATCGACGCCGCGTTGGCGGCGGACGTCCCGCTGCTGGGCATCTGCCGGGGCATGCAACTGCTGAACGTGGCCCTCGGCGGGACCCTGACCCAGCATCTCGACGGGCACGCGGAGGTGGTCGGTGTCTTCGGCCGCCATCCGGTCAAGCCGGTCCCGGGCACGCGGTACGCCGCCGCCGTCCCGGAGGAGAGTTCCGTCCCCACGTACCACCACCAGGCCGTCGACCGCCTCGGCAGGGGCCTGGTCCCGAGCGCGTACGCGGCGGACGGGACGGTGGAGGCCGTGGAGCTGCCCTCCCCCCGTGGCTGGGTGCTGGGCGTGCAGTGGCATCCGGAGATGGGCGAGGACGTACGGGTGATGCGGGCCCTGGTCGAGGCCGCCCTGGCCGCTACGGCCGCTCCCACCGCTTCCTGAGCCAGGCGAGCGCCGCCTCCCCCTGGGCGCGCTGGAAGGCGCGCAGGGTGGGCAGACCGGGCGGCGACGGGCGCAGGGAGCTCTCGGCGAAGTAGCCCGCCAGCGCGGCCAGGGCGACGGTCACGCGGTGCGGGTCCGCGTCGCGGCCGCAGGGGTGCGCGGTGAACAGCTCCTCCGGGTCCGGTCCGCCCTGGGCCCGCACACAGGGCAGCATGACCAGCAGGTCGAACCAGGGGGCGGCGCGCACGGCGTGCGGCCAGTCGACGAAGACGACCCGGTCGTCGGCGGTGAGCAGCATGTTGTCGGCGCGCAGATCGCCGTGGGCGAGGGTGTCGCCGGCGGTGGCGTCCGCCCAGCCCGCGGCGAGGTCGGCGAGGGCCGGCAGCCGGGCGAGGGCCCAGGGGTCCAGGCGGGAGCGCAGGGGCAGCGCATCCGGCGCCAGCAGGCGCTCCCAGCCGGCGAAGGACTCCCCGAGCGACTCGGCCGCGGGCGGGGCCGGGACGGGTGCCGGGGTGAGGGCGCGGCTCAGCTCGGCGACCGCGCCGAGGACCCGCCGCAGCTCCGGTGGGCGCCAGGGGACGTGGGGCTGGCGGCCGGGGACCTCCTCGAAGAGGAGGGCGACCCAGGTGCCGTCGTCGTAGGTGCCGAGGAGGCGGGGTGCGGGGACGCCGGGTGGGAGGGCGGCGGCGTTGCGGGCCTCCGCACGGTGCAGGTCGGGACTGTGCGGGTTGGTGTCCGCGCTGACCGCCTTGACGAAGGCGCGGTGGCCCGCGGCGGTGCGGAGCCTGGCGGCGACGCCCGGGGAGAAGCCGCCGGGCTGGGTGGCGGCATGGGTGACCGGCGCGCCGAGGAGGTCGGCGACGGCTGTGCGGACGGGGGTGGGCAGGGCTTCCCAGGGGGTACGGGTGCCCTCGGCGGGCGGCGCGGGGGTGGTCATGCAGCATGGTGGCCGCCGTACACGCCGTCGGGCCAACGGTTTTCGCCCCCGCCACCCTCGCGCCTCCCGTCCCCGACGGCACACCCCTGCCATCCCGCACGCGGGAGCGGTGGCCCCGCCACCCCTGCCCGTCCGCCCCCGGGGGTGCGCCCACCACCCTGCGCGTCCCGCCCCGGGCATGCGCCCCGCCGCTCCCTGCCGGCCCGCACCCAGGGGTGCGCCCACCACCCTTGCGCGTCCCGTCCCCGACGGCGCCCCCGCCGCCCATCCCGCCTCGCACCCGGGGGTGGTGCGCCCCCGGCCACCCCTGCCCGTCCGCCCCCCGGGGGTGCGCCCCCACCACCCTGCGCGTCCCGCCCCCGGGCATGCGCCCCGCCGCTCCCTGCCGGCCCGCACCCAGGGGTGCGCCCACCACCCTTGCGCGTCCCGTCCCCGGCGGCGCCCCCGCCGCCCATGCCCGCCTCGCACCCGGGGGTGGTGCGCCCCCGGCCACCCCTGCCCGTCCGCCCACCGGGGGGAGTCGCCGCCACCCTTGTGCGTCCGGTCCCCGGGGGCGCTCCCCTGCCGTCCCGCGCCCGAGGGCGGTGCGCCCCGCCACCTCCGCCCGCCCCGCACCCGGGGCGCCCGGATCCCCGCCGTCGGTCCTCGACCCGTCTCGTCCTCGGGCCTCGGGCGGCGGGTGGGCTGTGGCGCTCACCCTCGGGTGAGGGAGAGCAGTTCTCTTGCCGGGCCGGTCGGTCGGTGTCCCGTCGGCCAGACCGCGCGGAGGTCGCGTGCGAGGGACACGCCCTCCACCGGTATGCCGACCAGCCGGCGCAGCGCCAGCTCCTCCCCCACCGCCAGTTCGCTCAGCACCGCCGGCCCGGCTCCGCCGACCGCCGCCGCCTTCACGGCCGTCGTGGAGGACAGTTCGATCAGGGGCCTGGCCAGGCCGCCCAGGGCCGTGTCCAGGACCTGCCGGGTGCCGGAGCCCCTCTCCCGGAGGATCAGCGGCGTCGACGCCAGCTCGGCCGCGGCCAGCGCGCGCCGCCGCCGGGCCCACGCGTGCCCCGGCGCGACGACGACGATCAACCGGTCGTGGGCGATGACCGCGGAGTCCAGCCCCGTGGGCACCGTCAGCCCCTCCACGAACCCCAGATCGGCCTCTCCGGACAGCAGCCGCTCCGCCACCGCCGCCGAGTTCCCTGCGTGCAGCGACACCGCCGTGTCGGGCCGGCCCGCGCGCAGCGCGACCAGCCACCCCGGCAGCAGGTACTCCGCGATCGTCATGCTCGCCGCCACCCGCAGCCGCGAGTCCCGCCGGTCCCGCAACGCCTGCGCGCCGGCGTCGAAGGCCTGGGCCGCCTCCACGATCCGCCGCGCCCAGTCCGTCACCAGCGCCCCGGCGTCGGTGAGCCGGGATCCGCGCGGCGAACGGTCCACGAGCGCCACGCCGAGCTGCCGTTCCATGGACCGGACCCGGCTGCTCGCGGCCGGCTGGGTGATGCCCAGCTCGCGCGCGGCCGCGCCGAGACTGCCCAGCCGGGCCACGGCCAGCAGCAGCTCCAGCGCCCCGAGATCGGGGACGCGATGCGCCAGGGGCCCGCCCGCCCCGGGCTGTTCCTCGGCCGTACCCGCCCTGTCCGCGTCACCCATAAGGCCAGTTTATGCCCTCATAGAGACATCGTCCCTGGTCGCGAACGTCTCGGTGGACGACGGTGGAGCCCATGATCACCGACGCCCCGCCGCCCCCGCCCCTGGCCCTGGCCCTGTCCCTGCGCACCGCCGTCCGGCACCTCGGACCGAACTGGTACGCCACGGTCATGGGCACGGCGATGGTGGGCACGGCGGGAGCCGCGCTCCCCGTGCGCCCGCCGGGGCTGCGCCCGGCCTGCGCCGCAGTGTGGGCGCTCTCCCTGGCCCTCCTGCTGGCCCTCCTCGCCGCCCGCGCGCTGCACTGGCGCCACCACCCCGACCGGGCCCGCGCCCACCTGCGCGACCCGGCGACGGCACCCTTCTACGGCTGCCTCGCGATGGCGCTGCTCGCCGTCGGCGGCGGCGCCCTCACCGTCGGGCGGGACTGGATCGGCACGGACGCCGCGGTCGCCCTCGGCGCCGTGCTGTTCGCCACCGGTACGGTCGTGGCGCTCGCGGCCGCCGTCGGAGTGCCGTACCTCATGGCCGTACGCCACGCGGTGCAGCCGGGGCAGGCGTCGCCGGTGTGGCTGCTGCCGCTCGTCGCGCCCATGGTGTCGGCCGCGTCGGGCCCGCTGCTCGTGCCGCATCTGCCGCCCGGTCAGCCCCGGCAGACCCTGCTCCTCGCCTGTCTCGCGCTGTTCGGGCTGAGTCTGCTCGGCACGCTCCTGATGCTGCCGGTCGTGTTCGGCCGGCTGATGACCGGCGGTCCGCTGCCGCTCGCGCTCACCCCGGCCCTCTTCCTCGTCCTGGGCCCGCTCGGCCAGTCCACCACCGCCGTCGGGAAGTTCGCGGACGTCGCACCGGGCGTGGTGCCGGGGCCGGACGGCCGGGAACTCACGGTGCTCGCCGTGCTGTACGGCGTGCCGGTCATGGGGTTCGCGCTGTTGTGGCTGTGCCTGGCCGGCGCCCACCTGGTGCGCGCACGCCGACAGGGGATGGGGTTCTCGATGACGTGGTGGGCGTTCACCTTCCCGGTCGGCACCTGTGTGACCGGATCGGCGGCCCTGGCCCGGCACACCGGGCTGCTCGCCTACGACGGGCTCGCCGTCGTGCTGTACGTCGTCCTCGCGGCGGCCTGGGCCGTTGTCGCCGCGCGCACCGTCCGCGGCGTCGTCAGCGGAGCGCTGCTCGCAGGGCCCCGCCCAGCGCCCGTGGTGCTTCGGCGAGCGACGGGCCGTACCACGTCAGGTGCCGTCCGCTGACGAGCGCGCAGGGCAGGCCGGGGAACGCCTCGGGGCCGTCGTCGGGGGTGAAGCGGTAGGGCTCGTCGGGCAGGACGACGAGGTCGGGGGCGGCCGTGCGCAGTTCCTCCAGGGGAACCTTCGGGTAGCGCTCCTCGTGGGCCGTGTAGAGGTGGTCGACGCCCAGGCGGGCCAGCACGTCGCCGGCGAAGGTGTCCCGGCCCAGCACCATCCAGGGGCGGCGCCAGATCGGTACGACGGCCGTCCTGCGGGCGCCGAACCGGTCCGGCGCGGCCCACGCCTCCTCGGCCTCGTCCAGCCAGCGCGGCCGGGACCGCGCTCCGCACGCCGCCAGCACCCGGGCCAGTTCCCCGAAGGCCTGCGGGACGTCCCGCACCTCCGTGACCAGCACCTCCAGGCCCGCGGCCCGCAGGGCGGCGAGGTCGGGCACGCGGTTCTCCTCCTCGTTGGCGATCACCAGGTCGGGGTCGAGCGCGGCGATGCGTTCGACGGCCGGGTTCTTGGTGCCGCCGATCCGGGTGACGCCGAGGTCCGCCGGACGGGTGCACCAGTCGGTGGCGCCGACGAGCACGCCGGGCAGGGAGACGGCCACCGCCTCCGTCAGCGAGGGCACGAGGGAGACGACCCGCACTACCGCTTCCGGTTCCGGACGGCCTCGATGTGCTCCGCCACGGCGACGACGACCACCCGGGTGTCCGGGACGGTCGCCCGCCAGCGGTGGCGTACCCCGCCGGTCAGGTAGAGGGTGTCGCCCCGGCCCAGACGGTAGGCGCGGCCCTCCGCCTCGATCTCCACCGCGCCGTCGGCGACGAACAGCAACTGGTCGTTGCGGTACTGGAACTCACGGCCGGCGTCGTGGTCGCCGGTGAACTCCGTGGCGTGCATCTGGTGGTGTCCGCGCACCAGGGAGCGGGAGCGCGGCTCGGGACCCGGCGGCTCGGTGTCCTCGGCGCGGACGACGTCGACGCTGCACGCCGGGTCGGCGGCGGCGAGGAGTTCGACGGCGGTGGTGCGCAGGGCGTCGGCGAGCTTCTCCAGGGAACTGGTGCTGGGCCGTGCGCGGTCGTTCTCGATCTGGCTCAGGAACGGGACCGACAGGCCGCTGCGCTCGGCCACGACGGCGAGGGTGAGGTCCAGGGAGCGGCGTCGCCGCCGCACGGCCGCGCCGACCCGCAGGGGCTGCTCTTTGTGGTCGCCCATCGCTCCGGCTCCCTCCTTCGCTCGTCGGAATCCTCGGTGCTCTGATGAGTTCTCTGCACCCTACGCATGTTCGGCAAACCGTTTCATGGGCCCGTCACATCGAGGACACGCGACGTCACGCACGACCTCACAGATCGCGCCAGCCGATCGGCCCCGGGCACCCGCCGGGCCCGGACGCGCACGGCTCTTTTCCGGTTCAATGCGCGAACGGCCGCCGGTGTTCCCGCTCGTCCCGGGAGTCACGGAAACGCGCCTCAGGCCCGGGCGTAGCTGTGCGTGGTTGGCCGGATCCTTGCCGTGGCGACGGCGGGAGGATCGCGTCGGCAGCCCCGCGGGATCGTACCGACAGCACGAGGGGGCGGGCCCCGCCGCACGCGTCGCGTCGCACGTCGGTGCCCGCCCCCCGACAGGCGGTGACGGGGCTGTCAGGTCACCCGGCCGCCCGGCTCTTCCCCGCCACGCCGGCCACCGGCGCCCATCGGCCGGCCAGACCGGGGTGGGCCTTCAGCCAGATGCGCACCGCGTCCTGCAGCACCGGTCATGCGCTCCAGGTAGAGGGCGAGGACGACGATGCCGAGGCCCGCCTCGTTCGGGGACGGGGACGGAGGGCGCGGTCGCGTCCGTGCGGAGTTCACCTATGGGCGACGTCCTCATGGATCGCGAATGGTTGACCATGCAACCGGCACCGCTCCGAAGCGGCGCCTGTCCTGGCCCGGTGGGGTCAAACGCGCGAGTGGCTCAGTTCACAGGATGCGCAAGCGTCGTTCACGTGTGCCACGGGAGTGAATACCCGCCGGTCACCGGGGCACCCGTGCGGCATGATGCGAGGCGTGACCGGACGACTGATGCTCCTCGACACCGCCTCGCTGTACTTCCGCGCCTACTTCGGCGTCCCGGACTCCGTGAAGGCCCCGGACGGCACGCCGGTGAACGCCGTGCGCGGACTGCTCGACTTCGTCGAACGGCTGGTCCGGGACCACCGGCCGGCCGAACTGGTGGCCTGCATGGACGCCGACTGGCGCCCGAAGTGGCGGGTCGACCTGATCCCCTCCTACAAGGCGCACCGTGTCGCCGAGGAGCACGCGGCCGGTCCGGACGAGGAGGAGGTGCCGGACACGCTCTCGCCCCAGGTGCCGGTCATCGAGGCCGTGCTGGACGCGCTGGGCATCGCGCGGGTGGGCGTGGCCGGGTACGAGGCGGACGACGTGATCGGCACGTTCACCGCGCGGGCGAAGGGCCCGGTCGACATCGTCACCGGCGACCGCGACCTGTACCAGCTGGTGGACGACGCGCGCGGGGTGCGGGTGCTGTACCCGCTCAAGGGTGTGGGCACCCTGCAGAGGACCGACGAGACGTGGCTGCGCGAGAAGTACGGCGTGGACGGGCGCGGGTACGCCGATCTGGCGCTGCTGCGCGGAGACCCGAGCGACGGACTGCCGGGCGTGGCGGGCATCGGGGAGAAGACGGCGGCCAAGCTGCTGGCCGAGTTCGGCGACCTCGCCGGGATCATGGCGGCGGTCGACGACCCCCGGGCGAAGCTGACCCCGTCGCAGCGCAAGCGGCTGGACGAGGCGAGGCCGTACGTCGCCGTCGCGCCGACGGTGGTCAAGGTGGCCGCCGACGTGCCGCTGCCGGACGTGGACACGACTCTGCCCCGCACGCCGCGTGACGGGGCGGCACTGGACGCGCTGGCCGAGCGCTGGGGCCTCGGCGGATCGCTCCAGCGGCTGCTGCTGACGCTGAGTGCCGTCGGGGCGGCAGGCGCGTAGGCATGTTCTCGCGGCGCGGCACGACCGGCGCGGTGACGGCAAGCCGTCCTCGACGAGGGAGCCGGATGAGCCTGAGGAAGCCGAGGGCGTCACCAGGGGCATCTCCGGGGGGAGAGATGCTAACTTAGGTAACCCTAACCATAGAAATGGGAGGCCGTCATGGCAGAACGTCCGGCGCGCAGGCCGCGGAAGCCCCACTCCGCGCAGGTCGTCCGCACCGAACGGCTGACCCCGCACATGCAGCGCGTGGTGCTCGGCGGCGAGGGGCTGGCCGAGTTCTCGGCGGGCACCTGCACGGACCACTACGTGAAGCTGCTCTTCGGGCCCGAGGGCGTGACCTACCCGGAGCCCTTCGACCTGGAGCGCATCCGCGCCGAGTTCCCGCGCGAGCAGTGGCCCGTGACCCGGACGTACACCGTGCGCCACTGGGACGCCGAACACCGTGAGCTGACCCTGGACTTCGTGATCCACGGCGACGAGGGGCTGGCCGGACCGTGGGCGGCACGCGTCCAGCCGGGCGAGACCGTGCGTTTCATGGGCCCCGGCGGCGCCTACGCCCCCGACACCGGCGCCGACTGGCATCTGCTCGCCGGCGACGAGAGCGCCCTGCCCGCGATCGCCGCCGCGCTGGAGTCCCTGCCCTCCGGCGCCGTGGCGCACGCCTTCATCGAGGTCGCCGGCCCGGAGGAGGAGCAGAAGATCGACTCCGACGTGGAGGTCACCTGGCTGCACCGCGGGGACCGGCCCGTCGGCGAGAAGCTCGTCGAGGCCGTCCGCGCGCTGGAGTTCCCCGAGGGCCGGCCGCACGCGTTCGTGCACGGCGAGGCCTCCGCCGTGAAGGAACTGCGCCGGATGCTCCGCGTCGAGCTGCAGATCCCCCGCGAGGACCTGTCGATCTCCGGCTACTGGCGCCTCGGCCACAACGAGGACGGCTGGCAGGCCTCGAAGCGGGAGTGGAACGCGCGCGTGGAGGCGGAGCAGGAGGGCGCGGCCCCTGCCGTGTAGCCCTCACGGCGGGGGAGCGTGAGGAGTTGGGCCCGCACCGGACATGACGGCGTGACGCCTCCGAAACAGGGCGTCCCTAATTTCTGTCGCCCGACAGGAATTCGCGCCCAAGGCAGGTGCCGCCGTGACGACCACCTCTCCCACCGACGTACGTCCCGACCCGCCGCACCCGGCCGCCGACGACCGCTCGCTCACCGAGTTCGGCTACCGCCAGGAACTGCACCGCAGCCTGGGCCGGTACGCCTCGTTCGCCGCCGGGTTCTCCTTCATCTCCGTCCTGACGACCGTCTTCCAGTTCTTCGCCTTCGGGTACGCCTTCGGCGGCCCGGTCTTCTTCTGGGCCTGGCCGGCGGTGCTGGCGGGGCAGTTGCTCGTGGCCGCGTGCTTCGCGGAGCTGGCGGCCCGCTATCCCCTCTCGGGCGCGATCTACCAGTGGTCCTCGCGGCTGTCGACGCCGTCGTTCGGCTGGTTCGCCGGCTGGATCATGGTGATCGGCCAGATCGTCGTGGTCGCGGCGGCCGCGCTGGCGCTGCAGATGGTGCTGCCGGCGATCTGGTCCGGCTTCCAGCTGATCGGCACGGACCCCTCGCCCGTCTCCCCCGACGGCGCGGCCAACGCGGCCCTGCTCGGGATGGGCCTGCTGGTGCTCACGACCCTCCTGAACGTCGTCGACAACCGCGTGATGTCCGTCGTCAACCGGGTCGGTGTGACCGCCGAGATCATCGGCGCGGTGCTCATCGTCGTCCTGCTGCTCACCCACTCCGAGCGCACGCCCGGCATCACCTTCCACACCACGGGCGCCGCCCAGTCCGGTCTGTTCGGGGCGCTGGCGGTGGGTTCGTTCACGGCCGCCTACGTGATGATCGGCTTCGACAGCGCGGGCGAGATGAGCGAGGAGACCCACAACCCCCGGCGTACGGCACCCCGTACGATCCTCACCGCACTCGGCGCGGCCGGACTGCTCGGCGGGCTGATCGTGCTCGGCGGACTGCTCGCCGCGCCCAGCCTCGCCGACGGGCACCTCGCCGTCGACGGGCTCAGCTACGTCCTCACCAGCAGCCTCGGCGACGGCGTCGGCAAGCTGCTCCTCGCGGACGTGGTGGTCGCGATCGCGGTGGCCACGCTCGCCATCCAGACGGCGGCCTGCCGGATGCTGTTCTCCATGGCCCGCGACGGCCAACTCCCCTTCTCCGCCCGGCTCGCGCGCGTGAACCCCCGCACCGGCATGCCCAGCGCCCCCGCGCTGGTGGTCGGTGTCCTCGCGGCGGCCCTGCTGCTGCTCGACTTCGCCTCGCCGGACGCCTTCCTGGCCATCGGCACCACCTGCATCGTGATGCTGTACCTGGCCTACGCGATGGTCACCGGCCCGCTCCTGGTCCGCCGCCTGCGCGGCGGGTTCCCCTCGGCCGGCACGGACGAGACCGGCGCCCCGCTGTTCTCCCTGGGCCGCTGGGGCGTCCCCGTCAACGCCCTCGCCCTGCTCTACGGCCTGCTGATGACGGTCAACCTGGCCTGGCCCCGGGCGGCGGTGTACGACCCGGCGGGCGGCCACTGGTACTTCCGGTGGTTCACCGTGCTGTTCCTCGCGGCGACGCTCGCGACGGGCGCGGCCTACCGGGCGTACCGCGCCCGGACGACGGTGCCGGCTCCCGCCGTGGCGGAGACGGCGGCGGTCTAGGAGGTGTTTGCCGGACGCGCGTGCGGGGCGGCTGGTTCAGTCGCCCTGTACGCGCGCGTGCAGATGCATGTCGTGCCAGCCGTCCTGGTGCAGGACGGCGCTGCGCTTGGTGCCCTCCAGCGTGAAACCGGCCTTGGCGGCGACGCGGCAGGAGGCCTCGTTGGCGGTGGCGTGCATCAACTCCAGGCGGTGGAAGCCGATCTCGTCGAAGGCCCAGCGGGCGAGCGCCGTCGTCGCACGGGCCGCGATGCCCCCGCCGCGGGCCGTCGGGGCGGTCCAGTAGGCCACCTCGGCCGTCCCCTCGCTGAGCAGGATCTCGCGCAGCGCGACCCGCCCCAGCACCCGGTCGGTGTCCGCGTCGGCGACGGCCCACTGGGCGCTGCGCTCCGTCTCCCAGGCCTTCTGCCACTCCTCGATCCAGCCGGCGACCTCCTCCAGCGAGTCGGCGGACCTGATGTGCCACTGGTGCATGAGCGGGTCCTGGAAGACGGCGTGGACGACGGGGGCGTCACCGGCCCGCCAGGGGCGCAGGACCAGTCCGTCCCCGGTGGTGAGCACGGGCTGCGGGGCGCGGGACAGGCTTCCGGCGGGCAGCACGAAGTCGGCGGTGAAGGGCATGATCCGCATCCTGCCAAGCGGGCACGCCCCGGCCAACGGGTTTTCCGGCCCCGTGGCCCGCGCCCCGGCCTCCCGTCGCCCGGCCTCCCGTCGTCCGGCCCGCTTGATCGGCCCGCATGATCCGGCCCCCGTACCCTGGACCCCGATGAGACGCCGTCGCACCCCTCCTCCGCCCTCCCCCCTGCCCCAGCGTGACGGGGTGGACCCGGTGCGGGTGCGGCTGCCGGGAACCGGGGACTGGGCCACCGTGCGGGAGCACCTCGTGGAGCGGCTCAGCGGGGCGGGCGCCGGGGTCGTCGACGGGATGCTGCGGGCCGGGCTCGTGGTCGGCGCCGACGGGACGGCGGTGACCCCGGACGCGCCGTACGTGCCGGGGATGTTCGTGTGGTTCCACCGGGACCTGCCCGCCGAGGTGCCCGTGCCGTTCCCGCTGGAGGTCGTGCACCGCGACGAGCACATCGTCGTCGTGGACAAGCCGCACTTCCTCGCCACCACCCCGCGCGGCAGCCACGTCACCGAGACCGCGCTGGCCCGGCTGCGGCGGGAGCTGGGCATTCCCACGCTCGGCGCCGCGCACCGCCTGGACCGGCTCACCGCCGGGCTGGTGCTGTTCACGGTCCGGCCCGAGGAACGCGGCGCCTACCAGACGCTGTTCCGCGACCGGATGGTGCGCAAGGTGTACGAGGCCGTCGCCCCGTACGATCCGGCGCGCGCGTGGCCGGTGACCGTGCGCAGCCGGATCGTGAAGGAGCGCGGGACGCTGACCGCCCGCGAGGTGCCGGGTGAGCCGAACGCGGCCAGCGACATCGAGCCGGTCGAACACCGGGCGGACGGGCTGGCCCGCTACCGGCTGGTCCCCCGTACCGGGCAGACGCACCAACTGCGGGTCCACATGACCGCCTTGGGCGTGCCGATCCTCGGCGACCCCCTGTACCCGGAGGTGACCGCGCCCGTGCCGCCAGGCGACTTCCGGCGCCCGCTGCAACTGCTGGCACGCGAGCTGGAGTTCACCGACCCGGTCACGGGAACACGGCACCGCCTGCGCAGCGGCCGCGCCCTGGAGGCCTGGACGTCGTACACCCGCTGGGCCCGCTAGACCGCGGGGCCCGGCAGCACCACCGCGCTCGTGGGCGCCGCCGGGCGTCGTCGGCGGACCGACCGCTGCCTACCCCCGCCACCAGGCCACGAAGCGCCGCCAGGCGTCGGGGCCCCGCAGGCGCCGCGGGTACGGCGGGCACCGGCTCGAAGGCCGACGGGCCGAAGAGCACCGGCGCGGGCGCAGGGGGCACGGGGCCCGGCAGCGCCGCGAGGCCCAGCAGCGCCGGCGGGCTCGTAGGGGGGCTCGTCGGCGGACGACCTCGCCTCGGACTACCTCCGCCACCAGGCCAGGAAGCACCGCGGGCCCGGCAGCACCACCGCGCTCGTGGGCGCCGCCGGGCGTCGTCGGCGGACCGACCGCTGCCTACCCCCGCCACCAGGCCACGAAGCGCCGCCAGGCGTCGGGGCCCCGCAGGCGCCGCGGGACGGTGGGCACCGGCTCGGCGGGCAACGGCTCGTAGGCCGGCGGTTCGAAGGGCGCCGGCTCCGGCGCGGGCTTCGGCTCGATGGTCAGCGGGCGGAAGGAGCGCTGCGGCGGGACGGGGGCGTGGGTGGGCCTGAGCTTGACGTCCTGCTGCGGCTTCGGCTCGAAGTACACCGGCAGCGCGACCAGGTGCCGGGAGGCGATCGAGGTCGTCCAGCGCAGCTCCTCCTCGTCGCAGTCGAGCTGGACGTCCGGCAGCCTCGACAGCAGCGCGTCGACGCCGACGTCGGCGATGGCGCGGCCGATGTCCTGGCCGGGGCACTCGTGCGGGCCGCTGCCGAAGGCGAGGTGGGAGCGGTTGCCCCGCATGTTGGCGGCGAGGTCGGGGCGTACGCGGGGGTCGACATTGCCGGGGGCCGGCGCGAAGAAGAGACCGTCACCCGCGCGGATGCGCTGGCCGCCCAGCTCCGTGTCCTGCTTGGCGAAGTAGCCGAAGATCGTGCTGAACGGCGGTTCGTCCCACAGGGACTGCTCGACCGCCTCCGGCACCGTCATCTCGCCGCCGTTGAGCCGGGCGACGAAGCGCGGGTCGGTGAGCACCATGCGCAGCACGTTGGACAGCAGGTTGACGGTGGCCTCGTAGGCGGCGAAGAGCACCAGGCGCAGATGTTCGCGGACCTCGTCGTCGGTCAGTCCGGCCGGGTGGGCGATGAGGTGGCTGGTGAAGTCCTCGGCGGGCTCGGCCCGGCGGAGCGTGGTGAGCCGGCTCAGCGCGTCCACGACGTACTGGTGGCTGGCGACGGCGGTCTCGCTGCCCTTCAGCGCGTCCCGGGCTGCGGCGACCATCCGGTCGTCGTAGGCGTCGGGCATGCCGAGGATCTGGCACATCACCGCCATCGGGAGGTGCTCGGCGAACTGGCTGACCAGCTCGGCCCGGCCCTCCTCGCAGAAGCGGTTGACCAGGGTCTGCGTGGCTCGGTAGATGTACCGGCGCACACTTCGCTCGTCGAGGGTCTCCATGGCGGCGGTGACCGCGCCCCGCAGTCGCTTGTGCTCGTCGCCCTCGGCGTGTGCGCAGATGGGCTGCCAGGCGATGTGCGGCATGAGCGGGTGGTCGGGCCTGACCATGCCGTCCCGCTGCGGCGCCCAGACGCGGGTGTCCTTGGTGAAGGT
Source organism: Streptomyces sp. NPDC000345 (assembly GCF_042898825.1). Classification (NCBI taxonomy): domain Bacteria; kingdom Bacillati; phylum Actinomycetota; class Actinomycetes; order Kitasatosporales; family Streptomycetaceae; genus Streptomyces; species Streptomyces sp. NPDC000345. The sequence goes on from NZ_JBIAZE010000010.1 coordinate 104,024, forward strand.
CGAGGGCGTACGCACCATCTGCAGGTTCTCGGCGTGACCGAGGACCATCCACATCGGCAGGTCGTCCTGGAGCAGGACCGGTGCCACGGGACCGTACTGCTCGCGGAGCTGCTCGTACAGCATGCCCAGGTCCTCCGCGCCGGGGCCGTAGAGCCGTTGCAGTCCGCCGGGGCCCCGGCCGTGGGCGGGGCAGCCGGGCGGCGGGTCCAGGGCGAGGTCGTGTGATCCGGTGGTGAGGGGGTGTTCAGGCGTCACAGGGGGTCGCTCCGAAACTGTGGGGATCCGGTGTCGGGGGGTGTCGGGGGTGGGGGTGGCTCGGAGGGTCAGGTGAGACGGCCCCTGAGCGACAGAGAGTGCAGGAAGCGCATCAGGGTCATCAGGACGTCGCGGCTGGAGGCCCGGCGGCGGGCGTCGCATTCCACGATCGGCACCTCGGGGGGCAGGTCGAGGGCGGCGCGGAGGTCGTCGAGGGGGTAACGGGGGCCGTCGGGGAAGGTGTTGACGGCGACCACGAAGGGCACACCGCCCTCCTCCAGCCGGCCCATGACCTCGTAACTCACCTCGAGGCGGCGGGTGTCGACCAGGACGACCGCGCCCAGCGCGCCCTCGAACAGGCCGTTCCACAGGAACCAGAAGCGCTGCTGGCCGGGGGTGCCGAAGAGGTAGAGCACCACCTGGTCGGTGATGCGGATGCGCCCGAAGTCCATGGCGACGGTGGTGGCGGTCTTGGTCTCGGAACCGTAGTCGTCGTCGACCCCGATGCCGGCCTGGGTCATGGTCTCCTCTGTGGTCAGCGGTTTGATCTCGCTGACGGAGCCGACCATGGTGGTCTTGCCGACGCCGAAGCCGCCCACGATGACGATCTTCGCCGCGGCCGTGGTGGTCTGCGGGAGCCGGTCCTCGGCCCGTGGACCGGGGATCGTGTCAGAGCCTTTGAAGTCCATGCATCACCGCTTCGAGGAGGGAACGGTCGGGAAGCTTCTGCCGGACGATCGGGGCGCGCGCATGCACGAGCTCGGCGGCCAGCATCTCGGTGAGCAGCACCGACACCACGCTGAACGGAAGGCGGAGATAGGCCGACACCTCCGCCACCGACAGCGGGGCGGCGCACAGGCGCAGCACCGCCGTCTGTTCCGGCGTGGCCGACGAGGGCTGCTCGGCCCGCGCCACGATCAGCGTCACCAGGTCGAGCGGTGCCCGCTCCCCGTCGGGCCCGGTGATCGTGTAGAACCGCTCCGGCTTCCTCTCCCCCTCCTCCCGGGGCTCGGGGGAGGTGACCGGCTCAGGGGGCGTGACCTCCTCGGGCGGCACGACCGCCTCGGGGACGGGGTGCGGGACGTGGTGCCGGCGCCGGCGTTGCGGAGGCGTCATACGGTCTGCCCGTTGCGGCGGGGCGGGCTGGTCAGATGGGCGCCGATCCGGACGACGAGGTCACGCATGGAGGCGCTCATCCGGCCCGGTTCGCAGCACACGTCGGAGAGGACCGCCAGGTAGGCGTTGGCGCCGGCGGACATCATGTAGAAGTAGCCGCCGTCCATCTCGATCATGATGAGGTTCATGTCGCCCTCGACGCTCTCCATCTCCTGGGCGATGGCGGTGGCGAGGCTCTGCATGCCCGCGCAGGCGGCGGCGACGCGGTCCGCGGCGTCGGGCTCGCCGGCGTAGCGGGCGATGCGCAGTCCGTCGGCCGAGAGCACGACGATCATCTCGATGCCCGGCACACCGTCGTAGAGCTCCTTGAGCACCCAGTCGAAGTTCTGGCGCTGCTGGATCACGTGAGGTCCCCTTCGTCGTCGGCCGCGGGCTTCGGCTTGTCTTCGATCAGGTGCAGGTACGCGGTGGGATTGCGGGTGAAGTCGGTGGGGTGGACGCCCGGAGGGGCGACCTTCTTCAGGCCCTCCCAGAAGGCCTCGAACGCCACGCCGGGCTCCTTCTTCTTCTTTTTCGCGGGCTCGGGCCGGGCCTGCGCGAACGGGTCCGGGATGCCCTCGCGCTCGGCCCGCTCGGCCGCCTCCTGGGCGGCGTACGCCTCCGCGTAGCGCTGGCTGATCGGGATCGTCGCCTTGCTGCGGCGCTGCGGAAGGCCCTTGTCGGTCCACTCGGTGATCACGGGCACGTCGTCTTCCAGCGAGACGTTGGCCGGGATCTTCGGGTTGGTGGGGCGGCGGCGCTTGGGCGGGCGCTTGGGGCCTTCGAGCCCTCCGCCCAGATCGATCTGCGCGGCGGCGGCGCCGATGCCGTGGGCGTAGCCGGGAGCCGGCTCGGAGGTCATCATCTCGCGGGGCACGATGAGCACGGCGCGGACTCCGCCGTACGCCGAAGTGCGCAGGGACACCTGCAGGTTGAACGCGGTGCACAGCCGGCCGACGACGGCCATGCCCAGCCGTGGGGCGCCGCCGAGGTCCTGGATGGTGAGGCCGCGCATGGCGTCGGCGAGCATCCTCTCGGTCTTGGCGCGGGCCTCCTCGCTGAGGCTGACGCCGGCGTCCTCGATCTCGACGGCGATGCCGGTCTGCACCTCGACGGCGTTGACGTGCACCTTGCTCTGCGGGGGCGAGAAGCGGCAGGCGTTGTCGAGGAGTTCGGCGAGCGCGTGGATGAGCGGCTCGACGGAGATGCCGCGGATGTTGACCTTGGCGATGGAGTTCAGCTGGACCCGGGGGTAGTCCAGGATCCGGGACATGGCGCCGCGCAGCACGCTGTACATGGGGACCGGCTTGGGCCAGCTGCGGCTGGGGCGGCCGCCGCCGAGCACGCCGATGGAGTCGGCGAGGCGGCCGATCATCGTGGTGCCGTGGTCGATGCGCAGCAGGTCGTCGAAGACCTCGGGGTTGCGGCCGTGGTCCTCCTCCATCTCCCGCAGTTCCGCGGACTGCTGATGGACGATCGCCTGGACCCGGCGCGCGACGTTCACGAAGGCGCGCTGGGCGGAGTCACGCAGGGCCTGTTCGAAGTCGATGACGTCCAGGAACTTCTTGACCAGGGCGCGCTGGCCGTCGCCGATGTCACGGAAGAACGGTTCACGGTCCCCGAGGTGGTCCATCACCTCCTCGGGGGAATTCCCGACGCGCATCCACTCGACGCAGAGCGGCATGAGCTCCTTGGCGATGTAGAGGTTCTCCTGCTGCTGGGCGGCGAGGCGCCGCTCCAGGTGGGCGACCCGCTGGTCAGAGGCGGCGCGCAGCTCCAGCAGCCGGCGGCCGCGACGCCGCGCGTCGGCCCCCACCGCGGTCACCACGACGGTGGCGACGGCTCCGCAGACGCCGACGGCGAGCCGGGCCTGCCCCGCCACCAGGGCGACGGCGGCTCCGGTCGCCGCGGCCGTCAGTATCGCCGGCAGCAGGAGGAGGCGCGCGAAGGAAAGTTCTCGGCGACCGGGTGGGGACTGAACACTCACCATGTGGGCACCCTCGTTAGGGGATCTGTCGGCATCTTCGGAGCATTTGGGAACAGGCGCACGAATACACCTCAACTCGGTGCGCCGCGGGCGAGCTTAGTCCGACCGGATCATCGCTGTGTCATATTCAGCAACCGCATGAAACCGACCGTGCGAGTGCAGTAACCTCAGCCCCATTTGCACGCTCTGACACCATTCGAACACACCGGGTAGCGACGTACGGGCGTACGAAAAGGGCCCACCCGGACGGGTGGGCCGGCACCGGGAGCCGGCGGTCAGACCCCGGTGATGCGCAGGGCCGCGTCGGCGGTGGCGCGGGCGAAGTCCGAGACGGAACGCTCGGGGTCCGAGCGGTGGACGAGGATGACACCCTCGATCAGCCCGAAGACGAGATCGGTCCGCAGAGCCAGCTCCCCCTTGGCGAGCCCGCCCCCCACGGCCGTCGCGGCGATCAACTGCCGGTAGGCGTGCTTGAGTTCGCCCCGCACCGCATGGAAGCCGGCGAACCGCTCGGTGCGCACCTCGGGCAGCAGATACAGCCCGCCGAGGTTGTGCGGGCCGCCGCACAGCAGTTCCACGTCGGTGCGGCACAGCTCCCACAGCCGCTCCTCGGCCGCCCGCCCGTCGTCGGCGAGCAGCGTGCGGGCGCACGTCAGCGAGGGCGTGACCGTGGACTCCAGCAGCTCGGCGAGCAGCTCCTCCTTGCCGGAGACGTAGTGGTACATCGAGGCCTGACGCATGCCGGCCCGCTCGGCGACGGCCCGGGTGGTGGTCGCGGCGTAGCCGCGCGTGGTGAACAACTCGGCTGCGGCGGACAGGAGTTCGGCCCGCGGTTCGAGACCGCTGTCCGGCCGCTGCGCGGCCCGCGGCCTGCCGACCCGGCGCCCGCCGTGTCCGTCGTTCGTCCCCATGCGATCGATCCTCGCACACGGCGGCGCGCGGCGATCTTCGGGCGGCCCGCCCCGGCCGTCCGGTGAGGAGTCGGTAACCGGCCCGCAACCGGAGGGCAATGGCGCCGACCCGGCCCGCCCCTAATTTCTGTCGGGCGACAGAAATTCGATCACCCCGGAAAGACCCGACCGGAAAACCACAGTTGCGGAGGTCCGCGATGGCGACAGCGACCACCTACGGGGCACGCGCCCACGCCCGCGCCCAGGAAGGCGCCCGCGCCGAGGCCATGCCCGTCGTCCCGGCGGCCGACTGGCCGGCCCCGCCCTGCGAGGCGGGCCACCTGGTGTGGGCCGAGACCGTGGCGGGCGGCAACTACACCCACCGCGTCCTCGCCCGGGGCACCGAGCTGCGCCTGACCGACCTGCGCGGCGACGCCTGCGCCCACCTGCTGCTGTACGCGGACGGCCGACCCTGGGAACGGCTGAACGTCGCCGACACGGTCAAGGTCCAGTGGAACGCCTACCTCGGCGAGGGCGTACTGCTCCTGTCCGACCAGGGCCGGGTCCTCGCCTCCGTCGTCGCCGACAGCTCAGGGCGGCACGACGCGCTGTGCGGCACCTCCACCCTCGTGCACAACACCGAGCGCTACGGCGACGGCACCCCGCAGGGCCCCTCCCCCGCCGGACGCGAGCTGTTCATCCTGGCCGCCGCCAAGAACGGCCTGGAACCCCGCGATCTGCCGCCCTCCCTCTCCTTCTTCCAGGGCGTGGAGATCCGCGACGACGGCACCCTCGACTACACCGGCTCCGCCGGACCCGGCGGCAGCGTCACCCTGCGCGCCGAACAGGACGTCACCGTCCTGATCGCCAACGTGCCACACCCGTGCGACCCCCGCCCCGACTACGTCAGCACCCCGCTGGAGGTGCTCGCCTGGCGGGCGGCGCCCACCCGGCCGGGCGACCCGCTGTGGGACGCCACCCCCGAGGGCCGCCGCGCCTTCCTCAACACCGCCGAATTCCTCACCGCGAGGGGGCTCGCATGAAGACCGTCGTCCCGGCCCGCGCCGCCTGGTCCTCGACCGTCCGCGAGGGCGAGACGCTCACCATCACCGACCTGCACGGCAACCAGGCCGTCGACTTCCTCGCCTACGACGCCCACGACACCTCCGTCCGCTACAGCGCCCCCGACACGATCCAGGCCCAGGGCGGCATCTTCCTCACCACGGGCAGTGTGCTGATGTCCAACGAGCACACCCCGCTGATGACGGTGACCGCCGACGCCGTGGGCCGCCACGACACCGTCGGCGGCGCCTGCTCCAAGGAGTCCAACACCCTGCGCTACGGCCACCACACCCACGCGCAGCACGCGTGCGTGGACAACTTCCTCGCCGAGGGCGCACGGTACGGACTCGGCAAACGGGACCTCGTCTCCAACATCAACTGGTACATGAACGTGCCCGTCGAGAAGGACGGCACCCTCGGCATCGTCGACGGCCTGTCCGCCCCCGGCCTCGCCCTCACCCTGCGCGCCGAACGCGACGTGCTCGTCCTCGTCTCCAACTGCCCCCAGATCAACAACCCCTGCAACGGCTTCGAGCCGACCGCGGTGGCGATGACGGTCAGCGGGGCGGACGCATGACCTTCGACACGCTGCTGGTCGCCAACCGCGGCGAGATCGCCGTCCGCATCCTGCGCACCGCCCGCGAACTGGGCCTGCGCACGGTCGCGGTGTACTCCGACCCCGACCGCTCGGCCCCCCACGTCCGGCTCGCCGACGAGGCGGTACGGCTCGGCCCCGCGCCCGCGAAGGAGTCGTACCTCGACGCCGACCTCGTCCTGAAGGCGGCCAAGGACACCGGCGCGGGCGCCGTCCACCCCGGCTACGGCTTCCTCTCGGAGGACGCGTCCTTCGCCCGCCGCTGCGCCGACGCCGGGATCGTGTTCGTCGGCCCGACACCCGAGCAGCTGGAGCTGTTCGGCGCCAAGCACACCGCCAGGGCGGCGGCCGAGGCGGCGGGGGTGCCTCTGGCGCCGGGCACGGGGCTGCTGTCGGGGCTGGCCGAAGCACTCGAGAAGGCCCAGGTCATCGGCTATCCGGTCATGCTGAAGGCCACGGGCGGAGGCGGCGGGATCGGCATGTCAGCCTGCCGCTCCCCGCAGGACCTCACCGACGCCTGGGAACGCGTCCAGCGTGTCGCCGCCGCCTCCTTCTCCTCCGCCGGAGTCTTCCTCGAACGGCTCGTGGAGCACGCCCGCCATGTCGAGGTCCAGGTGTTCGGCGACGGCGAGGGCAAGGTCGTCACCCTCGGCGACCGCGACTGCTCGCTCCAGCGCCGCAACCAGAAGGTCCTCGAGGAGGCCCCGGCGCCCAACCTGCCCGACCACGTACGGCGCCGACTGGCCACGGCGGCACATGACTTGTGCGCCTCCGTCGGCTACCGCTCGGCCGGCACCGTCGAGTTCGTCTACGACGCCGCCCGCCGGGAGGCGAGCTTCCTGGAGGTCAACACCCGTCTGCAGGTGGAGCATCCGGTCACCGAGGAGATCTACGGCGTCGACCTCGTCGCCTGGATGCTGCGCCTGGCGCGCGGCGAGCGGGACGTCGTACGCGACCCGGGACCGCCGCGCGGGCACGCCGTCGAGGCCCGCCTGTACGCCGAGGACCCCAGCCGCGGCCACCGGCCCGGCGCGGGCCTGCTGACCCGGGTCGAGTTCCCCGGCGGGGTGCGCGTGGACGGCTGGGTGGAGACCGGCACCGAGGTGACGACGTCGTACGACCCGATGCTCGCGAAGGTCGTCGCGTACGGCACGGACCGCGCCCATGCGCTGCGCCGGCTGGACGAGGCGCTGGCCCGCACCCGTGTCGACGGCATCGAGACGAATCTGGGCCTGGTGCGGGCGGCGCTCGCGGACCCCCGTTTCGTCACGGCGGCCCACTCGACGGCCACCCTCGCCACGATCGGCGATCCGACCCCGCGCATCGAGGTCGTCTCCGGCGGCACCCTCACCACGGTGCAGGACTGGCCGGGCCGCACCGGCCACTGGCAGGTCGGGGTCCCGCCCTCCGGCCCCATGGACGACCGCTCCTTCCGGCTCGGCAACCGGGCCCTCGGCAACCCCGAGGGCGCCCCCGGCCTGGAGTGCACCCTCCACGGGCCGGCCCTGCGCTTCAGCCACGCCACCACGGTGTGTGTGACGGGCGCGCCGGCCCCGGTCACCGTGGACGGCACCGCGGTGGCGCAGTGGGAGCCGGTGACGGTCCCGGCGGGAGCCGTGCTGGAGGTCGGTGCACCGCTGGAACACGGCCTGCGCACCTATGTCCTGTTCGCGGGCGGCCTGGACGTCCCCGCGTTCCTGGGCAGCGCGAGCACCTTCACACCGGGCCGCTTCGGCGGCCACGGCGGACGGGCGCTGCGGACCGGGGACGTACTGCACGGCGGCACGGTCACGGACGGCGCCCGGGTCGCGAACCGCCCGTCCTTCTCCTCCGTCTGGCACATCGGCGCGGTCGAGGGCCCGCACGCGGCACCGGAGTTCTTCACCGAGGAGGACATCCGCGACTTCTACGCCGCCGACTGGAAGGTCCACTTCAACTCGGCCCGCACCGGTGTGCGCCTGGTCGGGCCCAAGCCGCGCTGGGCGCGCACCGACGGCGGCGAGGCGGGCCTGCACCCCTCCAACATCCACGACACGCCGTACTCCGTCGGCGCCGTCGACTACACCGGTGACATGCCGGTGCTGCTCGGTCCGGACGGCCCCTCGCTCGGCGGGTTCGTCTGCCCGGCGACCGTGCTGAGCTCCGAGCGCTGGAAGCTGGGCCAGTTGCGGCCGGGCGACACGGTCCGCTTCCGGCCGGTGGACGTGGACGGCGTGCCGCGTCCCGAGATCGTGGACGGGGGCGTGCTCGCACGGGACGGCGACGTCACGTTCCGCCGCAGCGGCGACGACAACCTGCTGGTCGAGTTCGGCCCGATGCAGCTGGACCTGGCCCTGCGGATGCGGGTGCACGCCCTGATGGAGTCGGTGTCCCAGGCCGGACCCGAGGGTGTCACCGACCTCACCCCCGGCATCCGCTCCCTCCAGATCCAGGCGGATCCGGTACGGCTCCCCCCACACGAACTCCTCGCGACCGTGCGGGAGATGGTGCGGTCCCTGCCGCCCACGGACGAACTGGTCGTCCCCTCACGCACCGTGCACCTGCCCCTGTCCTGGGACGATCCGGCGACCCGCGAGGCGATCGCCCGCTACATGGCGGGGGTCCGCGAGGACGCGCCGTGGTGCCCGTGGAACATCGAGTTCATCCGCCGGGTCAACGGCCTGGACTCGGTCGCGGACGTCTACGACACGGTGTTCGCCGCGGAGTACCTGGTCCTGGGCCTCGGCGACGTCTACCTGGGCGCCCCGGTGGCCACCCCGCTCGACCCCCGCCACCGCCTCGTGACCACGAAGTACAACCCCGCGCGCACCTGGACTGCGGAGAACTCGGTCGGCATCGGCGGGGCGTACCTGTGCGTCTACGGCATGGAGGGCCCCGGCGGCTACCAGTTCGTGGGCCGGACGACGCAGGTGTGGTCGCCGTGGCAGCAGCGCGGGGCGTTCGAGCCGGGCTCGCCCTGGCTGCTGCGCTTCTTCGACCGGATCCGCTGGTACCCGGTCGACGCCGACGAACTCCTCGGCCTGCGCGCCGACATCATCTCCGGCCGCTTCGTCCCGCGCATCGAGGAGGGCACCTTCTCGCTGGCGGAGTACCGGTCGTTCCTCGCCGAGCACGCCGACTCCACCGCCGTGTTCAGGCGGCGCCAGCAGTCCGCGTTCGCTGCGGAGCGGGACGCCTGGGAGGCGGCGGGCGAGTTCACGCGCGCACAGGCCGCGGCGGCGCCGCACGCCCCGCCGGCCGAGGTGACGGTCCCGGCGGGCGGACGCCTGGTCGAGGCCGAGTACGCCGCGTCCGTATGGCAGGTGAACGTGTCGCCGGGTGACCAGGTAGAGGCGGGACAGCCGCTGCTCGCGCTGGAGGCGATGAAGATGGAGTCCCGGGTGCACGCGCCGATCACCGGCGTGGTGGCGGAGGTCCTGGCCGGGCCGGGCGACCAGGTGGAGGCGGGGACGGCGCTGGTCGTCCTGGCCCCGGCCGCGAGCTGAGAGAGGAACCGCGCATGTCCACGTCCACCGAAGGCTCCACCACCCTCTCCCGGGTCCGCGCCGCCTACGCCCGCATCGAGGCCGTGGACCGTCCCGAGATCTGGATCGACCTGCGCGCCCGTCAGGAGGTGGAGGCTCAGGCGCGGGCGATCGACGAGCGCGTGGCCGACGGGGTCGACCTCCCGCTCGCCGGCCGTCTCTTCGCCGTCAAGGGCAACATCGACGTGGCGGGCCTGCCCACGACGGCGGGCTGCCCCGCCTACGCCTACCACCCCGCCGCCGACGCCCCCGTGGTCGCCGGACTGCGCGCGGCGGGCGCCCTGCTGCTGGGCACGACCAATCTGGACCAGTTCGCCACCGGCCTGGTGGGCACCCGCTCCCCGCACGGCGCGGTCCGCAACGCCGTCGATCCGGCGCGGATCAGCGGCGGCTCCAGTTCCGGCTCGGCCGTCGCGGTGGCCCTCGGCATCGTCGACTTCGCGCTCGGTACGGACACGGCGGGCTCGGGCCGGGTCCCGGCCGCCTTCAACGGCATCGTCGGCCTCAAGCCCACCCGTGGTCTGGTCCCGACGGAGGGTGTCGTGCCGGCCTGCGCCTCGCTGGACTGTGTGACCGTGTTCGCCCGCACCCTCCCGGAGGCCGAGCAGGCGCTGGCCCACATGACCACCGGCGCCGCCCCGGCCCTCCCCGGGCGTCCCGGCGGCCCCTGGCGGGTCGCGGTCCCGCCGCCCGACCAGCTCGGCGCGCTGGACGAGGGCTGGGGGCAGGCCTACGAGGCGGCGGTACGGCGGCTCGCGGCGGCCGGGGCGGAGATCCGCCCGATCGACCTCACTCCGTTCACCGAGGCGGCGGCGATGCTCTACGAGGGCGCGTTCGTCGCCGAGCGCTACACCGCGGTGGGGAGCTTTGTCGACAAGTTGATCGAAGAGGGCGGTGAGGGCCTGGATCCCACGGTCGCCGGCATCATCGCCCGCGCCCGTGACATCCCGGCCCACCGGCTCTTCGCGGACCAGGACCGGCTGGCCGTCCTGCGCGGCCGCGCCCGGTCGGAACTCGGCGACGCGGACGCGCTGCTCCTGCCGACCGCCCCCGGCCATCCCACCCTGGAGGAGGTCGCCGCCGACCCCCTGGGCGCCAACGCCCGCCTGGGCCGCTTCACCAACTCCACCAACCTCTTCGACCTGGCGGCGGTGGCCGCCCCGGCCGGCGAGGTGAACGGCCTGCCCTTCGGCGTGATGCTGATCGGTCCGGCGTACACCGATGAGCGGCTGGCGCGGATCGCGGCCCTGCTGCGGCCTGCGGCCCAGGTGGCCGTCGTGGGCGCCCATCTGACGGGCGGGCCCCTGAACCCGCAGCTTCTGTCCCTGGGCGCCGTACTGGACCGCACCACCACGACCGCCCCGGTCTACCGGCTGCACGCCCTGCGCACGACCCCGCCGAAGCCGGGCCTGGAGCACGTCGGCGAGGGCGGCGCGGCGATCGAGGCGGAGGTGTGGCGCCTACCGGCGGAGGGCCTGGGCCGCCTGCTGTCGTCGCTGCCCCGCCCGATGGCTCTGGGGAGCGTGGAACTGGCGGACGGAACCAGCGTCCCGGGCTTCCTGTGCGAGCCGGGCGCACTGAGGGAAGCCGAGGACATCACGGCGTACGGAGGCTGGCGCGCCTGTCTGGACGAGGGGTAGGACACGTCACCGAGGGGCGCGGGGGGTGCGGCTCCGCCGCGGGGGCGCGACCCGCCCCCTCTCCCCGCACCCGCCGGACGACAGCTCACCCCACGGACGAGTAGGCGACGACACCCCGCAGCAACTGATCGACCGCCTTGCGCGCGGCCTTCGCCACCGTGGAGCCCTCCGCGGGAGACGCCGCGGAGATCTGGCCGAGCACGTCGATGACCTGCTTGCACCACCGCACGAAGTCCCCGGCCGGCATCTCCACCTCCCGCAGCACCTCGTCGAGCCCCTTGCCGGAGGCCCACATGTACGCGGCCCAGGCGAACCCGAGATCGGGCTCACGCTGCCCGACCCCCTCGGTCTGGCTGATCCGGAAGTCCTCCTCCAGGGCGTCGAGCCGCCCCCAGATCCGGACCATCTCCCCGAGCGCGGCCTTGGCCTTGCCGGCGGGCAGCTTCGGTGCCATCGCGTCGTCCCCGACCCGGGACTCGTAGACCAACGCCGAGACGCAGGCGGCCAGTTCGGCCGGGGCTAGCCCCTCCCAGACGCCCGCGCGCAGGCATTCGCTGGCCAGCAGATCGAGTTCGCCGTAGAGCCGGGCCAGCCGCTTGCCGTGCTCGGTGACCTCGTCGGCGCGCAGATAGTCGAGCTCGGTCAGCAGCGCCACGATCCGGTCGAACGTACGGGCGATGGTGTTCGTGCGTCCCTCGATGCGCCGCTCCAGCTGCGAGGTGTCCCGCAGCAGCCGGTGGTAGCGCTCGGCCCAGCGGGCGTGATCCTCACGCTCGTCGCACCCATGGCAGGGATGCGCGCGGATCGCCGTCCGCAGCCGGGCGATCTCCCGGTCGTCGGCGGCCTGGGACCGCTTCTTGCGGGCCCGCTCCGGCGGGATGTGCCCGGCCTTCGTACGCAGCGCGGACGCCAGATCCCGACGCGACTGCGGCGAACGCGGGTTGAACGACTTCGGGATCCGCATCCGCTCCAGCGCCTCGACCGGCACCGGGAAGTCCATCGACGCCAGCCGCTTGACCTGCCGTTCCGCCGTCAGCACCAGCGGGCGCGGCCCGTCGTGCGCCTCGAAGCCGCGGTGGCCGTTGGCCCGCCCGGCGGGCAGGCCCGGGTCCAGCACCAGGGCCAGACCGGCGTACTTGCCGGTGGGCACGTGGATGACGTCCCCCGGCTTCAGCTTCTCCAGCGCGACGGCGGCCTCGGCGCGCCGCTGCGCGGCGCCCTGGCGGGCCAGGTCGGTCTCACGGTCCTTCAGCTCGCGGCGCAGGCGCGCGTACTCCTCGAAGTCGCCGAGGTGGCAGGTCATGGAGGCCTTGTAGCCCTCCAGTCCCTCCTCGTTGCGCTGCACCTGCCGGGAGATCCCGACGACCGAGCGGTCCGCCTGGAACTGTGCGAACGAGGTCTCCAGCAGTTCCCGGGAGCGGTGCCGCCCGAACTGTTCGACCAGGTTGACCGCCATGTTGTACGACGGCTTGAAGCTGGAGCGCAGCGGGTACGTACGGGTGCCCGCGAGCCCGGCGAGGTGGTCGGGGTTCATGGCGCGCTGCCACAGCACCACCGCATGGCCCTCGACGTCGATGCCGCGCCGGCCGGCGCGCCCGGTGAGCTGGGTGTACTCGCCGGGGGTGATGTCGGCGTGCTGCTCGCCGTTCCACTTGACGAGCTTCTCCAGCACCACGGAGCGCGCGGGCATGTTGATGCCCAGCGCCAGCGTCTCGGTGGCGAACACGGCCTTGACGAGGCCGCGCACGAACAGTTCCTCGACGACCTCCTTGAACGTCGGCAGCATGCCCGCGTGGTGGGCGGCGATACCGCGCTCCAGGCCCTCCAGCCACTCGTAGTAGCCGAGGACGTGCAGGTCCTCGCGCGGGATCGCGGCCGTGCGCTCCTCGACGAGGGAACGGACCTCCGCCCGCGCCTCCTCGTCGTTGAGCCGCAGCCCGGCGTACAGGCACTGCTGGACGGCGGCCTCGCAGGCGGCGCGGCTGAAGATGAAGGTGATGGCGGGCAGCAGGCCCTCGGCGTCGAGGCGCTCGATGACCTCGGGCCGCCCGGGCGTCCACACCCGGGACCGCTGGCGCCGCTCCCGCTCCCGGTCGGCCTCGCGCAGGGTGTTGCGGCCGCGCCTGCGGTCCTGGTACGAGGGGCGGCTGGCCTCCATACGGGCCAGGCGGGTGAGGTCGGGGTTGACGGCCCTGCGGTGGCCCTCGCCCTCCTCGAACAGGTCGTACATCCGCCGCCCGGCGAGGACGTGCTGGAACAGCGGCACGGGCCGGTGCTCGGAGACGATCACCTCGGTGTCCCCGCGGACGGTGTCCAGCCAGTCGCCGAACTCCTCGGCGTTGGACACGGTCGCGGACAGCGAGACCAGGGTGACCGACTCGGGAAGATGGATGATCACTTCCTCCCACACGGCGCCCCGGAAGCGGTCGGAGAGGTAGTGCACCTCGTCCATCACCACGTATCCGAGGCCGAGGAGGGTCTGCGAGCCGGCGTACAGCATGTTCCGCAGGACCTCGGTGGTCATCACGACCACGGGGGCGTCGGAGTTGACGCTGTTGTCGCCGGTGAGCAGGCCGACCTTCTCGGTGCCGTAACGACGGCACAGGTCGGAGTACTTCTGGTTCGACAGCGCCTTGATGGGGGTCGTGTAGAAGCACTTCTTGCCCTGCTGGAGGGCGAGGTGGACGGCGAACTCGCCCACGATCGTCTTGCCCGAGCCGGTGGGGGCGGCCACCAGCACGCCCTTGCCCGCCTCGAGTGCCTGACACGCCTCGATCTGGAAGGGGTCGAGCCCGAAGTCGTACATCTCGCGGAAGGAAGCGAGCGCGGTGGCCTGCTCAGCGGCACGCCTGCGCGCCGCCGCGTACCGCTCGGCCGGTGAGAGGTCCTCTGTCATCGTGCTTTCCACCGTACCGGGAGCCACTGACAACAGGACGATCATTATCCGGATCGGGGCCGGTGAAACCTGTGATCGCGCAGTTCAGGGGCGAAGACGAAGACGGCCGGCTGCGCTGCGTGAGCGCCCCGGCCGTATCCGTTCACACCCTGGATCAGGTCACGTCGTCGTACCCGTTGACCCGCTCCGTGGTCGCCTGCTCCGGCAGGGCGCGCGAGGCGGAGACCGACTCGACCTCGCCGATGTCCTCGGGGGTCAGGTCCAGCTCGGAGGCCTCGTCGTCGGCGGGGCCCAAGGCGTCGCGACGGCGCTTGCGGCGGTCGTTCAGCAGGGAGAACGCGGTCGCGCAGAAGTAGAGGATCCAGATGGGTCCGGCGAGCGCGAGCATGGTGAGCGGGTCGGTGCTGGGCGTGGCCACGGCCGCGAAGACCGTGATGCCGATGATCATGGCCCGCCACCAGCCGAGCATGCGCTGACCGGTCAGCACCCCCGTCAGGTTGAGCATGACCAGCAGCAGCGGCAGCTCGAAGGACAGACCGAACACGAGCACCATGCGGACGATCAGGTCCAGCAGATCGTCCAGCGGCAGCTGGTTGTCCAGGTCCGCCGGAGAGAACTCCAGGAGCACCTTCGCCATCGTCGGCAGCGTCTTGTACGCGAAGAAGGCACCGCCGATGAACAGCGGGACGCCCGTCCCGACGAAGGCATAGGCGTACTTGCGCTCGTGCTTGTGCAGGCCGGGCGCGACGAAGGCCCACAGCTGGTAGAGCCACACGGGCGACGCGAAGATCACACCCGCCATCAGGGAGACCTTGAGGGCGAGGGTGAAGGGGGTGAGCAGACCGTTCAGGACGATGCGGGCGCAGGTGCCGCTGCGTTGCTGCGCCAGCTCGGAGAAGGTCGAGTCACACCCCACCGCGTTCAGAATCGGGTTCGTGAAGAACTCGATGATGTCCTTGTAGAAGAAAGCGGCGACGATCGTCACAAGAACAATGGCCAGCATCGCCTTGGCGAGCCGGTTACGCAGCTCACGCAGGTGATCCGCGAGGGGCATCCGCCCCTCGGGGTCCTTCTCCTGCTTGCGGGCAGACTTCAGCAACCCACGTTCCCATCTCGTGCGGCGGGCCGGAGGTCACCGGCCCTGCGTCAGCGCTTGGTCGTGTCCGTCGGCTCGGTGACCGGGCGGGAGCTGGTCACATCGCCGGGGGCGGCCTGGATGGTGCGCTGCGCGGGGGGCTGCTCGCCGTTGTTCGGCGGGCCCGCCGGGGTGGCGGTGCTGCTGCCCTCTTCCTTCATCGCCTTGGCCTCGCTCTTGAGGATGCGCGCGGACTTGCCGAGCGAGCGGGCCATGTCCGGAAGCTTCTTCGCGCCGAACAGCAGGATGATGACGACGAGGATGAGAATGATCTCGGGAGCGCCGAGCCTTCCGAACATAAGTCTTTACCTTCTCACCGAGGCGGCTGGGTGGGGGTGCTGCGTCCGACCGGTCGGACAAGTGTCCGAACGATCGTGCTGGCAGCGATCGTAACGCTCAGGGGTAAACGTGAGGCAATCCCCGTGCGTACTCCCGGTCCGCGGTCCGGGCCTCGTTCTCCGGGCCGCGATCAGCAGCGTACCCGTCCGCACCGCCGGGGCGGGAGGGCGAAGTGGTCCAAAACGCATGAGGCGCCCGACTCACAGAAGCGCCACAGCCCCGCGCAAGGGTCACCACAGCGCCGCTCACAGCGAGTCGACAGCACGGGCCGCGCTCAGCGACGCCCGCTCGAGGTCCTCGGCGGCCCGGTTGATACGGCGGGCGGACTCCGCGACCTGCAGGCCCAGCCGCCGCGCCTCCAGAAAGACCCGGACGGCGAACACCGCGAGGACGGCGAGACCCACGAAACCCACGGCTACCGCGAACATCGGCCAGAACATGACGCCGAGCCTAGACCCTGCTACGGCGTGTGCAGGCGCAGGGTCCGCACCCCGCCGCCGGTGAGGAGCTCCACGATCCGCTCCCCCGCCGGCTTGCGGACGGCCGCGCCGCAGTCGGGGCAGGTGAACGAGTAGAAGGTGGTACGGCTGGTGGCGCCGATGGCCAGCCGCAGGGCACCGGCGGTGAGCTCGAAGCGGCCGCGGCAGTCCGGGCACCCGGCCCTGAACATCACGGGGGCCACGCTCCGCATGCCCGCGAACGCCGAGGCCACCGAGATGCCCCGCGCACCGGACGTCACCGACTCGCTCACAGCTGCTCCCGCCCGTCGAACTGCCCGTCGATCCGCCTGTCGTCCCGCTGCCCGTCCCGCTGTCCGGCGCCGGAAGCCGGCGGCCCGCCGGCCACTCCCTGCGCCTCGACCCCGTCGTACGCCGCCAGCGCCTCGCGGGCGGCCCGCCGGGCGCTGTCGGCGAGGTCCGGCGGCGAGACGATCCGGCCGTCGCGTCCGAGCCGCAGCGCCAGCCGCCTCAGCGAGGCCGGGTCGGGCGTGCGCAGAGTGATACGCAGCCCGCCGTCGGGAAGCTCATCGGCACTGTCGTGCGGGTAGTACTCGGCGACCCAGCGGCCGCCGGGACCGACCTCGACGACGACCTCCGGGTCCTCGGCGGCCGGCTGCACCAGCGCCTCCGACAGATCCCGCAGCTCGATCTCGGGCGGCGCCGACGGCTCGTCGAGAATGCGGATCTCGGCGACCCGGTCCAGCCGGAAGGTCCGCCGGGCCTCGGACCGGCGGCACCAGGCCTCCACATACGTGTGCCCGACGCTGACCAGGCGGATGGGGTCGATCTCGCGCTCGGTGACCTCGTCGCGCGCGGGCGAGTAGTAGCGGATCCACAGCCGCCGGCGCTCGGAGATGGCCCGGTCGACGTCGGCGAAGACCCCTCCCTCGGACTCGAACGTCACCGACAGCCGCGAGCTGGCCCCGGCCGCCTCGCCCGCGGCGGTCTCCACCTTGGCCGTCGCCCGCAGCAGCGCCTGCCGGTCGCCCTCGCGCAGCCCCGGCAGCGTGGCCACCGCGCGGGCGGCCACCAGCAGCGCGGTCGCCTCGTCCGCGGCGAGCCGCAGCGGCTCGGCGGCCTCCGCGCCGAGGGCGGCCGGGTTGTGCCACCAGATGCGCTCGCCGTCGGTGTCGATGTCGAGGAGATCCCCGCCGCGGAAGCTGGTGCCGCACATGGGCAGCACGTCGAGGTCCGAGACCAGCTCGTCCTCGGTGATGCCGAAGGCGCGCGCCACGTCCTCGATCCGCGCCCCGGGACGCTCCCTGAGATAGGTCACCAGAGAGAGCATCCGCCGCGTCTGGTCGATCGCGTTCGCCGGCCTGACCGGTTTGCCTGCCACTGTCTTGCTCCGCTCCCCCTCAGCCCTTGGCCACGGCCCGTAGCCGGTCCACGACGTCCGCCCGCAGTTCGGCGGGCTCCAGGACCACCACGTCCGGCCCGAACTCCACCAGCCAGGCGTCCAGCCCGTGCCCGTACGGAATCTCCAACTCGTCCCAGCCGTCACCGAGTTCCCGCACCGCGGTGGCCTTCGCCCGCAGGGGGTACCCGGCACCGGCGCGCAGCCGGATCAGCGCGCTGCGGTCGGCGGTCTCCCCCGCCCAGCTCGCGACGGTCTCCCGGACGGTGACCACGTCGGGGACGGGCGCGGTGAAGCTCGCGCCGCGCGAGCGCACCTTCCCGGTGATCCGCGACAGCCGGAACACCCGCTCGGCACCCCGGTCCCGGTCGAAGCCCGCCAGATACCAGTGGCCGCGCCAGCACTCCAGGGCCCACGGCTCGACGTGCCGGGTCTCGGGACGGGCGGCGGTGGCCTTGCGGTAGTCGAACACGACCGGCCGGCGGTCGCGGCAGGCCAGCATCAGCGGCTCGAACGCCGCCTCGTGCACCGGGATCCGCGGCTCCAGCGCGCCGTGCGCGCCGTACGGGTCCACGTCCTCGGGCAGGCCGGCCGCGCGCAGCTTCTGCAGGGCGCCGCTGGCCGCGCCCGCGAGACGGGCCTGCTGCCACACCTTGGCGGCCAGGCCCAGGGCGGCCGCCTCCTCGGCATCCAGAGTGATCGGCGGCAGACGGTTGCTGTCCCGGCGGGCCAGATAACCGATCTCGCCGTCCAGGCTCTCCACGGTCTCGATGACCAGGCCGAGCTCGCGCAGATCGTCCTTGTCCCGCTCGAACATCCGGTTGAAGGAGTCGTCCGAACCGGCCGCACCCTGATCCGGCCTGGCGCTCACCCCCCGGCCCGGCCTCGAGGCCTCGACATAGGCCTCGATGGAATCGCGCAGCTCACGCTTGCTCAGCGGCCTGCGCGTCCCGAGCAGGCACAGCGCGAGGTTCATCAGCCGCTCGGCCTTGGCAATGGCCATCGACGCCCTTCGCCTCCCCTTTTGTGCTTACGATCGACGACCGTACCGCCCCGCGGTCCCCCCGCAAAAGCCGAGGGTCCATGCCCGCGCGGGCATGGACCCCAGGTGGTCGGGACCGGTCTGCGGCGATCAGACGCCGAGCAGGTCCACGACGAAGATCAGCGTCTCACCGGGCTTGATCGCCGGGGTGGGGCTCTGGTTGCCGTAGGCCAGGTGCGCCGGGATGGTCAGCTGGCGGCGGCCGCCCACCTTCATGCCCTGAACGCCCTGGTCCCAGCCCTTGATGACACGGCCGCCACCCAGCGGGAAGCGGAACGGCGTGCCACGGTTCCAGCTGGCGTCGAACTCCTCGCCGGTGCTGAAGGCGACACCCACGTAGTGGACGGTGACGGTCTGACCGGCCTGCGCAACCTCGCCGTCGCCCTCCCAGATGTCCTTGATCTCGAGGTCCGCCGGGGGCTCGCCGCCGGGGAAGTCGATCTCGGGCTTCTCGTTGCTCACGTCACTGCTCCTGCTTGTCTACGGAAAGGCAACACGGACAGTCTTTCATCCCGGAAGGCGTCACGACGCCGCGAGGATGTCCACCACGAACACCATGGTGGAGTCCTTCTCGATGCCGCTGCCACTCGGCGGATTGTCGCCGTAACCCAGCGACGGCGGGATCACCACGAGGACCCGGCTGCCGACCTTCTTGCCGGTCAGACCCTGCGCCCACCCCTTGACGACCTGCTGCAGCGAGAACGACGTCGGCGCGTTGCGGCTGTACGAGGAGTCGAACTCCTTGCCGGTGTCCCAGACGACGCCGACGTACTGCACGACCACCGTGCTGTCCGCCGCGACCTTCGCGCCGTCACCCTCGATCACATAGTTGGCCACCAGCTCCTTCGGCGGGTCCACCTTGGGGATCTTGACGGAAGGCGCCTTCCCGTCGGTGTTCGTGCCGACCGTCGGAAGCTTGGCGTCGTCCTGGGGGACGTCCGTGCCCTTCGCGGAGCTCTTGGAGTTGAACGTGTCCTCCAGGTCCACCACGAACACCAGCGTGTCGGTGCCCTTGATCCCGGCCTGCGACTGGCCCTCCTTGCCGTAACCCCAGGTCGGCGGCACCGAGAACTCCACCCGGCTGCCGACCTTCTTCCCCGTCAGGGCGTAGCGCCAGCCGTCGATGATGCTGCCCTGGGAGAGCTGGATGAACAGCGGCGTCTTGCGGTCGTAGGAGTTGTCGAAGACCTTCGCGGTGTCCCAGATCTGCCCCAGATAGTTCGCCCAGATGAAGTCCTTCTCCGCGACCGTCTGACCACTGCCGGCGATCACCGTCTTCACCGCGAGCTGGTCCGACGGATCACCGCTGCCCTTGGCCACCGTCGGCTTCTCACCGAACTTCACACCCGCCGTGATCGCCGGCAACGGACCGTCCACGATCTTCGGCGGAGGCGCGGCCGACGTCTGGGAAGCCGAGGGCGACGCGGAGTCGCTCGCCTTGCTCGAGTCGGACTTGTCGTCACCGCACGCGGACAGGGTGACCAGTCCGGCGGGTACGGCGGCAAGGAGGAGAGAGCGTCGGCGCACGATGAGGGCCTCGTAATCGGTCGATCTTGTGAAGGGCGTGCGCGCAACTCTACGGCGTGAGAAGGGCGCCGTACGGGAAACGTACGGCGCCCGCGTTGCGTTCCGGGGATCCTCCGGAACGTGCCGCTCACATACCGGCGATCAGCTTCTCCACCCGGTCGTCCACCGAACGGAACGGGTCCTTGCACAACACGGTGCGCTGCGCCTGGTCGTTGAGCTTCAGATGGACCCAGTCCACCGTGAAGTCCCTGCGCTGCTCCTGCGCCCGCCGGATGAAGTCACCGCGCAACCGCGCCCGAGTGGTCTGCGGGGGCACCGACTTGCCCTCGAAGATCTTCAGGTCGTTGCAGATCCGCGCAGCCTGGCCCTTGCGCTCCAGCAGGTAGTACAGACCACGACGACGGTGGATGTCGTGGTAGGCGAGGTCTATCTGCGCCACGCGCGGATGCGACATCGTCATGTTGTGCTTGGCCCGGTACCGCTCGATGAGCTTGTACTTCATCACCCAGTCGATCTCGGTGCCGATCCGGTCGAGATCCTCCGACTCGATCGCGTCCAGCGTGCGGCCCCACAGCTCCAGGACCTGCTCGACCGTTCCCGTACGGATGCCGCGGCGCTCGCAGAAGTCCACGGCCTTCTCGTAGTACTCGCGCTGCACCTCCAGCGCCGACGCCTCACGCCCGCTCGCCAGACGCACCTTGCGCCGGCCCGTGATGTCATGGCTGACCTCGCGGATCGCCCGGATCGGGTTCTCCAGGGTCAGATCCCGCATCACCGTGCCCGCCTCGATCATGCGCAGCACCAGATCGGTCGCGCCGACCTTCAGCAGCATCGTCGTCTCGGACATGTTCGAGTCGCCCACGATGACGTGCAGTCGGCGGTAACGCTCCGCGTCCGCGTGCGGCTCGTCCCGCGTGTTGATGATGGGCCGGGAGCGGGTCGTCGCCGAGGAGACGCCCTCCCAGATGTGCTCCGCCCGCTGGCTGACGCAGTAGACCGCCCCACGGGGCGTCTGCAGCACCTTGCCGGCGCCGCACAGCAGCTGCCGGGTCACCAGGAACGGAATGAGGATGTCCGCGAGCCGGGAGAACTCCCCGTGCCGGGCCACCAGGTAGTTCTCGTGGCAACCATATGAGTTGCCCGCCGAGTCGGTGTTGTTCTTGAAGAGGTAGACGTCGCCCGCGATTCCCTCCTCGTGCAGGCGTCGCTCCGCGTCCACCAGGAGTCCTTCGAGAATGCGCTCGCCGGCCTTGTCGTGGGTGACCAACTCGGTCACGTTGTCACATTCCGGTGTCGCGTATTCCGGATGTGATCCCACGTCGAGATAGAGGCGGGCGCCGTTCCGCAGAAAGACATTGCTGCTACGGCCCCATGACACGACACGGCGGAAGAGGTACCGCGCCACCTCGTCAGGCGACAGGCGGCGCTGTCCCCTGAACGTGCACGTGACGCCGTACTCGTTCTCCAGCCCGAAAATGCGGCGGTCCATGACTGAACATTACGCCCGATCCCCTGAACTGAAACGGGGTTCGGCAGCACGGTTTGGATCATTTTCCGGTGAAGACGCAACCACCGCACTTCCCACAGGAGCCGCCAGTACCCGCCCCGTGACCAGCAAAACCAGCAAGGACACGGCACCCGCGACAGCCGGCGCGGCGAACCCCCACAGCGCGCCGCCCTCCTCGACGAGAGGCCCCGCGAGGCCCGTTCCGACCGACGCGCCCACCGTGAAGGTGGTCACCAGCCACGAGAACGCCTCCGTGACCGTCCCCCGCGGTGCGTGCCGGTCCACGATGACGAACGCACAGGCGATCGACGGCGCCAGGAACACCCCCGCGAGCGCAGTCAACGCCACCATGGCCACCGCGCCCGGCATCAGCATCAGCGGCAGGTAACACACCGCCAGAAACGCCACCAGCACCCTCAGCCGCCGCTCCGGCGCACCCGCCCACTGCCGCGCCCCGTACCCCATCCCGCCGACGAGCGCCCCCAGACCCAGGGCCGCCATCATCCAGCCGTACACCGCGTCCCCGCCGTGCTCGTCCGCGTACGGCACCGAGGCGACCGTGATGGAACCGAGCGCCATGCCCACGAACAGGAAGGCGCCCAGGAGCACCAGCAGACCCGGCGAGCGCAGCGCGCCGAGCCAGTGCGCCTCCCGCGGCGCCGAGCGCCACGCGCGCGAGGGCGGCGACACCACCACCGAGAGCGCCCCCAGCACCCCGACACCGTTCAGGACGAGCAGCGCGGCCTGCGCCGACCACAGCGCCACGCACACGGTCACCAGCAGCGGGCCGACCGTGAACATCACCTCCTGGGCGACCGCGTCCAGGGCGTACGCGGTGTGCACCTGGTCCTCGCGGCGCAGGACACTCGGCCACAGTGCCCGCAGACCGCCCTCCAGGGGCGGTGTGAAGAGCCCGGCGGCCGCGACGGCCGCGTAGGCCAGCGGCAGCGGGTCCAGGCCGGCCAGGGCGAACACCGCCATCGCCAGCGCCGAGGCGAGCGCGGCGGGCAACTGGACGCGCGGCTGTCCGTGCAGATCCACCAGCCGGCCGAGCAGGGGCTGCCCGACCGCGTTGGCGACCCCGTACACCGCCGCCAGCGCGCCCGCGAGGCTGTACGTGCCGCCCTCGGCCCGCACGAAGAGCACGACCGCGATGGCGGCGGTGGCACAGGGCAGCCGGCCGACGAGCGTGCCCGTCAGCAGCCGGGCGGCGTGCCTCGCCCTGAGGATCTCCAGGTAACCCGCGGCCAAATATCCCGCCTCCGTCGGCTCGACCGGGGCGGTGAGCCACCCCGAAGTTTTACGTATAACGCCTCTCGTCATACGTACCATGAGCGCTGTTCACCCGTCCAGAAGAAGGAGCACGCCCCCGGTGGCACGAGGCAACACCCGCCCCACCAGCCGCGACGTCGCCCAGGCCGCAGGAGTCTCCCAAGCCGCCGTCTCCCTGGTCCTCGGCGACAAATGGCGCGGCCGCGTCTCCGAAACCACGGCCGAACGCGTCCGAGAAGCAGCCCGCGAACTCGGCTACCGCCCCAACCTCGCCGCCCGCAACCTCCGCCTCGGCCACACCCGCACCGTCCTCCTCGTCGTCCCCGCCCTCACCACCGAATTCTTCGCCGGCGTCTACACCGGCGCCGCACGCGTCGCCGCCGACCACGGCTTCGGCGTCGTCCTCTACCCCTCCCCCGAAGGCATCGGCCCCGCCCGCGACCCCTTCGCCTCCGCCCAGGCCGCCCTCGACGGCGTCATCGCCTCCTCCATGGCCGCCGACGCCCTCACCGCCATCCGCGGCGACCAGCTCCCCCTCGTCATGCTCGACAGCGACCCCACCGGCAGCCTCGGCGCCGCCACCGTCAACCTCGACATCACCGACGGCACCCGCCAGGTCGCCGACCACCTGCTCGGCCTCGGCCACCGCCACTTCCTGCACCTCGCGGCCGACATCCCCTCCTGGACCTTCGACATCCGCGCCCGCGAACTCGCCGCACGCGTCGCCGCGATCCCCGGCACCACCCTGCGCACCGCCCACACCCCCATGACCATCGAAGGCGCCCTGGCCGCCACCGAGACCGCCCTGGACACCCCCGGCCCCCACCCCACCGCCGTGGTCTGCGACGACGACAAACTCGCCGCCGGCGTCTACAAGGCCCTGCGCCGCCGGGGCCTGCGCATCCCCGACGACGTCTCCGTCACCGGCGTCGACGACATCGCCCTGGCCGCCGCCCTCGACCCCGAACTCACCACCGTCCGGCTCGACGCCGAACTCTTCGGCGAACGCGGCATGCAAGCCCTCCTCGCCGTCCTGGACGGCCGCACTCCCGACGCCGGGGACATCCCCGTCCACCTCGTCGTACGGGCCTCCACGGCCCCACCAGGCGCCTCCTGAAACGCCCTGTGCCCCGGCCGTCCACCGGCCGGGGCACAGAAAAGGGTGAAGACGAGGGCGGCCTACTCCTCCCCGGAGCTCTCCTCCTCGGAACTCTCCGCCTCCGTCGCCGCGCCGTCCGCCTCCAGCAGACGCGACAGCTGACGACCCACGATCCGCTTGAACTTCCGCTTCTGCGGCCGCGTACGGTCCAGCACCGCGACCTCCAGCCGCTCCGCCGGAATCTCCCGCTGCGTACCGTTCGTGTCCCGGGACAGCGCCTGCACCGCCAGCTTCAACGCCTCGGCCAGACTCATGCCGTCCTGATGACGCTGAT
Source organism: Streptomyces sp. NPDC000345 (assembly GCF_042898825.1). Lineage (NCBI taxonomy): Bacteria > Bacillati > Actinomycetota > Actinomycetes > Kitasatosporales > Streptomycetaceae > Streptomyces > Streptomyces sp. NPDC000345. The sequence goes on from NZ_JBIAZE010000010.1 coordinate 128,140, forward strand.
CCAGGTAGCTGCTGATCTGCTCGGCATTACCACCGACCGCCACCGAACCGTGCTCGTCCACGATCGAACCGTCATGCGGCAGCCGATAGATCTGGTCACCGTCCGGAGTCTCGCCCACCTCCGCCACGACCAGCTCCACCTCGTACGGCTTCTCACCCGCCGAGGAGAAGATCGTGCCCAGCGTCTGCGCGTACACGTTCGCCAGACCGCGCGCGGTCACATCGTCACGGTCATAGGTGTAACCACGCAGGTCGGCGTACCGCACACCACCGATCCGCAGATTCTCGTACTCGTTGTACTTACCGGCGGCCGCGAAACCGATCCGGTCATAGATCTCGCTGAACTTGTGCAGCGCACGGGACGGGTTCTCACCGACGAACACAATGCCGTCGGCATACTGCAGCACAACCAGGCTGCGGCCACGAGCGATGCCCTTGCGCGCGTACTCCGCGCGATCCGCCATCGCCTGCTGGGGTGAGACATAGAACGGCGTCGACACCGGTTATCCGTCCCTTTCTGTCGAAATCACTGGATCACCTGCGATGAGAACGGAACCGACCGCTAGAGCAGCGCCGCACGCGGACCGTCCGGCTGCTCCAGACGGCGCTCGAGGATCGAACGGGCGATCTCGGACGACTCCTCGTCCGTCAGCCTGCGGAAACCGTCCTCGGTGATCACGGTGACGATCGGATAGATCCGGCGCGCGACATCGGGACCGCCCGTCGCCGAGTCGTCGTCGGCCGCGTCGTACAGGGCCTGCACCACCAACGTCGTGGCCTGGCTCTCCGACAGATCGCCACGGAACAACTTCTTCATCGCCCCGCGCGCGAAGATCGAGCCCGACCCGGTCGCGGCGAAATTGTGCTCCTCGGAACGACCGCCCGTGACGTCGTACGAGAAGATCCGCCCCCTGCCGCGGTCCACGTCGAACCCGGCGAAGAGCGGCACCACGGCCAGACCCTGCATGGCCATGCCCAGGTTGGAACGGATCATGGTCGACAGCCGGTTCGCCTTGCCCTCCAGCGACAGCTGCGCGCCCTCGACCTTCTCGAAGTGCTCCAGCTCCAGCTGGAACAGCTTCACCATCTCCACGGCCAGACCGGCCGTGCCGGCGATACCGACGGCCGAGTACTCGTCCGCCGGGAACACCTTCTCGATGTCCCGCTGCGCGATGACGTTGCCCATCGTCGCCCGCCGGTCACCGGCCAGCACCACGCCACCGGGGAACGTGACGGCCACGATCGTCGTCCCGTGCGGGGCCTCGATCACGCCCTGCGTCGGGGGCAGCTGACGCTTTCCGGGCAGCAGCTCCGGCTGGTGCTCGGACAGGAAGTCCATGAAGGACGAGGACCCAGGCGTCAGGAAGGCAGCTGGTAGACGCCCGGTGCTACGAGTGTTGGCTTCCACGCGTTTCCTTCCACGTATGTCGCAGCCCGCCTTATGACGTCGGGCCGATCCCTGAACTGCCCCAGTGCAGCGTTGCAGCTGAAGCACAGTACGCCTCGGACCCTACCCGTCTCGTGGCAGTGATCCACATGCTCCGCAGGAGCCGCTGGGCAGATACAGCAGACGCCGTGCTGCTCTGCGACCATCGCTTCCAACTCGGCCGGGCTCAGGCCGTACTTGCGTCGGAAGTAGCTGATCCGGTTCCGCTCGGCACGACACTCACGGCAGTAACTCGACCAGCCATCCGAGGACGACTTGTTGCGCTCCCACCCGGAGTAGGGCTTGACCTGCTCGCACTGCGGGCACCGCTTGTGGCCCCGAGGAACCGGAACCTTCACGCGGACCGTCCTGCCCCGAGCTTCCCGCCGGCGCCGGTAGTACTCCGCGGCGCATTCGCGACAGTTGGCCTGAAGCCCGTCAGGCCTGGAGTTGTTGCTCGCGAATGCGCCGACCGGAAGGTGCTTCTGACACGCCGAGCACTTCTTCGCTCCCCCGTCGTTCACGGATGTGACTACTGTCCACCCTTTTGAACGAATGACCTCACGAAATCCTCGGCGTTCTCTTCCAATACGTCATCGATTTCATCCAGGACGGAGTCCACGTCGTCGCTCAGCTTCTCGTGGCGCTCCTTGAGGTCCTCGGAGCCCTGCGCCTCCGCGGTCTGCTCCTCGACCTCCTCCGTGGAGCGCGTCGCCTTCTGCTGGCCGCCGCCGGTGTCCTTGGTCGCCATAACCCTCACCCCGCTCAGTTCGCCCGACATGGTCGACAGGTCGGCTTTCCTGCCGATCGGTGGTGATCAGACCCTACAAGCCTGGTCCGACATCGGCCCTGTAGTTGTTCCAACGTACGAGGGCCACCTTTCGATGATTCCCTTGCGGCGGGGTTTCCACCCCGCCGCGGGAAAGGCTCCTGGTGTCCGCTCAGCCGCCCGACAGGACCCTGACCAGGTCTTCTGCGGTGCGGCATCGGTCCAGGAGCGCCTTGACGTGATTTCGCGTTCCGCGAAGCGGTTCCAGGGTTGGGACGCGTTGGAGCGAGTCCCGGCCCGGGAGGTCGAAGATGACCGAGTCCCAGGAGGCGGCGGCGACGTCGTCGGCGTACTGCTCGAGGCAGCGGCCGCGGAAGTACGCGCGGGTGTCCTCCGGGGGCTTGACCTTGGCTCGCTCGACCTCCGCCTCGTCCAGGAGCCGCTTCATGCGGCCGCGGGCGGCGAGGCGGTTGTAGAGGCCTTTCTCGGCCCGTACGTCGGCGTACTGGAGGTCGAGGAGGTGCAGCTTCGCCGCGTCCCAGTCGAGGCTGTCGCGGCGGCGGTAGCCCTCCATGAGTTCCCGCTTGGCGACCCAGTCCAGTTCGCCGGCCAGGCTCATGGGGTCGTTCTCCAGGCGGGTGAGGGTGTCCTCCCAGCGCGTGAGGACGTCCCTGGTCTGGTCGTCGGCGTCGGCCCCGAACCGTTCCTCGACGTATTTGCGCGACAGTTCGTAGTACTCCATCTGGAGCTGTACGGCGGTGAGTGTGCGGCCGCTACGGAGGGTGACCAGCCTCTTCAGCGTCGGGTCGTGCGAGACCTGGTGGAGCGTGCGTACGGGCTGGTCGACGGCGAGATCGACCGCGATGAAGCCGTCCTCGATCATGGACAGGACCAGGGCCGTGGTGCCCAGTTTGAGGTAGGTCGAGATCTCGGACAGGTTCGCGTCGCCGATGATCACGTGGAGGCGGCGGTATTTCTCGGCGTCCGCGTGGGGCTCGTCGCGGGTGTTGATGATGGGCCGCTTGAGGGTCGTCTCCAGGCCGACCTCGACTTCGAAGTAGTCGGCGCGCTGGCTGAGCTGGAAGCCGTGTTCGTGGCCGTCCTGGCCGATGCCGACGCGGCCGGCGCCGGCGAAGACCTGGCGGGAGACGAAGAAGGGGGTGAGGTGGCGCACGATGTCGGAGAAGGCGGTTTCCCGCTTCATCAGGTAGTTCTCGTGCGTGCCGTAGGAGGCGCCTTTGTTGTCGGTGTTGTTCTTGTAGAGGTGGATGGGCTGGGCGCCGGGGAGCTGGGCCGCGCGTTCGGCGGCTTCGGCCATGATCCGTTCGCCGGCCTTGTCCCAGAGGACGGCGTCGCGGGGGTTGGTGACCTCGGGGGCGCTGTATTCGGGGTGGGCGTGGTCGACGTAGAGGCGGGCGCCGTTGGTGAGGATCACGTTGGCGAGGCCGATGTCCTCGTCGGTGAGCTGGCTGGAGTCGGCGGCCTCGCGGGCGAGGTCGAAGCCTCGGGCGTCCCGGAGCGGATTCTCCTCCTCGAAGTCCCAGCGGGCTCGGCGGGCCCGGTGCATCGCCGCGGCGTAGGCGTTGACGATCTGGGATGAGGTGAGCATGGCATTGGCGTTGGGGTGGCCGGGGACGGAGATCCCGTACTCCGTCTCGATGCCCATTACTCGCCGTACGGTCATGCGGCCCTCCTTGCCCGGCGGCGCCCTCGGTCGTGGGCGCCGCTCAGATACCGGTGGTGCTCCGGTGTGGGTGCGGTGCCCGTCCTCCCGGCACTGCGCAACCCGTCGGTAGGGAAGAGCCTAGAACGCCTCTGCGCTGGTGGGGAGATCATTTGCGTCATTGCCTTGCTCCAGCCGTGGCCTGAAAAACAGTCGGCTGCGGGTACCCGTTGAGGGCACCCGCAGCCGCCCTGTTTCTTACAGGTACTGTCCGGTGTTCGCCACCGTGTCGATGGAGCGTCCGGTGTCCGCGCCTTGCTTTCCGGTGATGAGGGTGCGGATGTAGACGATCCGTTCGCCCTTCTTTCCGGAGATTCGGGCCCAGTCGTCGGGGTTGGTGGTGTTGGGGAGGTCCTCGTTCTCCTTGAACTCGTCCACGCAAGCCTGGAGGAGGTGGGAGACGCGCAGGCCCTTCTGGTTCTTTTCGAGGAAGTCCTTGATCGCCATTTTCTTGGCGCGGCCCACGATGTTTTCGATCATGGCGCCGGAGTTGAAGTCCTTGAAGTAGAGGACTTCCTTGTCGCCGTTGGCATAGGTGACTTCCAGGAAGCGGTTTTCCTCGGATTCGGCGTACATGTGTTCCACGGCCGTCTGGATCATGCTCTGGGCGGTCATGGCCTTGTCGCCGCCGTGCTCGCCGAGGTCGTCGGAGTGCAGGGGGAGGCGTTCGGTGAGGTACTTACCGAAGATGTCCTTGGCGGCTTCGGCGTCCGGGCGCTCGATCTTGATCTTCACGTCGAGCCGGCCGGGCCGCAGGATGGCGGGGTCGATCATGTCCTCGCGGTTGGAGGCGCCGATCACGACCACGTTCTGCAGGCCTTCCACACCGTCGATCTCGGCGAGGAGCTGGGGGACGATGGTGTTCTCCACGTCCGAGCTGACGCCGGAGCCACGGGTGCGGAAGAGGGACTCCATCTCGTCGAAGAAGACGATCACGGGGGTGCCCTCGCTGGCCTTCTCCCTGGCCCGCTGGAAGACGAGGCGGATCTGCCGCTCGGTCTCGCCGACGTACTTGTTCAGGAGCTCGGGGCCCTTGATGTTGAGGAAGAAGCTCTTGCCGGCGGCCTGGCCGGTGACCTCGGCGACCTTCTTGGCCAGCGAGTTGGCGACGGCCTTGGCGATGAGCGTCTTGCCGCATCCGGGGGGCCCGTAGAGCAGCACGCCCTTGGGCGGCCGCAGTTCGTGCTCCTTGAAGAGGTCGGGGTAGAGGTAGGGGAGCTCGACGGCGTCCCGGATGGCCTCGATCTGGCCGCCGAGGCCGCCGATCTGCTCGTAGCCGATGTCGGGGACCTCTTCGAGGACGAGTTCCTCGACCTCGCTCTTGGGGACGATCTCGTAGACGTAGCCGGAGCGGGGTTCGAGCAGGAGGGCGTCGCCGGGGCGGATGGTGACGTCCAGCAGCGGCTCGGCGAGCCTGACCACCCGTTCCTCGTCGGTGTGCCCGATGACCAGGGCGCGCTCGCCGTCCTCGAGGATCTCCTTGAGGGTGACGATGTCCCCGACCCGCTCGAACTTCATGGCCTCGACCACGTTGAGCGCTTCGTTGAGCATCACTTCCTGGCCGCGCCGGAGCTCGTCGAGCTCGACGCTGGGGCTGACGTTCACGCGGAGTTTGCGGCCTCCGGTGAAGATGTCGGCCGTGCCGTCCTCGTTCGCCGCGAGGAAGACACCGAAGCCGGCCGGGGGCTGTGCGAGCCGGTCGACTTCTTCCTTGAGGGCCACGATCTGGTCGCGGGCCTCGCGGAGTGTGTTGGCGAGTCGCTCGTTCTGGGCGGACACGCCGGCCAGGTTGGTCTGCAGCTCGACGATCCGCTCTTCGAGAATCCTCGTGTGTCGCGGAGAGTCGGCGAGCTTGCGTCGCAGGACGGCGATCTCCTGCTCAAGGTAGGCAATCTGCCCGGCGGGGTCGTCGGACCCTCGTCCCGGGCGGATGCCGCGGTTCATGTCGTCGTCGTGGGCTGCCACGGTCCTCACCTCCTCCAAGGGGAGCTGGACGCTTCCAGACCCTACCTGGGCGGGTGTCGATTGAAACCCCTAGATCACAAAGACTGTCGGGGTGTGTCCGATCTTCACCCTTGCGCTCTCCCTCACGCCAGGGGAATACCCACCGAACATGATTGGAAAGCGGGCGGGGGTAGGGTCGAAGTGTTCAACGCCCGTCAGAGCCTGCATCGTTCCCGTGCGGCTCGACACTAAACGGCAGGAGAGATGAGCGTGCAGCAGGAGGCCGGTGTCGGCGCGGAGGAGCTGGAGGTCTGGATCGACCAGGATCTCTGTACCGGCGACGGTATCTGTGCCCAGTACGCGCCGGAGGTGTTCGAGCTGGACATCGACGGTCTGGCGTATGTGAAGAGTGCCGAGGACGAGCTGCTGCAGGCCAAGGAGGCGGCGGCGCCGGTGCCGTTGCCGCTGTTGACGGACGTGGTGGACTCCGCGCGGGAGTGTCCCGGTGAGTGCATTCATGTACGGCGCGTTTCGGACAGGGTGGAGCTGTACGGTCCGGACGCGGAGTGACGGGCCGGGTACGCACCGTGGTTGTTGTCTGATTTCTCACAGGCCTTGATGGCCGGATTCAGACGCTGTGGGCTCCGGCGGGTGTCGAGCGGACGAACGCGTTGTCCTTCCACTGCCACTTGGCGCTGTCCCTGACGTCGGGGCAGCAACTGGGCACGTCCGCCGACGAGTAGCCGAGGAGTGTGGCGAGGACGGCACCGTCGGTCACGGTGAGGCTGGTGACGGTGGTGCGGTCCTTCGGGTCGACGAGGGTGGCGACCACGCGTGCGTGGGTGCCGCCGGCGCTCCGGGTGAGGACGTAGACGCCGTCGGGCGGGGTGCCCATGGGGGCGTCGCAGTGGACCGAGACGACCGTTTCGGGGGTGCCGTCGCCGTCGAGGTCTCCGCTGGCCTTCTTCTGGACGAGGGCCTTGACGGGGCCGCAGTCGATCGGGAAGTCGACGCCGGTGGTGACGGGGGCGGCGGCGGTGGCGCGCGGGGGTGCCTCGGCGGCCTGGGCGGCCGTCGCCGGTCTCGGCTGCAGGACCGAGGAGAGGGCCACGACGCCGGCCACGGCGGTGGCGGTGGCGACCCAGTGGATCGGCCGGGTGTGGGTGTGTGCCAGTTCCGGGACGGCGGATTGCTGCACTAGGAGCGTCTCCTGGGATGGCGGTGCCGGTGGGGTGGCCAGCATCGTGCCACACGTCACAGGGTGGGGGAACGGCGGGGTGCGGGGCGGAGCGGTCCGGTGCGCGATGCCGGGGTGTGCGGGCCCACGTGAGGGCGCGGTGGTTTTCAACATGAGGGCGCCGTGGCCGAGTTCCCGGGGTGTCACGGGAACTCGGCCACGGCGCCCTGTCGTTGTCCGTGGCGCGAAGGCGGCGTCAGCGGCCGCTGCCTCCGTCGGCATTGGGGCCGGCGTAGTCCTCGCCGTAGGCGCCCTTGGCGGGGCGGCGGCGGCGCATGGGCGGCTCGACGCCGTCGGCGAGGCGGCGGGCGGTGAGGAGGAAGCCGGTGTGGCCGATCATCCGGTGGTCCGGGCGGACGGCGAGGCCCTCGATGTGCCAGTTGCGGATCATCGTCTCCCAGGCGGTCGGCTCGTTGAAGCAGCCGATCTCGCGGATGGACTCGACGGTCCGGGCGAGCTGGGTGGTGGTGGCGACGTAGCAGCAGAGGATGCCGCCGGGGACGAGGGCCTTGGAGACGGCCTCCAGGCACTCCCAGGGGGCGAGCATGTCGAGGATGACGCGGTCGACGTCAGTGTCGGACAGGTTGTCCTGGAGGTCGCCGACGGTGAGCTGCCAGGCGGGGTGGGGGCCGCCGAAGTAGCGCTCGACGTTCTGCCGGGCGATGTCGGCGAAGTCCTCGCGGCGCTCGTAGGAGTGCAGCATGCCCTGGTCGCCGATGGCGCGCAGCAGGAAGCTGCTGAGCGAGCCGGAGCCGACGCCGGCCTCGACGACGCGGGCGCCGGGGAAGATGTCGGCGAAGGCGAGGATCTGCCCCGCGTCCTTCGGGTAGACGACGGCTGCCCCGCGGGGCATGGACAGGACGTAATCGGGGAGCAGGGGGCGCAGCGCGAGGTAGGCGACGTTTCCGGTGGTGCGGACGACGCTGCCCTCGGGTGCGCCGATCAGCTCGTCGTGCGGGAAGGAACCCTTGTGGGTGTGGAAGTTCTTCCCGTCCTCGAGCGTGAACGTGTAGTGGCGGCCCTTGGGGTCGGTCAGCTGAACCTGGTCCCCGACCTTGAAGGGCCCGCGCCTGCGGGCGGCACCGGTCGGTTCGGACATGTGAACAGCCTACCGGCGTTTGCGGGGGCCGCCGACCACGGTCGGGGTGGGCTTCTCAGCTGGGGCGGGCCATGGCTTTGACGAAGGCGCGTTCGACGTCGGCGGCGGAGAGGACGCCGTAGATCTCGCCGGTCTCCTCGACGACGAGGTATTCGGTGGCGGGGGTGGCGCGCAGGACGTCGAGGAGGTCTTCGCCGGCGAGTTCGGCGGAGACGCGCATGCCGTCGGTGAGGTCCTGGGCGAGGCCGCTGACGGCGACCCAGGGGCGGCGGTGTTCGGGTACGCCGACGATGGCGGCCTCGCGGACGAGGGAGAGGGGTTCGCCGTGGGCGTCGACGACGACGAGGGCGCGGGCGCCGGCGGCGTTGGCGCGGCGCAGGGCCTCGGAGAGGGGGGTGTCGGTCTCGACGGGGACGGCGCGGCGGGTGAGGGTGCGGGCGCGCAGTTCGGGCAGGTGTTCGCGCAGGCGGGCCATGCGCAGGCTGTTGCCGGCGCCGGTCCAGATGATCGCGGCGAGGATGGCGGCGAGCAGGGCGTCGGTGACGGTGTCCATGCCGACGCTGTCCTCGGCGCTGGAGCCGAGGGCGCCGGACTGGGTGAGCAGGGGCAGGCCGATGAGGACGGAGACGGCGAGGGCGCGGCCGACCCAGGCGGCGGCGACGGTGCCGCTCATGGGTTTGCCGGTGATCTTCCAGACGACCGCGCGGAGCATGCGGCCGCCGTCGAGGGGGAGCCCGGGGAGAAGGTTGAAGATCGCGACGATGAGGTTGGAGATCATCAGGCCGGCGAGCAGGACGCCTGGGACGGTGCCGGGTTCGACGGGCTGCATGGCGAGGTAGAAGACGCCGGCCAGGGCGAGGGAGAGCAGCGGGCCGACGAAGGCGAGCCAGAACTCGCGGCCGGGGGTCTCGGCCTCCTTCTCGATCTCGGAGACGCCGCCGAAGAACTGGAGCTGGATGCGGCGGACCGGGAGTTTGAAGCGGAGGGCGGCGAGGGTGTGGGCGAGTTCGTGGATGAGGACGGAGGCGTAGAAGGCGACGGCGAAGAAGAGGGAGACCAGGTAGCGGGCGGCGCCGAGTTCGGGCAGGACGCGGTCGAGTTGCCCGCCGAACACCCAGGTGATCAGCGCGGCGACGAGGAACCAGCTGGGTGCGACGTAGACGGGCACGCCGAAGGGGCGTCCCATGAGCAGCCCGCCTCGTGGCTGCTCGGGGGGTCGTTGCGGCGGGGGGCCCTTGGTGAGGGCGGGGGTGGGGCCGGTGGTGCGGGTGCCGTCCGGGTCGTGGCTGCCGGCGTGGGCGTGGGCGCGGTCGGGATGGGTGTCGCCGGGTTCACCGGCCGGGGCGGGCTCGGAGGGGTGTCCGTTCGTGGTCTCGTCCGCCGCTCCGGCCGGGTGGGCGGGGGCGTCCCTGCCGGTGGCGGGCGGTTCGCCGGGTGCCGTGGCGGCCGGGGGCGGGGAGGTTTCCGCGGTGGTGGCGGGCGTGCCGCCGGGTGCGGTGGTGGTGCGGGGCCCTTGCGGGGGCGTCGGGGCGGGTGCGTGGTCCTGCCGCGGTGCTTCGGGCGGTGTCGGAGCGGGGTGCGGGCGGGGGGTGTCGGCCGCGGGGCGCTCGGCGGGCGGGGCCGGCTCCTCGTCGGGGGCGGAGGGGTCCGCGGGGGCCGGGTCCGGCCGGTGTGCGGGGCGGTCGGCCGGCTCTCCCGCCGGGGCGGCGGCGCGGGGCGTGTCGGCGGGCGTGCCGGGCCGTCCGGCCGGCCGGTGGTCGTCCTGCGGGGCCCGTACGGCCTCGGCCTCGGGCTGGGACGGGTGGGGGCCCGGGGGCTCCGCGGGGGCGGTGGCCCGGGGCGCTGGTGTCGCGGGGTGCTCGGCCGACTCTTCGTTGTCCGGCCGCGGCCGCCCGCTCCCGCCGCTTTCCACCACGATGTCCCCTCGTTCGAAGCGTCTTCCGCTCCTGCCGGGCGGAAGGGTCTCGGGACCGATGGTATGCGGCCGTCGTGACGTGTTCCGCCCGGCACCCCCGTGTTTCCCGGGCGGTCGCCGGGTGGGCCGGGCGGGGAGTGGGTGACTGTCAGTGGCGGGCCGTATGGTCTGGGGCATGGAGAGCAGCAGCGAGGGCGTCGGCGGTGCGGGCGTCGAGGGTGGGGCCGTGGAGGACGCGGCGCGTGCGGGGGCGGTCGTGCCCGAGGCGGTGAGGGGTGCCGTGGCGACGGCTCCGGCGTCGCTGTCGCCGTCGCGTGCGGGTGACTTCATGCAGTGTCCGCTGCTGTACCGGTTCCGGGTGATCGACCGGTTGCCGGAGAAGCCGAGCCCTGCGGCCACGCGGGGGACGCTGGTGCACGCGGTCCTCGAGCGGCTGTTCGACGCTCCGGCGGCGGAGCGGACGGCGCCGAAGGCCAGGGCGCTGGTCCCGGGCCAGTGGGACCGGCTGCGGGAGACGCGGCCGGAGCTGGTGGAGTTGTTCGCCGACGATCCGCGGGGCGAGCGGCTGGCGGGCTGGCTGGCGGAGGCTGAGGCGCTGGTGGAGCGCTGGTTCACGCTGGAGGATCCGACGCGTCTGGAGCCCGCCGAGCGGGAGCTGTTCGTGGAGGCGGAGCTGGAGTCGGGGCTGCGGCTGCGCGGGATCATCGACCGGGTCGACGTGGCGCCGACCGGGGAGGTGCGGATCGTCGACTACAAGACGGGCAAGGCGCCGCGGCCGGAGTACGCCGAGGGCGCGTTGTTCCAGATGAAGTTCTACGCGCTGGTGGTGTGGCGACTGAAGAACGTGATCCCGCGTCGGCTGCAGCTGGTCTACCTGGGCAGTGGGGACGTTCTGACGTACGACCCCGTCCTCGCCGATCTGGAGCGGGTGGAGCGCAAGCTGCTCGCGTTGTGGGAGGCGATCCGGCAGGCGACGGAGACGGGTGACTGGCGGCCGCGGCCGACGAAGCTGTGCGGCTGGTGCGATCACCAGGCGCACTGTCCGGAGTTCGGCGGCACTCCCCCGCCCTATCCGCTGGCGGTGAGGGCGGCCGAGTCGGAGGGCGGGGCGCAGGGCAGAATGGGGCCGGACTAGCGAAGGAGACTTACGTGGCCATCCGCGTCCTACTGGTCGACGACCAGCCGCTGCTGCGTACCGGCTTCCGGATGATCCTGGAGGCCGAGCAGGACATCGCGGTCGTCGGTGAGGCCGGAGACGGTCTTCAGGCCCTCGACCAGGTGCGGGCGCTGCAGCCCGATGTGGTGCTCATGGACATCCGTATGCCCCGGATGGACGGGGTGGAGGCGACCCGGCAGATCACCGGGCCGGGGCGGGACGGCCCGGCGAAGGTGCTGGTGCTGACGACGTTCGACCTCGACGAGTACGTGGTGGAGGCGTTGCGGGCGGGGGCGAGCGGCTTCCTGCTGAAGGACGCGCCGGCGAACGAACTGGTGCAGGCGATCCGGGTGGTGGCCGGTGGCGAGGCCATGCTGGCGCCGAGCATCACGCGCCGGCTGCTGGACAAGTACGCGACGCATCTGCCGTCGGGCGACGAGCCGGTGCCGGACACGCTGCACACGCTCACCGATCGTGAGGTGGAGGTGCTGAAGCTGGTGGCGCGGGGGTTGTCGAACGCGGAGATCGCCGCGGACCTGTTCGTCAGTGAGACGACCGTGAAGACGCATGTGGGGCATGTGCTGACCAAGCTGGGGCTGCGCGACCGGGTGCAGGCCGCGGTGTACGCGTACGAGAGCGGTCTGGTGCGCCCGGGCGCGCAGTAGGACGCGCGCGGACCACGCGGGTACGACGGCGAAGGGCGCCCCTGCCGAGCGGGGGCGCCCTTGGTCGTGGTGGGGGCGGTCAGCTCTTGCTGAGTTCCCAGAAGCGGAACACGGTGGAGGCGTCGAGGCAGTTCTCGAGGCCGTAGACGTTCTCTCCGACGACCGCGTACTGCTTGGCCTGCCAGATCGGCAGGACGGGCAGTTCCTGGGCGACGATGTCCTGGAGGGCGGCGTAGTCGTCGTCGGTGGCGGTGCGGTCGCTCTGGGCGGCGGTGCGCGGGATGAGCGTGCCGGTGATGGTGCGGTTGGCGTAGTTGTTGTCGAGGACGTTGCCGTCGCCGAAGAAGGGGGCGGTGAAGTTGTCGGCGTCCGGGTAGTCGGGGACCCAGCCCTTGACGTAGACGCCGTACTTGCCGTCGGCGATGTCCTTCTCGTACTGGTCGAAGGCGACGGACTTGACGTCGGCGTCGAACAGGCCGCTGTCGTTGAGCTGGGCGGCGATGGCCTTGAGTTCCTGGTCGGTGGCGGGGCCGTAGCGGGAGGGCGTGGACCAGAGGGTGAGCTTGACCTTGCCGGTGATGCCCTCGTCCTTCAGGGCGGCGGCGGCCTTGGCCGGGGAGGGGCGGGCGCCGTAGCGGTCGAAGAACGCGGTGTTGTGGCCGGCTATGCCGGCCGGGATGATCGAGTACAGGGGGTCGGCGGTGCCCTGGTAGACGTCCTTGATGAGGGCGTCGCGGTCGATCAGGTAGGCGATGGCGCGGCGGACGCCGAGCTTTCCGGCGACGGGGTCGTCGGTGTTGAAGACCAGGTGCTGGACCTCGGCGCTGCTGCCCTCGACGACTTCGGCGCCGCCGTCGTCGGTGCTCTGGTCGATGTCGGCGATGTCGGCGGCGGTGAGGCCGCGGTAGGCGATGTCGACATCGCCGTCGAGCAGGGCCTTCTTGAGGGCCTTCTGGTCGCCGCCGAAGAACTTCAGGGTGACGCCCTGGTTCTGGGGGTCCGTGGCGGAGCCCTTGTAGTGCTCGTTGACGGAGAAGACGGCCTGGTCGTCGTCGAAGGAGTCCAGTGTGTAGGGGCCGGAGCCGGTGGCGCCGCCGTCCTCGCGCAGGCCGTCGGCGTCGTACTCCTTGTGGTCGACGATGGAGCCGGCGCCGGAGGCGATCTTGCTGGGGAAGGTGGCGTCGGGGACCTTCAGCCGGAAGACGACGGTCTTGTCGTCCGGTGTCTCGACCTTGTCGAGCATGGGGAACATGATCGCGGGGCCGGAGTCGTCGTTGATCTTCAGCATGCGGTCGAAGGAGAACTTGACGTCCGCGGAGGTGAGATCGTCACCGTTGGAGAACTTCAGGCCGTCCTTGAGCGTGCACTGGTAGACCTTGGCCTGCCGGTCCGTGAAGGAGCACTCCTTCGCCGCGTCGGGCTCGGGTTCGGTGCCGCCCTTGGGGAAGCTCAGCAGAGACTGGAAGACGTTGTTGAACAACATCCAGGATCCGGGGTCGTAGCCGGAGGCCGGATCCGTGGCGAGGACGTCGTCCGACATCCCGAGCACCACGGCGGAGCCGTCGCCGTCCGAGCTCCCGGTCTGGGCGCCGCAGCCGGTCAACAAGCCGGAGGCCAGTCCTGCCACGATAGGCAGGACCGGCCACTGGTTACGCATGTTCACGAATTACCTTAGTCGTCGGGTCCCGTCACACCGGGGCCGCCGTCCCGGGCCCCGGCCGCGAAGAACGTATCACCCGACCGCTGAGGTCTCTCAGTTGCTCACCCCTCGGCCGAGCTCCCACAGCTGGAGGGTGGCGGAGGAGTTGAGGGCGTACGCCGTGCCGGTGATGTCAGTGCTGGCGGCGACGTACTGCTTGCCCTGCCACAGCGGGAGGACCGGGACGTCGTCGGCGACGATGTCCTGGATCTTCGTCAGGCTATCGCCCGCGCTGAGGCGGTCGGCCTCCCGGCGGGACTGCGGGATCAGGGTGTCGATGATGTCGCTGTTGGCGTACGGGGACTTGAGGAAGTTGTCCTCGTCGAGGAACGGCGCGACGAAGTTGTCGGCGTCGGGGAAGTCGGGGAACCAGCCCATGCCGTAGACCGCGTACTCGCCCTTGCGCTCGGCGGGGACGAACGTCTCCCAGGAGGAGCCCTTGATGCTGACGTCGAACAGGCCGCTGTCGTTCAGCTGCTTCTTCAGCAGCTCGAACTCCTTCTTGGTGGCCGGTCCGTAGTGGTCGGTCGTGTAGTTCAGCGTCAGCTTCACCGGGGTGCTGATGTTCGCCTTGGCCAGCAGTTCCTTGGCCTTGGTGACGCTCGGGTCACCGTACTTGTTGAAGAACGAGTTGGAGTGGGCCGTGAGGGAGGCCGGGACCAGCGAGTAGAGGGCTTCGGCCTGGGAGCCGTAGACCTGCGAGACCAGTTCGTTGCGGTTGATGACCTGGGCCATGGCCTGGCGCACGGCCCGGGACTTCACGACGGGGGCGTCGGTGTTGAAGGCCAGGTAGCGGATTTCCAGGCCGGCGAGCTCGACGAGGTCGATGTCGCTGTCGGCGGCGGCCTCGGAGAGCTTCTGGATCTGCTCCGGGGACATGGTGCGGGTCATCAGGTCGATGTCGCCCTTTTCGAGGGCGGTGCCCATGGCGTCGGCGTCGTCGTAGGACACCATGTCGACCTCGTCGTTGTTCACCGTCAAGGTCCCCTTGTAGTGGGGGTTCTTGGTGAACACGGCCTTGGTGACGGCGTCGCCGTCGGTCTCGGCCTTGAGGGTGTAGGGGCCGGAGCCGTCGACCTCGAAGCCGTCGCGCAGCGCGTCCTTCTCGTAGTCGTCGGGGTTGACGATGCCGGCGACGGGCGTCGACAGCTTGTACGGGAAGGTGGCGTCGGCGGTCTTCAGATGGAAGATGACTTCGTTGTCACCCTGGGTCTCGACGGTGTCGATCGTGGAGAGCAGGGCGAAGACGCCGGAGTCGGCCTTGATGGCCCGGGCGCGGTCGATGGAGAACTTGACGTCCGCGGCGGTGATCGCGTCGCCGTTGGAGAACTTCAGGCCGTCGCGGAGCTTGCAGGCGTAGCGCTCGTTGCCGCTGTCGGTGAAGCCGCAGGACTGGGCCGCCTCCGGGACGGGCTCGCCCTCACCCTTGGGCTGGATCATCAGGGTCTGCACGGTCTGGCGCAGGATGTTCCAGGTGCCGACGTCGTAGGCGTAGGCGGGGTCGAGCGGCGCGGGGGCGTCCTTGGTGGCGGTGAACCGGTCGGTGGTGCCCACGACGATGGCGTCGCCGCTGCCGCTCCCGCTGTCGGCCCCGCCGCAGGCGGCGAGTACGGGCGCGAGCAGACCGACCACGGCCGGCAGCACCAAAGTCTTGCGGTTCATGCTCGAGTTTCTCCAGAGCTGTCGGTCCGCGTATCCGGCATGCAGGGGTGTCGCGGCGGATCACGGGGAGAGGGGTGATGTTCCGCGACGAGATTAGTCCGCACCGGCACGAGGGTTCGCAGCCACCGGAGTTGAAAGCCCATCACGGAGCGAAACCGTATGCGGACGCATTGAAAAACCCTCGGCGGAACGATCCGCGCAGCTGTCCATCAATCGGGACACAAGGGCACGCCGAAACGTCCGGAACGGGGTGTTGCGACACAGGGAGGCCCCCCTGTCGACCCCCTGAGAGGTGGGGAACGTCACACGTCAACAGGGTCGTCCGGTACGTAATCCAACCGTTGCCGAAGACCGGAATTCATCCGTGCGTACACCCGCCGAAAGGGTGTGCCATCGGCGGTGCACGCTCGGTGAACGCCTATCGCATTTCCGTCATCGAGAAATCACCGATGATCGGAGTGCTGATCATCGGAGCGGCGTCAGAGGGGCATCAGGCCGCGCAGGAATGTCAGGTCGACGTGTTCCAGGGAGGGCACCACGGTGCGCCGGGCGGCCGCGGCGATCGGGGCCACGGACGGCACCGCCACGACATGGCAGCCCGCCGCCTCCGCCGAGGCGACTCCGGTCGCGGTGTCCTCGACGACGGCGCACCGGGCCGGGTCCACGCCGAGGCCGCCGGCCGCGAGCAGATACGGGTCGGGGTAGGGCTTGGTGCGCGCGACCTCGTCGCCGGCCACGGTCAGCGTGAAGTGCCGCGGGCCGAGCGAGGCGATGACGCGGTCGATGATGCGCCGGTGGGAGGCGGAGACGAGAGCCGTGGGGACCTCGTGCTCGGCGAGTTCGGCGAGCAGCCGGGCGGCGCCCGGCATCAGGGGCAGGGCGCGGTTGATGCGCTCCTCGAATCCCTGGTTGAGCAGGACGGACAGTTCGGCGAGGGTGATGTCGGCCCCCGTCGACTCGATGAGGAAGCCGGCACTGCGGCTCATCGGTCCGCCGACCACGACATGGCGCCAGGAGTCGTCGAGGGTGTGGCCGAGGTCGGCGAAGACCTCGACCTCGACGTCCCACCAGAAGCCCTCGGTGTCCACCAGGGTGCCGTCCATGTCGAGGAGCACGGCCTGCAGGGCCGAGCCCTCGGCCGTGCGGGTTACGGGCGCGGGAACCGTGCTGGTCATCCACGTACCTCCTTTGAGGGACGAGCAGGCCGGTTCCCGCGGGGGAACCGGCCTGCAGTGGACCGACCAGTGTACGACTTATCGGATCAGCGTGCTCAGCGGCACACCTGTCACCGTGCGTTGAAGTACTTCGCCTCGGGGTGGTGGATCACGATCGCGTCCGTGGACTGCTCGGGGTGCAGCTGGAACTCCTCGGACAGGTGGACGCCGATCCGCTCGGGCCGGAGCAGGTCGGCGATCTTGGCGCGGTCCTCCAGGTCGGGACAGGCGCCGTAGCCGAGGGAGAAGCGCGCGCCGCGGTACTTCAGGGCGAACATGTCCTCGATGTCGGCGGGGTCCTCACCGGCGAAGCCCAGTTCCGAGCGCACGCGCGCGTGCCAGTACTCGGCGAGCGCCTCGGCCAGCTGCACGGACAGGCCGTGCAGTTCGAGGTAGTCGCGGTAGGAGTTCGACTCGAAGAGCTTCGCGGTCTCCTCGCCGATGCGGGAACCGACGGTGACGACCTGGAGGCCGACGACGTCGGTCTCGCCCGACTCCTGGGGGCGGAAGAAGTCCGCGAGGCACAGCCGGCGGCCGCGGCGCTGGCGCGGGAAGGTGAAGCGGGTGCGTTCGTTGCCGTGCTCGTCCAGGATGATCAGGTCGTCGTCCTTGGACACACAGGGGAAGTAGCCGTAGACCACGGCGGCCTCGAGGAGGTTCTCCGTCTGCAGCCTGTCCAGCAGTCCGCGCAGGCGCGGGCGGCCCTCGGTCTCGACGAGTTCCTCGTAGGTGGGTCCCTCGCCGGTGCGGGCCTGCTTCAGGCCCCACTGGCCCTTGAACAGGGCGCCCTCGTCCAGCCAGCTCGCGTACTCCTTGAGCTGGATGCCCTTGATCACGCGGGTGTCCCAGAAGGGCGGGGTGGGCAGGGGGTTGTCGGTGGCGACGTCGGAGCGGGCGTGGCCCTCCTGCGGGCGCTCCTCGACCGCGACGGCGGCGGCCGGGCGGACCCGGCGCTGCCTGAGCTCGGGCAGCTTGGCGCCGGGAACGCCGCGCTTGACGCCGATGAGGGCGTCCATCAGGCGCAGTCCCTCGAAGGCGTCGCGGGCGTAGCGGACCTCGCCCTCGTAGATCTCGTGCAGGTCCTGTTCGACGTACGCCCGGGTCAGGGCGGCGCCGCCGAGGATGACCGGGTAGGTGGCGGACAGGCCGCGCTGGTTGAGCTCCTCCAGGTTCTCCTTCATGATCACCGTGGACTTGACCAGGAGGCCCGACATGCCGATGACGTCGGCGCGGTGTTCCTCGGCGGCTTCCAGGATCGCGGAGACCGGCTGCTTGATGCCGAGGTTGACGACGTTGTAGCCGTTGTTGGACAGGATGATGTCGACGAGGTTCTTGCCGATGTCGTGGACGTCGCCGCGCACGGTGGCGAGGACGATGGTGCCCTTGCCCTCGGCGTCGGACTTCTCCATGTGGGGTTCGAGGTAGGCCACGGCGGCCTTCATGACCTCGGCGGACTGCAGGACGAACGGCAGCTGCATCTGGCCCGAGCCGAAGAGCTCGCCGACGACCTTCATGCCGTCCAGGAGGGTCTCGTTGACGATGTCGAGGGCGGGGCGGTCCTTCAGGGCCGCGTCGAGGTCGGCCTCCAGGCCGTTGCGCTCGCCGTCGATGATGCGGCGCTTGAGGCGCTCCTCCAGCGGCAGGGCGGCCAGTTCCTCGGCCTTGCCGGCCTTCAGGGACTTCGCCGTGGCGCCCTCGAACAGCTGCATGAGCTTCTGGAGGGGGTCGTAGCCCTCGCTGCGGCGGTCGTAGATCAGGTCGAGGGCGGTCCGCACCTGCTCCTCGTCGAAGCGGGCGATCGGGAGGATCTTCGACGCGTGGACGATGGCGGAGTCCAGGCCCGCCTTGACGCACTCGTCGAGGAAGACGGAGTTGAGCAGGATGCGGGCGGCCGGGTTGAGGCCGAAGGAGATGTTCGACAGGCCGAGGGTGGTCTGGACCTCGGGGTGGCGGCGCTTGAGCTCGCGGATCGCCTCGATGGTGGCGATGCCGTCCTTGCGGGACTCCTCCTGACCGGTGCAGATGGTGAAGGTCAGGGTGTCGATGAGGATGTCCGACTCGAGGATGCCCCAGTTCCCGGTGAGGTCGTCGATGAGCCGTTCGGCGATCTCGACCTTCTTCTCGGGGGTGCGGGCCTGGCCCTCCTCGTCGATGGTGAGGGCGATCAGGGCGGCGCCGTGCTCCTGGGCCAGCCGGGTGACCTTGGCGAAGCGGGACTCGGGGCCGTCGCCGTCCTCGTAGTTCACGGAGTTGATCACCGCGCGGCCGCCGAGCTTCTCCAGGCCGGCCCGGATGACCTCGACCTCGGTGGAGTCGAGGACGATCGGGAGGGTGGAGGCGGTGGCGAAGCGGCCGGCGAGTTCCTCCATGTCGGCGACGCCGTCGCGGCCGACGTAGTCCACGCACAGGTCGAGCATGTGCGCGCCCTCGCGGATCTGCTCGCGGGCCATCTCGACACAGTCGTCCCAGCGGCCCTCCAGCATGGCCTCGCGGAACTTCTTGGAGCCGTTGGCGTTGGTGCGCTCGCCGATGGCCAGGTAGGAGGTGTCCTGGCGGAAGGGGACCGTCTGGTAGAGGGAGGCGGCGCCGGGCTCGGGCTGGGGGCTGCGCTCGACGGGGGTGGTGGCCTGGACGCGCTCGACGAGCTGCCGCAGGTGCTCGGGGGTGGTGCCGCAGCAGCCGCCGATGAGGTTCAGTCCGTAGTCGCGTACGAAGGTCTCCTGGGCGTCGGCCAGGCCCTCGGGGTCGAGCGGGAAGTGGGCGCCGTCCTTGGTGAGGATCGGCAGGCCGGCGTTCGGCATGCACAGCAGCGGGGTGCGGGAGTGCCGGGCCAGGTAGCGCAGGTGCTCGCTCATCTCGGCGGGGCCCGTCGAGCAGTTCAGGCCGATCATGTCGATGCCGAGGGGCTCGAGCGCGGTCAGCGCGGCGCCGATCTCCGAGCCCAGCAGCATGGTGCCGGTCGTCTCGAAGGCCATCGAGACCAGCAGCGGGACCTCGGTGCCGGTCGCCTCCATGGCGCGGCGGGCGCCGAGGATCGACGACTTCGTCTGCAGGAGGTCCTGGGTGGTCTCCACGATCAGGGCGTCGGCGCCGCCGGCGAGCAGGCCCTCGGCGTTGGCCTGGAAGCCGTCGCGCAGCGTGGTGTAGCCGATGTGGCCGAGGGTCGGCAGCTTCGTGCCGGGGCCGATCGAGCCCAGTACCCAGCGCTGGCGGCCGTCGCGGGCGCCGAACGCGTCGGCGGTCTCGCGGGCGATGCGGGCGCCGGCCTCGGACAGCTCGTAGACGCGGTCGGCGATCTCGTACTCGGCCATGGCCGAGTGGTTTGCGCCGAACGTGTTGGTCTCGACGCAGTCGACGCCGGCGTCGAAGTACGCCTCGTGGACCGAACGGACGATGTCGGGCCGGGTGAGGTTGAGGATCTCGTTGCAGCCCTCGAGGTCCTGGAAGTCCTCGAGGGTGGGCTCCTGGGCCTGGAGCATGGTGCCCATGGCCCCGTCGGCCACCACCACACGGGTGGCCAGGGCCTGGCGGAGCGCGGACACACGGGTCCGGCTGTCGGCGGAAGGGGTCGGCGGCACAGAGGCCATGGAAGGGCTCCCTCGGATGCGACGGCTGTCGGCTTTGCGTCACCTCTTCCCGAGGTGTGCGCACGCCGTCAGGGTAGCCGGGACGGGGGCCGTATGGTCAGGGCGTCCACGGGACGGGACGGGGACGGCGGGCGCGGCCGCGGTCTCCGCCCGGTCGGGCCACGGCCGCACTGCCGTCGTGTCGCTCCTGGGGACGAGTGGCGTAACAGGTGTCGGCCGACCATTAGCGGGAGGTCGGCATGGACCGGTAGTGTTCGACATTGCCGAACGCCGGTACTTGCGTATCGCGCGTGGACGGTCGAAGGGGACGGAGGCAGGACGGCGATGGCACGGAACATCCAGTCGGTCGAACGGGCGGCCGCGATGCTGCGGCTGCTCGCGGGCGGGGAGCGGCGGCTGGGCCTGTCCGACATCGCCTCGGCGCTGGGCCTGGCCAAGGGCACCGCCCACGGCATCCTGCGCACCCTCCAGCAGGAGGGCTTCGTCGAGCAGGAGGACGCCTCGGGGCGTTATCAGCTGGGCGCGGAGCTGCTGCGGCTGGGCACCACCTATCTGGACGTCCACGAGCTGCGCGCGCGTGCCCTGGTGTGGACCGACGACCTGGCGCGGTCCAGCGGCGAGAGCGTCCACCTCGGCGTGCTGCACCAGCAGGGCGTGCTGATCGTGCACCACGTCTTCCGGCCGGACGACAGCCGGCAGGTCCTGGAGATCGGGGCCATGCAGCCGCTGCACTCCACGGCCCTGGGGAAGGTGCTGTCGGCGTACGACCCCGTGGCGCACAGCGAGGCCACGGAGGCCGACCGCAAGCCCTTCACGGACCGCACGGTGTGCGAGCTGGAGGACTTCGAGCACATCCTGGACGTCACGCGCGCGCGTGGGTACGCGGCGGACGTCGAGGAGACCTGGGAGGGCGTGGCCTCGATCGCCGCGCCCATCCACGACCGGCGGCGCATGCCCGTGGGGGCGGTCGGCATCACCGGCGCCGTGGAGCGGCTGGCCCGGGACGGCGAGCTGCGGCCCGAGCTGATCGCGGCGGTGCGGGACTGCGCCCGCGCGGTGTCGCGGGACCTGGGCGCCGGGCGCTTCTGAGCGGCCCGCCGAGGCCGAGGAACACACAGGAACACACAGGAACACACCGGGACGCCGGCCGGCGTCCCGGCTCTCGCCGTGTCCGGGCACGCGTGTCCGGCGGGCCCTGCGCGGCGGGAGCGGAGCCCTGTCCACGAGGCCGGCGGGAACTGATGGCCGACGCCGATCAATAACGATCGCGCTTTCGATAACAGAACCCTTGACGCACACCTGACGCCGGGGCAAGACTCCCGTCCATCGGTCGGCATTGTCGAACACCTGACGGCAATACGCGCTAGAGTGTGGCAACGCCAAGGACCGGAATCGCTCTCACCCCCGAGGGCGCCAGTACCCCCGGAGGGACCCGGGGAGAACGGCTTCCCTGGACGAAGGACAAAGGAGTCGCGGGTGTCCAGCTCCGACATCTTCATCGGCGAGACCATCGGTACCGCCATACTCATCCTGCTCGGCGGCGGCGTCTGCGCCGCCGTCACACTGAAGGCTTCCAAGGCCCGCAACGCCGGCTGGCTCGCCATCACCTTCGGGTGGGGCTTCGCCGTGCTCACGGCGGTCTACACCTCGGCGCCGCTGTCCGGCGCCCATCTGAACCCGGCCGTGACGCTCGCGCTCGCGATCAAGGACGACGACTGGAGCAACGTTCCGGTCTACTGGGCGGGCCAGCTGCTCGGCGCCGCGCTCGGCGCGGCCCTGGTCTGGGTCGCCTACTACGGTCAGTTCCACGCGCACCTCACCGACAAGGAGATCGTCGGCGGTCCGGGTGCCCAGGCCACCGCGGCCAAGGCGGTCGAGGCCCAGGAGCAGGGCGCGGGCCCGGTGCTGGGCGTCTTCTCCACCGGTCCGGAGATCCGGGTCGCCTGGCAGAACCTCGCCACGGAGATCGTCGGTACGGTCGTGCTGGTCCTCGCCGTCCTCACGCAGGGCCTGAACGACAAGGGCAACGGACTCGGCACCCTCGGTGCCCTCATCACCTCGCTCGTGGTGGTCTCCATCGGTCTGTCCCTCGGCGGCCCGACCGGCTACGCGATCAACCCGGCCCGTGACCTCGGTCCGCGCATCGTGCACGCCCTCCTGCCCCTGCCCAACAAGGGCGGCTCCGACTGGGGCTACGCCTGGATCCCGGTGGTCGGTCCGCTGATCGGCGGCGCCATCGCTGCAGGCATCTACAACGTCGCCTTTGCTTAAGAGCACCAGCCGCACCTCTTGACCATCAGCGCCGTACAGACAGCCCCTTACCCACGGAACTCCAGGAGCACTCAGTGACCGACGCCCACACCGCCGGCCCCTTCATCGCCGCGATCGACCAGGGCACCACCTCCAGCCGCTGCATCGTCTTCGACCGCGACGGCCGCATCGTCTCCGTCGACCAGAAGGAGCACGAGCAGATCTTCCCCAAGCCGGGCTGGGTCGAGCACGACGCCAACGAGATCTGGACCAACGTCCAGGAGGTCGTCGCCGGAGCCATCGAGAAGGCCAGCATCACCCGCGACGACATCAAGGCCATCGGCATCACCAACCAGCGGGAGACCACTCTCCTGTGGGACAAGAACACCGGTGAGCCCGTCCACAACGCCATCGTCTGGCAGGACACCCGCACCGACGCCCTGTGCAAGGAACTCGGCCGCAACGTCGGCCAGGACCGCTTCCGCCGCGAGACCGGCCTGCCGCTGGCCTCGTACTTCGCCGGCCCCAAGGCGCGCTGGCTGCTCGACAACGTCGAGGGCCTGCGCGAGCGCGCCGAGGCGGGCGACATCCTCTTCGGCACCATGGACACCTGGGTCATCTGGAACCTGACCGGTGGTGTCAACGGCGGCAAGCACTACACCGACGTCACCAACGCCTCCCGCACCATGCTGATGAACCTCCACACCCTGGAGTGGGACGACAAGATCGCCGAGTCCATCGGCGTCCCGATGGCGATGCTCCCCGAGATCCGCTCCTCCGCCGAGGTCTACGGCGAGGTCACCGGCGGCAAGCTCGGCGAGCTGCTGGGCGGCATCCCGGTGGCCTCCGCGCTCGGCGACCAGCAGGCGGCCCTGTTCGGCCAGACCTGCTTCTCCGAGGGCGAGGCCAAGTCGACGTACGGCACCGGCACCTTCATGCTGATGAACACCGGCGAGAAGATCATCAACTCGTACTCCGGCCTGCTGACCACCGTCGGCTACCGGATCGGCGACGAGGCGCCGGTCTACGCCCTGGAGGGCTCGATCGCCGTCACCGGTTCGCTGGTGCAGTGGATGCGCGACCAGATGGGCCTGATCTCCACCGCCGCCGAGATCGAGACGCTCGCGCTCTCCGTCGAGGACAACGGCGGCGCCTACTTCGTGCCGGCCTTCTCCGGTCTGTTCGCCCCGTACTGGCGCTCCGACGCCCGCGGTGTGATCGCCGGTCTGACCCGGTACGTCACCAAGGCGCACCTCGCGCGCGCCGTGCTGGAGGCCACCGCCTGGCAGACCCGTGAGATCACGGACGCCATGACCAAGGACTCGGGCGTCGAGCTCGCGGCCCTCAAGGTCGACGGCGGCATGACCTCCAACAACCTGCTGATGCAGACGCTCTCGGACTTCCTGGACGCCCCCGTGGTGCGCCCGATGGTCGCCGAGACCACCTGCCTCGGCGCCGCCTACGCCGCCGGCCTCGCCGTCGGCTTCTGGACCAGCACCGACGACCTGCGCGCCAACTGGCGGCGGGCCGCCGAGTGGACCCCCCGCATGGACGCGGAGACCCGCGACCGTGAGTACAAGAGCTGGCTCAAGGCCGTCGAGCGGACCATGGGCTGGCTCGAGGACGAGAGCTGACGCGGAGCCCTCCACCAAGGCTCAGCACGCTCTGATGAGGAGTAAGAACCCGACATGACCACTCAGTCCACCCTGCAGTCCGTACCTGCCCTGGGGACGCACCCGGCCACCGGCTCGAACCCGAGCCGCGCCGAGACCAGGGAGCAGCTCTCCAAGGCGTCGTACGACCTTCTCGTGATCGGCGGCGGCATCCTGGGCATCTCGACCGCCTGGCACGCCGCGCAGTCCGGGCTCAGGGTGGCCCTGGTCGACGCCGGCGACTTCGCCGGCGCCACCTCCTCCGCCTCCTCCAAGCTTCTCCACGGCGGTCTGCGCTATCTGCAGACCGGCGCGGTGAAGCTGGTGGCGGAGAACCACTTCGAGCGCCGTGCGGTCTCCCGCCAGGTGGCCCCCCACCTGGCGAACCCGCTCACGTTCTACCTCCCCGTGTACAAGGGCGGGCCGCACGGCGCCGCGAAGCTCGGGGCTGGCGTGTTCGCCTACTCCGCCCTGTCGGCCTTCGGTGACGGCGTGGGGCATCTGCTCTCGCCGGCCCGGGCCGCACAGGACGTGCCCGAGCTGCGCACCGAGAACCTCAAGGCCGTGGCCGTGTACGGCGACGACCAGATGAACGACGCGCGCATGGCGCTGATGACGGTCCGCGCGGCCGTCGGGGCCGGCGCGGTCGTCCTCAACCACGCCGAGGTCACCGGCCTGCGCTTCACCAGGGGCCGGGTCACGGGCGCGGACCTGCGGGACCGCGTCTCCGGTGACGAGTTCGGCGTCGACGCCCGGCTGGTGCTGAACGCGACCGGCCCGTGGGTCGACCACCTGCGCAGGATGGAGGACCCCCATGCGGCCCCGTCGATCCGTCTGTCGAAGGGCGCGCATCTGGTCCTGAAGCGGACCTCCCCCTGGAAGGCCGCGCTCGCGACCCCCATCGACAAGTACCGGATCACCTTCGCCCTGCCCTGGGAGGACATGCTCCTGCTGGGCACCACCGACGAGGAGTTCGAGGGCGATCCGGCGGACGTCGCGGTCAACGACAAGGACATCACGCAGATCCTCGACGAGGCCGCGTTCTCCGTCCGCGACCAGCAGCTCTCCCGCGACCTGATCACGTACGCCTTCGCGGGTCTGCGGGTGCTGCCGGGCGGCCCCGGCGACACCGCGAAGGCGAAGCGGGAGACGGTGGTCACCGAGGGCAAGGGCGGCATGCTGTCCGTCGCGGGCGGCAAGTGGACCACCTTCCGCCACATCGGCCGTACGGTGATGCAGAAGCTCGAGGCACTGCCGGGCCACCCGCTCGGCGACGACTTCGAGCCGGTCTCCTCGCTGCCGAAGAAGCTGCCGCTGCCGGGTGTCGCCAACCCGCGCGCGGTCGCCCACCGGCTCCTGGTGGACCACCCGGCGCCCGGCCCGCGGATGGCGGCCGACACCGCCAGGCACCTGGCCACCCACTACGGCTCGCTGGCCTTCGACATCGCCCGTCTGGCGAACGAGAACCCGGAGCTGGGCGAGCGCGTCCACCCCGACGCGCCGGAGATCTGGGCGCAGGTCGTCTACGCCCGCGACCACGAGTGGGCCGAGACGGCGGACGACGTGCTGCGCCGTCGTACGACGCTGACGATCCGCGGCCTGGCCACGGACGAGGTGCGCGGCAAGGTGCAGGACCTGCTCGACAGGAAGTAGGCGCACCGCGAGAAGTCCCACTGCCGGCCCACTCCCCTGACCAGGGCCGGCAGCGGGGAACCGGCCCCTTCGCACCGGGGCCGGAACGACGGAAGGGGCGGCTGCCGCCGATGCTGCCGCCCCTTCCGCATGCCCGCCTCCCCTCGCGGACCGGCTGTCGGTGGCGGGTGTTTTCATGGGGGCATGAACATGGATCAGGCCGATACCGCCGAGCTGGCCGCCCTCCGCGAGGCCTTCACCGTGGACGACGGCGGCGCGTCGGCGCTCGGCTGGGAGGCGGTGCGCGCCTTCGAGGAGGAGCACGGGGTGGTGCTGCCCGAGCCGTACCGGACGTTCGTGGCGGAGATCTCCGACGGGTCCCGCCAGGGGCCGCCCGCGTACGGGCTGGTGGGGCTGGCCGAGGGCGCCGCGCAGCAGGATCCGGCCAAACCCTTCCCGCTCACGCGGGCGTGGCTGTGGGAGGAGGACGACGGGCCGTACGAGGACCCCGGGGCCGTCGTCGACCAGGTGGGTCAGCACGGGTCGATCGCGCTCGGCACGGACGGCTGCGGCATGGACTGGCACCTCGTCGTCACGGGCCCCCATCGCGGGCACATCTGGCACATCACCGATGTCGGCGCCATGCCCTTCGGCGCGGAGTTCGGTCATACGACGGCCGCGCCCGGATTCGCCGGCTGGGTGGCGCACTGGGCGGGCGGGAAGGAATGGTTCGACGCGGCGTGACTCCGCGCACCCTCCGTCCCTCGGGAGCAGGTTCATGACGCAGGAGGTCCTGCCCGTCACCCGGGTCCCGCGCACCGGGCTGCCGGCGCGTGCCGTGGTCGTCGGCGATCCGGCGCGTGCCGCCGCGGTGGCCGGGCTGCTCGACGGTGCCGAGGAGGTGTCCTACCACCGCGAGTACCGGGTGTTCCGCGGGAGCCGGCGGGGCGTGCCGGTCGTCGTCGCCTCGCACGGGGTGGGTGCTCCGGGCGCGATCCTGCTGTTCCAGGAGCTGGCGGACGCGGGGGTGCGGACCTTCCTGCGGCTGGGTACGGCGGGCTCGATGAAGCCGGGGATCGGCGACGGCGACCTGGTCGTCGCCGAGGCGGCCGTCCGCGACGACGGTGTCACCCCTCAGTTGCTGCCCCCGGAGTATCCGGCGGTCTGTGCTCCGGAGGCGGTGCTCGCCCTCCAGCGCGCCGCGCGTGAGGCCGGCGCGCCGCACCACCGGGGCATCGTCTGGACCCGGGCGGCCTTCCGGCCGGGCCTGCTCCCCCTCTTCCGGTACGGCGGTGCCGGGCTCGCGGCGATCGAGATGGAGCTGTCGGCGTTGCTGGTCACGGCCTCCCTGCGCGGGCTGGTGGCCGGTGGCCTCCTGGTCGTGGACGGGGTGAACGCCGACGAGACGGCCGCCGGGGGGTCACCGCTGTCCACGGGCGGCTACGACCCGCACCGCGAGGTCGTCGCGGCCGGTGTCGCACGGGGCGCGGTCGTGGTCCTGGAAGCGCTGCGCCTGCTGGCAAAGGAAGAGCGGGCGTGAGCGTCGGGGCTGTCCTCCGATCACTCCCCGGTGACCCGGTCAGCCGCTCATAATGAACTGAGACATCCGATGTCTGAGCGGATGGTCAGGAAGCGACAGGGAGGCCGGTCATGGCAGTCACCGACGAGGCGATCGAGAAGATCAAGGGCATGATCGTCTCGGGTGCGCTGCGCCCCGGCGACCGGCTCCCCAAGGAGAGCGAACTGGCGGCCGAGCTGGGCCTGTCCCGCAACTCGCTGCGGGAGGCGGTGCGCGCGCTGTCGCTGATCCGGATCCTGGACGTGCGCCAGGGCGACGGCACGTATGTGACCAGTCTCGACCCCCAACTGCTGCTCGACGCGATGTCCTTCGTCGTGGACTTCCACCGGGACGACACGGTCCTGGAGTTCCTGGCCGTGCGCCGCATCCTGGAGCCGGCCGCGACCGCGATGGCCGCCCTGCGTATCAGCGAGCAGCAACTGGACGCGCTGCAAGCCCGGTTGGACAAGCTCGGCGACGCGCCGTCGGTGGAGGAACTCGTCGCCTCGGATCTGGAGTTCCACCGGGGGATCGTGCAGAGCGCCGGCAACTCGGTGCTGTGCTCGCTGCTGGACGGTCTGTCCGGGCCCACCACCCGGGCCCGGATCTGGCGCGGGCTGACCCAGGAGGACGCGGTCGCCGGCACCCTGCGCGAGCACCGCGCGATCCTGGCGGCGCTGCGCGACCGGGACACGGAGGCGGCGCGTTCCTGGGCGACGGTGCACATCGCGAGCGTGGAGCAGTGGCTGCGGTCCACGCTCTGACGGGCGGGGCCCGAGAGGGGAACGGCGCGGGGTGTTCAAGGGTGGTGAACGGGGCAGTGATCCGTTCACTCCCCCGTGCAAGGGGGCTGCGGGCGCCCGCGCGGAACGCCGTAAGGTTGGGTGGTCAAGCGAGGGCACGTCGGAAGGAGGCGCTGGGTGATCGAGCTCGAGGGGGTTCCCGAGCTGATCGACCCGGTCATGGTGGCCGCGTTCGAGGGCTGGAACGATGCCGGCGACGCCGCCTCCACCGCGGTCGCGCATCTGGAGCGGGAGTGGAAGGGCGAGGTGTTCGCGGCGCTGGACGCCGAGGACTACTACGACTTCCAGGTGAACCGCCCCACGGTGTTCATGGACGGCGGCGTGCGCAAGATCACCTGGCCCACGACAAGGTTGTCGGTGGTGCGGGTCGGCGGCGACAAGCCGCGGGACCTGGTGCTCGTGCGCGGTATCGAACCGTCCATGCGCTGGCGCTCGTTCTGCAACGAACTGCTCGCCTTCGCGCACGAACTGGGCGTGGAGCTGGTGGTCATCCTGGGCGCCCTGCTCGGTGACACCCCGCACACCCGTCCGGTCCCGATCAGCGGGACGACGTCCGACACGGATCTGGCGCAGCGGATGGACCTGGAGGAGACCAAGTACGAGGGTCCGACGGGCATCGTCGGCGTCCTGCAGGAGGCGTGCACGCACGCGGGCGTCCCGGCGGTGTCCCTGTGGGCGGCCGTACCGCACTACGTGTCGCAGCCGCCGAACCCGAAGGCGACGCTGGCGCTGCTCAACCGGCTCGAGGACCTGATCGACGTGCGCATCCCGCTGGGCGAGCTGCCCGAGGACGCGCGCGCGTGGCAGGTGGGCGTGGACCAGCTGGCGGCGGAGGACAGCGAGGTCGCGGAGTACGTGCAGACGCTGGAGGAGGCCCGTGACACCGCTGAGCTGCCGGAGGCGTCCGGCGAGGCCATCGCCCGCGAGTTCGAGCGCTATCTGCGCCGCCGGGACGGCGGAGGCCCGCCGGACCCCGGGGAGCGGACGCGGCCGCCGAAGCCGCCGAAGCCGAGTGGGGACGCCTCGGACGACGAGGATTCGTCGGAGGAGTGAGAGGGGAAGGGCGGTGCGCTCGGGGCGCACCGCCCTTTCCGTCATGCCGGGACGGCGACCACCGCGTACGTCGTCTGCGGGGTGGGGGGCGTCGTGAAGCGGGCGTTGGGCAGATAGAGCCGGTCGCCGTAGGCGGCGACCGTGGTCGGCACGTCGAAGTCCGCGTCGGTGATGCGGCGCTCGAACACCCCGCTGCGGGCGTCGGCGGCCAGGGTGAACACGTCGACGGCGTTCTGCCGGTTCTGTACGGCGTACAGCGTCCGCCCGGTCCGCAGCAGCCCGTCGCCGTTGGTGAGGGGGGCGGCGTCGCCGAGGTCGACCAGGGTGGTGACGCCGGTGCGCGGGTCGACGCGGTGCAGTCCGCCGGCCCCGCTCTGGACGACGAGCAGCGCCGAGCCGTCGGGGGTGCGGGTGATGCCGTTGGCGTTCACTGATCCGTCGTCCATCTGGGTCCAGTCGCCGCTCAGCGGGAGGCGTACGACGTCCGCGGCGTCCGGGAGTTCCCCGCGCCGGCCGAGCGGCAGGGCGTACAGCGTGGGCCGGTAGGAGTCCGTGAACCAGGCCGCGCGCGGGGTGAGACACACGTCGTTGGTGAACGTCGGCGTGGTGGTGGCGAGTTGGTAGGACGCGAGGATCTCGCCGCTGCGCACGTCCACGACGCGGGCGCCGGCGTCGCGTCCGGCGACGAACAGCCGCCCGCGGTCGTCGAGTTCGAGGCCGACGGAGGGGGTGCCCGGGCCGGTGGAGACGATGCCGCCCTCGCCGGTGCGCAGGTCGGCGCGGTAGATCGAGCCGTCGCCGAGCGAGCCCAGGTAGGCGTACGGGCCGCGTCCGACGGCGATGCCCTCGGGGCGGAAGCCGTCGGGCAGGGGGATCACGTCGGGCCAGGCGGCGGCGTGGGCGGGCGGGCCGAGGGAGGCGGCGCCCAGGGTCGCGGCGCCGAGCGCGAGCAGCCGGCGGCGTGTGAGGGGATGTGCGAAGGAACCGTGTGTGGGTGCCACGGGACGTCCTTCCGCGAGGGGACCGGTGTCGGCCGGTCCGACGGGGTCGACTTGCGCCCACTTCACCACGGACACCGCTGTGGTCACAGGTGCCGACAGCCGGTCGACAGCACCTCGACAGTGGGGGAGGGGCCCCTCCCGCGCCGGGCGGGACGAGCCCCTCACTCAGTGGATCAGCGGGTCACAGCGCGACACCCAGCAGGGCGTCCACGGCCCGGGAGACGACGCCGGGCGCACTGATGTCCGTGCCGCCCTGCTCCTGCTGGAGGGCGGCCCAGCGGTCGACGGCGGCCAGCGCCGCCGGGGCGTCGAGGTCGTTCGCGAGGGCTTCGCGGATCTCCTCCACCAGGGCCTCGGCGGGCGGCCCGTCGGGCCGGGAGACGGCCGCGCGCCAGCGGCCGAGCCGGGCCACGGCGTCCACGAGCACCTGGTCGGTCCACTCCCAGTCGGCCCGGTAGTGGTGGGCGAGCAGGGTGAGCCGGATGGCGGCCGGGTCGACGCCGTCCCGGCGCAGCCCGGAGACGAAGACGAGGTTGCCCTTGGACTTGGACATCTTCTCGCCGCCCAGGGCGACCATGCCGGCGTGGACGTACGCCTTGGCCATGGGGAACTCGCCGGTGAGCACCTGGGCGTGCGAGGCGCCCATCTCGTGGTGCGGGAAGGCCAGGTCGGAGCCGCCGCCCTGGACGTCGAAGCCCATGCCGAGGTGGTCCAGGGCGATGGCGACGCACTCGATGTGCCAGCCCGGCCTGCCCCGGCCGAGCGTGCCGCCGTCCCAGCTGGGCTCGCCCTCGCGGGCCGCCAGCCACAGGATCGGGTCGAGGGGGTTCTTC
Source organism: Streptomyces sp. NPDC000345 (assembly GCF_042898825.1). Lineage (NCBI taxonomy): Bacteria > Bacillati > Actinomycetota > Actinomycetes > Kitasatosporales > Streptomycetaceae > Streptomyces > Streptomyces sp. NPDC000345. The sequence continues at coordinate 159,017 of NZ_JBIAZE010000010.1, forward strand.
TTGCCGGGGCGGTCCGGGTCGCCGCCGCGCTCGGCGGACAGCAGGCGCATGGCGTCGGCGTCGAGGCGGGAGACCTTGCCGAAGTCCGGGTCGGACTCGACGGAGAAGTAGGTGTCGCCCTCGAGCTCGTAGGCGGCGCCCGCGTCCCGCAGTCGCTCGACGAGCGGGACGATGCCGGGTATCGCCTCGACGGCTCCTATGTAGTTCTGGGGCGGGAGCATCCGCAGGGCGGTCATGTCCTCGCGGAAGAGGGCCGTCTCCTTCTCGGCGAGGGCGACCCAGTCGACGCCGTCGCGGTCCGCGCGCTCCAGGAGCGGGTCGTCGACGTCGGTGACGTTCTGGACGTAGTGAACCTGCCGCTTGGTGTCGAGCCACACGCGCTGGACGAGGTCGAACGCGTTGTAGGTCGCCGCGTGACCCATGTGGGTCGCGTCGTACGGGGTGATGCCGCAGACGTAGAGACGGGCGACGGGACCGGGTTCAAGGGTGACCAAGCCACCGGTCGCGGTGTCGTGGATCCTCAGGTCGCGGCCCTGACCAGGCAGGGCGGGGACCTCGGAAGCGGGCCAGGCATGCATGTCATGAGCCTAACCGGACGGAAGTTGCGTATACGAACCGGAGCAGGCCGGATGACCGGGAAGGCGCTCTTGTGTGATTCCGTCCGGTGTGCTTGCGGCCTGTCACACCGGTGGCCAGGGGATGGCCGGCCACTCGCCGCCGGGCTCGGGGTGCTTCCCGGACTCAAGGAGCGCGTCGACACGCGCGCGTGTGGCGTCGAGCTCGGCGGGCGTGACCAGGGCGGTCAGGGTGCCCGTGAGCCGCCCGGAGGGCTCCAGGGCGGCCCTGAGCCCCTTGAGGACGTCGACCGCCTCTGCGGTCAGGGGCTCACCCGCCCAGCCCCACAGGAGGGTGCGCAGCTTGTTCTCGGTGTTGAAGGTCACGCCGTGGTCGATGCCGTAGAGGCGGCCGTCGGCGGTGGGCAGCAGATGGCCGCCCTTGCGGTCGGCGTTGTTGATCACCGCGTCGAGGACGGCGAGCCGCCGCAGCCGCTCGTCGTCGGCGTGCACCAGCAGCGCGGTCCGCCCCTGCCCGACCTCGGCGAACCCGATCGCCTTCCAGCCGGGCTCCGGCTCCTCGGCGTCGACGAGCGCGAGCAGTTCGGACTCGGCCGTCGCCTCGATCCACAGCTGGCACATGCCCTCGCCGTACGGTCCGTCGCGCAGCACGGTGGGCGGGACGAGCCCCCAGCCGGTCGCCTCGGACACCTCGTAGGCGGCGACCTCACGCTGGGCGAGGGTGCCGTCGGGGAAGTCCCACAGGGGTCTCTCCCCCGCGACGGGCTTGTAGACGCAGGTGGCCTCGCGGCCCTCGTGGACGACGGTGCAGTACAGGGCCGCGTTGGAGGCCTCGCGGATGCGGCCCCGGACGGTCAGCTCGCCCTGGGCGAGGAGGTCGGCGGAGGCCGGGTCGGTGGTCGTCACGCCCCGCGGCGGTATCCGTTCTGGCGCGGACATACGTGTCCTTCCGGGTCGAGCGGCAGGCTGCACAGCGGGCACGGCGGCCGGCCGGCGTTGACGACGTCGAGGGCGCGCTTGGCGAAGGCTCTCGCCTGCGCGCCGGTGAGCCGGACCCGCAGCATCGGGGGCCCGTTCTCCTCGTCCTGGAGCAGCCGTTCCTCGGCCTCGGCGAGGTCCTCCTCGGAGTCCGCCTCCAACTCCACGAGGGCCTGCGCCTCGACGATCATGCGCTGCTCCTCGCCGTCCCAGGCGAGGGCCATGGTGCCGACCCGGAACTCCTCCTCGACGGGGGTCTCCAGAGGGGCCGTGTCGGAGTTGTCGGCGGGCGCCACGGCGGGCACGGCCGCGTTGCCGCCGCTACGGCGTACGACCTCGTCCAGCAGTTCGTCCATGCGCTCGGCGAGCGCGGCGACCTGGGTCTTCTCCAGGGCCACACTGGTCACTCGGGAGCCGGCGGTGGCCTGGAGGAAGAAGGTACGGCGCCCGGGCAGTCCGACCGTACCGGCCACGAAGCGGTCCGGTGGGTCGTAGAGGAACACCTGACGGGACACGTCCTGTCTCCATGGGAGTCGTGGGTTCGGGAACGTCCATGCGTGTACGCGCGTGTGTGGACCGCTTCACCCTACTGCGGCCGACGATCACGGTGCGCCCGCGCCGCCTCCGACCGTCGCGTCGCCGGTCGGGGGTTCCTCGCGCGGTGCCAGCGAGGCGAAGTCGCCGGTGTCGCCGAGCCGCACGAGAAAGGGCCGCAGCCGGGTGTAACGGATCGCGGTGATGGAACACGGTTCGACAGAGATCCGCTGGAAGAGGTCGAGATGAAGCCCGAGCGCGTCCGCCACGAGCGACTTGATGATGTCGCCGTGCGAGCACATCAGATAGACGGCGTCGGCGCCGTGGTCGCGCTCCACGCGCGCGTTCCACTCGCGCACGGCCTCGGCGGCGCGGGTCTGCATGGCCCGCATGGACTCGCCGCCCGGGAAGGCGGCGGCGGACGGGTGCGCCTGCACGACCTCCATCAGGGGTTCGTCCTTCAGTTCGGCGAGCTTGCGGCCGGACCAGTCGCCGTAGTGGGCCTCCCCGATCCGCTCGTCGGTGTGGACGGGCAGGCCGGGGCGGGCTTCCAGGAGCGGCTGGACGGTCTCCTGGCAGCGCTGCAGGGGGCTCGCGACGACCTCGGCGATCGGCAGTCCCTCCAGCCTGCCGGGCAGGGCGGCGGCCTGCGCGGCCCCGCGCTCGTCGAGGGCGACGCCGGGCGTCCAGCCGGCGAGCACTCCGGAGGTGTTGGCGGTCGAACGTCCGTGCCGGACGAGGATCAGCGTGGGCATGCGGACCAGCGTAGGCGTACGCGTGGGTACGCCGGAGAGCACCTGAAGGAGGAATGCGCTCCGTGATCGTCGACTGCGCGGTCTACCGTGAGGGACACCGTACGGACGGGCCGCAGGACCTGTCGGACGCCCTGGACGAGGCGCGTACCGCGGGCGGTTTCGTGTGGATCGGGCTGTACGAGCCCACCGAGAAGGAGTTCGACCGCGTCACCCGGGAGTTCGGCCTGCACCCGCTGGCCGTGGAGGACGCCCTCAAGGCCCATCAGCGGCCCAAGCTGGAGGTGTACGAGGACTCGCTGTTCCTGGTGTTCAAACCGGTCGTGTACGAGCCCGAGAGCGACACCGTCTCCTCCGGCGAGGTGATGGTGTTCCTCGGGGACTCGTTCGTGGTGACCGTCCGGCACGGCGAGGGCTCGCCGCTGGCCGCGGTGCGGCGCCGGCTGGAGGACGAGCCGGAGATGCTCGCGAAGGGGCCCACGGCGGTGCTGTACGCGATCGCCGACGCCACCGTCGACCACTATCTGGACGTGGCGACCGAACTGGGGACCGATCTGGAGGAGCTGGAGGCGGAGGTGTTCTCGCCGGACGGCGGCGGCTCGCGGCACACCGCGTCGCGGATCTACACCTTCAAGCGGCAGGTCCTGGAGTTCCGGCGGGCCACCGGTCCGCTGGGGCCCCCGGTGAACCGGCTGGCGGACACGGGCGCCCTCGGCTCGGGACTGCCCTTCGTGGACGACAGGGCGCGGCCGTTCTTCCGGGACGTCAGTGACCATCTGATGCGGGTGAACGAGTCCGTGGAGGGCCTGGACCGGCTGGTGTCCGACATCCTCTCCGCGCATCTCGCGCAGATGAGCGTCCGGCAGAACGACGACATGCGGAAGATCTCCGCGTGGGCGGCGATGGCCGCGGTCCCCACGATGATCGCGGGGATCTACGGGATGAACTTCGACCACATGCCGGAGCTGCACTGGCTGTGGTCGTATCCGGCGGTGGTCCTGGTGATGGCGGCCCTGGAGGTGCTGCTGTACCGGCTGTTCAAGCGGCGGGGCTGGATGTAGGCGGCTGCGGCGGGGCTCAGGCGAACTCGGGCGCCGGCACGGGCGGGCCGCCCAGGGCGTCGCGGCGTTCGGGCATCTCCAGGGAGACCATCCGCCGCCAGCCGGCGAACCGCTCCCAGGCGTACACGGCGTGGATGCCCGCCGCGAGGACGGCCGACTTGGCCTTCGGCCAGCCGAGGATGCGGCCCATGTGGGCCATGACGGCGAGGCTGACGTCGCGGTAGACGCGGATCTCGGCGAGCGCGCACGCGCGCAGCGTCCGCTGGATGGCGCGGCCGTGCCCGGCGTAGGCGAAGCGCAGCAGTTCCTCGTGGCAGTAGGCGAGGTGGTTGTCCTCGTCGTGCGAGATCATCCTGACCGCGCGGCCGATGTCGGGGTGGTCGGCGAAGTGCCGGCGCAGCAGTTCCATCTGCTCGGAGGCCCGCTGCTCGGTGACCCGGCTGTGGGCGAGGTAGGTGACGATGTCCTGGACGGTCAGCGGCCGGTCGGCCCTGAGCTTGTCGTGGGCGAGGCCGATGCCGTGGCGCTCCAGGAGCATCGTGTAGTCGGTGTCCGGCGGCACGGGGACGGGCCGGAGGCCGCGCTTCTTCATGAGGGCGTCGAAGATGCGCCCGTGCTTGTCCTCGTCGGCTCCGTGCCGGGTGATCTTGGGGGCGAGGTCGCGCTGCTCCGCCGGGACGAGCGCGGCGATGCGGGCGTTCTCCCAGCCGCCCTGCGACTCCCCGCTGGCGGCGATGGAGCAGAACAGCGCGAAGGACTCGTCGTTGTCGATGATCTCCTGGAACAGACTCTTGGCGGAAAGCATGCACATCAGTCAAGAGCGGCGGAACAGGGCCCGCAACAGCTGTGTCCGGGGGCTCGGCCGAAAGGATGACGGCGGGGGTCTCGACGGGGGCGTAACCGGGCGCGCTCCGGCGCGTTGTTCTCCGTGACGGCCGTGGCGGGGAAGACCCCCGAGCCCCCACCACGGCCGCTGAACTTCCTCGTTACGCCAGCCCGGCGCGTTCCATCGCCTGCACGCCGGCCCGCAGCGAGGCGAGGCGCTCGTCCAGGGTGAAGCCCGCGGGGGCGAGGGTGAGGGTGGTGACGCCGGCGGCGGCGTAGGCCTTCATCCGGTCGGCGATCCGCTCCACCGAGCCCAGCAGCGTGGTCCGGTCGATCAGCTCGTGCGGTACGGCGGCCGCGGCACCCTGCTTGTCGCCGGCCAGGTACTTGTCCTGGATCTCCGTCGCCGCCTCGTCGTAGCCCATGCGCCGGGCGAGCTGGTTGTAGAAGTTCTGCTTGCGGCTGCCCATGCCGCCGACGTAAAGGGCGGTGTAGGGGCGGAAGGTGTCGGCGAGGCGCTCGACGTCCTTGTCGTCGCCGAGGGCGAGGGGCAGCGTCGGACAGACGTCGAAGCCGTCCATGGTCAGCCCGGCCTTCTCGCGCCCGGCCCGCAGGTGCTTGATCGCGGTGTCCTCGAGGTGGTCGGCGGAGGGGAAGATGAGCAGCGCGCCGTCGGCGATCTCGCCGGTCTGCTCCAGGTTCTTCGGGCCGATCGCGGCGATGTAGAGCGGGATGTGCTCGCGCTGCGGGTGCACGGTGAGCTTGATCGGCTTGCCGGGGCCGTCCGGCAGCGACAGCGTCCAGTGCTCGCCGTCGTACGACAGCCGCTCCCGGGTCATCGCCTTGCGCACGATCTCGACGTACTCGCGGGTGCGGGAGAGCGGCTTGTCGAACTTGACGCCGTACCAGCCCTCGGAGACCTGCGGCCCGGAGACGCCGAGGCCGAGGCGGAAGCGGCCGCCGGACAGGGAGTCGAGCGTGGCGGCGGTCATCGCGGTCATCGCGGGCTGCCGCGCCGGGATCTGGAAGATCGCCGAGCCGACGTCGATCCGCTCGGTCTGCGCGGCGACCCAGGTGAGCACGGTGGCGGCGTCCGATCCGTAGGCCTCGGCGGCCCAGCAGACGGCGTACCCGAGCCGGTCGGCCTCCTGGGCCACGGCCAGGTTGTCCCCGTCCATTCCGGCACCCCAGTAGCCGAGGTTGATCCCGAGCTGCATGGCCGATTCCCCTTACTGATCAGTAACGACGCTGTCGTGCCGACCTTAGCGCGGGGGGCCGGGGGCGGGGAGGGCGGTGTGGTGAGGGTCGCGTGTCCCCGTACCGGCCGCGTGGCCTGCGCGGCCACGGGACCCGGGGTGGCCCGGACCTGGGGGTGACGCGCGGAGATTCCGTTGTCCACAGGCAACCCACGGCCCAGTTCTGGCCAGTAATCTCGGCGTTCATGGAGCAGAGGCATCTCGGCCGCACCGGCCTGCGTGTGTCCCGCATCGGGCTCGGCACCCTGACCTGGGGGCGTGACACCGACGAGCACGACGCCGCGGACCTCTTGAAGACGTTCTGGGAGGCCGGCGGCACCCTCGTCGACACGGCGGACGTGTACGGCGACGGGGAGGCCGAGTACCTGCTGGGACGGCTCATGGAAGGCCTGGTGCCGCGCCGCGACCTGATCATCTCCACGAAGGCGGGCAGCGTGCCCGACCCCGACCGCCGTTTCGACGGCTCCCGGGGCCATCTGCTGGCCGCCCTGGACGCCTCTCTCGCCCGCCTCGGCACCGACCACGTCGACGTGTGGCACGTCCACGCCTTCGACCCGGACACCCCGCTGGAGGAGACCCTCCAGGCCCTCGACATAGCTGTCGCCAGCGGCCGCGCCCGCTACGCCGGTGTCTCCAACTTCTGCGGCTGGCAGCTCGCCAAGGCCGGCACCTGGCAGCTCGCCGCGCCGGGCACCCGCACCCGGCTGGCCAGTACGCAGATGGAGTACTCGCTGCTGCAGCGCGGCGTGGAGCGCGAGGTGCTGCCGGCCGCGCTGGACCTGGGCATCGGCCTGCTGCCGTCCTCGCCGCTCGGCCGCGGCGTGCTCACCGGCAAGTACCGGGGCGACGCCCTGCCGCCCGGCTCGCGCGGCGCCTCGGACCACTTCGCGCCCTTCGTCGAGCCCTATCTGGACGACACCGCGAGCCGCATCGTCGACGCCGTGACGACCGCGGCGGACGGGCTCGCCGTGACCCCGCTCCAGGTCGCCCTCGCCTGGGTCCGCGACCGGCCCGGGGTGGCCGCGCCGGTGGTCGGCGCGCGCACCGCGCAGCAGCTCACGGCGGCACTGTCAGTGGAGGCCCTTAGTCTTCCTGACGAGATCTGCCGGGCGCTCGACGACGTGTCGGCGCCCGTGCACCGCTATCCCGATCACGACTGGAGCACGCTGTGAGCACGGAGCCGGACCCCTCGGAAAGCACCGAGAACACCGGGCCGCAGACCCCGGACGGTGACGGCGGCGGCCTGGGTGACGGCGGCGGCCCGGACGCGGTCGAGGGCGCCGCCGAGGAGACGCCGACGCCGCGGCCGGCCGGGGGCGAGGCCGCCCCGCTCGTCGAGGGCGAGGCCGCCGCGCGGCTCTCCGAGGCCGAGGCCGAGCTCGCCGCGCAGAAGCTGGAGCGGGAGCGGATCGAGCGGCGCAAGGCCGAGAAGGCGAAGCCCATCGACAGCGGGACCAAGCTCAGCGGCAGGGCCGCCGACCTGCTCGCGGCGGTGCGGGCGGTGGAGAGCGGGGCCAGGCCCCCGGCGACCGTCTTCAGCGAACCGGAGGCCCCCCGCCGCCCCGCCGCCCCACAGCCCGTACGACCACCGCAGCCCGTGGCCGCCGAGGTCACCGCCGCTCCCCCGCCACCCGCCCCGGACACCGTGGAGGCCGTGCGCCGCGTCCTGAGCGACGGCGGCGCGCCCGAGGCGCTCGCGCCGCAGGTCGCCGGGTCGCTGGGCGAAGGAGCACAGGAGCTGCTGCGCGAGGATCCCTGGCAGCTGCTGCGCGTCACCGGGGTACGGCCCGAGCAGGCCGACGGCTTCGCGCGGGCGCTGCTCGGACCGGCGTGCGCCCCCGACGACGAGCGGCGGGGCCGCGCGATGACGGTCTGGCTCCTGGAACAGGCCGCCCTGGCCGGCCACACCGCCCTGGAGCTGCCGACGCTCACCGCCGCGCTCGGCCGGCAGGCCGTGCCGGACGCCGACGCGGCCGTGCAGAGCGCCCTCTTCGAGGGGGACGCGCTCGCCTTCCAGGACGCCCTGGAGGAGCCCGGCGCCGCCGCGGGGAGAGCCGACGCGGAGGAGGGCGACGAGGAGGAGGACCGCCCGGTCCGCGTCCTGGTCGGCCTCGAACGGTACGCGCTCGCGGAGGAGAGCCTCGCCGACGGCCTGGCCCGGATCGTGAACTCCCTGACCAAGGAGGCGTCCGCGGCGAGCGAGTGGGAGCCGGCCGTGGCCTCGGCGTCCGGCAGCGCCGCCGAGCTGATCCGGGCCGTCGCCGGTCACGGCCTGGTGCTGCACACCGGCGGCGAGGCCGCCCGCGCCGAGCCGGCCGCGCTGCTCACCGCGGCCCGCGCCCTGGGGCTGCGGGCGGTCGCGGCCTGCCACACCCGGATCGGCCGCCGCGCGTTCGGCGCGCTGCTGGGCGGGGCGGAGGACGCCGTCGTCACCGTGTCGGGTCTGTTGTCGGGCACGGAGGGTCCCGGCCGGGACGCCGACGGGGCTTTCGCCCTGGACCTGCTGGTCGTGCCGGACGCGCCGCGACTCGACGTGGAGCGTGCCGCGATGCTGGTGGAGTCGCTGCCGGACGGTGCCCGGCTGGTGCTCGGCGGGGATCCGGCGGAGCTGTGGTCGGCAGGTCCCGGCCGGGTCTTCGCCGATCTGCTCGCGGCCCGGGTGTGCCCGCAGGTCGCCTCGCGCACGCCCGACCCCGGGCCGCTCGGCGAACTCCTCTCCGGGATCGGCATCGGCGAGCTCAACCAGGTCGAGGCACCCGGCAAGGAGCTGGTGATCGTGCCGGTGCGGGACGCGGCCGAGGCCGTGCACCGGACCATGCAGCTGGTCTTCGAGTCGGTGCCGCGGGCCTTCGGCCTCGCGCCCGGGGAGACGGTGGTGATCACCCCGGGCCATGGCGGCCCGGCCGGTACCCGCGCGCTCAACGCCGGGCTCAAGGAGCGTCTCAACCCCGGCCCGGGCCGCTTCGGCGGCTTCGACCCGGGCGACGTGGTCGCCCACTCCCCCGTGCCGGGACAGCTGGAGCTGGGCCGGGTGGAGAAGGCGGACGCCGACGGGCTGCACCTGTCCTGCTCGGGCGCCCCCGTCGTCGTACCGAGGGAGCGGGTGGAGCACACCGTGCGGCACGGCTGGGCGCTGACCGCGCACCAGGCCGCGGGCAGCCGCTGGCCCGCGGCGGTCGTGGTGCTGCCCGGGGATGCCGCGCAGGCCCTGTCCCGCCCGTGGGTGTACACGGCGTTCAGCCGCGCGGAGCGCCATCTGTCCGTGGTGCACGGCGTCGAGCAGGCGCTGCCGAGAGCCGTCGCCGAGGTGGCGTCGAAGCCCCGCACGACCCGGCTGCCGGTACTGCTGCGCACCCAGGTGCCGGCGGCCGGCTGACCCGGCCCCGGGTACACGCGGGCGGCGGCCGTGAAGGGCTTTCCCTTCCCGGCCGCCGCCCGCGTCTCGTCCCGCCCTCTAGCGCCGGTCCGCGTCCAGCGGCTCCAGATCCCCGTCCAGGTCCTCGTCCTCGACGTCGTCCACGTCCTCGAGGTCGGCCACGAGGTCCTCTTCGTCGCCGTCCTCGCCGTCGCCGTCCTCGCCGTCCTCGTCGTCGTCCTCGAGGTCGTCGAACACCGCGCTCACGTCGAACCGGCACACCACCCGCTGCGGGTCGGCCTGCTCGAAGGGGGTCTCCAGCCACTCGCCCGGTTCGGCCGGCTCGTCGGCGGCCAGCACCCACAGCGTGGAGTCGCCCTCCTCGAGGCCGAACTCCTTGTGCCGGGAGGCGATCTCGTCGGCCTCGAACTCGCCGAACAGGATGCCCAGGGCCCCGTGCACGGTGCCCGCTGCCTCCGTGCCCTCGTCTTCGGCGGCCTCGATCCGCTGCGCCTGCGCGAGCAGCCGGTGTGGCTCCGCGACCGCGTAGTCCCGGCGGATCAGCACACTCAGCGCGTTCGGTTCCTCGGGACCCGTGTACGGCGGCAGGGAGTCCTCCGCGCCGGGGATCTCGAAGGGCGTGACCTCGTCATAGCGGTCGTACAGCAGTTCGTCGTACACCTCGGCGGCCGCGGCCAGCTCGTTGAACGCCTCGTAGACGGCCGGGTCGTCCTCCCCCGCCCTGCGTTCGACCGCCGCCAGATGGCGGTCGAGCGCGGTCTTGACCGCCTCGGCGGCGGCGCGTACCTCGGCAGCTGTGGGCTGCGCAGCATCAGACATAGTGCAGACGCTATCCGTACGAGGCCCCAGCCCGCACAATAGATGCGATGCCGGAATACGAATTTGTCGACGTCTACGTACCGCGCGGGGTTTCCCGCAAGGAGGCGACACGTCTGCTGACCGACCATGCCGAGTACGGACACTGGGAGTTGCACCGCCTCAGCCTGATGCGTGACGGCAGCCGCAGGGTGCGGCTGCGCCGGCGGATCATCCGTCAGGTGCGCGCCACCTGGTGAGGTGAGCGACACGGACGGAGCGGGCCCCGCCGAGGCGGGGCCCGCTCCGTCGTGCGGCGCCGGGGGGGCGTCACAGGGAGGCGCGAGCCTTGCGGTAGATCAGCGAGCCCGCGAGCAGCGCGCCCGCCCCGGCGGACAGGGCGAGGCCGATCGGCAGCTCGCTTCCGGTCTCCGCGAGCTGCGCGCCGCTCGCGAGGGAGGTCCCGGTGCTCTGGTGGCCGGTCACGGAACGGGCCGGCGTCACATGGCCCGGGGTGGACGGCACGGCCTCGGGGCCGGAGGGGGTGGTCCGGCCGTGCTCGGCCGGCTTGCCGGGGGTCTGGTGTCCCGGCTTGCCGGGGGCCTGGTCGCCCGGCTTGCCGGGGGTCTCGTGGCCGCCGGCCGGAGGCGTGCCGTAGCCGTGGTCGTGGCCGCCGCCGTTGTCGCAGTCGTTGCCGTACGTCGGGTTCAGGATCCCGACGGCGCCGACACTGTTGCCGCACACGTTCACCGGTACGTCGACCGGTACCTGGACGTGGTTGCCGGAACCGACGCCGGGCGAGCCTACGGTGTGGCCGCCCGCGTGCGCGCCGCCCGAGCCCGAGCCCGTGCCGTGGCCGCCGTGACCGCCCCAGCCGCCGTTGTGGCCGCCGCCGTGGCCGCCGCCGTGACCGGTGTGGCCTCCGCCGTGCCGGCCGCCCCCGTGGCCGCCGCCGTATCCCTGGTCCTCGTCGCCGTGGCCCGCCGGTGCGCGGTGGCCGCCGCCCGTGTTGGCGCACGAGTTGCCGAACGCCGGGTTGAGGATCCCGACGACGTCGACGGTGTTGCCGCACACGTTGACCGGGACGTTCACCGGCACCTGGACCGAGTTGCCGGACACGACGCCGGGCGAGTCGGTGGCTGAGCCGATCGCGCCCGAGTCTGCGTGGGCGTAGCCGCCTGCGGCGGCGATCACCCCCGTGGCAGCCGCCACGGTCATGAGGCTTTTGCGGGTGACCTGTCGCATTTCTGTTTCCTGCTTTCGATCTCGTCCTCGACTCGAATTCCCGCATCATTCCAGTTCTCGTGGACATTCGAGTCGTTCGACTTCTTCGGCCATTCCTTCGGAAAAGACCGGTCGGCCCCGGAGCGCATGGCGCGCGCTCCGGGGCCGACGGTGTGGACGGCCCCTCAGCGGGTCGACGTCACTTGTTGATGCAGACGTTGCCGAAGGCGGGGTTCAGCAGCCCGATCGCCGAGATCGTGTTGCCGCAGACGTTCACCGGGACGTGCACCGGAACCTGGATCACGTTGCCGGACACGACACCCGGGGAGTGCACCGCGGCACCCTGGGCACCGGAGTCGGCGACGGCCAGGCCCGCACCCGCGAGAACCAGCCCACCCGTGGCAGCCGCAGCAGCGACGACCTTCTTGATCATTATTCCTCCTTGTTGGCAAAGCGATTCCAAGCAGCGAATCGCATCAGCAACAACGAGGCGGAATTAATGAGGCTACGCGCTTATCGTCGCATTCACTCTTCCCAGTCATGTCCGCACAGGCGACCGATTCATGAAAACCCGGTTCCACCGGGACGATTCAGGACGCGTCGATGAACCGGTCGAGCACCCGCACGCCGAACTTCAGCCCGTCCACCGGCACCCGCTCGTCGACCCCGTGGAACATGCCGGCGAAGTCCAGCTCCGGGGGCAGCTTCAGCGGCGCGAAGCCGAAGCCGCGGATGCCGAGGTCGTCGAAGGACTTGGCGTCGGTGCCGCCCGAGAGCATGTAGGGGATCGCCTTCGCGGTCGGGTCCTCGGCGAGCAGCGCCGACTGCATGGCCTCCACGAGCGCCCCGTCGAAGGAGGTCTCCAGCGCCTTGTCGGAGTGCACGTCCTCGCGCCGCACCTTCGGGCCGAGGATCCGGTCGAGGTCGGCGAGGAACTCCTCCTCGTGCCCCGGCAGGAACCGTCCGTCGACGTGCGCGGTGGCCTCGCCCGGGATGACGTTGACCTTGTAGCCGGCGCCGAGCTGGGTGGGGTTGGCGGTGTTGCTCAGGGTCGCGCCGATCAGCTTGGCGATGCCGCCGAGCCTGGCGAGCGTGGCCTGCATGTCCTCGGGGTCGAGCTCGGTGCCGAGCGCGTCGCCGAGTTCGTCGAGGAAGGCGCGGGTCGTCTTGGTGACCCGCACCGGGAAGGTGTGCCGGCCGAGCCGGGCGACCGCCTCGGAGAGCTCGGTGATGGCGTTGTCCCGGTGGATCATCGAGCCGTGTCCGGCGGTCCCGGCGACGGTCAGCTTCATCCAGTGCATGCCCTTCTCGGCCGTCTGGACGAGGTAGAGCCGCCGTTCCTCGCTCACGGTGAACGAGAACCCGCCCACCTCGCTGATCGCCTCGGTGACGCCCTCGAAGAGGTCCGGGTGGCGGTCGACGAGATAACGGGCGCCGTACGTGCCGCCGGCCTCCTCGTCGGCCAGGAACGCGAGGACGATGTCGCGCGGCGGCCGGCGCCCGGAGCGCAGCCGGTCGCGGACGACCGCCAGGGTCATCGCGTCCATGTCCTTCATGTCGACGGCGCCCCGGCCCCAGACGCACCCGTCCGCGATCTCACCGGAGAAGGGGTGGTGGGTCCAGTCGACCGCGTTGGCGGGGACGACGTCGGTGTGGCCGTGGATGAGCAGCGCGGGCCGGGACGGGTCCTCGCCCTCGATGCGGGCCACCGTGGAGGCGCGCCCCGGATGCGACTCGAAGATCTGGGGTTCGAGACCCACCTCGGCGAGCTTCTCGGCGACCCACTCGGCCGCCTTGCGCTCGCCCGGACCCGAGTGGTCGCCGTAGTTGCTGGTGTCGATCCGGATCAGCTCGCGACAGAGGTCCACGACCTCGTCCTCGCCGGTGACGCTCCTGGCCGTGTCGCTCACGCTGCTTCCTCCCGCTGTCCCTGCCGACGGTCGCCGTCCCTGCCGACGGTGACCGTCACCGCCGGTGGCCGCCGTGACTGCCGGTGGCCTCCTTCATCCTCCCCCTCCGTGCCGCCCCGGCCCAAGACCGCTCCCGGCCCGTCACACGCCGTTCACGCCGTTCACGCCGGGCGCGTCCGCCCGCCGGCCACCTGTGATCGGGGCACCCCGGAAAGCCTGGTAATGTTTACGACGTCGCCGCGAGGGAAACCCCGCACGACAGACACCTTGTCCGGGTGGCGGAATGGCAGACGCGCTAGCTTGAGGTGCTAGTGCCCTTTATCGGGCGTGGGGGTTCAAGTCCCCCCTCGGACACGCGAGATGAGCGAGGGCCGCGACCACTGGTCGCGGCCCTCGCTCGTGTGTGTGGCCGATGTCTCCCCGGCCGAAGATCACGCAGGTCATCTCCCCCGCCCTGCCGTCCCGGCAGCCCCCGAACGGCCGTCCCGGCTGGCTGACACAAGGGGACGACCCTAGCGTCGTACTAAAATTTCCGGCTTGTTACGGAGCCGGCACGGACAACCCCAGGCAGACCTGCGGGCCCGTCGGCGCCCCGGAGGCTTCCGGGATCGAGACGCGAGGACCGATGGCAGCCATACACGAGAGCGGTGCTCTCGGCCTGCTCGACGAAGAAATCGCCCAGCTCGGTGACACGGCATGCTTCTCCGGCGGCCCGGCCACCTCTCCGCGCACGCTCGTCGACGTCTTCGACGCGTCGGTGCGGTCGTACCCGGACGAGCTCGCCCTGGACGACGGCACCACGCCCCTGACCTACCGCGCGCTCGCCGTCGAGGTGGAGCGGCTGCGGCGCCGGCTCGCCGCCGCCGGGGTCGGCCTCGGGGACCGGGTGGGGGTGCGGGTGCCGTCCGGCACCAACGACCTCTACGTGGCGATCCTGGCCGTCCTCGCCGCCGGTGCCGCCTATGTCCCCGTCGACGCCGAGGACCCCGACGAGCGGGCCGAGCTGGTGTTCGGGGAGGCGGGGGTGCGGGCCGTCGTCGGCGCCGGGCACGAGATCGCCGTGCACGGGGTGTCCGACGTGCCGGCCGCCCGGCCCGGTGTCGGGCACGACGCGTGGATCATCTTCACCTCCGGTTCGACCGGGAAGCCGAAGGGTGTCGCCGTCGGTCACCGCGCCGCCGCCGCGTTCGTGGACGCCGAGGCCGCGCTGTTCCTCGCCGAGGAGCCCCTCGGGCCGGGGGACCGGGTGATGGCCGGGCTGTCGGTGGCCTTCGACGCCTCCTGCGAGGAGATGTGGCTGGCCTGGCGGTACGGCGCCTGCCTGGTGCCCGTGCCCCGGTCGCAGGTCAGAAGCGGCGCCGATCTCGGGCCGTGGCTGGTCGAGCAGGAGATCACCGTCGTCTCCACCGTGCCCACCCTGGCCGCGCTCTGGGAGCCCGAGACCCTGAACGACGTACGGCTGCTGATCTTCGGCGGGGAGGCCTGCCCGCCCGAGCTGGCGCAGCGCCTGGTGACCGAGGGGCGGGAGGTCTGGAACACGTACGGGCCGACCGAGGCGACCGTGGTCGCCTGCGCCTCGCTGATGTCGGGAGAGGAACCGGTCCGGATCGGGCTGCCGCTGCGGGGCTGGGAGCTCGCCGTCGTCGACGAGGCCGGTGAACCGGTGCCGATGGGCGGGACCGGTCAGCTGGTGATCGGCGGGGTCGGGCTCGCGCGCTACCTCGACGCCGGGAAGGACGCGGAGAAGTACGCGCCGCTGCGGTCGCTGGGCTGGGAGCGGGCGTACCGCAGCGGGGACCTGGTCCGGGCCGAGCCCGGGGGGCTGGTCTTCCTCGGCCGGGCCGACGAGCAGATCAAGCTCGGCGGGCGGCGCATCGAGCTGGGCGAGGTGGACGCGGCGCTGCGGGCGCTGCCCGGGGTGGCGGGGGCGGCCGCGGCGGTGCGGACGGCGCGCGGCGGCAACCAGCTGCTCGTCGGGTACGTCGTCACGCAGGACGGCTGGGACCGGGCCGAGGCGGTGGAGCGGCTGCGGGCCGCGCTGCCCGCCGCCCTGGTGCCGCTGCTCGCGCCGGTCGACGACCTGCCGACGCGTACGTCCGGGAAGGTCGACCGCGACGCGCTGCCGTGGCCGCTCGACACTGTCGAGGTACCCGCGGGTGAGGACCTGTACGGCACCGAGGCCTGGCTCGCCGAGCAGTGGACGCAGGTGCTGGGCGTCCCGGTCGTCTCGGCCCGCGACGACTTCTTCGCGATCGGCGGCGGCAGCCTGGCCGCCGCCCAGCTCACCACCCGGCTGCGCACGCGCTACCCGAGCGCCGCCGTCCTCGACCTCTATCAGCAGCCGGTGCTGCGCAAGCTGGCCCGCCGGCTGGAGGAGTCGGCGCAGGACGACGGCGGCAGCCGCACGGTCGCGCCGGTTCCGAGGAAGGCGCAGCTCGTCCAGCTCCTGCTGCTCCTTCCGCTGTTCACCCTGCTCGCCCTGCGCTGGACGGTCGTACTGGCCGCACTGGGCCAGCTGCTGCCCGGCTACGGCTGGCTGCCGGCGGCGCCCTGGTGGCTGGTGGCCGCCGGGGCCCTGCTGTTCTTCACCCCGCCCGGGCGCATCGCCCTCGCGGCGGGCGGGGCGCGGCTGCTGCTGCGGGGGGTGCGGCCCGGCCGCCACCCGCGCGGGGGGCCGGTGCATGTGCGGCTGTGGGCGGCCGAGCGGCTGGCCGAGTTCAGCGGGGCGACCTCGCTGACCGGGTCCTGGCTGGAGCGGTACGCCCGTGCCCTGGGCGCCAGGATCGGGCCGGACGTGGACCTGCACGCGCTGCCGCCGGTCACCGGGCTGCTGAAGCTCGGGCGGGGTGCGGCCGTGGAGTCGGAGGTGGACCTGTCGGGGTACTGGCTGGACGGGGACCGGCTGGAGATCGGCGCGGTCAAGGTGGGCGCGCACGCCGTCGTCGGCACGCGCAGCATGCTCTTCCCGGGCGCCCGGGTGGGCAAGCGTGCCGAGGTGGCGCCGGGTTCGGCGGTCGCCGGGCAGATTCCGACCGGCCAGCGGTGGGCGGGGGCGCCCGCGGTCAAGCTCGGCAAGGCCAAGCGGAACTGGCCCGCGCAGCGGCCGCCGCGGGGCAGGTACTGGCAGGTGATGTACGGCCTGACCGGCGTCGCGCTGAACCTGCTGCCGGTGGCGGCGGCCGGGGCCGCGCTGCTGGTGGCCGGTGTGTTCGTCACCCCGGGCCCGGGGCTCGGCGGGGCGCTGCGCGGGGCCGCGGCGGCGCTGGTCCCGGCGACGCTCGCCTACGGGCTGGCGTACGCCCTGCTGCTCCTGGTCGCCGTACGGCTGCTCAGTCTGGGCCTGCGCGAGGGCACGCACCCCACGCACGGCCGGGTGGGCTGGCAGGCCTGGACGGTCACGCAGCTGATGGACCGCTCCCGCGAGACCCTGTTCCCGCTGTACGCCGGGCTGGTCACGCCGGTGTGGCTGCGGCTGCTGGGGATGCGGATCGGCAGGGGCGCCGAGGTGTCGACGGTGCTGGCCCTGCCCAGCCTGACGACGGTCGGCGAGGGCGCGTTCCTGGCCGACGACACCCTGACCGCGCCGTACGAACTGGGGGGCGGCTGGGTGCGGATCGGGCGCGCGCAGATCGGGCGGCGGGCCTTCCTCGGGAATTCGGGGATGACCGCGCCGGGCCGGAGCGTGCCGGACGGCGGGCTGGTCGGTGTGCTGTCGGCGACTCCGAAGAAGGCGAAGAAGGGCAGCTCCTATCTGGGTCTGCCGCCGGTGAAGCTGCCGCGCAGCACCGCCGGCGGCGATCAGAGCCGTACGTACGATCCGCCCGCGCGGTTGCTGTGGGCACGCGCGCTGGTGGAGCTGTGCCGGATCGTGCCGGTGTTCTGCTCGGCGGGCCTGGCCGTGCTGACGGTGGCCGCGCTGTGTGCCCTCGGCGGCTGGGCGCCGCTCCTCGGCGGGCCGGTGCTGCTGGGCGCGGGTGCGGCGGCCGGTCTGCTGTCGGTCGCCGCGAAGTGGCTGCTGGTGGGGCGGCACCGCAGCGGGGAGCATCCCCTGTGGAGCTCCTTCGTGTGGCGCAACGAGCTGGCGGACACGTTCGTCGAGGTGGTGGCGGTGCCGTGGCTGGCGGGCGCGGTGCCCGGTACGCCGGTGATGACGGCGTGGCTGCGGGCGCTCGGGGCGCGGATCGGCCGGGGCGCCTGGGTGGAGAGCTACTGGCTGCCCGAGGCGGACCTGGTGACCCTGGAGGACGGGGTCACGGTCAACCGGGGGTGCGTCCTGCAGACTCACCTCTTCCACGACCGGATCTTGCGGACGGATACTGTGGTCCTCCGTGAGGGCGCCACGCTGGGTCCTGGCGGGATCGTGCTGCCCGGCAGCACGATCGGGGCCCGTACGACCCTGGGTCCCGCGTCGCTCGTCATGGCCGCGGAGTCCGTCCCCGACGACACCCGCTGGCTCGGCAACCCGATCGAGGCATGGCGTCCCTGAATCGGGGCCACTC
Organism: Streptomyces sp. NPDC000345; assembly: GCF_042898825.1. Taxonomy (NCBI): domain Bacteria; kingdom Bacillati; phylum Actinomycetota; class Actinomycetes; order Kitasatosporales; family Streptomycetaceae; genus Streptomyces; species Streptomyces sp. NPDC000345. Next base: position 176,802 of record NZ_JBIAZE010000010.1, read on the forward strand.
GGTGACCGCGGGCGGTGCAGCGACGGGTGGTTCGAGTACGGCGCAGGGAACGGACGGGGAAGTGGCAGTGCAGCAGTCGGTGGGTCCGGACCCGTATTTCCCGGGCAACGGCGATCCCCGTTACCGGGTGCATCGCTACGAACTCACGCTGGACTACCGTCCCGGCCCGAACCGGCTGTCGGGGACGGCCCGGATCAACGCGATCGCGGGACGCGCGGCGCTGACCGAATTCCAGTTGAACCTGGCCGACTTCAGGATCGGGCGGATCCGGGTGGACGGCCGGCAGCCGCACTACACGCACCGGGGCGGCAAGCTGCGCGTCCGGCCCGCCAAGGCCGTGCGGGCGGGGGCGGCGTTCACGGTGGAGGTGCACTGGTCGGGCAATCCCAAGCCGGTGTCCTCCCCCTGGGGCGGGCTCGGCTGGGAGGAGCTGGCGGACGGCGCGCTGGTGGCGAGCCAGCCGGTGGGGGCGCCCTCGTGGTACCCCTGCAACGACCGTCCCGCCGACAAGGCGTCGTACCTGCTCTCGGTCACCACGCCGTCGGCGTACGCGGTGGTGGCGGGCGGACGGCTGCTGACCCGTACGACGAAGGCGTCGACGACGACCTGGGTGTACGAGCAGTCGGCGCCGACGTCGAGCTATCTGGTCGGGTTGTCGGTCGGCAAGTACCAGACGGTGCTGCTGGGCGATCCGGGGCTCGGCGGGGTGCCGATGCACGGGCACATACCCGCGCACCTGCTGCCGGAGTTCTCGCGTGACTTCGCCCGGCAGCCGGGGATGATGGACCTGTTCCAACAGCTCTTCGGGCCCTACCCGTTCGACGAGTACGCGGTCGTGGTCACCGAGGAGGAGCTCGATGTCCCCGTCGAGGCCCAGGGGTTGTCGCTGTTCGGCGCCAACCATGTGGACGGGGCCCGGGGTTCGGAGCGGCTGGTGGCACACGAGCTGGCCCACCAGTGGTTCGGCAACAGCGTGTCCATCGCCGACTGGCGGCACATCTGGCTCAACGAGGGGTTCGCGAAGTACGCGGAGTGGCTGTGGTCGGAGCGGTCGGGCGGCCGCAGCGCCCAGCAACTCGCCGCCGCCGCACACCGGTTGCTCTCCTCCCTGCCGCAGGATCTGAAGCTCGCCGACCCGGGCCGCAAGTCGATGTTCGACGACCGGCTGTACGAGCGCGGCGGGCTCGCCGTGCACGCGGTGCGCTGCGCCCTCGGCGACGACGCGTTCTTCCGGATGCTGCGCGGCTGGCTCGGTCTGCACCGGGGCGGCGCGGTGACGACGTCCATGTTCGCCGTCCACGCGGCGCGGTTCACGCCCGAGCCGCTCGACGAGCTGTTCGAGGCGTGGGTGTACGGGACGGCGCTGCCGCCGCTGCCGATGGCCGAGACGCGTGCGAGCGCCTAGCACAATGGCCGTCATGACGACGCGTTCCTGCCCGTGCGGGCTGCCCCGGGCGTTCGAGGCCTGCTGCGGCCGCTACCTCTCCCCGTCCGGGACGAGCTCGACCGGGGGGACCGCCGGCGGTCCCGCCGGCCCCCCGACCGCCGAGGCCCTGATGCGTTCGCGCTACACCGCCTTCGTGAGGGGCGACGCGGCACATCTGATGCGGACCTGGCACCCGCGGACCCGGCCGGCGCGGCTGGAGCTCGATCCGGGGACGCGGTGGACGGGGCTGGAGATCCTCGGCACGAAGGACGGGTCCGCCTTCCACACGACGGGCACCGTGGAGTTCCGCGCGTCCTTCCGGGGCGGCTCGCTGCACGAGAACAGCCGGTTCGAGCGGGTGGACGGGGCGTGGGTGTACGTGGACGGGGACTTCCTGGACTGACCCGACCGGCCGGTCTACGGCGCCAGGACGTCCAGTTCCTGGAGGGCGCCGGCCGTGATCTCGCGGGTGAGGTGTTCGGCGCGCGGGGCGTCGCCCTCGCGGACGGCCTCGGCGAGCTGGACGTGGAGGGTGACGGCGGCCGGGTCGGGGTCCTCGAACATGACCTCGTGATGGGTGCGGCCGGTCAGGACCTCGGCCACGACGTCGCCGAGGCGGGCGAACATCTCGTTGCCGGAGGCCGTGAGGATCACGCGGTGGAAGGCGACGTCGTGCAGGAGGTAGCCCTCCAGTTGGTGGCCGCGTGAGTGGGCCACCATGCCGAGCGCGCACTCGGTCAGCTCGGCGCACTGCGCGGCCGTGGCGTTGCGGGCCGCCAGGCCCGCCGCGACCGGCTCGACGGCCGAGCGCAGGACGGTGAGCGAGCGCAGCTGGTGCGGGCGGTCGGCGCCGGCCAGGCGCCAGCGGATGACCTGGGGGTCGTAGACGTTCCACTCGGCCTTGGGGCGGACCGTCACGCCCACGCGGCGGCGGGACTCGACCAGGTGCATGGATTCCAGGACACGGACCGCCTCGCGCATCACGGAGCGTGAAACGTCGAAGCGCTGGGCCAGTTCGTCGGTCCGCAGCACACTGCCCGGCGGGTAGTCGCCCGCGGTGATGGCGGGGCCCAGGGTGTCCAGTACTCGGCCGTGCAGACCCCGGCCCGGAGTGGTCATGCACACAGAGTACGTGGTGGATCACAGCCTCAAAAAGTCAGATTTATTTGTCACAGGCTCTTGAATTAGTCGTACCTAATCGGTTTCAGTGTCGGTCGACATCAGGTGTCGTCGTCGGACGGCTCGGAAGACAGCGAGGCAGAGATGCACACCCCCCACGTCGTCGCGGTGATGGGCGTCGCCGGCACGGGCAAGACCACGATCGGTCCGCTGCTCGCCGCCCGGCTGGGCGTTCCCTACGCCGAGGGCGACGACTTCCACCCGTCGGCCAACATCGCCAAGATGTCGGCCGGCACCCCGCTCGACGACGCGGACAGGTGGCCGTGGCTGGACGCCATCGGGGCCTGGGCGCGGGAGCGGGAGGGGCTGGGCGGGGTGGTGAGCTGTTCGGCGCTGAAGCGCTCGTACCGGGACCGGCTCCGCGCCTCGGCCCCGGGGATCGTGTTCGTGCACCTCGCGGGCGACCGTGCGCTGATCGAGGACCGGATGGCGCGTCGGCGGGGTCACTTCATGCCGACCGCGCTGCTCGACTCCCAGTTCGCCACGCTGCAGCCGATCCAGCCGGACGAGGCGGGGGTCGTCGTCGACGTCTCCGGCACGCCCGAGGAGATCACCGGGCGGGCCGCGCAGGCACTCGCCGGGCTGTCCGACACCCGTCGTCAGTACCCCTCTCCCCCTCCCCATCACCGCAAGGGACCACCGTGACCAGACTCAGCGTCGAGATGCTGGCAGCGGACACCGCCGAGCCCATCACCTCGGCCGGCCACGCTCAGCTGGGCATCGCCGTACTGGCGGGCATCGCCGTCATCGTCCTGCTCATCACCCGGTTCAAGCTGCACGCCTTCCTGGCGCTGACCGTCGGCTCGCTGGCGCTCGGCGCGTTCGCCGGGGCGCCGCTGGACAAGGTCATCACCAGTTTCACGACCGGGCTCGGCGCCACGGTGGCGAGTGTGGGCGTGCTGATCGCGCTCGGCGCGATCCTCGGCCGGATGCTCGCGGACTCCGGCGGCGCCGACCAGATCGTCGACACGATCCTCGCCAGGGCGGGCGGGCGTTCGATGCCGTGGGCGATGGTGCTCATCGCCTCGGTGATCGGGCTGCCGCTGTTCTTCGAGGTCGGGGTCGTGCTGCTGATCCCCGTCGTGCTGATGGTGGCGAAGCGGGGCAACTACTCGCTCATGCGGATCGGCATACCGGCGCTGGCCGGTCTGTCCGTGATGCACGGGCTGGTGCCTCCGCATCCCGGGCCGCTGGTCGCGATCGACGCGGTCGGCGCCGACCTGGGCGTCACGCTGGCGCTCGGTGTGCTCGTCGCCGTCCCGACGGTCGTCATCGCGGGACCGGTGTTCTCCCGGTTCGCGGCCCGGTGGGTGGACGTCCCGGCGCCCGACCGCATGATCCCCCAGCGGCCCTCGGCGGAGCTGGAGAACCGCCCCGGCTTCGGTGCCACGCTGGCCACGATCCTCCTGCCCGTCGTGCTGATGCTGTCCAAGGCACTGGTCGACATCGTCGTGGACGACCCGACGCACACCGTGCAGCGTGTCTTCGACGTCCTCGGTTCCCCGCTGATCGCGCTGCTCGCGGCCGTCCTGGTGGGCATCTTCACGCTGGGCCGGCCGGCCGGGTTCACGAAGGAGCGGATATCGGGGCTGGTCGAGAAGGGCCTCGCGCCCATCGCGGGCATCCTGCTGATCGTCGGCGCGGGCGGCGGCTTCAAGCAGACGCTGATCGACTGCGGGGTGGGCCGGATGGTCCTGGAGATCTCCGAGGACTGGTCGATCCCGGCGCTGCTGCTGGCCTGGCTGATCGCGGTGGCGATCCGGCTGGCGACGGGTTCGGCGACGGTGGCGACGGTCTCGGCGGCGGGTCTGGTCGCCCCGCTGGCCGCCGACATGTCGGCCACCCACGCGGCCCTGCTCGTGCTGGCCATCGGCGCCGGCTCGCTGTTCTTCAGCCACGTCAACGACGCCGGCTTCTGGCTGGTCAAGGAGTACTTCGGCCTCAGCGTCGGCCAGAACCTCAAGACCTGGTCGGTCATGGAGACCCTGATCTCCGTGGTCGCCGGCGGCCTGGTCCTGCTGCTCTCCCTGATCCTGTGACTACCCCACCGGCCGTCCCCCGGGCCCCGAACCGGATCTCCGGGCGGGCCCGGGCCGGCCGGGTCAGTGGGGCCACAGAGGGTGTTCCCGGTCTGCCCAGTCGCGGCTCACCGAGCCGGTGCGCATGCCGCGGCGGGCCTCAGGGTCGCCGAGGGCCATGCCGATGTGGCCGGCGAGGACGACGCCGATGGTCAGGGCCAGCCAGTCGTGGACGAAGGTCGCGCTGGTGCGCCACATGATCGGGGTGAGATGGGTGAACCACATGATCAGGCCGGTGCCGAGCATCACCAGCGTCGCCCCGGCGATCCAGGCCGCGTAGATCTTCTGCCCGGCGTTGAACTTCGCCGCCGGACGGGACGCGCGCCGCTTGTCCCGGCGCAGGGCGGCGCGCAGCCAGCGGCGGTCGTGCGGGCCGAAGCGGTTGAGGTGACCGAGGTCGGCGCGGAACGCGCGGGAGGCGAGGCCCGCCAGGACGGGGAGGGGCAGGAGCACGCCCGCGATCTCGTGGACGCGGACCACCAGCTCGCGGCGGCCGACGAGCTGCGCGAGCTCGGGGACGTAGAGGAAGGACGCCGTCACCACGCAGACGCCCATCAGGGCGGCCGTGGTGCGGTGGATCCAGCGTTCCGCGCGGGTGAAGCGGGGGATCCTGGTCACGGGGGGTGCCTCAGCTCGTAGGCTCATCGTCCCGCCCGTTCGAACGGCCGACCCAGGCGTCGACGTCGTAGCCCCGGTCCTCCCAGTATCCGGGCTCCACGTCCTCGGTGACGGTGATGCCGGAGAGCCACTTGGCGGACTTGTAGAAGTACATGGGGGCGACGTACAGGCGGACCGGGCCGCCGTGGTCGTGGCCGAGGTCCTTGTCCTGCATGCGCAGGGCGACCAGGACGTCGGCGCGGCGGGCCTGGTCGAGGGTGAGGCTCTCGGTGTAGGTGCCGTCGAAGCAGGTGAAGCGGACGGCGCCGGCCTCGGCCCGGACGCCGGAGGCGTCGAGCAGGGTGGAGAGCCGTACGCCCTCGAAGGGGGTGTCGGGGACCCGCCAGCCGGTGACGCACTGGACGTCCTTGACCATGCGGGTCTGCGGCATGGCCCTGAGCCGGGCCAGGGTGTAGGTGGCGGGGCGGTCGACCAGGCCGTCGACGGTGAGACGGTAGTCCGTGGCGTCCTTGTGCGGGACGGAGGAGGCCACGGAGTAGTAGCGGAAGCCGCCCCCGTTGGGGAGCAGGCCGGTCAGACCGGTGGGGTCCTTGTCGGCGGCGTTGCCGAGGAAGGTCTCCAGGCCGCGCTGGAGCGGGGGCGCGGCGACGACCCCCAGGGCGCCGAGAGCGAGGGTGCCGAGGAAGACGCGGCGGCCGACGGGGGTGCCGCGTTCCTCGGGTGCTTCGGGATTCACGGGTCCATTCGAACACCCGCCGGCCGGGCCGGGCCAGGTTTCCCGGCAGCCGTCAGACTTCCGTCATCACTTCTCTTCCGTCATCACTGCTCACCCGGCTCCCAGCCCGAGGGCGGCGGCGCGGGCCGCGCGGAAGGCCCGGCCGGGGTCGCGGTCCGGGTAGGACCACGGCTCGGGGGTGAGGTGGTCGCCGATGCGCTGGAACAGGGCGGCCGCCTCGGCGCCCCGGCCCTCGCAGACCTTGGCGTGGGCGAGGAAGTTCAGGTCGACCAGCCGGCGGGGGTGGCCGTCGTGCTCCCACTCCAGCCACCAGTCGAAGGCGGCCTTCATCACGTCCCGGGCCCGGGCGTCCCGCCAGTGCCCGCAGGCGGCCGGGTCGGCGGGCGCGAAGCCGTGAGCGGCCAGGACGCGGTAGCGCTCGGCGTGCGCGACCACCGGGAGGATGGCCAGCGGGGAGTCCGCGGGTGCCTGCTCGGCGGCCCAGGCGGCGAAGTCGTAGACCTCGTGCAGCGGGTCGGGGCCGGTGGCCGCGCGGCGCTCGGCGAGCCGGGCGACCATCAGATGGTGCGCGTGGTGGTGGTCGCGGTGGCGGGCCCGGATCTCCTCGAAGATCCGGACGGCCTCCGCGCCGCCGTCGCGTTCCAGCAGGAGCAGGCCCAGCCAGGGGGTGGGGTCGGCGGGCGCGAGCGCGGCGGCGTCCCGGCAGGCCCGGCGGGCGACGGCCGGGTTCTCCTTGCCGCGCAGGGCGCGGCGCACCCGGGCGAGGGCGTGCAGGACGTGTCCGTCGGCGCAGCCGGGTTCGGCGAGCAGCCAGTCGCGGGCCCAGGCGGCGGCGTACGGTTCGAGGGCGAGGACGGCGACGCGGTGCGCGCGGCGGTCCCAGTCGTCGCCCGTGCGGGCGAGCAGGGAGCGGGCGGCCTGCCAGCGGCCCTGGGACAACGCGGCTCGGGCGGCACCCAGTTCGGTGTCGTCGAGAGCCGGGTCGGGGGTCCGTGCGGCGGCACGTCCGCGGCCGCGGCGGGAGCGTGGGAGTAGGGGCACCGCGGGACTTCCTCATCCTCCTCGGCGGCGGCTCTGGCATCGGCCCGCGATCGGCCGATCACGCACAGCAAATCCCCAGCCAACGCCCCCGTCAAGGGCCGGGGGAATGTGACAGGCGTCAAGTTCCTTGAGGAAAGCGGAACTTGGCATGTCCTCCCGCTGGTGGGGCGTCCTGTGGGCGGACCGCGGCCGCCGTGATGTGGCGTACGCCATGGCGCGGCCGGGCGGCAGCCCACACCATGGCCATACGGTCCCCGCGCCCTCGGGCCCTGTCCGTCGGGTGCCGCTGACCGAGTCAACCGCCCGGTTTCCGGGTAGCCCGGGCGCATCCGGGTACTCCCGGAAGCAGATTTCCGGGCGCTCCCGGGGCAGCCAGGGCGCCGGGAAGCTACAGTCGGCCACTACGCACCCCGTCCGTGGTCCGACCGGATGATCGAGGTACGCAGCGTGTCGGTTCTGGTTCTTGTTCTCGCCGTGAGCGCCGCCTGCTGCCTGGGCTTCGGGTTCGTGCTCCAGCAGAACGCGGCCCAGAAGGCACCGCTCGGCGACTTCCTCTCGCCCCGGCTGCTGCTGGACCTGATCAAGGTGCCGCGCTGGCTGGGCGGTATCGCCCTGATGGTGGCCGGCATGGTGCTGGGCGCGATCGCCCTCGGGCAGGGCGAGATCTCCCTGGTGGAACCGCTGCTCGCCACGAACCTGCTCTTCGCCCTCGCGCTGTCGCGGCACCAGACCAAGCAGCCGCTGGGCCGCCAGGGCTGGGCGGGCCTCGTGCTGCTCGCGGGCGGCGTCAGCGCCTTCATCGTGGCGGGTGAGCCGCGCGGCGGCAGCGCGGTCGGCGACCCGCTGCGCCACTGGCTGATCATCGGTGTGATGGTCGGCCTGGCCCTGCTGCTCACCACCTACGCCAAGCGCTCGCGGCTCAGCTCGGGCCCGGTCCTGCTCTCCCTCGCGGCCGGTCTGCTCTACGGCGTCCAGGACGCCCTGACCAGGGTGAGCGGCCAGCGTTTCGCCGCGGGCGGTCTCGGGGAACTGCTGACCGGCTGGCAGCCGTACGCGGTGCTCGCCCTCGGCGTCAGCGGTCTGGTGCTGGTGCAGAGCGCCTTCGAGACGGCGCCGCTGCGCATGTCGCTGCCCGCGCTGACCGCGGCCCAGCCGCTCGCCGGCATCATCTGCGGGGTGGGCTTCCTCGGCGACCAGCTGCGTACCGACACCGGCGCGCTGGCCTGGGAGGCCGCGGGTCTCGCGGCGGTCGTCGCGGGCATCGTGCTCCTCGGGCTGCATCCGGCGATGCCCCGGGGCGTGGCGCCGCGGGAGCAGGTGCCGAGCCTGCAGCCGCAGTAGCCGCGGCCCGGGTCCGGTCCGTCTCCGCCGTGGGCGCGCCTGCTTGGATGGCCCCATGAGCGCTGCTGACGAGATCCTCGACATCGTCGACGAGAACGACCAGGTCGTCGGACAGGCCCCGCGCGGGCGGGCGTATGCCGAGGGGCTGCGCCACCGCTGCGTGTTCGTCCAGGCCAGGGACGCCGAGGGCCGGATCTTCGTGCATCGCCGTACCCCGGCCAAGCTGGTCTTCCCTTCCCTGTACGACATGTTCGTCGGCGGGGTGGTCGGCGCGGGCGAGGCCTACGACGAGGCGGCCCTGCGCGAGGCCGAGGAGGAGCTGGGGGTGAGCGGGCTGCCCCGCCCGGAGTTCCTCTTCAAGTTCCTCTACGACGGCGGCGCCGGCGGGAGCTGGTGGTCGGCCGTGTACGAGGTCCGCTGCGATCTGCCGGTCAGTCCGCAGGTGGAGGAGGTGGCCTGGCACGACTTCCTGCCCGAGGAGGAGGTCGAGCGGCGCCTGTCCGCGTGGGAGTGGGTGCCGGACGGGCTGGCGGCCTACGAGCGGCTCAGGGAGCACCGGGGGACGGGCTCGGCAGGCTGAGCCGGCCGGGCAGGGACTGGTGTACGGGTGACCGCGCCGCGCTTCCGCCGCTGAGCGGGGTGCTGCCGGGGGCGTCCCACGACGGGCTCTCCCAGAGGGGATGCGTGCGCAGCCGCTCCGCCGCGCCGGGCGCCGCCTCCGGGTCCAGGCCCACGGCGACGAGCGCGGCCGCCAGCCTCTCCAGGGCCTGCTGGACGGGCGTGTCCGCGTCGCCGTGGGCGGGGAGCAGCAGGAGCAGCCGCTGGTCGGGGTCGCGCACGCCCTCGCCGTCGGGCGGTGCCGCGTCGGCCACGGCGAGCAGGTCGGGCCAGGACAGGCCGGGGCCGGTGCAGTGTCCGTCGATCGACGCCAGGCGCTGGACGCCCGGCAGCCGGGGATCGGTGCGCAGGTAGTCGACTCCGGGGTCGCCCGGGAGGTTGCGGTGCACGATCCACACCTGGCCGAGCGGGAGCGGTATCCGGTACGCGGGCCACACCCGCGTGGTGTCATGGAGCGCCTCCAGGGCCGCGTCCACGTCCGCCGCGTCCGCGCCGAACGGCTCGGGGTCGTACGCGAAGTCGCCCCAGAACGCGCCGAGGTGGGCCGGCCAGAATCCGGGCAGTCCGAGGTGGTGCTCGGCGGGAACGATGCCGTGTCCGGGCATCGCGTACCCGGCCAGTGCCGTGGGGACCTCCATCCCCGCAACCGTAGCGGGCAGCACCGACAACGCCGGTCCGGCGGGCGCCGGGTAGGGTCCTGCGGGTGATCGAGTTCGTACGGAACGTCCGGTTGTGGTTCGCGCCCGAGCAGGTGCGGGAGGAGGGCAGCACGCCGGACTACCGGTTCTCGCTGGCCAACGAGCGCACCTTCCTGGCCTGGCTGCGCACCGCGCTCGCGCTGATCGGCGGGGGGTTCGCGGTGGACCAGTTCCTGCCGGACCTGCGCTGGGGCTGGCGGGTCGGTCTCGCGCTGGCGCTGCTCGCGGCGGGTGTGCTGTGCTCGCTGCGTGCGGTGAACCACTGGATGCGCTGCGAGCGGGCGATGCGCCGGGGCGAGGATCTGCCCACGTCCCGTTTCCCGGCGCTGCTGAGCGTGGTGGTCGCGCTGGTGGCGGTGGCGATGGTCGTGGTGGTGCTGGCCGGGTGGGCCGGATGAGCGGCGCACCGGACCGGGATCCCGGGCTGCAGCCGGAACGGACCCGGCTGGCCTGGCGTCGTACGACCCTGTCGGGCACCGTCGCCACCGTGCTCGCCGTGAAGACCGCGCTGCACGGCGGCCCGACGGCCGCCGGGATCATCGCCTGCGCCCTGTGCTGCGCGCTGTGGCTGGCCTTCCTCCGCCTCGCCCACCTCCGGATCCGCACCCTGACGACGGCCCCGGCCCCGACGCCCCTCACCCCGCGCCAGGCCACGGCCGCGGTCCTGTGCGCCCTGGCCACGGCCATGTGCGCAGCGGCCCTGGTGCTCTGACCCCGCCCACCGTCCGCCCGGCACCGCGGGCGCCGTCCGGCTAGGTCGGCGGGTTCTCCGTTTCCCAGTCGACCGTCATCACGATCTTGCCGCGGGTGCGGCCCTCCTGGTTGAGGCGGTAGGCGTCGGCGGCGCGGTCCAGGGGGAACGTCTCGGAGACGTGGACGGAGACCACGCCCTGTTCGGCCAGTTCCGCCAGCCGGGTGAGGTCGTCGGCGTCGGGGCGCACGAAGGAGTAGCGGCCGCCGTAGCCGACGACGTCCGGGTCGGCGATCGACACCAGGCGGCCCTCCGGGGCCAGCAGCTGGGCGGAGACCTTCAGCGTCTCGCCGCCGACGGTGTCGAAGACCGCGTCGACGCCTTCGGGGGCCAGCCCGCGCACCCGTTCGGCGAGCCCTTCGCCGTAGGTCACCGGTTCGCCGCCCAGCGAGCGGACGAAGTCGTGGTTGGCCTCGCTCGCCGTACCGATCACCCGCGCGCCGATGTGCCGGGCGAACTGCACGGCGATCGAGCCGACGCCGCCCGCGGCCGCGTGCACGAGCAGCGTCTCGCCCCGCTTGGCCCGCAGTGCCTTGGTGAGCACCTGGTAGGCGGTGAGGCCGACCAGCGGCAGCCCGGCGGCCTCCTCCCAGGTGAGGTTGCGGGGCTTGCGGGCGAGGGTGCGCACGGGGGCGGCGACGTACTCGGCGAAGGTGCCGCGCGAGAGGAAGTCCTCGCGGACGTATCCGATGACCTCGTCGCCGACGGCGTACTCGGCGACGGCCACGCCGGGCTGGACGACGACCCCCGAGACGTCCCAGCCCGGGATCACGGGGAAGACGGCGTCGAAGATGCCGTCGAGATAGCCCTCGCGGGCCTTCCAGTCGACGGGGTTGACGGCCGCCGCCCGGACCTTGACCAGCACCGAGTCGGGCCCGACCTTGGGGTCGCGCACCTCGCCGAACTCGAGCACGTCGGGACCGCCGTAGCGGCTGTAGCTGATCGCCTTCATGGCCACGACCCTCCGGCGTGCGCGAACGCCACGCAACCCGGATGCCCGCGGATGCGCCGTCCTCGTGGGAGTCTGTCCGGCGGACGCCGTCACGGCGCGACCGGAAATCGCATGCCCCGGCTCCTCCCGCTTCTCCCCCGGACGGCCCTCGTCCTAGGGTGGGCCCGATCACGTTCGGTGCGACCACTGGACTACATACCGACCGGTCGGCATGATAGGACGAGTCTCGTTCACCCGTCCGTAGGAGCGACTTCATGAGCCCCGACCACCCGCCCGGACTCGACCTCGACCGGCTGCGCGCCCTCCTGGAACGCGAGCGCCCCGGTCTGGTCTCCGGCCCCCTCACCGGCCGGCTCATCGAAGGCGGCCGGTCGAACCTCACGTACGAGGTCGGGGACGGCACCGGCAAGTGGGTCGTACGGCGTCCCCCGCTCGGCCATGTGCTGGCCACCGCGCACGACATGAAGCGAGAACACCGGGTGATCAGCGCGCTGCACCCGACGGAGGTACCGGTGCCGCGTCCGGTGCTGCTGTGCGAGGACCCCGAGAACGGGGCGGCGCCCGGGGCGCCCTTCTACGTCATGGACTTCGTCGAGGGCACCCCCTACCGCACGGCCGCCGAACTCGCCCCGCTCGGCGAGGAGCGCACCCGGGGTGCGGTGCTGTCACTGGTGGACACCCTGGTCGAACTGCACGCGGTGGACCCGGCCGAGGTGGGGCTGGCCGACTTCGGGCGTCCCGAGGGCTTCCTGGACCGCCAGCTGCGCCGCTGGGGCAAGCAGCTGGACGCCTCCCGCAGCCGCGACCTGGCGGGGATCGACGAGCTGCACGCGGCGCTCGGCCGCGCGCTGCCCGGCTCCCCGGCGCCCGCGGTCGTGCACGGCGACTACCGCCTGGACAACGTCCTGATCGGCGACGACGACCGCATCAAGGCGATCCTCGACTGGGAGATGTCCACGCTCGGCGACCCGCTGACCGACCTGGGCCTGCTGGTGATGTACAGCGTGCCGCTGGAGGTGCCGCACTCGCCCGTCTCCACCACCGCCTCCGCCCCCGGCCACCCCTCCCCCGCCGAGCTGGTCGAGCGGTACGCGGCGCGCTCGGGGCGCGACGTCTCGGACGTCTCCTGGTACACGGCGTTCGCCTGGTTCAAGCTCGCCGTGATCCTGGAGGGCATCCACTACCGCTACACGCTGGGCCAGACGGTCGGGCGCGGCTTCGACCGGATCGGCGAGCTCGTCCCCGTCTTCATCGCCCACGGACTGACCACTCTCCAGGAAGGCTGACGGCCATGGACTTCGCGTTCGACGCGCGCACCGAGGAACTGCGCGCCAAGCTGCTCGCCTTCATGGACGAGCACGTGTACCCGGCCGAGGCGGTCGCGGAGGAGCAGCGGGCCGCGCTGGCGTCCCCGTGGGACACCCCGGCCGTGGTGGAGGAGCTGAAGGCGGAGGCGCGCAGGCAGGGCCTGTGGAACCTCTTCCTCCCCGACGCCGAGTACGGCGCCGGCCTCACCAACCTCCAGTACGCGCCCCTCGCCGAGATCACCGGCCGCTCCCCGCAGCTGGCGCCGACGGCCCTGAACTGCGCCGCGCCCGACACCGGGAACATGGAGGTGCTCGCCCAGTTCGGCGACGAGCGGCAGCGCAAGCAGTGGCTGGAGCCGCTGCTGGCCGGTGAGATCCGCTCGGCGTTCGCGATGACCGAGCCGGAGGTGGCCTCCTCCGACGCCACCAACATCACCACGCACATCGAGCGGGACGGCGACGAGTACGTCATCACGGGCCGCAAGTGGTACATCTCCGGCGCGATGAACCCGGACTGCGCCATCTTCATCGTGATGGGCAAGACGGACCCGGACGGCGACGACATCCGCCGCCAGCAGTCCATGGTGCTCGTGCCGCGCGACACCCCGGGCGTCACGGTCACGCGCGCGATGAAGGTCTTCGGCTACGAGGACCACTACCACGGCGGCCACGCCGAGGTGGTCTTCGACCACGCGCGGGTGCCGGTGACGAACCTGATCGGCGAGGAGGGCGGCGGCTTCGCCATCGCCCAGGCCCGGCTCGGTCCCGGCCGCATCCACCACTGCATGCGGCTGATCGGCATGGCGGAGCGGGCGATCGAGCTGATGTGCCGCCGGGCCGTCTCCCGCACCGCCTTCGGCGGCCCGCTGGCGCGGCAGGGCGTGGTCCACAACTGGATCGCGGACGCGCGCGTGACGGTCGAGCAGCTGCGGCTGCTGGTGCTGAAGACGGCCTGGATGATGGACACCGTCGGCAACCGGGGTGCCCACACGGAGATCCAGGCCATCAAGATCGCGACGCCGCGCGCGGTCGTCGACATCATCGACCGCGCGATCCAGCTGCACGGCGCGGGCGGGGTGAGCCAGGACTTCCCGCTGGCCGAGCTGTACGCCGGTGCGCGCACGCTGATGATCGCGGACGGGCCGGACGAGGTGCACCAGCGGTCGCTGGCGCGGCGGGAGCTGAAGAAGTACCTGTGACCCCGCAGGGGGCGGCGGGGGCGGCCGGGGGGGTCCGCCCCCACCGCCCCCGCCCGTCCCGTCGCTGCCCGGGCGCGCCTCTCGGCCGGCCGGGGGCGGCGCCTTACGGCCGCAGGGCGCGCAGCAGCAGGTCCGCCAGGTGGTCCGCGACCTCCTGCGGGCTCATCGGGCCGTCGGGGCGGTACCAGGTCGACAGGTGGTGCACGGACCCGAAGTGGTAGTCCACGACCAGGTCGGCCGGTGTCGCCGTGGAGAAGACGCCGGCCTCCTGGCCCTCCTCGACGAGCGCGCGGAAGCGTTCGTGGTAGCGCCGGCGCTCGGCGCGGACCTGCTTGTTCTTCTCGGGGCTCAGATGGTGCATCGAGCGGAAGAAGATCATCGCGTCGTCGAGGTTCTCGATCGTCGTGACGACGACGTCCGCCGCCGCGCCCCGCAGCCGCTTCTCGATCGGCTCGTCGGCGTTGGCGAAGGCGTCCAGGCGCTCCTGCTGGACGCGCAGCACGCGCGCGTACACCTCGTGCAGCAGGTCGTCCTTGGATCCGAAGTAGTGGTACAGCGCTCCCTTGGTGACGCCGGCCGCCTCGACGATCTCCTGGACGGAGGTGCGGTCGTAGCCCTGCTCGGCGAAGAGCCGGGTGGCGGCGGCAAGGAGCCGTTGCGGAACAGGGGCCTCTCCGCCGTCCGTCGTCCTGGGCACTGCCGCCACCCGCCTTCCTTGTCGTTCCTCGCCTTGCCGGCGTGGCCTCACTGGCCGTCGTGCGCGCGGGAACGCAGTTCCCGACGGAGGATCTTCCCACTTGCCGTCTTCGGCAGGTCGGGCAGGATCTCCACCTGACGCGGATACTTGTAGGCCGCCAGTCTGTCCTTGCAGTAGGCGGTGAGCGTATCGGCATCCGCGGCCGCGCCGGGACGCAGGCTGATGTACGCCTTGACGGTCTCCCCGCGGTAGCCGTCGGGGATCCCGACGACGGCCGCCTCCCGCACCGCCGGATGGGTGTACAGGACGTCCTCCACCTCGCGCGGCCACACCTTGAAGCCGGAGGCGTTGATCATGTCCTTCTTGCGGTCGACGACGTAGAGCCAGCCCCGCTCGTCCATGAACCCGATGTCGCCGGTGCGCAGTTCGCCGTCCGGGAAGGTCACGGCGGTCGCGTCGGGCCGCCGCCAGTAGCCGGGGACCACCTGCGGCCCCCGTACGACGATCTCGCCCTGCTCCCCGAAGGGCACCTCCGCACCCTGGTCGTCGACGATCCGTACGACCGTGTCGGCCCCGGGCACGCCCACGGCGAGCGTGCCGGAGGCCGGGTCGACCGGTGCCTCGTGCTGGGGCGGGACGGTGGCGCAGGGGGCGGTGCACTCGGTGAGCCCGTAGCCGTTGCGGATGTACGGCCCGAAGCCCGCGCGGAACTTCTCCACCAGGGCGGGCGGCACGGGGGCGCCGCCCGAGGAGATGTTCACGAAGGAGGAGAAGTGCTCCCGGGTCGCGGCCGGGTGGGCGGCCAGCGCCATGAAGGCCGTGGACGGGCCGACGGTGTAGTGCGGCCGGTGCTCGGCGAACGCGTCCAGCACCACACCCGCCTCGAAGCGGTACGTCAGCACCAGCGTGCCCGCGCTGTTCAGGCAGGCGCCGAGCTGGCAGACCATGCCGGTGATGTGGAACAGGGGTGCGAGGGCGTAGTAGACCGGCGCGTCGGGCAGGTGCAGGCCGACGCGCTGCCGCTCGGCGTTGGTCATGATGTTGCGGTGTGTGTTCGTCGCGCCCTTGGGGGTGCCGCTGGTGCCCGAGGTGTAGCTGATCAGGGCGATGTCGGCGGGGGTGAGGCCGCGGCCCTCGGGTGCCTGGTGGCCGGCCCGGGCGGCGGCGGTGAGGTCGTCGGCGTCGGGCGGCTGCGGAAGCCGCTCGAAGGTCAGCACGCGCGCGTCCCCGCGGGTCTGGAAGTCCAGCTCGCACGCGGTGAGCACGATCCGCACCGGCGAGTCGGCCGCCGTGTCCCGCAGATACGACTCCCAGGCCCGGTCGGAGCAGACCAGCGCGGCCGCCTCGGCGTCCCGCAGGACGTGGGTGACCTCCCCCGACTTGTACATGGGGTTGACCGGGACGACGGTCGCGCCCGCCTTCCAGGCGCCGAGCAGGGCGAGGACGAAGTGCGGGGAGTTCTGCAGCAGGACGGCCACCCGGTCGCCGCGCTCCAGGCCGCGGGCGGCGAGGTGGCCGGCGACGGAGTCGCTGAGCTCGTCCACCTCGCGGTAGCTGAGCCGCCCGTCGAAGTAGGCGAGGGCGGTGCGGTCGGGGGCCTCGGCGGCGGACCGGCGCAGGGCGTGCACCAGGGAGTCGTCCGGCGCGACCGGGGCGCGCTGGGCGTCGTCCAGGAGGTCCAGCCAGGGCCTGGCCGCGTAACGGGAGGCGGGCGGGGTCACTCGGCGGCCTCCCATTTCTGCTGGATGTGGTTCATGGTGGCCAGCCAGCGGTCCGGCTCGCCGGCGCGCACCTGGTAGTAACCGGCGACCTCGGGGTGCGGCAGGATCAGGAAACGGTCCTCCGCGATCCCCTTGAACAGGGCGTCCGCGACGTCCTGCGGCTCGATCGCGGTCGGCTTGAGCACCAGGTCGCCCGCGCTGCCGGTGGCGTCCAGCATGTCGGTGCGGACGCCCTGGGGGCAGATGGCGTGGACCTTGATCCCGCGGTGGCGGTAGGTGAGCGACAGCCACTCGGCGAAGGCGTAGGCGCCGTGCTTGGTGACGCTGTAGGGCGCGGCGCCGATCATGGTGAGCAGTCCGGCGGCGGAGACGGTGGAGACGAACCGGCCGCTGCCGCGCTCCAGCCAGTCCGGGAGCAGGGCGTGGGCCGCGCGGACGTGGGCCATCACGTTGACGTCCCAGGCCCGCGCCCAGACGGCCTCGTCGGCCGCTTCCGAGCCGCCGGAGGCGACTCCGGCGTTGGCGCAGTAGACGTCGACGGTGCCGCCGAGTGCCTCCCGGGCCTGCTCGATGACCGCCGAGGCGTCGCCGGGGACCGCGATCCCGCCGATCTCGTCGGCGACGGTCCGGGCACGGCCGGCGTCCAGGTCGTTGACGACGACCCGGGCCCCTTCGGCGGCGAACCCGCGGGCCAGCGCGGCCCCGATCCCGCCTCCCGCTCCGGTGACGACCACTCCGGCATCCTGCACGGTTCCCACCATCGGTCTCCTTCGACGCGCGCGAATCGGCTCAAGAGACAGACTAACCGGTCGGTATGTTGAGGGAAAGTGCCGCCCCAGGAGCGTACGTGTGCGACGCGGCGTGACGTATGGCCAAGTTCACCGGTTAGCAGGACGATGCGCCCCACATCGCACCGCTTCGGGGGACAGGAGCCTGCCATGGCACAGCCGACGATGAGCGTGAGTCCGTACTGGGAGCTGACCTTCGACGCGGACGGCGACGTCGACGCGGCACAGCGGGACCGGCTGCTGGCCGGGGCGAAGCGGCACGGGATCCGTGATCTGATCGTCTTCTCGCACGGCTGGAACAACGACCGCTCCGGCGCCCACCGCCTCTACAGCCGCTTCTTCGAGCCGATCCCCCGCCTGGCCCCGGCCGCGGCCAGGATCGGGTACGCGGGCGTGGTGTGGCCGTCGATGCGGTTCTCGGACGAGCCGATCCCCGACTTCCCGCGGTCCGTCGCGGCGGAGACGTCCCGGCGTCCGGCGCTCGACGAGGACACCAGGCACGCCCTGCTGGAGACGTTCCCGGGCCGGGCCACGGTGGTCGACCAGATCGCGCGGATGCTGGAGCAGCGGCCGCCGGAGGAGAGCGAGCTGGAGGAGTTCGGGCGGCTGGTGCGGCTGCTGGTGGACGCGGTGCCGCCGGGTCCGCAGGCGCTGTTCGCGGCGGACACGCTGGCGGAGGGTGTGCCGCAGGACGAGCCAAGGATGTTCGCCGGTCCGGCCGCGGAGGTCTGCGGGGAGTTCGCTGCGGCGCTGGCGCGGCTCGAATGCGGTGATGAGCAGCGGGAGTTCGGCATCCCCAACCCGTGGGACGGGGCGCACGAGCTGCTGCGGCAGGCGACGTACTACGCGATGAAGCGGCGCGCGGGGACGGTCGGCGAGCGCGGTCTCGGGCCGCTGATCGGGCGGTTGGCGCGTGCGGTGCCCGGGGTGCGGGTGCATCTGGTGGGGCACAGCTTCGGCGGGCGGCTGGTGTCGTTCGCGCTGCGCGGGCTGCCCGACGGGGTGCGCACCGTGAAGTCGGTGACCCTGCTCCAAGGGGCCTTCTCGCACTACGCGTTCGCCGCCCGGCTGCCGCACGACCCGCGTGCGGGGGGCGTGCTGCAGGGGCAGCAGAACCGGATCGACGGACCGCTGGTGTGCTGTTACTCGCGGCACGACTCGGCGCTGAGCACGATGTACCCGCTGGCCTCCCGGATGGCGCGGGACGCGCAGGGGGTGCTCCCCGAGCCCGGGGCCGCCGTGCTGAGCGTCGGGGGCGTGCTGGGCACCAAGTGGGGGGCCATGGGGCACGACGGGGTGCAGTCGGTGCCGGGCACGCGCGGGTACGGCCTCGCCGAGGCGCTGGCCGGGGAACTGCCGGTGTCGGGGTGTGTGAACGTGGACGTGGCCGAGGTGGTCCGACGGGGCGGGGCGCCGGCCGGGGCGCACAGTGACATCGTGCACCCCGAACTGGCGCGGGTGGTGCTGGCGGCGGGCCGTATCGCCCAGGACGGCCCGCCGCCGCGGGACCTACCGGTGTGAGGTGAACTCGACCACCTGCTGGAAGGTGGGCCGGTTCTGCCAGCTGATGTTGTAGTGCTTGATGCCGCCCAGGGTGCGCTGGACGATCGAGTCGGCGCACCACTGGTTGCCCGCCGAGCACAGGTCGTCACCCGGGTAGACCTGGGCCGCGGTCTTGCCGGCCGCCGTCTTCAGGGTGCTGATCAGGACGTCCCGGCAGCCGCTGAGGGTGCCGCCGCCGCAGTACTTCTGCGGCAGGGCGCCCCGCACCGACTCCCCGAGCACGGCCCGGATGTCCTTGTCGACATAGCTCCACCAGCCGTACTGGAAGGAGCTCCCGGCGTGCGCCCCGGTCGGGCCGTGGGCGGCCGAGGGGGCTTCGTCGACCGGCAGGTTGGCGGTGAACGCGGTGTACAGGCCGGTACCGAGCCCCGGTTCGAACTCCGCCTTCACCAGCAGGGGCCACCAGGCGTCGAGGATGCGGATCGCGTCGGCGTCGGCGTACGTCTTGGAACCGGCCGAGGTCTCCGTGCGCTTGCCGCCGGCCGTGAGCCAGGTCTGCAGTTTGCTCACGGCGGCCGCCGCCGTGGAGTCGGTGACCGTGGAGCTGTTGATCACCTTCAGCAGGTCCGGCAGGACGTCCTCGGCACGCAGGTCCGCGAGCGCCGCGTCCGCCATCGCCTTCACCAGCGACGCGCGCGTGACGCCGCCGGCCGCGACCAGTTTCCTCACCCGGTCCTCGAGGAGGTTGCCGCGGTGGACGGAGCCGTCGCCCCAGGAGGCGGTGGTGTAGTCCAGGGCCTGTTTGTTGTTCCAGGAGATGTAGTAGTCCTGGTCGATGGAGTTGGGGTGCTCCGAGGCCGGCGTGTAGGCGGCCGTGTTGGTGGCCGGCACCCAGTTCTTCCACTCGTACGCCGCCTGCGCCCACACCGGGAACTCGGAGTCGACGCCGGTCGCGCGCACCGGGTTGTCCCCGCTGTTGTAGTACGCGGTGTGCGTGGAGTCCGCGTAGAACCAGTTGAAGGTGTAGTTGATGTGCTGCACCGCGCTCTGGAAGGTCTGCGGGCTCTTGACGTAGTCCGGGTCGTTCAGCATCTGGAAGCCGATGATGGAGTCGGCCTCGTGCATGAACGACGAGCGCAGGGTGGTGTAGGCGACCTTCTTGCCGCCGACGGTCGCGCGGTACTCCACGGGGCCGTACTTCGTGCGGTACACGCGCATGGTGTAGGAGCCGGCCGCGGTGCCGTCGGCGGTGGTCGGCTTCCAGGAGTTCTTCTGCTCGACCACGTCCATGGCCGTGCAGGTGCCGCGGTAGAGGTAGTGGTAGTCGTCCTGGCACAGTTCGACCGCGTAGGTGTCGATGATGTCCTGGCCGGAGGTCGTGGCGCTCCACGCGTAGTCCTGGCCGCGGCCCAGTTCGACGTACATGCTCAGGCCCGCGAAGGAGGCGCCGCGGGCGCTGATGCCCGGGCCCTGGATCTCCTGGAGCATGAGCAGCTGCGGGGCGAAGTAGCCGGTCTGCGGGCCGAAGACGGCGATGGGGTGGCCGCCGGCGGTGGCCTTGCCGCTGACGACGAGGGCGTTGGACATGCCGCGCCTGGCCGAGCTGAGGGCGGTCGCGGTGGCGGCCTCGGCGGCGGCGGAGGCGCTCTGGTCGCCGCCGGTGCCGGTGGCGTCGTAGACCAGCGGCTGGGTGCTGACCGATCCGGAGTCCGGCAGCGCCTGGCCCTGCGCGGTGTCGGGCTTGGCGCCGTACGGGAAGCTCTCGCCGTTGTGGACGGTGAGGACGGCCTCGGGGTCGTTGCGCTCGCGGAACGCCTCCCAGGCCTTGGTGCCCTCCGTGACGCCGTACTTCTCCTGCGCGGCGAGCAGCGAGATGGCGTTGTTGACCTCGCCCCCGCCGCCGGAGCCGAAGAGCGCGCCGATCACCGAGGCGAGCGCCACCAGGTCGGTGATCTTGAAGTGGTCGATGGTGCCGGCGTTGGTGATTGAGTCCTTGTGGCCGGTCAGGACGTACTCACCGGGGAAGTAGCGGCCGCTGTCGGAGGCGTCGATGTACGCGTTGACGCCGGCGAGGTAGGCGTTCGCGTCGGCGAGTGCCTGCTGACCGCGGGCGCCGTTGGCGGCTACGGCGTTGTCGATCTGGGCCTGGAGGTCTGCCTCGGTGTACGGAGCGTTGCGCCAGAACTGCTGCTCGAGACCCTGGTTGGAGGGGTCGCCGCCGGCGAAGGCGGTGAGCTGGCCGCGGCCGACATGGCGGAAGACGTCCATCAGCCACAGCCGGTCCTGGGCGGCGGCATACCCGGCGCCGAACTCGGTGCCGTATCTGGTGGTACCGGTGATGTGCGGAACGCCCGTCTTCTTGTCGCGGACGATCGTCACGTCGCTGCGGCCCGCGGGATTCGTGGTGGAGGCGACTTGATCGGAGGCGACACCGAACGACGCGTCGTTGAAGAAGGTGTTGATCGTGGCGTTGGTGAGGGTGGGATAGCCCTTGGCCAGGTTGGCGTAGGGGCCGAGCTGGTCCTCGGCATGGTCGGGCTGGGTGCCGAAGGCCTGGTTGAGCAGGATCTGCGCGAGGGTGGCGTTGCCGTTCTCGCCGGGCGGCAGGATGTCGGAACACTGCCCACCGCAGTAGTCGTTCGCCGCCGTGGCCTCGGCCGCCGACGCGGTCCGGGCAAGTGGCGACAAAAGACCTGCGACAAGGGCGCATACGGAAGCGGTCTTCAGGAACCCGGGGAATCTGCCGGGAGTTCTCAGTCTGTCGAGAGTGAAGCGGGGGGTTCGCCGTGGCATGGGCTGCTCCTAGCGACGGGGGAGTCGGCGGAAGGTTACCGGCGGTATCCCCGGGATTGAAGATGAACATGCGTCAAGTTTTCGGCGGGTGGCGGCCACTGGAAAACGAAGGGAGCCGAATCGCATGTCGATACGTCTATTCGACGACGTCCGTACGACGACGCCGAAGTGACCGAAGTACAGGTGCAGATGTGACGGAGGTGCAAGGCGATGGCCGGTTTCCGGAGTCTGGCGAGACAGGTACGAGACGCCCGGTGCGATCTGGCACTGCGGCGCTACTCGCTCCGCAAGTGCCTTGAGCGGTTCGCCCCCTACGGGCACAGGGCGACCTGGGACCACCTGTGTTCCCGGGCCGGGTTCGGACCCGAGGACCGCTCCCCCGACCCAGCGCGGCTCGTGGCCGCGCTGGACGAGCTGGAGGAGGCGCGCGCGGTGTGGCTGGCCTACGAGGTCGAGTTCGCCGAGCGGCGCAAGAAGGAGAAGCACGACGGGCTGCGCAGGCCGGGCAGTGTCGACGACTGGCACCGGCTGACCTGGGGCGGCTTCGGCGTCGCGTGGTGCGACGACCCGCGGGTCCACCCCCGTGAACCGCTGGCCGAGGTGCTGCGCCGGCTGATCAGCGCGCTGGAGCGCGAACCGGGCTGCTCCTGCCCGGTCTGCGGCGGCGAACGGCTGCGGTGGAAGTACGACCTGGACCACGAACCGTCGACGGGTCCCGTCTGTTCGGACTGCGGCATCCTCGTGCCGCGGCCCGTGCTGACACCCGAGGCACTGGCGTACGCCCGGCGCGGACGGCTGCTGATGTCCGCCTGACGTCCCTCTCATCGATGTCCCACTCATCGATGTCCCTCCGAGAGCACGGCGGGGGTGCGCCGGGGATGCCGCACCCCCCGTTTCCGCCGGCTCCGGCCCACACGGGCGTCGTCCGTGGCGACCGGCACCATCGAGTCATGGCGCAGGTGTGTCTCGACGGGCGCCGCGAGGGCGCCGACGGCATGTGCGTACCCCTGTCGCCCGAGGCGCTCGCCGAGTCGGCGGCCGAGGCCGTCGCGGCGGGGGGGCCACGGAGGTCCATGTCCATCCCCGGACGCCGTGCGGACGGGAGAGTCTGTCCCCGCGCGTCGTCGCGGTGGTCGTCCACGCCCTGCGACGGCGGGTGTCGGTTCCGGTCGGCGTGACCGCGGGCGCCTGGGCCGAGCCGGATCCCGTGGCGCGGATGTCCCGGGTGGGCGGGTGGTCCGTGCTGCCCGACTTCGCCTCCGTCAACGGGCACGAGCCGGGCGCGCAGGAGGTCGCCGAGCAGCTGATCGCCCTCGGCGCGGGCGTGGAGGCAGGCATCCGGTCCGGGACCGACGGTGCCGCCCGGTTCGCCGGGTCCCCCTCGGCGCCGAAGGTGCCGCGGGTGCTCGCGCAGGTGACGGATCCGGACCCGGAGACCGCCGAGGCGTCGGCGCGGGCCCTGCCGGCCGAGCTGGGTGACGCGCACGGCCGGCCCGTGCTGCTGCACGGCGAGGAGGGCGGGGCGTGGCCGGTGCTGCGGCTCGCGGGGAGGCCGGGCCTGGCGACCCGCGTGGACCTGGAGGACACCCTGGTCCTGCCGGACGGTCAACGGGCCCGCTCCAACGCCGAGTTGGCGGTGGCGGCGTTGCGCGCACACGGGCGCGCCGCCGAAGGGCGTGACGTTACCAGCCGCTAATCGGCTCGCTCCAGCCCTTTCCCCTGTGGAGAGTTGAGGGTGATGAAACCGAACTGAGGCATCGAAGGAGCCCCACATGTCGACGCTGCGCGTCACCGCCGAAGTGCTGACCGTGCACGAGCATCCCAACGCCGACGCCCTCGAGCTGGCCCAGGTCGGCCTGTACCGGGCCGTCGTCGCCAAGGGCGCGTACCGCACCGGCGAGGCCGCCCTCTACATCCCCGAGCAGGCGGTGCTCCCCGTCGAGCTGGTCGAGGAGCTGGGACTCACCGGGCGGCTGGCGGGCAGCAGGTCCGACCGGGTCAAGGCGGTGCGGCTGCGGGGCGAGCTGTCCCAGGGGATCGTGTGCCGGCCCAAGGCGCTGGCGGACGTCGACCTGGTGCGGGCGGCGGCGGAGGGAACCGACTTCGCGGAGCGGCTCGGCATCGTGAAGTGGGTGCCGCCGATCCCGCCGACCATGAGCGGGGACGTCGAGGCGGCGGAGGATCTGCTGCCCTGGGTCGACATCGAGAACATCCAGCGCCACCCGGACATCTTCGAGCCCGGCGAGCCGGTGGTCCTGACGGAGAAGCTGCACGGTTCGGCGTGCCTGCTGACGTATGTGGCCGGCGAGGGGCGGGTGTACGTGTCCTCGAAGGGCTTCGGTGCGAAGTCGCTGGCGCTGGTGGAGGATCCGCGGAACCTGTACTGGCGGGCCGTGCGCGGTCACGGCGTCGCCGAGGTCGCGGCCCGCCTCGCCGAGCGGCTGGGCGCGCGCCGGGTCGGGGTCTTCGGGGAGGTGTACGGCGCGGGTGTGCAGGACCTGACGTACGGCGCGGACGGGCGGCGCGACACGCTCGGGTACGCGGTGTTCGACGTGTCCGCCGAGATCGACGGCACCGTGCGGTGGCTGGACGCGGCCGAAGTCCTCGGCGAGGAGCTGCCGTTGGTGCCCCGGCTGTACGAGGGGCCGTACGACAGCGATCGGGTGCTGGAGATCGCGTCCGGGCGGGAGACGGTGTCCGGGCGGGAGCTGCATCTGCGGGAGGGTGTGGTGATCCGGCCGGCGGTCGAGCGGTACAGCCCGGTGACGGGAGGCCGGGCCATCGCCAAGGCGGTGAGCGGGGCGTATCTGACGCGCAAGGGCGGGACGGAGTACGAGTAGGGCGCCCGGGGAGGGGCGGGGCGGAGGACGCGGCCCGGCGTCGGCGGGGTGCCGCCGCGCCCACCCGTGCCGCCCCAGCGGCACGACTGCCCGCGGCTCACCCGACCGGCCACGACCGACCCGCAGCCGTCCGGCGTCCCGCGTCCGTGTCACCGTCCTCGCCGGCGTCAGCCCTTTCTCCTCTCCGCCAGCAGCCGCGAGCCCGTCAGGCGTTCGCCGAAGACGTCGTCGGGGTTGGACAGGACGCAGGTGTCCAGGGAGAGGCAGCCGCAGCCGATGCAGTCGGTGAGGTGGTCGCGGAGGCGGTTGAGCTGCTGGATGCGCCGGTCCAGTTCCGCCCGCCAGGTCTCGGAGAGACGGGCCCAGTCCTCCCGGGTGGGGGTGCGTTCCTCGGGGAGGGCGGCGAGGGCGTCACGGATCGTCGCCAGGGGAATGCCGACCCGCTGGGCGGCGCGCACGAAGGCGACCCGGCGGAGCGTGTCGCGGTGGTAGCGGCGCTGGTTGCCCGCGGTGCGGCGGCTGGTGATCAGGCCCTTGGACTCGTAGAAGTGCAGGGCCGAGACGGCGGCGCCGCTGCGGGCGGAGAGCTGGCCGACCGTGAGCTCGTGGATCTTCTCGGGAATCTGGGGCACCCCTCGAACCCTACCCATCGTTGACACGGGCCCTCATCCCCACCATGCTAAGCAGTCGCTTAGCATGACATCGTGGGAGAGGGCCGGAGACACATGGCAGAGCCGAGGATCTTCACGTCCGCCGAGGAACTGAAGTCGGCGGTGGGCGAGCAGCTGGGACACACCGACTGGCTGGAGGTCGACCAGAAGCGGATCGATCTGTTCGCCGAGGCCACCGGCGATCACCAGTGGATCCATGTCGACCCGGAGAAGGCCGCCGCCGGGCCGTTCGGGACGACCATCGCGCACGGGTACCTGACCCTGTCCCTGCTGCCGCTGTTCGGGCCGCAGCTGATCAAGGTCGAGGGCGTGAAGATGGGCGTCAACTACGGGACGAACAAGGTGCGCTTCCCCTCGCCCGTCCCGGTCGGCTCCCGGCTGCGCGCCACCGCGACGATCACCGGGGTCGAGGACGTGACCGGGGGCATCCAGGTGACCGTCGCCTTCAGCGTGGCGCGCGAGGGCGGGGACAAGCCGGTGTGCGTCGCGGAGTCCGTCTCCCGGTACTACCTGTAGGCCCGGGGCGCGGCCCTACCTCGCCGCGCCCACCATCCTCAGTACGAGGTCGGCGTAGAGCTCGCCGACCTCGTCGGGCGTGCGCGGACCGTCGACGTTGAACCAGCGGGCCACGTCGATGCAGAGGGAGAGCACGGCGAGCGTGGTCCCGTGGATGTCCAGGACCTCGAACTCGCCCGCCGCCACACCGTCCTCGATGATCCCGCGCACCTCGGCGTCGACCTGCCGGCGCAGCGCGAGGATCTCGGCACGGGCCTCGGGGCCGAGGGCCTCCAGTTCGTACTGGACGACCCGCGCGGTGGTGCGCCGTCCGGCGTGCCAGCGGACGAACGAACTCACGGCGTCCGCGAGCCGCTGCGTCGCGCTGCCCTCACCGGCCGCCGCCGTGCGCAGGATGCCCAGCGCGCGGTCGTGGCCGATCCGGCTGATGCGGTGGAGCAGCTCTTCCTTGGTCTTGTAGTGGATGTAGAGGGCGGCCGGGCTCATACCCGCACGGCCCGCGATGTCGCGGGTCGTCGTCGCGTGGTATCCGCGCTCGGCGAAGGCCTCCACGGCGGCGACGAGCAGTCGCCGGGCCGCGTCGGGGGTGACCTCTTCCCACGGCTCGATCTCGCCGCCGGCCGTCTCCTGAGCCGTACTCATCCCTCGCTCGCCCCTCTCGGTACAGTCGCTCCACCATACCGCCGAAGGTGAGCGGTTGCTTAGCCTGGCCGCTCGGCCGAGGGTAAACCCTCAGATCTTCTCGAAGGGGTCGTGCTCGGCGAGCAGCTTCTCCAGGCGGGCCTGGTCGACACGGCTCACGATCGTCCCGGCCTCCTGGCGGTCGCGGATCACCTTCGACAGGGTGAAGGCGGAGGTGACGAGGTACAGGACCGCGATCGCCAGGAACGCCCGGACCCAGGCATCGGTGTTCAGCTGGTAGATGCCGATCGCCGTGGCCGCGATGGCGATGGCGAAGGAGGCGACGGCCTGTCCGTAGAAGGCGGCCGTGTTCTGCTGCTTGACCGGTGTGTCACTCATGCGGGAAGGATCCCGCCGGCGTGGCCCGCGCCACATCCGTACGCGTACTCAGAGGGGTACTCAGAACGCCGAGACCCCGGTCAGCGCCCGTCCGATGACCAGCTTCTGGATCTGGCTGGTGCCCTCGTAGAGGGTCATCACACGGGCGTCGCGCAGCAGCTTGCCCGCCGGGTACTCGTCGATGTAGCCGTAACCGCCGAACACCTGCAGGGCGTTGTTCGCGGCGCGGACGGCGGCCTCGGAGGCGAAGAGCTTGGCCTTGGAGGACTCCACCGCGAACGGCAGCCCGCGGTCGATCAGATCGGCGACCCGCCAGGTCAGCAGCCGGGCCGCGTCGACGTCCACGGCGATGTCGCTGATCAGCTCCTGGATCAGCTGGTGGTGGGCGATGGTCCTGCCGAACTGCTCACGCTCGCCCGCGTAGCGCACCGCCGCGTCCAGGGCGGCCTGGGCTATGCCCACACAGCCCGCGGCGACCGACATCCGGCCCTTGGCGAGCGCCGACATGGCCACGGAGAAGCCCTTGCCCTCCTCGCCCAGCAGTGCGGAGGCGGGCACCCGCACGTCCTGAAGGACCAGCTCGGCGGTGGCCTGGCCGCGCAGGCCGAGCTTGCCGTGGACGGTCCGGCGGGTGAGGCCGGGGGTGTCGGTGGGGACCAGGAAGGCGGAGACGCCCCTGTGGCCGGGCGCGTCCGTGGAGCGGGCGAAGAGCAGGACGACGTCGGCCCAGGTGCCGTTGGTGATGAACATCTTGCTGCCGTTGATCACGTACGTGTCGCCGTCGCGGACCGCGCGGGTGGCGAGGTTGCCGGCGTCCGAGCCGGTGCCGGGCTCGGTGAGGCCGAAGCAGCCGACCTGGGCGCCGGAGGTGAGGCCCGGCAGCCAGCGCCGCTTCTGCGCCTCGCTCCCCCACGACGCGATCGTCTTGGCGACCAGTCCCAGGGACACGGAGACGATCCCGCGCACGGACGAGTCGCCGCGTCCCAGCTCCTCCGTGACCAGGCAGTACGCGAGATGGTCACCGCCGCAGCCGCCGTACTCCTCGTCGATCGTCAGACCGAGGAAGCCGACCTCGCCGAGTTTCTTCACGACGCCCCGGTCGACCTCCTCGGCGCGGTCCCAGGCGACGACGTGCGGAGTGATCTCCCGCTCCACGAAGTCCCGGGCGAGCCGCCGGACGGCCTCCTGCTCGTCGCTGAGCCCCAGGTTCACCACGAGATCACCTCACAGAGGAAGGGCTTGAAAGGCGGAGCAAGGCCTTTGAAAGCCGGACTTTTAAATTAGCACTGCTAGTTTCCAGGTCGCAGCCCTACTATGTGCGCCATGGCCCGACCGCGCAAGCCCCTTCTCAGCACCGACCGGATCGTCGAGACCGCACGGGCGCTGGTGGACGCGGAGGGCCTGGCGGCCGTCTCCACGCGCCGGCTCGCCGCCGAACTGGGGGTCAGCGGGCCCTCGCTCTACAACCACTTCCGCACCAAGGACGAGATCCTGGAGGCCGTCGCCGACTCGGTGAGCGCCCAGATCGACCTGTCGATGTTCGAGGACGACCGGGACTGGCGGACCGCGCTGCACGACTGGGCGGTCTCCTACCGGGCCGCCCTGCGCGACCACCCGAACATCGTCCCGGTCCTCGCCCGGGGCCCCGGCCGCCGCCCGGCCGGCCTCAGGGTCGCCGACGCCGTCTACGGCGCGATGGTCGCGGCCGGCTGGCCGCCCGCGCAGGCCACCTCCATCGGCGCGCTGATGCGGTACTTCATCATGGGCTCCGCGCTCGGCTCGTTCGCCGGCGGTTTCGTCGACGACGCGAGCGCCTACGACCCCGCCGACTATCCCCATCTCGGCCAGGCGCACCTGCTCGCCGAGCAGCAGGAGAAGATCGACGAGCGGGCGTTCGAGACGGGCCTGGCGGCCCTGCTGGACGGGCTCGCGCTGCAGCACCGGCAGCTGGCCTGAAAAGTTCGGCGCGCGCCGAAGTGTCCGTCCCCCATGCTGGGATCCATGACCACCAGGGACGCACGGGCTCCGGGGCTGGCCACGCTGGCCGCGCTGCTGGCCGACGAGACGCGGGCCGTCTGCCTGCTGGCGCTGCTCGACGGGCGGGCGTGGACGGCCGGTGAGCTCGCCCGGCACGCGGGGGTGGCCCCGTCCACGCTGAGCGAGCACCTGGGCAAGCTGGTCGCGGGCGGGCTGCTGGCCGGGGAACGGCAGGGCCGGCACCGGTACGTACGGCTCGCCGACGCCGGGGTCGCCCAGCTCGTGGAGGACCTCGCCGCCCAGGTCGCCCCCGACCCGTCCGTCCGTCCGCGCACGCTGCGGGCCGCGACCGCCGGATCGGCGATGGCCCGCGGCCGCACCTGCTACGACCATCTCGCCGGCCGGCTCGGCATCGCGGTCACCGACGCGCTCACGGCACGCGGGCTGCTGCGTACGCGCAAGGCGGGGGAGGCCGGGTTCACGTTGACGGACGCGGGCCTGGCCTGGTTCGACGGAGTCGGCATCCCCCTGGAGCGGGCGGGCCGCCGTCCGCTGGCCCGGGCCTGTCTCGACTGGACCGAGCGCCGTCCCCACCTCGCGGGCGTCGCGGGCGCGGCCCTGTGCCGGCACGCCCTGGACACGGGGTGGTGCGTACGGATCGGCTCCGAGCGCGCGGTACGGGTGACGCCGGCGGGCGAGCGGGCGCTGGGCGAGCTGCTGGGGATCGAGGGGGCCGCGTTGAGCTGACCGCCCGCAGCCGCGGCTCCGCCGGCCCGAGAGCCGCCGGGGAGGCCGCCGTCCGCATTCCGCCGGACCTCTCCCCCTTCCTTCCTGACCTCGGGAGCATGATGAACCCCGCTCGTCGTACGCAGTTGCTCGCCGCCGGTGCGGCCGGCTTCACGGTCCTGGCCTGGGCCTCCGCCTTCGTCGCGATCCGCGGTGCCGGGACCGCGTACTCGCCGGGCGCGCTGGCGCTCGGACGGTTGCTGGCCGGTGCGCTGGTGCTGGGGGCGCTGTGTCTCGTCCGGCGGGAGGGGTGGCCGCCGAGGGCCGCGAGGCGCGGGATCGCCGTCTCGGGCGTGCTGTGGTTCGGGGTGTACATGGTGGTCCTGAACTGGGGCGAGCAGCAGGTGGACGCGGGGACGGCGGCCCTCGTGGTGAACGTCGGGCCGCTGCTGATCGCCCTGCTGGGCGCGCGCTTCCTCGGCGACCGGCTGCCGCCGCGGCTGCTCGCCGGGATGGCGGTGTCCTTCGCGGGGGCGGTGACCGTCGGGCTGTCGATGTCGGGCGGGGGCGGGTCCTCGCTGCTCGGCGTGGTGCTGTGTCTGCTGGCGGCCGTGGCCTACGCGGGCGGGGTGGTGGCGCAGAAGCCGGCGCTCGGGCACGCCGGCGCGCTGCAGGTGACGACGTTCGGTTGTGCGGTGGGGGCGGTGCTGTGTCTGCCGTTCGCCGGGCAGCTGGTCCACGAGGCCGCCGACGCCCCGCTGTCCGCCACCCTCGGCATGGTCTACCTGGGTGTCGTCCCGACCGCGCTCGCCTTCACCACCTGGGCGTACGCCCTGGCCCGGACGACCGCCGGACGCATGGGCGCGACCACGTACGCCGTGCCCGCGCTGGTCGTGCCGATGTCGTGGCTGACGCTGGGCGAGGTGCCCGGCGTGCTCACGCTGGCGGGCGGGGCGCTGTGTCTGGCGGGCGTGGCGGTGTCGCGGTCCCGGCCTCCGCGGGCCGACGCGCCGGTGCGGCGGCCCGAGGAGGAGGACGTCTCAGCGTGAAGGCGCCCGGTTCGCGAGGATCCTGATGGAGATCAGCGCGATCACGGACAGGGCGACGATGTAGGCGGACACCGCCAGGGAGGTGCCCGTCGCCTCCAGCAGCAGGACCATCACGAAGGGGGCGAGGCCGCCGCCGGCCACGGCAGCGATCTGGTAGCCGAGCGAGGCTCCCGTGTAGCGCATCTCGGGGGTGAACAGTTCGGCGAACAGGGCCGCCTGCGGGCCGTACATGATGCTGAGGAAGCAGCTCGCGACGAACGTGCCGACCGCCAGCCACAGCAGGGAACCGGTGTCGATCAGCAGGAACAGCGGTACGGCCCACAGGGCGATGCCGACCGCGCCGAGCGCGTAGACCCGGATGCGGCCGACGCGGTCGGAGAGGGCGGCGGAGGCGGGGATCAGCGCGAGCTGGGTGAGGCTGACCCCGAGGGAGACGGCGAGGACGGGGCCGCGGGCCATGCCGAGTTCGCGGGTGGTGTAGTCGAGGACGCCGGTGATGAGGATGTAGAACGCGGCGGTGTTCACGGCGAAGGAGCCGCCGGCCAGCAGGACCGTGCCGAGGTGTCCGCGCACGATCGCGCGGAGCGGGGAGCTCTGTTCGGCCTTCTCCTTCTCGGCCAGCTCCCGCTCGGCGGCCCGGAACTCGGGGGTCTCCTCGACCCGGGTGTGGATGTACCGGGCGAGCGCGAGCACGAACAGGCCGACCACGAAGGGGACCCGCCATCCCCAGGCCGCGAAGGCGCTGTCGGTGGTGAAGGCGCCGGCGAGGAGGAAGGCCGTGTTCGCCGTCACCACGCCGATGGGGACGCCGAGCTGGACGACGCTGCCGTAGACGCCCCGCTTGCCCTCCGGCGCGTACTCGGTGGCCAGCAGCATCGCACCGCCCCACTGCGCGCCGACCGCGATGCCCTGCACGACGCGGAGGGCGACCAGCAGGACCGGCGCGGCCACACCGATCGTGTCGTAGGTCGGCAGGAGGCCGATGGCCGTCGTGGCCACGCCCATGAGCGTCAGCGCGAGGACCAGCATCGGCTTGCGGCCGCGCTTGTCTCCGAGGTGACCGGCGACGATGCCGCCGATCGGGCGGGCGAGGAAGCCGACGGCGAAGGTGGCGAAGGCGGCCAGGACTCCGGCGGTGGAGCTGCCGGCCGGGAAGTACAGGTCGCCGAGGACGAGGGCGGCGGCGATGCCGAAGACGAAGTAGTCGTACCACTCCACTGCGGAGGCGAGCGCGGCGGCGGTGGCGACACGGCGGCGATGGGGGGTCGCGGGTGCCGTGGTGGGAGTCGGGTGAGCGGTGGGGAACGTGTCCATGCGTGCACACTCCAGTGGGTGCGGTGGGGACGTTCCGGGGAACATACTGACCGGACGGTATGCGGTCAACGGATGTGACAGAACAGGGTCGAGGTCGCTGCGCCGGGGGCCCGTGACCGGGCCCCCGGACCGCTAGAAGACGACCAGCGCCCGTCCGCCCTTGCCCGCCAGCATGTTCTCGAAGGCCGCCGGGATCCCGTCGAGGGCGATCCGCTCCGTCACCAGGGCGGAGAGGTCCAGCCGGCCCGCGCGGACGTGGTCGGCGAGCACCGGCAGGTCCTGGGCGGGGTTCGAGTTGCCGTACACGCACCCGGACAGGGTCCTGCCCCAGTGGAAGAGTTCCAGGGCGTTGAAGGTGACCTCCTGCTCCTTGCCGCCGATGCCGACGACGGTGGTGCGGCCGCCGCGCCGGGTCGACTCCCAGGCCGTACGGATGGTGACCGCGCGGCCCACGCACTCCACGGCCACGTCGACGCCCTGCTTGCCGGTGAGGGCGCGGATCTCGCGGGCCGTTCGCTCGGAGGCGAGCACGAACTCCGTGGCGCCCGCCGCCCGCGCCAGCTCCTCCTTCTCCGGGGAGACGTCCACGGCGACGATCGTCGAGGCACGGGCGATCCGGGCGGCCTGGAGCGTGGCGAGGCCCACCCCGCCCACGCCGAAGACGGCGACGGTCTCGCCGGCGCGGACGCGCGCGCAGTGGTGGACGGCGCCGTAGCCGGTGAGGACGGCGCAGCCCAGGAGGGCGGCGTCGGTGAGCGGGACGCCCTCGGGCAACGGCAGCACGCAGGACGCCCGGACGACCGTCTCCTCGGCGAACGCGGCGACGTTCAGCCCGGGGTGGAGGTCGGTGCCGTCGGCGGTGCGGGCGTACAC
Organism: Streptomyces sp. NPDC000345; assembly: GCF_042898825.1. NCBI lineage: Bacteria > Bacillati > Actinomycetota > Actinomycetes > Kitasatosporales > Streptomycetaceae > Streptomyces > Streptomyces sp. NPDC000345. The sequence goes on from NZ_JBIAZE010000010.1 coordinate 209,234, forward strand.
GTCGGCCGAGCCGTTCAGGGCGTTGGCGCACAGCCAGACCTCGCCCAGTCCGCAGGCGTGGCAACTCCCGCAGGAAGGTGCCCAGTTGAGGACGACGTCATCGCCGGGCGCCACCTCGGTGACGCCCTCCCCGACGGCCGTGACGGTACCCGCGCCCTCATGACCGAGGACCGCGGGGACCGGCACCCGCATGGTGCCGTTGGTCAGGGACAGGTCGGAGTGGCAGACCCCGGCGGCGGCGAGACGGACGCGGACCTGGCCGGGGCCGGGGTCCGGGAGGTCGATGTCGGCGATCTCCAGCGGAGCGCCCACGGCGGGGAGTACGGCGGCACGGACCACGACAACCTCCTCAGAACTGCAGGGACTTGGTCTGGAGGTACTCGGCGAGACCGTGCGCGCCGAGTTCGCGGCCGACCCCCGACTGCTTGTAACCGCCGAAGGGGGCAAGGGGGTTGAAGCGGCCGCCGTTGATGTCGACCTGGCCGGTGTCCATGCGGCGGGCGAAGGCCACCGCCTCTGCCTCGTCGCCCGCCCAGACCGCGCCGGCCAGGCCGTAGACCGTGCCGTTGGCGATCCGCAGGGCGTCCTCCTCGTCCTCGTAGCGCAGGAGGGAGAGGACCGGGCCGAAGATCTCCTCCTGGGCGATGGTCATCTCCGGCGTGACGTCGGCGAAGACCGTGGGGCTGATGAAGTAGCCCCGCTCACGCGGGGATTCCGGGCCGCCGGCCACCAGCCGGGCGCCCTCGGCGACGCCCTTCTCGATGTAACCGCGCACGCGAGCCTGCTGCTTGGCGTTCACCACCGGGCCGATGCGGTCGCCGTACTTGGCGGCGGCGGCCGCGGCGAGCTCGACGGCCTCGTCGTACTGGTCGCGGTGGACCAGCATGCGGGTCCAGGCGCTGCACGTCTGGCCGGAGTTGGACATCACGTTGGCGACGCCGGCACCGACCGCCTTGGCGAGGTCGGCGCTCGGCAGGATGACGTTGGCGGACTTGCCGCCGAGTTCCAGGGCCACCTTCTTGATCGCGGCACCCGCCGTGGCGGCGATCTGCCGGCCCACGGCGGTGGAGCCGGTGAAGGAGACCAGGTCGACGCCGGGGTGTTCGGCGAGCGCCTGGCCGGCGACCGGACCGAGGCCGGTGACGAGGTTGAGGACACCGGCCGGGACCCCCGCCTCGTGGGCGGCCTCGGCGAAGAGCTGTGCGGTGAGCGGGGTGTCCTCGGCGGGCTTGAGGACCACCGTGCAGCCGGCGGCCAGGGCGGGGGCGACCTTGGCGACGATCTGGTGCAACGGGTAGTTCCAGGGGGTGATCGCGGCGACCACGCCGATCGGCTCCTGGAACACGGTCGAGTTGCCGACCTTCTCCTCGAAGCAGTGGGTGGCGGCGAGCTCGGCGTAGGAGCCGGCCACGGCGATCGGCAGGCCCGCGTGGACCACCTGGGCGAAGGCCGGCGGGGCGCCGAGCTCGGCGGTGACGGTCTCGGCGATCTCGCCCTTGCGGGCGGCCAGGACGTCCCGCAGGGCGGTGAGACGGGCGGCGCGCTCGGCGGGCGGGGTGGCCGCCCAGCCGGGGAGCGCGGCGCGGGCGGCCCGTACGGCGGCGTCGACGTCCTCGGCGTTGCCCGCCGGGACCCGGGCTATCACCTGCTCGTCGGCCGGGTTGACGACCTCGATCACGTCCCGGCTCGCGGCCGGACGCCAGGCGCCGTCGAGATAGATGCCGTCCTGTGCCTTCATCGCGTTCCTTCCGCCGGTGCTCCTCGTCCGGGCCCCAAACTAGCGTCGTTAGTTTTCCGGCACCAGGGGCCCCAGGGGTAATGCACCACGGCACGGGAGTGGGCCGTCTCACTCCCCGGCTCCGGGTCAGCGGGCCGTGGGTCCGACGAGGCGGACGAGGTGGGCGAAGACGACGAGGTTGCCGTTGTAGCCGGTCCTGCGGTCGAAGGTGCCGCCGCAGGTGATCAGCCGCAGTTCGGGGCGGCCCCGGTCGCCGTACACCTCCCCGTTGGGGAAGTGCGCCTTCTCGTACCTGCGGAGGGCGTCGACGGTGTAGACGGCCGTGCGGCCGTCGGCGCGGCGGACCTGGATCAGCCTGCCCCGCCGGAGTTCGGACAGGCCCGCGAAGACGGCCGGGCCGTGGTCGGTGTCGAGGTGGCCGACGGCGACGGCGGTCCCCCGCTCGCCCGGGGTCGGGCCGGCCGCGTACCAGCCGACGAGTTCGGGCTCGTCCTCCGGGGGTGCGGGCAGCCGGCGCCTGCCGTCGAGGCGGAGGTCCATGACGGGGGCGTCCACGCCGATGTAGGGGATGGCGAGGCGGGTGGCGCGGGAGCGCGGCAGGGGCTGGGGGCGGGGCCGGGCCGGGGCGGCACCGGGGCGGGGGGCCTGCCGGGGCGCGGGGCGACCGGCCGGGCGGGCGGGCCGGCCGGCTTGGCCCGGCCGGCCCTGCCGGCCCTGGCGCTGTGCCTCACCCGGGCGGGCTTGCTGAGCTCCCCGACCCGGCTGACCTGTTTCACCCGGGCGGCCCGGCCGACCCGATCCACCCGGCTGTCCCGGACGCTGCGGACCCCGCGGTCGACCGGCAGGATGCGGCTGCCCGGGTTCGCCCTGGCGGGCCGGCCCGCCCGCCGGGTCCCGCCGCCCCGGCCCCGGCCGGTCCGGGCCGCCCGGCCGGCCTGCGGGGTGGCGCGGCTCGCCGTGGGACGGCGTCCCCCGGGGCCGGGAGTCCCCGTCCTGCGGGCGGGGCGCCCCGGGCCCCCCGGAGACCGGGGCCCCCGAGGTCCCCGGTGCCCGGGCGGGCGTGCCCGGACCGGCCGGGGCAGAGGCGGCGGGCCCCGCGGACCCCACCGCCGCCACCCCGGCGGAGCCGCCCGGGCCGGCCACGGCCGCACCCGGGGGTTCCTCGTCCTGGGTCCAGTGGACGCACCCCGTGACCAGCGTGGCGCTCAGCACGACCGTCCGGGCCAGGCGGTAGGCGCGCGTCCGGTACCAGGGCCTGCGCCTGCGTCTACGCGGCGCCATGCGTACGGCGGCGGAGCCGGAACCAGACCACGCCGCCGACCGCGGCCGCACCCACGGTGGCGGCACCGGCCACCGGCCCGACGGCGGCGTCACGGGCGAGACCGCCACCGCCGGCCGGCGGGCCGCCGTTGGGTCCGCCGTTCGGGCCGCCGTTGCCCTGGCCGGGCGCGCAGTCGACCCAGAACGTCTTGAACTTGCCCTCGCCGTCGCCGTCCGGCGTGACCCAGGTGAGCCGGTAGTGCCCGTTGGGGAGGTGGATCGCGTCGGTGTGCCCCGCTCCCGTGTCGTCGAGGGTGATCGAGTCGTTGCGCCGGACACCGGTGGTGGTCGGCGGCTCGGCCACGATGGTCCAGTCGGCCGTCTCGTTCGGGTCGAAGTTGAAGGCGTCCAGGTAGAAGCCGCAGACGTGGGGGTCGTTGTCGGGCTCGGCGGTGTCCTTTCCGACCGCGTGGATCTTGACGTCTCCGTTCTCGCCGGGCACGGCGACCGCGGGCACCCCGAAGAGGGCGCTTCCCGCGACGGTGAGGGCCGCGAGGGCGGCGGTGCGGGCGCCGGCGCGGCGGGGACGGGGCGTGGCGTGCATGCAAGCTCCTCCAAGTCGGATGATTTTCATACAAATCACTCGTCATCCGACTCTTTGTCACATCCGCGCCCCGATCGGTGGGAGCATCGCCCTACGGTCCGTCAGGTGTCCCTCGTCCGGCCCATGGCCGATCCGGACCGCCGTGGCGGGGCCCCCTGCGCCGGGCCTTCCGGGGGGTTCGCGGGCTTCGCCGGTGACCGCAGTGCCACACCCGCCGACAGGGCCAGCAGCACGCCGAGCATCACGAAGGGCGCGGCCGCGCCCGTGATCCCGGCGACCAGGCCCGCGGTGGCGGGCGCCGCGACCTGGCCGAGGCGGTTGCCGGTCAGCCGCAGCGCCAGGGCCGTGGAACGGGCGCCGTCGGGCGCGGCCCGGACGACCGTCGTCATGGACAACGGCTGCCCCACCCCGAGGCAGAAGCCCAGGACGGCGAGCATCGCGCCCAGCGCCCGGACCGGTACCGGCAGCGCGATCCCGGCGCACAGCACGGCCGCCAGCAGACACGTCACGGCGAGCAGCGGGGTCCTGCCGAGCATCCGCAGCAGCGGGGTGAGGACGAGCCGGCAGGCGATGGTGGCCGCCGCGCGGACGCTGAGCAGGACACCGATCACCGAGGGGGCGATGCCCCGCTGCTCGCCCACCACCGGCAGGTAGGCGGTGAGGACGTCGGTCGCGGACAGCACGGCGAGGCTGACGAAGATTCCGGCCGGGACGCCCCGGGTGCGCAGGATGCGGCCGACGGGGACGCGGTCGCCGTCCGCCGTACCGGACGTGGGCGCCGTGTCGCGGTGTTCGATGCGCCACAGGGACGTGAACGCGACCGCGCAGCCCGCGCCCGCGACGAACAGGGCGAGCGCGCTGGTGCCCGCCATGTCGTCACCGCCGATCAGGGCCCCGGCCGCGATCGGGCCGACCAGTTGGCCGAGGGAGGCGCCGATCGTGAAGTGACCGAAGTTGCGGTCCTGTTCGTGCGGGGCGGACTGGCGGGCGACGAGCGACTGGGAGCCGATGACGAAGCAGAGATGGCCGAGGCCCATCACCCCGCTCCACAGGGCCATCGCCCAGAGGGAACCGGCGAGGCCGCTCAGGGCGCAGCCGCCGGAGATCAGCACCACGCCCACCGGCAGCAGCGGGGCGCACCGGCCGTGGTCCGTACGGCGGCCCAGCGGTACGGCGGCGAACAGCGGGAGCAGTGCGTAGACACCCGCGATGACGCCGACGGCCCGCTCGTCGGCGCCCAGGGCGAGGGCCCGGTAGGAGACGGCGGGCCGGGCCATCGACACCGCCCCCTGCGCGAAGGAGAAGGCGATGACGAGACGGAGCAGCCAGCCGCGGTTCCTGCCGGGCCTCACGAAGTCCTCCAGGTACGGGGAGCGGGTCAGATGATGCCGAACAGCAGGCCCGCCCCGAGGATCACCAGACAGGTGAGGGCGGCCCACTTGACCACGAAGCGGGTGTGGTCGCCGAACTCGACCTTCGCCATGCCGACCAGGACGTAGACGGCCGGGACGAGCGGGCTCGACATGTGCAGGGGCTGGCCGACGAGCGAGGCGCGGGCCATCTCCAGGGGCGAGACGCCGTGCGCCGCGCCGGCCTCGGCGAGGACCGGAAGGACGCCGAAGTAGAAGCCGTCGTTGGACATGAAGTAGGTGAGCGGGAGGCTCAGCAGACCGGTGACGAGCGCCATGTGCGGGCCCATGCCGGAGGGGATGACGTCGACCATCCACCTGGCCATGTGGTCGACCATGCCGGTGCCCTGGAGCACGCCGGTGAAGACGGCGGCGGCGAAGACCATGCCGGAGACGTTGAGGACGTTGTCGGCGTGGGCGGCGAGCCGGGCCTTCTGGTCGGGGATGTGGGGGAAGTTCACGGTGAGCACGAGCGCGGCGCCGAGCAGGAACAGCACCGGGATCGGCAGCCACTCCATGATCATGGCGGTGAGCAGGGTCACCGTGAGGAGCGCGTTGAACCAGTACAGCCTGGGACGCAGGGTGGCGCGCCGCGGGTCGAGGCCCTGGAAGCCCTCCTCGGGCTCGTCGTCGCCGAGGGCGGTGCCGGCGCCGGAACCGCCGGACCGGGACGTGCCGTTGCCGGTGCCGGAGCCGCCGGCGCCCACGAGGACGGTCTCGGTCTCCTTCTCCTCGACGAGCGCGGTCTCCTCCACCAGCACGTCGTCCAGCGTCAGCACGCCGAGCCGCTTGCGCTCGCGGCGGCCGAGGACGTACGCGAGGACGAAGACGAAGAGCAGGCCCACGGCCAGGGCCGGGATCATCGGCACGAAGATGTCGCTCGCGTCGAGCTTCAGCGCGGTGGCGGCGCGGGCGGTCGGGCCGCCCCAGGGCAGCGTGTTCATCACGCCGTTGGCCATGGCGGCGACACCGGTCATCACGACCAGGCTCATCTTCAGGCGCTTGTAGAGCGGGTACATCGCCGAGACGGTGATCATGAAGGTGGTGGAGCCGTCGCCGTCGAGCGAGACGATCGCGGCGAGCAGCGCCGTGCCCACGACGATGCGCAGCGGGTCGGCCTTGCAGAACTTCAGGATGCCCCGGACGATCGGGTCGAAGAGGCCGACATCGATCATCACACCGAAGTAGACGATCGCGAACATGAGCATCGCCGCGGTGGGGGCGAGGCTGCTGACGCCGTCGATGACGTAGTCACCGAGCTGGGCGCCCTTCCCGACGAAGACGCAGAACAGTGCCGGGATCAAGACGAGCGCCGCGATCGGCGACATCTTCTTCATCATGATCAGGACCAGGAAGGTCGCGATCATGGCAAAGCCGAGGATGGTCAACATGTGTGGATACCTAACGTTCGCCCTTGAACATCCCACCGGGCAGGCGGTGCGACGACGTTAGGTCCCGTCAAACGGCGTTAACAAGACGTTGACGTGCGAGCAATAAGCGCAAAATTCCAGGTCACAGGCTTGCCATGAGCTCGACGGGTACGCCGTTCAGCACCGCGTTGCCCGACAGGGGGTCGAGCAGGCTGCCGTCGAGCAGCTGGTTCACGTTGACGCCGGGGTCCGTCGAGGCGTGGCCGAGACGGGTGCCGGGCCGGTCGTGACCCCAGCCGTGCGGCAGGCTCACCACGCCCCGGCGCACGCCGTCGGTGACCTCCGCCGGAGCGGTCACCTCTCCCCCGGCGCCCTTCACGCGCACCGGCGCCCCGTCCCGCACGCCCAGCCGCTCCGCGTCCTCGGGGTGGATGTGCAGGGTGCAGCGGTTGGTGCCGCCGGTGAGGGCCGGGACGTTGTGCATCCAGCTGTTGTTGGAACGCAGATGGCGCCGTCCGACGAGGACCAGTCCGGTGGGCCGCTCCCGCAGGGCCGCGGTGAGCCGGGGCAGGTCGTCGGCGATCGGCTGCGGCAGCAGTTCGATCCGCCCGCTCCGCGTCTTCAGCGGCTGCGGCAGACGCGGGCCCAGCGGCCCGAGGTCGATGCCGTGCGGGTGGTCCAGCAGCCGGGCGAGGCTCAGCCCGTCCGGGCGTGCGCCGAAACCGTCGCCGTAGGGGCCGAGGCGCAGCATCATGTCGAGCCGGCGCTCGGGGCCGTTCTCGCCCGTGAGCAGGGTGGCCAGGTCCCGCGGGTCACGGCCGTGCACCGGCGAGTGCGGCTCCTTGACCGCCTTGCCGAGGGTCTGGCCGATGACCAGGTCGTCGACGGCGGACGGGTCGGCGCCGTGCATGCCGGTCACGGCCAGCGTCAGCCGGGCGAGGATCTCCGTCTCGGCCATCCTGCCGGGCTCCAGCGGGACGGCGGGGCGGGAGTAGCGGACCTGGTTGCGCACGGCGAGGGTGTTGAAGGCGAAGTCGTGGTGGGCGCTCTGGGAGGGCGGGGGCGGCGGCAGGACGACGTCGGCGTGGCGCGAGGTCTCGTTCAGGTACGGGTCGACGCTGACCATGAAGTCGAGGGAGCCGAGCGCCTTGTCGAGCCGGTCGCCGTCCGGGGCGGACAGCACGGGGTTGGCGGCCACCACGACGAGCGCCCGGACCGGCTCGCCCTCCTCGGTGGCGGTGTCGATCTCCTCGGCGAGCGCGGACAGCGGCAGCTCGCCCTTGGCCTCGGGGTGCCGGCTCACCCGCGAGTGCCAGCGGCCGAGCGCGAAGCCGTGGCCCGGCCCGGCCGGGCGGGGGGTGCGGTCGGTGGCGGCCTGCGGGAAGAGCGCGCCGCCGGGCCGGTCCAGGTTGCCGGTGAGGATGTTGAGGACGTCGACGAGCCAGCTGCCCAGGGTGCCGAACGGGACCGTGCAGCTGCCGATGCGGCCGTAGACGGCGGCGGTGGGGGCGGCGGCGAGTTCGCGGGCGAGGGCGCGGACGGTGCCGGCGTCGACGTCACAGGCGGGGGCCACCGCGTCGGGAGTGAAGTCCCGTACGGCTGCCCGGAGTTCGTCGAGTCCCTCGACGTGCGGGGTCAGCTCCCCCAGGTCCACCAGGTCCTCCTCGAACAGCACGTGCGCCATCGCCGCGAGGAGCAGCGCGTCGGTGCCGGGCCTGATCTCGACGTGCCGGTCGGCGAGCCTGGCGGTGCGGGTGCGGCGCGGGTCGATGACGGTGAGGGTGCCGCCGCGGGCCTTCAGGGCCTTGAGCTTGCCCGGGAAGTCGGGGGCGGTGCACAGACTGCCGTTGGATTCCAGGGGGTTGGCGCCGATGAGGAGAAGGTGGTCGGTGCGGTCCAGGTCCGGTACCGGGATGGCGTTGGCGTCGCCGAAGAGCAGTCCGCTGGAGACGTGCTTGGGCATCTGGTCGACCGTGGAGGCGGTGAACAGGCTGCGGGTGCCGAGCCCGGCCAGCAGCACGGGCGGGTAGAGGGCGCCGGCCATGGTGTGGACGTTGGGGTTGCCGAGGACGACGCCCACCGCGTGCGGGCCGTGCCGCTCGACGACCGGGCGGATCCCGGCGGCCACGGCGTCGAAGGCCTCCGTCCAGGTGGCCTCGCGCAGCTCGCCGTCCCGGCGCACGAGCGGGGTGCGCAGCCGGTCCGGGTCGCCGTCGACGGCCCCGAAGGAGGCGCCCTTGGGGCAGATGAACCCCTTGCTGAACACGTCCTCGCGGTCACCGCGGGCGCCGGTGACCCTGGTTCCCTCGACGGTGAGCGTCAGCCCGCAGGTGGCCTCGCACAGGGGGCAGATTCGCAGGGCGGTGCGGGACACGGGTCCTCCTGGGGGGGCGACGATGCCATCTTCCGGCCGAGCATACCGACCGGTATGCCCGACGGGGAGGGGGGCGCGGGGGTGAGGTCGGAAATCGGCGGGGGGAAGCAGGTCAGTCGAAGAGGACGAGGCCGTTGCGGGTACCGACGACGAGTTCGCCACCCGGTCCGGCGGCGAGGGCCGTACAGGGCGAGGGAAGCTCGAGCCCGCGCAGGACGACGCCGTCCCGCACCGAGGCGACGGCCAGCTCGTTCTGGGCCGCGACCGCGTAGGTCTGCCCGCCGGGCAGCAGTACGGCGTGGCGGGCCTTGTACGTCGGGAGGACGACCGCGTGCTCGTGGAGCGGGGGCGGTGGTGGAGCGGCGCGCCGCCCGAGACGGGTACGGGCGGTCACCGGCCGGATCTCGGACGGCCGCTCGCCGGGACGGGTGAAACAGGTGCGCAGGCTCTCCCAGGCGTACACCCTGGTGCTCTCACCCCCCACCACCAGGATCTCGTCCCCGTCCGCGGCGACGAGGGCGAACACCTCGACCAGGTCGTCCTCCGGCAGCGCGGCCCAGCGCCGCGTCCGTGTGTCGAGCACGCGCACCACCCGGCCGGGGAGGGGCACGAAGACGAGCAGGGTGCCGCCGCAGCGGACCGCCCGGAAGGGGCCCTGTGGCGTGTTCTCGCCCAGGGGGCGGCAGGGCTGGCTGTGCACGGGGCCGCGGGCCACGTCGAGGACGGCGAGGTGCGTGTCCTCGTCGGAGTCCCACAGTGGCCGGCTGGGGCGGGCGTCCCACGGTGCCAGCGACAGCACCGCCTGGGTTCCGTCCGCGGCGGGCTGCACCGACAGGGTGGCCCGCGGGTCCTGGTGGGCGACCGGCGTGGCCAGCGGCAGGCCCTGGGAGCGGATCCGGCCGGCCGTCCCGAAGTCCCAGCTCTCCAGGACTCCCCACTCGCTGCGCGCGAACAGCAGCGGCCGTGGCTGTCTGCCGGGTGACCGCCAGGACACACCGGCCAGTTCCCGCACCCCGCTCTCGCACACGGGCCGCAGCCGCCGCACCAGCCGCCCGCGCTCGCCCTCGCGCACCTGGAGCGAACCGTCGGGGCTGCCGGCGACGACCGCGGTGGAGCCGTCGACCGCAACGGTCGCGACGGCGGACACGGGCCGTACGGCGTCGAGCGCCTCGGCCACGGCCAGGCCCGCGTCGCCCGCCTCCACCCGCCACACCCGGCCCCGCTCGTCGCCGCCCAGAAGGGATCCGTCCGCGGCCTCGCCGAACGAGACCAGGGGCATGGGCATCCGGCGTTCCCCACCGTCCGCGTACGACACCAGACGGTGGTCGGCGCCGCATCCGACGAGGCGTCCCCCGGCGTAGGCCAGGGCGGTCACCCGTCGCCGGTGCCCGGGGCGGGCGGGGCCGAGCGGCCGGCACGTGGGCAGCGACCACTCCCGTACGGTGCCGTCCGCGCCGCCGGTCGCGAGTCGCCCCGAGCCGTCCGGGGCCAGCGCGAGCGCGGTCGTCCAGACCCGTCGGCGGGGCTCGGGGCCCAGGGCGTACATACGGGCGGCGCCGACGTCCCAGCAGGCGATCCGGCCGGATCCGGTGCCGACGGCGAGCACGTCCCGGCCGCGCACCCGGCCCGCGGCGAGGGCCGTGACCATGTCCGGCACGGTGAACTCCTGCTCGGCGACGGGCAGTCCGTCGCTCAGCAGCAGCACCCTGACGCGTCCCTGGTGCTCGCCGGTGGCCACGAAGTCCCGGCCGTCGGCCCTGCGTCCGGTCGTGGCGCAGGCGAGCAGCGGTACCTGCCAGGGCCCGGGGTCCAGGACTCTCCGGCGCCACAGCTCGTGCGACCGCTCGACGTCCCAGCAGCGGATCTCGTTGTCCAGGCCCACGCTCACGAGCGCGGGACGGCCGGACGGGCCGCGGACGCGGCCGAGCGCCAGGACCGCACCGTCGTGGGCCGTGATCTGGGTCGAGTCCGCCGCGTGCGGGGTGGGCCACAGGCGTACGACGCCGTCCGAGCCGCCCACGCACACCGTCCCGCCCGCCGCGCAGACCGCGGACGCCTCGTGCCGGAACTCCTGCCCGCCGACGCGAGCGCCGCTGACCAGGTCGTACACCTGCAGGCCCCGGGAGTCGCCCTGGACGGACACGCAGTCGGCGCCGCGCAGGGCGAACGTCTCCACCCTGACCGAGGGTCCCCGGTCCACCCGCAGCGGCAGTCCGATGGGACGCCCGCTGTCGAGGTCGATCCGGTGCAGCGAGCCGTCGGCCGTCGCGACGGCGACGATCCACTGGCGTCCGACGCGGCGCGCCGAGAGGGACGCGATCAGGAAGGCACTGGACAGCAGGGGCCGCACGGGCCGGCCGGTGGTGAGGGAGGAGACGCGGACGGTGCCGTCGCGGGCCGCGGTGACGAGCAGTCTGCCCCGGGGGTGGCCGGTGATCAGGCCGATGTGGGTGACCGGGGAGTCGTGGCCGGTGTTCACCCGGGAGAGCCGGCTTCCCTGTCTCAGGTCGGTTTCGAGGACCTCGCCGTCCTCGTACCCGACCAGGAGCGTCCGGGGGGCCAGGCCCCGCGGGGCCGCGCAGGCGGTGATGCGCCGGGGGTCGTCGGTGGCCCGCGGCCCGAGCGTCAGATGGTCCACGGCGGCCAGGTGCGAGAAGCGCGCCTGCCATTCCTTGGCCTCGTTGTCGTACAGCGAACGCCTCCGCTCCCGGGGGAGGGGTGGGTACGCCGTGCGGTCGCCGAGGAGGTACACGGCCGCCTGGCCGTCGTCGAAGCGGAGCACGGCCAGATCGGGGTTGCCGTCGTCGTCGGCGGTGAGCGCCAGTTGCCGGGGGGCCCGGGGGATGCGCCGCTCGGGCTCGGCGTCCACGAACGGGTCGGGCGGCAGGCACCAGGTCGTGCGCGACGTCCTCCAGACCGACCACAGGTGCATCAGGCGGGAGTGACGGATCCTCCGCAGGGTCCTGCCGCGGATCTCGACCTCGTCCCCGTAGGCCACGGCGGCGGCTCCACCGGGCAGTTGGGGAAGCACGGTCAGGGTCGACCGGTACGGATCACCGGTGTCGGCCGCGACCCGGCTCCACGTGCCGTCGTCGAGATCCCAGGCCCGTACCCCGTCCCACCAGGACAGTTCCAGGTACTGCGCGTCGCCGTCGCCCGGCACCACCGCCCCCGTCCGGGTCCCCACGGTCATCCCGGAATACCGCCGGGCGCCCTCGTGCGGGTTCCACGCCGCCCAGCGCGCCCGCCACGGCAGTGCCCCCTCCCCCGCGTCGCAGGAGTCGGCCAGTTCCCGCGCCTGGCGGCACACCGCAGCGAGGCGCAGCCGGGCGCGGGTCCCGGGGTCGGGGCCCGCGCCCTCGCGCCGTCTGAGCAGCTCCTCCAGGTCGCGTACCGCCTGCCCGGCCCGGCGCCCCTCCACGGTCCGCAGCCCGGGCAGAGCGGCCAGCAGCTGGCCCGGCTCGGCGCCCAGGACGAAGGCGGCGTCCTGGACCAGCGGGTCGAGGACCCCGCCCTCGCCCGCGTGCAGCGCCAAGTACCGGCGCACGTAGGGGTGTTCGATGTCGCGCAGCACCTCGGTCACCGTGCGCTGGATCGTCTCCGTGTCCCGGCCCTCGCGCAGGTACTCGATCAACGCCCGGTGGTAGACGCGGTAGACCGACCCCCCGCTCTCGACGCTCTCCACGACGTACGACCCCGCCGCCTGCCTCAGCCAGACGATGTGTTCGTCGCCGTACGGCTCGCCGGACAGGGCGGCGGCCAGCCGGGGCCAGACGGTCGCCCAGGGGAGGCCCGCGCCCTGGGCGTAGGCGAGCGGCAGGAGCAGGTCGCGGGCGCGGGCGGCCTGGGGGCCGAGGCGCTGGACCAGGTCGCGTTCCATGGCCTCGCCCGGCAGCCGGGGGAGTTCGTCGCGCCACCGCCGGTCGTACGGGTCGGGCGGCCGGGGCTCCCGTGCGATCGTGCGGGCGGTGATCCGGGCGACCAGGAAGGAGCGGCCGGCCGCCTCCGCGACCGCCTCGGCGACGGCGTCGACCAGGCGGGGCGCGGCGTCGCCGAGGACCGAGCCCGGGGCCCGCAGGAGCTTGCGGGTGTAGGTGCGGACGGCGTCGGGGTCGCCGTAGCGCTCCGAGTCGAGGTCGATGCGCGGGGCCCCGGCGGGCAGCCGGGCGGCGATGTGCGGGCGGGCGCCGATCAGCAGGCGCAGCGGGAGACGGCGTTCGGGGTCGGTGAGCGGGGTGAGGAGTTCGTCGACGGCCTCGTGGGGCGTCAGTGCCTCGTCCAGGGAGTCGACGAGGACGACGAGCGGGTCCGTCCTGGTCTGCAGGTGAGCCGTGAGGGCTCCGAGGGATGCGGCGGCGCAGCCCGCGGCCGCGGACAGCGCCTCCAGGAGCTGGCGGGTGGACAGGTGACTGGCGTTGACGCGCACGTCCACGTCGCCGGCGCGGGGCAGCAGTGCGGGCAGCCCGGTCCGGGGCACGGAGTCGTGACGGAGCGGATCGGTGAGCACCGCCACCATGCCGAGGAGGGACGATTTGCCCGAGCCGGGGTCGCCGGTGACGACGCAGAGCCGGTCCCCGGTGCGCCGTGGATCGAGCCAGGCGGTGATGTCGCCGAGAGCGGCGTGCCGGCCGGTGAAGTCCCAGACGTCCTCGGTGGGTACGTCGGTGCCGCGGGCACGGGGCACGAAGAAGCCGCGCATGTCCTTCTCCCGGGCGTCGCGTTCGCGGGCGCCGAGGGCGACGATGCGGTCGATCTCCTCCAGCTTCAGCCCGGCGGAGTCGGGGACGTGCCGGGGATTGGGGAGGAAGGCGGGGATGTCCCCGGTGGCATGGGCGAGGGACCAGACGGGCCGTTGTGCGGCCGGCACCTCGGGATCGCCGCGGATGGCCGCCATGACGTGTTCCAGGCTGATGTGCGCGGGCGCGTGACCGGCGGTGGCCTGACGGCGTACGGCGCGGTCGAAGGCGGCCGACAGGGCGCCGGTGTACGCCTCCTCCTTGCGGCGGGAGGACGAGACGAGCACGAGGCCGGTGGTGCCGTGCTCGGTGACCGGTTCCCTGAACCTGCGGGCCTCCAGCGCGCCGCGCAGCGCCCTGTCGGCTCCCTCCTCGGCGTAGCAGGCGTCGATCAGGACAAGGAGGCGTTCGACCGGGGTGTCCTCCCAGAGCTGGGCGACCAGGTCCTCGGTGGGCAGGGCGGTGCCGCGCAGGTCCCGGGCGTCGCTGTCGTGCAGGAGCAGGTAGTGGCGTCCGCTGTGCTCGGCGGTGACGCCGTGGGTGGCGAGGTAGAGGACCACGTAGTCCTCGGGGCGGCGGTCCGGGGCGGTGGCGAACGCCCGCAGGGCGTGCTGCAGTTGACGGCGCGTGGGGTTGAGGGCGGGGAGGTCGGTGGCCCGGTGGTAGCGGAGCTCGCCGAGGAAGAGGTCCTCCATCCGCCGTACGTCGGCGGCGAGTTCGGCGCGTTCGGCCTCGGGATGCGCCGTGACGTCGGTGACGGCGGCGGCGACGAGGAAACGGCGGTCGGCCGCGTCCGGGGCCGGGGCGGCCGTCGCGGGCAGGGCGGCCACCGCCGCTTCAGCGGGGCCCGGCACCGCGCCCCTCACCCGCCGCCCGGCCTGCGTCGGTCACCACCGAGCACCCGCGTCCACCGCGCGTCCCGCCTCCGCCGTGTTCAGGTACCGGGTCGCGTCGTGGGCCCGTGCCCCGTTGTGGACCACCTGGCACACGACCCGCTCGCCGAACAGCGGCCGCAGGTCCTTCACCAGGGCCACGACGTCGCCCTCGTCCGCGAGGTTGGTCCAGTGTTCGACGGCGCCCGGCCAGTCACCGGGGGATCCGGAGCCCGCGGCCCCGGCCCGCAAGCGGTCGAACACGAGGTTGCGGATGCCCAGCGGCGACCCCGCTGTCAGCAGTGAGCGCACCGGCCACTCGGGGTGGGCGCACAGCGCCTCGTAGGCGACGACGCTGCCCAGGGAGTGGCCGACGACGACCCGGGTGCGCCCGGTCACCGCGTCGGCGACCCGCTGCTGGACGGCGTCCCGCAGGGCCGGGTCGCACAGGTAGCCGCGGACCTGCTTGAGGTCGAGGACCATGCTCCGCAGGGCCACGCCGGCGAAGAAGCGGGAGCGGCTGAGGGCGTTGAGGGCCCGTTGCACCGCCTGGGGCGTGCGGGCGAGGGTGCGGGCGTCGGGCGGGAGGACGGCTGGGTCCGTGCGGGCCGCCTCCGCCCACCACTGCAGCAGCAGCTCGCTCTCCAGTCCCTCCTCCACGTCCGAGGCGTCGAGCGGCGGGTCGCCGAGGGCGAGGGTGCGGCCGGGCGGGCGGAACAGGTCACCGTAGAAGACGCAGCGCACGTCGTCCGCGCCGAGCGTGGCCGCGGCGCCCGCGCGGATCAGTCCGTCGGCCAGCGCGGGATGCCAGGAACGGTGCAGTTCCCGCTCCCCCGTGTGCTGCTGGCCGATCCCATGGACGCAGACCACCCGAGCCACAGCGTTCCCCCCATGCCCGCTTGACGACTCACCTCGGCAACGGGCACCTTCCCGTGAACGGGGCCGGTCAGTCCAGTGCGCGTGCCAGATAGGCCCGCAACAGCTCCCGGGTTTCCTCGATCACCTTCGGGTCCCCCTCCGGATCCATCCGGAAGGCCAGCTGGACGAGGGTGTCGGCGGTCTCCACGGCGATCAGGAAGGTGCGGCGCAGGTTCTCGTCGGGGTCGCGGTCGAGGTAGGCGGAGAGGAGGTCGGTGAGGCGGTCGGCGACGCGGTGGTTGGGTTCGGCCTGGCGGGCGCCGACCGGGATCTGGTTGCCGAAGTCGACGAGGGAGAACCCGGGCGCGGTGCGCTTCATGGCCAGGTACTCGTCGAGCACGGCGTCCATGGCGGCCCGCCAGCCCTCTCCGCCCCCGGCTCCCTTCAGCCGCTCGGTGACGCGTTCGGAGTAGCGCTCCAGGTTGCGCTGGGCGAGCGCGTCGGCCATCTGCCGCTTGTTGCCGAAGAAGCGGTAGACGGAGCCGATCGGGACGCCGGCGCGCTGGGCGACGGCCCGGGTGCTCAGGGCGTCGTAGCCGACCTCGTCCAGGAGGTCGGCGCAGGCGTCCAGGATCCTGGTCAGCCGTTCGGCACTGCGCCGCTGGACGGGCGCACGACGGAGCGATGTCGCTTGGGGCACGGACTTCATGATGCCTTTCCGTCGCGGGCGGGTGAACCTCGCCCCTCGGTACGGAGAAAGGTGGCCGTTGCACTCAACGGGGGCGT
Organism: Streptomyces sp. NPDC000345; assembly: GCF_042898825.1. Taxonomy (NCBI): domain Bacteria; kingdom Bacillati; phylum Actinomycetota; class Actinomycetes; order Kitasatosporales; family Streptomycetaceae; genus Streptomyces; species Streptomyces sp. NPDC000345. The sequence goes on from NZ_JBIAZE010000010.1 coordinate 225,241, forward strand.
CGACGCGGTCACGGGGAGGGCGACGGTTCCGAGGCCGTGATGTCCGCCGTGCTCTGCACGGGCTTGCCGTCGACCGCCCACACCGTGCCGTCGTCCGCGTACAGCCGCGCGGTGACCCGGTGCGTCCCGTGCGGGAGATAGCCGGCCGGGATGCGGTAGGAGGGGCTGCGCAGATCGGCGACGGGCTGGTCGTCGACGTAGAGCCGGGCGGTGCCGCGTCCGGTGGCCGCCTTCTCGGGCGCTCCGGACGGGGAGAAGCGGAAATTGGCCAGCTTCAGCCGGACGTCCCAGCTGCCGTCGCTGTCGGGCTGGACCTCGACACCGACCCGGGGAGCCCCCTTGTCGCCCACTTCGCGGTAGTGCCTCCCGTCGTCGTCCGTGTCGTCCAGGACCTTGCCCACCGGTGAGGGCGACACGACGGTCCCCTCTTCCCGGGCATCACCGGAGCCGCACGCGGATCCGGCCAGCGGCAGGACACAGACCGCGAGCGCGGCGACGAGTACGCGCTTCCACGACATGCCCGGGAGATTAGAGCACCTGTCCGACACGCGGATCCTTCTGGGGTCTGGTTCCGGCCGGGTGTGATCGTCCTCCGTGAGGAGGACCGCCGGACCTCTTGCGTCTGCGAAAACGCAATCCTACGGTGATGCATAGGAATCGGCAGGGCAAGGAACCGCCACGCAAGGGAGCGACGATGAGCAGCGGGGACGCACGCAAGACCGCCGAGGGGCTGGCCCATCTCTCGGGGTTCGGCAACGAGCACGCCTCCGAGGCGGTGCCGGGCGCCCTCCCCGAGGGCCGCAACTCACCGCAGCGCGCGCCCCTCGGCCTGTACGCCGAACAGCTCAGCGGTACGGCCTTCACCGAGCCGCGCGCCCACAACCGCCGCTCCTGGCTGTACCGGATCCGCCCCTCGGCCGCGCATCCGGCGTTCACCCGCGCCGACAACGGCGCGCTGCGCACCGGCCCCTTCACCGAGACGGTCCCCGACCCCAACCGGCTGCGCTGGGACCCCCTGCCCGAGCCCGCACCGGGCACGGACTTCCTCGGCGGCCTGTGGACCCTCGGCGGCAACGGCGACGCCACCCAGCGCACCGGCGTGGCCGTGCACCTCTACCACGCGAACGCCTCCATGGACCGCGTCTTCAGCGACGCCGACGGCGAGCTGCTGATCGTCCCCGAGCGGGGCGGGCTGCTGCTGCGCACGGAGTTCGGCCTGCTGCACGCCGAGCCGGGTGACGTCGCGCTGGTCCCGCGCGGGGTGCGCTTCCGCGTGGAGCTGCTCGACGGCTCCGCCCGGGGGTACGTCTGCGAGAACTACGGCGCCCCCTTCCGCCTCCCCGACCTCGGCCCCATCGGCGCCAACGGGCTCGCCAACCCGCGCGACTTCCGCGCGCCGGTCGCCGCGTACGAGGACGTCGAGGGGCCGGTGGAGGTGGTCAACAAGTTCTGCGGCAACCTCTGGCGCGCGACGTACGGCCACTCGCCGCTGGACGTGGTCGCCTGGCACGGCAATCTCGTCCCCTACGTCTACGACCTGCGCCGTTTCAACGTCATCGGGTCGATCTCGTACGACCACCCCGATCCGTCGATCTTCACGGTGCTGACGTCGCCGTCCGACACCCCCGGGCTGGCCGGCGTGGACTTCGTGGTGTTCGCGCCGCGCTGGCTGGTGGGCGAGGACACCTTCCGGCCGCCGTACTTCCACCGGAACGTGATGAGCGAGTACATGGGCCTGATCGAGGGTGCCTACGACGCGAAGACGGCCGGAAAGGGCGGTTTCGTGCCGGGCGGCGGCTCGCTGCACAACATGATGTCGGCGCACGGGCCGGACCGGGAGACGTTCGACCGGGCGAGCGCCGCCGAGCTGCGGCCGCAGAAGATCGACGACGGACTGGCGTTCATGTTCGAGACGCGCTGGCCGCTCACCCTCACCCCGCACGCGGCGGGCGCGGACCATCTGCAACAGCGCTACGACGACGTGTGGGACGGCCTCGAACGGCACTTCCGCCCCTTGCACTGAAGATTCCCTCCAGGTACGGATGGCCCGTGACCTCCTTCGCCCCGGACTCCATCGTCCTCAACCGCAAGCTGCCGCTGTGGTACCAGGTGTCGCAGTCGCTGCGCGCCTCGATACTCGGCCGCTCGCCCCGCGACCCGCTGCGGCTGCCCACCGAGGAGCAGCTGGCGGGGCACTACGGGGTGAGCGTGCTGACCATGCGGCAGGCGCTGAAGGAGCTGGAGGACGAGGGGCTGATCACCCGGCACCGGCGGCGCGGCACGTTCATCGAGCCGGGCGTCCAGCGGGGTGCGCCCGTGCGGCTGCTCGGCTCGGTCGACGCGATCGTGGCCCAGCAGTCCGGCATGGTGACGGAACTGCTCGGCCACGGACAGGCGCCCGTGCCGGCCGAACTGGCCGAGCACTTCCCGGACCTGGCCGAGGTGGCGACGTACCACCGGCTGCGCGGCGACGAGAAGACCGGCGAGCCGACCAACCACGCCCGCAACTACGTCCGTCCCGAGGTCGCCGCCCGCATCGACCCGCAGGATCTGGTGCGCTGGCCGATGACCAAGGTGCTGCGGGACGTGGTGGGCGCCGGCATCGGCCGGATCACGGACACGGTCGAGGCCCGGCTCGCGGACCCGGAGACCGCCCAGCTCCTCCGGGTTCCGCTGCTGAGCCCGATCCTGCACTACACGGGCGTGACCTACGACGGGGACGGGCGGGTGCTCGACGCCGCGGTCATCCACTACCGGGGCGACCGTTTCTCCTTCACGGTCACCCTCGACGCGACGTGACCCTCCCGCGGGCGGTCCCACGTACCATGCCCAGCGTGACGCACGACGACGCTCCGCCGCTGGCGGACCTCATGCCGTGGTCCGTCGCACCGCCGCGGCTCGGCCGGGGGTGGCCGACGGCTCCCGACCCGGCTTCCCTGAAGGCCCGCTGGGACGCCCTGATGAAGGCCGAGGGCCCGGACCGCGAGGCGCTGTTCGAGCCGACGCGCTCGCGCACCCTGCGCACGGCGGTCGGCCAGCTGCCGGGCCGGGCGGGCGGCACGGAGCGGCTGGTCCGGGCAGCCGGCCCCTGCCCGGAACCGGTGAGGGTGCTGGCCGCTCCCTTCGACGAGCAGTGGCTCATCCCCGACCAGCGGCTGATCGACGCGGCCCGGCCGGAGTTGTGGCGGGTGGCGGACGACCGGCAGGTGTTCGTGGTGGAGACGCCGGACGCGCCCCTGCTGGTGACCTCCCTGATCCCGTTGCGGCGCCCCGGCCGGGTGCGTCCGCTGTACCGGCGGCCGGGCGGCTCGGACCCCAACCTCGCCCCCGGGCTGCTGGATCACCTGGGCCACTCCCCCGATCCGGTGGACTTCCTCGCCTGGACCCTGACCGCGATCCGCCCCGACGGCACCCTTCCCCTCACCCGGGACCGCGAACTGTGGGCCCGGGGCGTCGAACTGGGGCACCGCGCCCTGCGGCTCCTGCGCCGCGGCGGAGAGCGCCCCAAGCTTCCCGGCGGCCGGCGGCCCTACGTCCGTGCCCCGCTTCCGGCCCGTCCCCTCACCCTCCACTACGACCGCGACGAGGAGAGCCTGCACGTCGACGGCGGCCGCGTCTCCCCGGTGCCGCCGGAGGCCTGGGACTTCGAGAGCGCTCCGGGCGTCCGGGTCCTGGAACGGTGGTTCGCGGCCCGCACGGCGCAGGCGGAGCCGGGCACGCTCGCCGCGATCCGTCCGGCCGCCTGGCCCCAGGCCTGGACGTCGGAACTCCTGGAGCTGATCACGGTGTTGGCACTGCTGGCCGAAGTGCGCGCGCAGCAGGCGGAGTTGGTCCCGGCCGACCTGGTCACGACGGCGGAGCTGCGAGACACGGGGATCCTCCCGCCCCCGGAGCCGACCCGTCACCCGGCGACGGTCCTGGACCACCACGAGGAGGGCCCGGAGGGCCAGTTCGCGCTGCTCTGACCCCGGGGGACGAAACCGTCCAGCACCCGCTCCACCGCCGTCTCGAACACGGCCTCCGTGGTCTGGTGCGCGGCGCTGATCGCGGTGTCCGCGCCGCCCGCCGTGCGGCGGCACGCGCACCCCCGCGCATGACAAACCGCCGGCCCGGGAGCCATGATCCACCCCATGGACCAGCTCCCGCCGCCCCTGGAGGGCATCACCGTCGTCGCCGTCGAACAGGCCGTGGCGGCCCCCTTCGCCACCCGTCAGCTCGCCGATCTGGGCGCCCGGGTCATCAAGGTCGAACGGATCGACGGCGGCGACTTCGCGCGCGGCTACGACACCGCGGCCCGCGGCCTCGCCTCGCACTTCGTGTGGTGCAACCGGGGCAAGGAGTCCATCGCGCTGGACCTGAAGGACCCGCGCGGCCTGGACGTCGTACGGCGGCTGGTCGCGGACGCGGACGTGTTCGTGCAGAACCTCGCACAGGGCGCGGCGGCCCGGCTGGGGCTGGACGCGGCCACACTGTGCGCGGCGCATCCACGGCTGATCGCCGTCGACATCTCCGGCTACGGCGCCGAGGGCCCCTACGCGGACAAGCGGGCGTACGACATGCTCGTGCAGTGCGAGGCGGGGCTGGTGTCGGTGACCGGCACGCCGGAGCAGCCGGTGAAGGCGGGAATCCCGGCGGCGGACATCGCAGCGGCCATGTACGCCTTCTCGGGCGTGCTGGCGGCGCTGGTGCGGCGGGGGACGACCGGGCGGGGCGGGCCCGTGGAGGTGTCGATGCTGGAGGCCCTGGCCGAGTGGATGGGGCATCCGCTGCATCACACGCTGCACGGGGGCACTCCGCCGCGGCGCACGGGTCTCGCGCACGCGGTGATCGCGCCCTACGACGCCTACGCCACGGCCGACGGCGGCCGGGTGCTGCTGTCGGTGCAGAACGACCGGGAGTGGCGGCGGCTGGCCGACCAGGTCGTCGGCCGAGCGGAGTTGGGGACGGATCCGGCATTCGCGACGAACGCGGCACGGGTGACGAACCGGGAGCGCACGGACGCGCTGGTGGCGAAGGCGCTGGGCGCGCTGGACACCGACGAGGCGCTGGCGCGCCTGGAGGGCGCGGGCATCGCGTGCGCGCGCCTGAGGGATCTGCGGGAACTGGCGGAGCATCCGCAGCTGGCGGCCCGGGAGCGGTGGCGGGAAGTGGGTTCGCCGGTCGGGCCGTTGCGGGCGCTGCTGCCTCCGATCACTCTGCCGGGCGGGCCGGAGGCGAGGATGGGGGACGTACCCGCGCTCGGGGAGCACACCGAAGCGCTGCTGCGTGCCGTGGGGATGACGGACGACGAGATCGCAGCGCTGTGCCGGGACGGTGTGGCCGCCTGAGCGCGGGTCTCAGTGCCGGTGTCCGCCGAACAGCGAGCGGCGCAGTCGGCGCAGCGGCGCGAACAGCGACACGCGGGCCGTCCTGGAGTTGCGCTGGCGAGCGGGCTCACGCGCGGTCAGTTCCCGCATGAGCGAGGTCGCCTCGGCCGTCTCCCGTTGCGGTATGGCGGGACCCGCCAGTACCGACAGATGGCGGTCGAGCCGCGAACTGGTCGCAGTGCTCCCGCAGGTGATCGCAGGGACCCTCGCCCTGCTGCGCATCGTTATCTGTTCCATGTCACTCCCCACCCGTACGAGTCCACCCGGCCCGGGCAGGGTAACCCTATCGCCCCGTCCGGGCACGCGTGTATCGAGCTCTCAGGAATCACCTTCCCCGCAAGGGGGTTGACGTACTCCCTTCGATCACTCTCCGAATCCGACCGATTTCAGGGTGAGTTGGACAACCGGCTGACTGGTGGGCTGAGCTGACCCTCCGTCGGGCTCGACGGTCACGGCGAGTGATGTCGAGGTCTTGTCGAGGCCGGTCGCGACCAGGGGCGTGTCGCCGTCGAAAAGCCCGAGGGAGCGCGGTTGCACGTTGGGGCGCATGACCCAGAGCTGGTGCACCCGCCCCCCGGGCAGGTCTCCGTATCCGCTCAAGGTGACGATCGCCTCCCCCTCCGAAGCGGAAGCGATTACTCCGATACTGCGGCCCCCGGTGTCGGTGCCGGTGCTCGCCCGGGCGTCCGGAGCTGCCAGAACGTGGGCGATCTCACGTGCCTGGGCGCGCTCCGCGTTCAACTGCTCCTGGGTGCGGTCGGCCTGGACGGCGAAGAGCGAGGCGACGACGAGGGCCGCGGCGGCGGTGGCCGTGGCGAACGGCACGAACAGGGGGCGGCGCGCGCGAGGCGCACGGGAGCGTCCCGGCGGCGGCTGCGTGCCCCAGACGTGTGGAGGCAGTTGGGGCTCGTGCGCCCGCACCGGCGCACGCCCCGGCTCCTGCGGGGTGGTGCGTACGGCGGCCAGCACCCGGTCGCGCATCGCGGCCGGCGGCGGGACGGCCTGGGACCAGGCGAGCCGGACGGCGTCCTCGGCCAGGTCGCGCACCTCGGCGGCGCAGCGGTCGCACCCTCTGAGGTGTTTCTCGAAGCGGCGCCGCTCGTCCGGCTCGAGGGCGTCGAGGGCGTAGGGGGCGGCCAGCGAGTGCAGGTCCTCCCGGCGGAACAGTGATCCGAGGACGCTCACGCGACACCTCCCAAGCAGTCGCGCAGCCGCGTGAGTCCGTCGCGCATCCGGGTCTTCACCGTGCCCAGCGGCAGCGAGAGCCGCTCGGCCACCTCACGGTACGTGTAGCCGTCGTAGTAGGCGAGGGTGACGGACTGCCGCTGAAGGGCCGTCAGCCGGTCGAGGCAGCGCCGGACCAACTGGCGTTCCAGCCCGGCCTCGACCTCCTCCGCCACCTGGTCGAAGGCGGGGTCGTGGTAGCGCCGCCCCTCACGCTGCTCACGGTCGCTGGCCGCGCGGGCGCTGCGCACCCGGTCCACGGCGCGCCGGTGGGCCAGCGTGAGGATCCAGGACAGGGCGCTGCCCCGGCCGGGGTCGTAGCGGGCGGCGGAGCGCCAGGCCTCCAGGAGCACCTCCTGGGCGACCTCCTCCGACTGGGCGGGGTCGCGCACGACGCGCCGCACGAGTCCGAACACCGGCCCGGACACCAGCCCGTACAACTGCTCGAATGCCCTCTGGTCGCCCCCCGCGACGAGCACCATCAGCTCGTCCGCCTCCATCCGGTCCCCCTCTCCGCGGCCGCACCCGGGCCACCCCGTCACACCAGGCATTCGCAACGGACACACCTCCGGATGGGGTACGGATCAAAGAGCCCGAAACGCGGGTCGAGCAGCGAAAAAAAGTTTTTTGATTTCGACCAATCCGATCGGCCCTCCGCTGCGTATCACTGTCCGTCAGGCAAGTTGGCACACAGGACGGACGGCAGGACGGCATGACAGCAGCTATCTCCAAGAGCGGCACGGGACGCAAGGGCGTCGCGACTCTGATCTGCGGGGCACTTGCCGCCGGGGCGCTCACGGCCGCCGGCGTCGTGGTGCTCGCTCCGGGGGCTGCACAGGCCTCCAGCCACCGCGAGGCCCCCCTCATCTCCGGGACCCCGCAGTACGACAACACGGACCTCTACGCGTTCGTCAGCCCGGACCACCCGGACACGACGACCATCATCGCGAACGTGATCCCGTTCCAGGAACCCGGCGGCGGCCCGAACTTCTACCAGTTCGCCGAGGACGCCCAGTACGACATCCGCATCGACAACAACGGCGACGCGAAGGAGGAGCTGGTCTTCCGCTACACGTTCAAGACGAACGTCAAGAACCGGAAGTCGTTCCTCTACAACACCGGGGTCGTCGACAGCCTGTACGACCCGGACCTGAACGTCACGCAGACCTACGACCTCGAGCTGATCAAGGAGAAGAACGGCAAGGTCGTCCACGACACCAAGCTCGCGGACGACGTCCCGGTGGCGCCGTCCAACGTGGGCAAGGCGTCGATGCCGAAGTACTCCAAGCTGCGCGACCAGGCGATCTACAAGCTGTCCAACGGCGCCAAGACGTTCGCCGGACAGGCCGACGACCCCTTCTTCGCCGACCTGCGCGTCTTCGACCTGCTGTACGGCGGTGACCTCTCCGAGGTCGGCAACGACACCCTCAAGGGCTACAACGTCAACACGATCGCCCTGCAGGTGCCCAACGACATGATCGTCGAGGCGAAGCACCAGCCGATCGTCGGCGTCTGGACCACCACCCAGCGCAAGAACGCGCAGGGCTACTACTCCCAGGTCTCGCGCCTCGGCAGCCCGCTGGTCAACGAGGTCGTCAACCCGCTCAAGGACAAGGACAAGTTCAACGCGTCCCAGCCGAAGGACGACGGCCAGTTCCTGAAGAACGTCACCAACCCCGAGCTGCCGAAGCTCATCGAGGCGATCTTCAAGATCAAGGCTCCGGCGGAGCCGCGCAACGACCTCGTGGACGTGTTCCTGAAGGGCGTCAAGGGCCTCAACCAGCCGCCGTACGTGACGCCGTCCGAGGAACTGCGTCTCAACACCTCGATCAAGCCGGCCGCCAGCCCCAAGCGACTCGGTGTGCTGGACGGCGACAACGCGGGCTTCCCGAACGGCCGTCGCCTCACCGACGACGTGATCGACGCCTCCCTCCAGGTCGTCGAGGGTGAACTGGTCGGCTCCAAGAACGACCTGGGTGACGCGGTCGACAAGAACGACAAGAACTTCGAGAAGTACTTCCCGTACGTCGCCCTGCCGACCGAGGGTTCGCGCGGCAAGACCGCGAAGAGCGGCGCCGACGTCAAGAGCGCCCTCGGCGACGGTCTGACCGGTGCCACCTCGGAGAACACCCCGCTGATCGCGGCGTCCGCGGGCGCCGGCGCGGCGGGCATCCTCCTCATCGGCGGCGGCCTGATGTGGTGGCGCCGGATGCAGCGGCCGTCCTACCGGCGCCACTAGGCACCCGGTCGGACCCCACGTCCAGGTGGGCCGGAGGGAATCCTGCGCTCCCCGGCCCACCTCATCCCCACCGACTGGCGCGGCCCGCGTACTCATCCCCCACGGCGCGGGCCGCGCCGCCCCCCACACCCCGCAGGCCGAACCACCCCAGGCGACCTAGGAGAGGGCATGTCCCCGCGTACGAACGACGGCGCACCGGAGAGCGAGCGGCCGGGGTCCGGGCCGGCGTCCGAGGGCGCCGCCGTCGTGGACCCGGACCTGCCGGAAGGCGGGGAGGACCGGGCCGAGACCGACTCCGAGGACGCCTTCGCCCTGGAGGACACCGAGGCCACGCGGGCCCTGGAAACGGCGGACTCCGGCACGGACGACACCGACGTCAGGGTGGCCGCCGTACGCCGGGTCGCCGCCGCGGGCCGTCGCTGGCGGGGCGTCCAGCTCGGCGCCTGCGCCGCCATGCTGGCGGTGGCGCTCACCGCGGGGGCGATCGCGATCGGAGCCGTGCGGGACGGACAGGACCCGCACGTGGCCACCGCAGCCGCCGTGTCCCCCGGACTGCTCGCGAACGGTGACCTGGACTCGGGCATCACCGCCCTCCAGGCCCATCTCCGCGCCCAGCCGAAGGACTTCGGCAGCTGGGCCACCCTGGGTCTCGCCTACGTCGAGCAGGCCCGCACCAAGGGCGACCCCTCCCGCTACCCCCAGGCCGAGCAGGCGCTGAAGCGTTCCCTCTCCCTGCGGGCGGACAACGACCAGGCGCTGGCCGGCCGGGCCGCGCTCGCCGCCGCCCGCCATGACTTCGCGGGCGCGCTGAAGTACGCCGACCAGGCCCTGAAGCAGAACCCCTACAGCGAACGCGCCCTGTGCTCCCGTATCGACGCCCTCGTCGAACTCGGCCGCTACGACGAGGCCGGGAAGGCCGCCGACGACGCCGACGAACGGCGGCCGGGCGTCCCGGTGTTCACCCGCTACGCGTACGTCCGTGAACTGCGCGGCGACGTCACCACCGCGCGCCGCGTCCTCGACCAGGCGCTCTCCGCGTCCACCTCCCCGGGCGACATCGCCTACGTCGCCACCCAGCTCGGCCAGCTCGCCTGGAACCAGGGCCGGTACGAGGAGGCGCTCACCCACTACGCCCGCGCCCTCTCCGCCGACGACACCTACCTCCCGGCGCTGGAGGGCAGGGCCCGCGCCCAGGCCGCGAGCGGCCGGCAGGCCGAGGCGATCGAGGGGCTGGAAACCGTCGTCGCCCGCTACCCGCTCCCCGGCCCGCTCGTCGCGCTCGGCGAGCTGTACGAGGCCCGCGGCGCGAAGGGCGACGAGGAGAGGGCGGACAACCAGTACGCCCTCGTCGACGCCTGGACGGCGATCGCCCGCGCCAACGGCGTCAACGCCGACCTCGACACCGCGCTCGCCGCCGCCGACCACGGGGACCGGGCGACGGCCCTGCGCGCGGCCCGCGCCGACTGGGCCCGCCGGCACACCGTGCACACGGCGGACGCCCTCGCCTGGGCCCTGCACGTCAACGGCGAGGACGCCGAGGCGCTTCGCTACGCCCGGCAGGCGACGGCCACCGGCTACCGCAACGCGGCCTTCCTCTACCACCGCGGGGTGATCGAGAAGGCCACCGGTCATCCCGACGACGCCCGTACCCACCTCGCCGCCGCGCTGAAGCTGAACCCCGGCTTCTCCCCGCTGGGCGCCCGCGAGGCCCGTACGGCTCTCAAGACGCTGGAGGCGGACAAGTGAGGACCCGTCGTCTGTTCGCCTCCTGCGCGGCCGTGTTCACGGCCGGCGTCGCGCTCGCGCTGGTTCCTTCCGCCGGCGCGAGCGCGCACCCTCTCGGCAACTTCACCGTCAACCGCTACGACGGACTCGTCGCCGCCCCCGGACAGTTGCGCGTCGACCACGTCGAGGATCTCGCCGAGATCCCGGCGACCCAGGCGAAGCCGGACATCGAGCGGCTCGGCATGACCGAGTGGGCCCGGCAGCGCTGCGCGACGGCCGCGTCCGGCAGCAGGCTGACGGTGGGCGGCCGTGCCGCCACCCTCACCGCGGGCAGCGCCAAGGCGGTGCTGCGGCCCGGTCAGGCCGGACTGGACACCGTCCGGGTGGAGTGCCGGCTGACGGCGGAGCTGCCCGAGAAGGACACGGTCTCCCTGTCCTTCCACAGCGCGGGCGCCTCCTCCGGCCCCGGCTGGCGCGAGATCACCGCGCGCGGCGACCGGATGACGCTCACCGGGTCCGACGTACCGGAGACGTCCGTCTCGGACGAGCTGACCACGTATCCCAAGGAACTGCTCTCCTCGCCCGCCGACACCGCCACCGCCTCGCTCACGGTGCGGCCCGGTGGCGCGGCGCTCGTCGAGGAGGAGCGGGACGCGCCCGCCGCGTCCGTGCTGCCGCGCGGCGCCGACCGCTGGACGCGGGCCCTGGACGGGCTCGTCGCCCGGCAGGACCTCACCGTGGGCTTCGCCGCGCTGGCCCTGGTGATCGCCGTCGTTCTCGGCGCGCTGCACGCCGTCGCCCCGGGGCACGGCAAGACCATCATGGCCGCGACGGCGGCCGCCCGCGGCGGCCGGGCACGGATGAAGGACGTCCTGCCCCTGGCCGCTTCGGTGACCGTCACCCACACCCTCGGCGTGGTCGCCCTCGGTCTCCTCGTCACCGCGGGTTCGGCCGCGGCGCCCTCGGTGATCGCCTGGCTGGGCCTGGCCAGCGGCGCCCTGGTGCTCTGCGCCGGCGTGACGCTCGTCCGCCGCGCCTGGCACAACCGCGGACACGGCCACGGGCACGGACACAGCCACGGCGGCCGTGCGCACAGCCACGGCGGCCGTGCGCACAGCCACGGCCCCGACGGTCACCCGCACCCGCACGGCCCCGGCGACGACCACCCGCACGGCCACGACCACGGCCGGCCCCACGACCACGCCCCCGCCGTCAGCCGTCAGCCGGCCCTCGTCGGCGCTCCCGCGGGCCGTCCGCACAGCCTCACGAAGGCCCCCGCGCAGCCCCGGCACGACCACGACCACACGCACGAGCATGAGCATGAGCACAGTCACACCCACGACCACGAGCACGGTCACACCCACGACCACGACCACGGCGGGCACACCCACAGCCATGGCGGGCGCACCCACACCCACGCCGTCGCCCCCACCCTGCGCGGCACGATCCTGCTCGGCTTCGCCGGCGGCATGGTCCCCAGCCCCTCCGCCGTCGTGGTGCTGGTGGGCGCGGCGGCGCTCGGGCACGCCTGGTTCGGGCTGCTGCTCGTCGTCGCGTACGGCGTCGGCCTCGCCCTGACCCTCACGGCCGCCGGGTTCGCCGTCGTCAAGCTGGGCTCGGGCGCGACCCGTCTGCTGGACAGGCGTCCCCGCTGGACCAGCCGCCCCGTCGTGACGCTGGTCCGCCGCAGCCTTCCGCTGTGGTCCGCGCTCCTGGTCGTGGCACTCGGGGCCGGACTGGTGCTCAAGGGGGCCGCATCCGTACTCGGCTGAGCTACGTTGGTGGGGTTGCGGAGGTTTTCGCCCGGATGCGAAGTGCGAATGGGGGACGCGGTGTCCGAAGAACCGGGCCGTGAACGTCTGATCTCGGGCCGCTACCGTCTGCTGTCCCCGCTCGGCGAGGGCGGCATGGGGACGGTGTGGCGGGCCCGTGACGAGGTGCTGGGCCGCGAGGTCGCCGTCAAGGAGGTGCGCGCCCCGCACGGGCTGGCGGCCTCGGACGTCGAGCGGATGTACGCCCGGCTGGAACGGGAGGCCTGGGCGGCGGCCCGGGTCGCCAACCGGAACGTCGTCACGGTGTACGACGTGGCCATGCAGGACGGGCGCCCGTGGATCGTCATGGAGATCGTGCGCGGGATCTCCCTCGCCGAGCTGCTGGACGCCGAGGGTCCGCTGGAGCCGGCGCGGGCCGCGCACATCGGCGCCGAGGTGCTGTCCGCGCTGCGGGCCGCGCACGAGGCCGGGGTGCTGCACCGGGACGTGAAGCCGGCCAACGTGCTGCTGTCGAACGACGGCCGGGTGGTGCTCACCGACTTCGGTATCGCGACGGTGGAGGGCACCTCCGCGCTGACCATGACCGGCGAGGTCATCGGCTCACCCGAGTTCCTCGCGCCGGAGCGGGCGCTGGGGCGTACGCCGGGGCCCGAGTCGGACCTGTGGTCGCTGGGCGTGCTGCTGTACGCCGCGGTCGAGGGCAACTCCCCGTTCCGCCACGACACCCCGCTGAGCACCCTGCGCGCGATCGTCGACGAGGAACTGCCGCCGCCGCTGCGGGCCGGTCCGCTGGAACCGGTGATCGAGGGGCTGCTGCGCAAGGACCCGGCCGAGCGGTTGCCGGCCGAGCGGGCCGAGCGGGATCTGCGGGTCGTCGCGGCCGGGGGCGCCCCCTCCGCGGCAGGCGGCCCGCGGTCGGGCACGGCCCGTTCAGTGCCGTACGCGCCCTACGCGCCGACCGCCACGACGCCGCCGACCCCCGTCGAACCCTTCCGTCAGGAGGCTCCCCCGCCGTCCCCGCCGTGGGCGGCCACCGGCGCCACCCGGGAGGAGCCGGAACGCAACCGGCGGACCGGCGCGGTCCTCGTCACCGGCGTGATCGTTCTCGCGCTGGCGGTGGCCGGTCTGACCTACGGGCTGCTGAACCGGGACGACGGCGACCCGAGCGGCAAGGGCGAGGTCACCAACAGCCAGACGCAGGGCCTGAGTCCGACGCCGACAGCGCGGGAGTCCAGCGAGCCGCCGAGCCCCTCGGCGAGCCCGAGTCCCAGCGCCTCGTCCGCCGCCCCGGCGCAGACCGTCGCGGTCACGGTCTCCGGCGCCCACACGGACTACAGCGGATCCTGTCCGCCGCCCGACGCCTCCGCCCCCGCCTTCACGGCCACGCTGACGGTGGGCCGGCTGCCCGCGACGGTGTCCTACCGCTGGGTGGCGAAGGACGGCGAGCTGTCCGGCCAGACCTGGAAGACGCTGGACTTCCCCTCGGGCGGTGGGAAGTCGCGGCAGGACAAGGTCACCCTGTCGACGTACGCGGGGAGCGGGACGTACCAGAACGCGATCGGGGTCGAGGTGCGCGATCCGGTGAGCGCGACCTCGAACTACGTGCCGTTCTCGGTGACCTGCGAGGAGGAGACCCCGTCGGCCGGGACCTCCCCCTCGCCCTCGCTCACCGGGTAGGTCAGGCCAGGCCGTTCAGAACCGGCAGATAGCCGCCCGACTGGCCTGACGCGGTCGGGTGGTAGGACTCGCCGATGTTGAGCAGGTTGAGGCTGTGCAGCCAGGAGCTGCCGGAGCAGATCTCGTGGCCGCCGAACCGGGTGCGGACGTCGCCGAAGACGAAGCCGTGGGCGGCGGCGCGCCTGGCGACGGCGGCGTCGAGATGGTCGGCCGCGTTGTTGATGGCGGAGCGCTTGGTCTCGGACAGGCCGAGGCAGACGGTGCCCAGCTTGTAGAAGCGGGGGTAGCCGAGGACGACGACCTTGGCGTTCGGGGCCTTGGACCGGATCGCCGTGTAGACGGTGTCGAGCTTGCCGGGGAGGGTCGAGTCGACGTACGCCCTGGCCGTGTTGATGCGGTTGACGCAGGTGCTGTCGGAGCTGGTGACGCAGGTGGTCATGACGTCGGCGAAGCCCGCATCGTTCCCGCCGACGCTGATCGAGACGAGGCCGGTGGCGGAGTTCAGGCCGCCGAGCTGACTCGCCAGAACTTCATCCGTTCGGGCGCCCGAGCAGGCGGCGAAGGTGAACGAGGCGGGTGCGTGGGCGGCGTTCCACAGGTACGGGTAGGCCTTGGTGCTGCGCTTGCAGCCGCCGCTGGAGCTGATGTAGCTGCCGGCGCCGACACCGGAGGAGTAGGAGTCGCCGAGCGCCACATAGCCGCCGTTCGCGGCGAGTTGGGACGCGTGCGCCGCGCTCGCCCCGGTGAGGGCGGCGCCTGCGGCGAGGAGGAGTGAGCTGACGAATACGACAAGTCGGGAACGTCTCATGGAACCTCCCTTTAGCAGGATCTCTGCCACAACCGTCGTAGCAACTACGCGTGTTGACGGGAAGTGTCCATGCCAAGACTTTTCGGCTCACGCCGGGATCGCCGGGGCTCGTTCGCGCCCTCTACCGGACAGCCGGCGCCGCCACCGCGGCAACCGCCGCCCTCGGCGGCGGGCTCACCACCCTTCCCGCCCACGCCGCCCCGGCCGATGACGGGCCCTCACCGCGAACTCCCCCACCGCCTCCGGGGAACACTTTTTTCCCTTTCGAACAACGGGACACACCGTTGTGTAACGGTCAAACGAACAAAAAGGTGAGCGGGACCCCAAGGTCTTGCCATACGGGCGTAATCATCAATACCGTCATACATCTCACTCGCAGCGGACCGTCGGCAACGGCTCCAGGGGAGGGCTCAGGGACCGGGACGGCATCCGGGGCGAGAGCGCGGTAGGGGGGTGCCGTGCCCGGTGACCACATGGGTGACCGGGCCGTTCCGCGCGGTCGGCTGCCGTCGTTCGCCGGCGGCCGGTCAGCTTTGCCAGCTCACCCGTTGTGCGCGGAGAGCGCTCCGGCATGCGGCGGAGACACGTCCGCCACGGGTGAGAAACCCCCCTTTCGAACCGGACGTGGATCCGGGCCGCCCAGGGGCGGGCGGCCCACCGGACGAGAGGGACCAGACTCATGAGTTCCGTTCTGCAGCCGGCGACGCCGGGCCAGGACCTGACAGGCCCGTCCACCGCCGGCACGTACCGGCCGATCTCCTCTCACCTGGCCATCGCGCCACCGGTGAGCGTGGTCATCCCCGCGATGAACGAGGCCGAGAACCTTCCGTACGTCTTCAAGACCCTGCCGGACTGGATCCACGAAGTGGTGCTGGTCGACGGCAACTCCACCGACAACACCGTCGAGGTCGCCCGTGAGCTGTGGCCCGGCGTCAAGGTCGTCGGCCAGCGGGGGCGGGGCAAGGGCGACGCCCTGATCACCGGCTTCGAGGCGTGCAGCGGCGACATCATCGTGATGGTCGACGCCGACGGCTCGGCCGACGGCAACGAGATCGTGTCGTACGTCTCCGCCCTGGTCTCCGGCGCGGACTTCGCCAAGGGCTCACGCTTCGCCAACGGCGGCGGCACCGACGACATGACCTTCATCCGGTGGCTGGGCAACCGGGTGCTGTGCGCGGTCGTCAACCGCAAGTTCGGCGCCCGGTACACCGACCTGTGCTACGGCTACAACGCGTTCTGGCGGCACTGCCTGGACAAGATCGACCTGGACTGCACGGGCTTCGAGGTGGAGACCCTGATGAACATCCGGGTCGTCAAGGCAGGTCTGAAGGTGCAGGAGATCCCCAGCCACGAGTACCTGCGCATCCACGGCGTCAGCAACCTGCGCGCCGTGCGCGACGGACTGCGCGTCCTGCGGGTGATCCTCCAGGAGCGCTCCAACCGGCGGGCCCTGCGCCGCACCGGCCGCCGCTCGCCCCTGCTCGACTCGGTCCGGGGAGAGGTGTCTTGAGCACGCTCGGCATGTCGGTCGTCATCTGCGTCTACACCGAGGACCGCTGGGCGGACATCCTCGCGGCGGTCGCCTCGGTGCGCGCCCAGACCCACCCGGCCCTGGAGACCCTGGTCGTCGTCGACCACAACCCGGCCCTCCTGGACCGGCTGGCGCGGGAGTACAAGGAACACGACGAGGTGCGGGTGCTGCCCAACGCCGGCCCGCGCGGACTGTCCGCCGGCCGCAACACCGGCATCGCCGCCTCGTACGGCGAGGTCATCGCGTTCCTCGACGACGACGCCGTCGCGGAACGGGACTGGCTGCGCCGGTTCGCCGACCCGTACTCCGACCCCCGGGTCATGGCGGTGGGCGGCCGGTGCGAGCCCGTCTGGTCTTCGGGCCGGCGGCCCGACTGGTTCCCCGAGGAGTTCGACTGGGTGGTGGGCTGCTCCTACCGGGGCCTGCCGCCCGGCCGCGTCCGGGTGCGCAACATCCTCGGCGGCAACGCCTCCTTCCGGCGCACCGCCTTCGACATCGCGGGCGGCTTCGCCGGCGGCATCGGACGCGACGGCGGCAGACGGCCGATGGGCGGCGAGGAGACGGAGCTGTGCATCCGGCTCAGCCATGCGAGACCCGACGCGATCCTGCTGGTCGACGACCGTGCGGTGATCCACCACAGGGTGCCCGGGGCACGCGAGCACTTCGGCTACTTCCGCACCCGCACCTATGCCGAGGGCCTGTCCAAGGCGCTCGTGGCGCGCAGCGTGGGCTCCGACAAGGGACTGGAGACCGAACGCCGCTACACCACCCGGGTGCTGCCCGCCGGGGTGCTGCGCGGCCTGCGCGACGCGGCGCTGGCCCGGCCCGGCGGGGCCCGGCGGGCGGGCGCGATCGTGGCGGGGGTGCTGACGGCGGCCGGCGGGTACGTCGTGGGCAGCGTGCGGGCGCGCAGGAACGGGACGACGTTCGAGGTCGTGCGGATCGGGGACGCACGGGACCGGGAGGACGCCGTATGACGAAGACACGGGAGCGGGGGCGTGCCGTATGACCGAGACACGCGTGCCGATTCTGATGTACCACGCGGTCGCCGAGCGTCCGAGCGGGGCCACCCGCGCCCTCTCCGTCACTCCGGAGGCCTTCGACGAGCAGCTGGCGGTGATCGCGGACCGCGGCCTCACCCCGCTCACCACGGCCGCGCTGGCGGACCGCTGGCGGACCGGCCGGCCGCTGCCCGCCCGGCCGGTGCTGATCACCTTCGACGACGGCTACGAGGGCGTGCACCGGCACGCACTCCCGGCCCTCGCCCGGCACGGCTTCCCGGCCACGCTGTTCGTCTCCACCGGCTGGATCCAGGGCGCCTACGACACCGGCGGCGCCCTGGACACCATGCTGGACTGGCCGCAGGTACGCCAACTGGCGGACGCGGGCGTGGAGATCGGCGGCCACAGCCACAGTCACCCGCAGCTCGACCAGCTCGACGACCCCGCGCTGCGCGCCGAACTGACCCGCTGCCGGGACATCGTCGCCGGTGAACTGGGCGCGCTGCCGGTGTCGTTCGCCTACCCGTACGGCTACTCCAGCCGCCGGGTGCGCACGGCGGTGCGGGAGAACGGCTTCGCCCAGGCGCTGGCCGTCGGCAACGCCCTCGCCCGCCGCGCGCAGGGGCCGTACGCCCTGCGCAGGGTGACGGTGCGGCGCGCCACGGACGCCGAGGAGTTCGCCCGGCTCCTCGACGGCCGGGCCGTCGGCCGGGCGTTCGCCCGGGACAGGGCGCTGACGAAGGGGTACGCGGTGGTGCGCGGGACACGCCGGCTCCGGCGCCGGGCGGCCGGCGCCCTCGCCTGAGCCGCCCGGGTTCCGGAGTGCGCCGGCCGCCCGGCGCACTCCGGAACTAACCGGACAGGACCGACACACCGCGCGCACCACGGAAACCGGGTGCAGAGGGCGCCCGCGTGCCGGATCATGGCGGCTATGCCTGCACACCCACACGACGCTCTGCCGATCCGGCTCAACGTCGACGACTCCGACTCCCCGTCCGACGTCGTCGACGCGCTGTTCCTCGGCCGCTTCGCGACGGGCGAGCAGCCGTACTCGCACGCGGCGAACATCGACCGCGTCCGCTCCGGCGCGACGCTGCTGCCGCCACAGGCCCGCGTGCTGCGCGTCGCCCGCGACGACGACCGCAGCGCGACGCTCGCCGAGGGCGACGGCTGGACGCTGCTGGTCTCCCGCTGGAACCGCGGCGCCGACGTCACGGTCACCGCGACCACCGCCGAACTCGCCGCGAAGGTGCTGGACGAGGCCACCGACGGCGCGGCCGACGAGCCCGAACCCCAGCCCGAGAACGTGACGATGGGCTTCTGGTACGTCTCCCCGCGACGCGGCCCACACCGCACCACCCGCCAGATCTCCGCCGGTACGTGGGAGGAGGTGCGCCCCAACTACACGGCGCCCGTCGCCGAGGCGATGGACCGGCTGATGGGCACGACCCCGGAGGACATCGCCGGCCGGCTGCTCCTGCTGCACGGCCCGCCCGGCACCGGCAAGACCTCGGCGCTGCGCACCCTGGCCCGTTCCTGGCGGGACTGGTGCCAGGTGGACTGCGTCCTGGACCCCGAGCGGCTCTTCTCCGACGTCGGCTATCTGATGGACATCGCGATCGGCGAGGAGGACGCCACCGGCAAGGGCCGCTGGCGGCTGCTGCTCCTGGAGGACTGCGACGAACTGATCCGCGGCGAGGCGAAGCACACGGCGGGCCAGGCCCTGTCGCGCCTGCTCAACCTCACCGACGGCCTGCTCGGGCAGGGCCGCAACGTCCTGGTCGGGGTCACCACCAACGAGGACCTGGAGCGCCTCCACCCGGCCGTGGTCCGCCCCGGCCGCTGTCTGGCCCGGATCGAGGTGGGTCCGCTGACCCGCCCGGAGGCGGTCGGCTGGCTGGGCACCGAGGAGGGGGTCGGCCGTGAGGGGGCGACCCTGGCGGAGCTGTACGCGCTGCGCCGGGGCACCTCCCCGACCTCGCTGCCCGAGCCGCGGGGGCGGTCGGACGCGGGACTGTATCTGTAGCCGGCGGCCTCAGGTGTTTTGATGGAGGTATGACACTGCACATCGGCACCTCGGGCTGGCAGTACAAGGACTGGAAGGACGTCCTGTACCCGGCCGACGTGCCTCAGCGGCGGTGGCTGGAGGAGTACACCGAGCATTTCGCCACCGTCGAGATCAACAACGCGTTCTACCGCCTGCCGTCCAGGGACACCTTCACGTCCTGGGCCGAGCGCGTCCCGCCGGACTTCGTGGTCGCGGTGAAGGCCAGCCGCTATCTCACCCACATCAAGCGGCTGCGCGACCCCGAGGAGCCGGTGCACCGCCTGATGAACCACGCGGCCGGACTGGGCGCCCGCCTCGGCCCGGTCCTGCTGCAGCTGCCGCCCACCCTGCGGGTCGACCCCGTTCTGCTGGACACCTGCCTGGCCTGTTTCCCGTCGGGCACCCGGGTGGCGGTGGAGCCGCGCCACGAGTCGTGGTGGACGCCGGCGGTACGGCGGGTCCTGGAGTCCCGGGGAGCCGCGCTGTGCTGGGCCGATGTGCTGGCCCGTCCGGTCACGCCGATGTGGCGCACCGCCGACTGGGGGTACGTCCGCTTCCACCAGGGCCGCGCCCAGCCCTGGCCGCGCTACGGCCAGCGGTCCCTGGAGACCTGGATCGACCGCATCGCGACGACCTGGGCCGACGAGGACGACGTCTTCGCGTACTTCAACAACGACCCGGGCGGCGCGGCGGTGGGTGACGCGGCGCTGTTCGGCAGGACGGCACAGCGTGCGGGCCTGACGGTGACCCGGACGCCGCGCGCGCTCGCCACCCGCCGGTGATCACTCCCCGTAGGCCGCCCGCAGGGCGTCGCGCACCGCGGCCAGCGCGCCCTCCTCGCTGAGCCCGAGCCGTCGCACCCGCTCGGCGTAGGCCTGGGCCGCGGTCGCCGCCTCCCGCTCCGCCGCCGGTCCGGACGCCGCGACGAACGTGCCGTTGCGGCCCCGGGTCTCGATGACGCCGTCCGCCTCCAGCGCCCGGTAGGCCTTGGCGACGGTGTTGGCCGCCAGTCCCAGCGACTCGGCGAGCCCCCGGACCGTCGGCAGCCGGTAGCCGACCGGCAGCGCTCCGGAGCGGGCCTGCCCGGCGATCTGCGCCCGCACCTGTTCGTACGGCGCGGCGCCCTCATCGATGTGGATCTTCAAGGTCACGGCCCGATTGTCCCGCACCCGCAGGAAAATGAGAGGCAGGGGGGCGCGGGCCGCCCGTAGCGTGCGCTCACATGACCGTCATCGTGCGTGATCTCCGCCCCGAGGTGGCCCCCGACGTCGAGGGTTTCGTCCGGGTGCGCCATCTCGCTCTGCCCTTCGTGTACTTCAGCCCGCAGTCGGTGCGGCACTTCTTCGCCCACGCCCACCCCGACGCCCATGCCCGCAAGCTGGTCGCCGAGGAGGACGGCGAGATCATCGGCACGGCCCAGCTGGGCCTCGCCCATGAGAGCCCGGAGCACGGCCAGGGCTTTCTCAACGTGTACGTGGACCCGGCGCGCACCGGCCGGGGGGCGGGCACGCTGCTGGTGCGCACCGCCGAGGAGCATCTGGCGGCGCACGGTGCGACGAAGCTGTTCGCCTGGATCCTGGACGAGCCCGGCAACCGGGCGTTCGCCGAGCGGCACGGCTACCGGGCGAGCCGCTCCGCGCACTTTCTGCGCCTGGACCTGGCGCGCACCCCGCTGCCCCCGCTGCAGGACCCGCCACCGGGCGTCGAACTGCGCACGGCCGCGGACTTCGCGGACGACCCGCGCCCGCTGTTCGAGCTGGACGCGGCGGTGGTGGCCGACGAGCCGAGCGACATCGACACCGAGTTCACGGACTACGAGGCCTGGGTCGCGCAGACCTGGCACCACCCCCATCTCGACCGGGAGCTGACCTCGGTCGCCGTGGCCGACGGCCGTCCCGTCGCCTTCAGCGTGGCCCACACCCACGGCCCCGGCCGCTACGGCACCGGTATGACCGGCACCGCCCGTACCCACCGCGGCCGGGGCCTGGCCAAGCTCGTCAAGAACGACTCCCTGCACCGCGCCCGCGCGGCGGGGTACACGGAGGCGTACACCGGCAACGACTCGGACAACGGGCCGATGCTCGCGATCAACAAGTGGTTCGGCTACGAGATCTGCGCGACGGAGGTGCGCCATGTCCGCACACTCGGCTGACGCCGCCCGCCGGGTCGACGTCGTCCTCGTCAAGGCCGGCCGTACGAAGATCCGCTACACGGCCGAGCTGCTGGCGGACGACGGCACGCGCATCGCCGTACGCGCCCCCTGGGCCGGTGACGGGGTGCGCGACTTCGGCTTCGTACGGTTCGAGACGGGGGACGTGTTCACCGAGTACTACTGGCGTGACCGGTGGTACGCGGTGAAGGAGGTCCGGACCGCGACGGGCGCCCTGAAGGGCTGGTACTGCGACGTCACCCGCCCGGCCACGCTCCTCGGCACCGAGCTGGTCGTGGAGGACCTCGACCTTGACCTGTGGCGCTCCGCCGACGGCACGGACGTACGACGGCTCGACGAGGACGAGTTCGCCCAGAGCGGTCTGGCCGGGCGAGACCCCGAGGCGGCCGCGGCCGCCGTGGCCGCCCTCGACGAGCTGGAGGCGCTGGCCCGCGAGGGCGACTTCGCGGCGCTGCTGCGGTGAGGCGGCGCCCGGCAGGCACCCCTTGAGGGCGTGGGAGGCACCCCGCGCGCCGCACCGGCCGCCGTTCCTTCACGGGCGCGCCTCGCCCGCCATGGCACTCAGTCCGTCGCCACCACCGCGTACCGCTCGTCCCGCACCGGTCCGCCCCACAGACGCGGGTCGTCCGACAGCCTCTCCACGCGCGTCCGCACGGCGAGCGGGGCGAGGAGAGCCGTGAGGCGGTCCGCCGGTATGCCGACCGGGGTGACCGTCCCCCAGACGCCCTCCACCAGGACGAGCCGCCCTCCCGGGCGCAGCAGGCCCCGCCAGTGCGCCAGGACACGGGCGGGGTCGGGCAGGGCCCACAGCACATGGCGGACGAGCACGGTGTCGAAGCGCCGCCCGCCGACCGGTGGCGCCGCCGCGTCACCGAGGAGGAACACCGCGTCACGCCCGGCGAGTTTGGCGCGGGCCAGGTCGATCATGGGGGCCGACAGGTCGACCCCGGTGACGCGGTGTCCCTGTTCGGAGGCGAGGAGCGAGAGGCTGCCGGTGCCGCAGCCGAGGTCGAGGACCTCGCCGGCGCGCTCGGGGAGCCAGGTCCGCAGCCGCTCCGCCCAGGCGGCACGCACCCCGGGGTCGCGCAGTCCGTGATCGGGCTCCTCGTCGAAGCCCGCCGCCTCCGCGTCCCAGTCCACACTCACCGGCGTCATTTCGTCCCCGTTCTTCCTCATGTGCCCAAGAGTGACACCTGCCACTGACACTCGAATCGTGACACCCGCCACTGACAGACCAGGGGGCGATGAGGAACTCTCCCGGAAAGGGTCTACCTCCGTGAGAACGCGGAACCCGGTGTCCCTGAAGGAGGCAGTCATGCGCCGCACTACCGTGCAGAAGCCCCTGAAGAAGACGGAATCCCGCCGGATCCGCGACGAGGCGGACGAGCGCCCCGCCGGGCGTCCCGAGGTGCGACAGGACATCGCGCGCACCTGGTGGCCGGACGGGTGAGACACCCTGCGGCTCCCGTCAGCCGAGCCGCTTGCGGTAGTGGAGACGCTCGTAGGGGCCGTCCACCCGTCGCCCCACCAGTTCGTAGCCGTACTTCGGGTAGATCCTCTGGTTCTCCCACATCAGCACGTTCGTGTAGAGCCTGACCTCGGGCAGTCCGCGTGCACGCGCGTGTGCGTCCACGAAGTGCAGCAGCCGCCGTCCGACGCCCCTGCCGTGGGCGTCGGGGTGGACGGCGATGCTGTCGAGGAACAGGTGGTCGGCGAACTCCTCGACGACCACCAGTCCCGTGACGGGCTCCCCGGTCACGAAGACCTTTCCCGCGGCCACGTTCGCCGCGTGGTCCGCCCGCATGGGCAGCGGCACGACGCCGATGCGCTCGATGTAGTGCGTGTACGCCGCGTCGGTGACCGCTTTCACGGCCGGTACGTCGGCCGCGGTGGCGGGCCGGATCTCCTCGCTCGTCATACCGGACACGCTAGTGCCGCGGCAGGCAGCGTCTGCCCGACGGAGCGAACGTCGCCTGTCGCGGCACCGGCTGCCTGATCTCCGTCTGAGCGCTTCCTTAAGGCAACCCTAAAGATCGCTCCGGGCCTCCCCCAGCAGGCGTTTTCGCGGTTTCGTGGTGACGGCACGCAGCAGCGTCGCCCGCAGCGCACCCCCTGCACGGTTCCGAGGAGATCCCCCATGCCCGCACGCCGCAAGGCCGCCGTCGTCGCCGCCCTCGCGCTGACCCCACCGGCCCTGACCGCGCTGTCCGCCGCTCCCGCGGCCGCGCACGGCACGCTGGGCGATCCGGTCAGCCGGGTGGCGCAGTGCTACGCGGAGGGGCCCGAGAGCCCGGCGTCCGAGGCGTGCCGGGCGGCGATCGTGGCGGGCGGTACGCAGGCGCTCTACGACTGGAACGGCGTCCGCATCGGCGACGCGGCCGGGCGCCATCAGGAGCTGATCCCGGACGGCGCGCTGTGCAGCGCCGGCAACGAGGAGTTCAAGGGCCTCGACCTGGCCCGGACCGACTGGCCGGCGACCGGCGTGAGCAGCGGGGCGTACACCTTCAGGTACCGCGTGACCGCCCCGCACAAGGGCACCTTCACGGTGTACCTCACCAAGGCCGGCTACGACCCGGCGCAGCCGCTGGCCTGGTCCGACCTGGACCTGGCGCATCCGGTGGCGACGGCCACCGACCCGGTCGCGGCGGACGGCTTCTCCACGTTCTCCGGGACCCTGCCGGAGCGTTCCGGCCGGCAGCTGCTGTATGCCGTCTGGCAGCGCTCGGACAGCCCGGAGGCGTTCTACTCCTGCTCGGACGTCACGTTCGGCGGCGTCTCCTCGGCGGCACCGGCCGCCTCCGCGCCCTCCGAGGAGCAGATCGAGGACGGTGCCGACAAGTCGACGATCGAGCACCACGGACACGGGGACGACGACGCCACGACGACGGCGGACCCCGCCGCGGACCCGTCGCCCGCCGGCTCGTCGTCCGCGGCCCCGGCGGCGGCCGCGGACGACGGCCTCGGCGGCCCGGCGGCGCGGACCGCCGGCCCGGCGGAGGACCTCGCCGAGACGGGCGCCGGCTCCGGCACCTCCTCGCTCGCGGTGGGCGGTGCCGCCGTCCTGGCCCTGGGCGCGGCGCTGCTGTTCGCGTCGGTGCGCCGACGGGCCGTGGGCGGCGGCCGGCGCGGCCGCTGAGCGGCCGCGACCGACAGGACTCCGGGGCCTGACCGGCGGCTCAGGCCGGACAGGCCCCGGCGGACCGGCCTGTGCGTCAGCTCAGCGCGGACGCACAGGTGGTGGCGGTGGCGTGGGCCGGGTCGAGCGCGTTGGCCACCTCATGGAAGGCGATGCGGTCGAACAGGCCGATCGCCACGTGCTCCGAGAGATCGAGCGGGCACAGGTCCTGCAGCAGCACGTTGCGGACGCCGGTTCCGCTGAGGTACCCGCTGCGCCAGGGTGTCACCACCTCGTCGTACTTGGTGGCGATGACCGTGTAGCGGACGCCGGGGACGGTGTCGCCGCCGGCGTTGAGCTTGGTGAGGAAGGCCGAGCCGGCGATCTGGTCGGCGAGGCCGGGGGTGGCGGACGAGAGCAGGTCCTCGGCGCCCGGGAAGTAGGGCAGCAGGTGGGTGAGGCCGCTGAGCGTGGTGCCGTGGTTGTCGGGGGCGATCCCGACGAGCGCGTTCACCTTGGCGGCTCCGCCGAGGAACTTCAGGTAGTAGCGGGGCATCATGCCGCCCTGTGAGTGGCCGACGAGGTCGGCCTCGGCGGCGCCGGTCGCGGTGAGCACCTTGTCGACGAAGGCGGAGAGCTGCTCGGCCGACTTGTCGATGGGGCCGAGGCCGTGGAAGAAGGGGACGCCCGGCAGTTGGCCGTAGTCGAGGGAGTAGACGCAGTAGCCCCGGACCTCGAGGTAGGGGGCGAGGGACAGCCAGTTGTCGATCGAGTTCCCGAGGGTTCCGTGGACCAGGACGACGGGGCGGGGGTGGGCGGCGGAGGGCTTGCAGGTGTAGTCGTTCCAGCCGCTCGACGAGGCGGCGGTCGTGGGGGAGGCATGGGCGGCGGAGGCGGGGACGGTGGCGGCGGCGGCCGCCAGCAGCACCGCGGCGAGGGGTCTGAGCAGGCGCTTCCAGGGCAGCATCGGGTGATCTCCTTGCGGCTCAAGGGAGGTGCGATGGCCGTACGCCCTGTGACCCGGATCACGAGGATGCTGTTCACTCATCAAGTTACGGACGAGTAGCTGAAGTGTGAAGTTACGCGTCGGTAAAAACTTCCAGTGGTAGTCAGGGGCGGCCGAGACCCCTGACCTTCCGTCACCAGGCAGGCCTGATGGGACCATGGGGGGCGATGCGCATCAACTGGCGGCACAGCGCGCCCGCTTCACCCTCCCCGAGCACCTCGCCCCAGCCCCGCACCGCCTCGGCGGCCGCCTCCTCCGCCGCCCGGGTGCACTCCCACCCCCGCTCGGTGAGCACGATCAGCCGGGCCCGGGCGTCGTCCGGATGCGCCCACCGCTCGACGTACCCCTTGCGCACGAGCTCGTCCACGAGCTGGCTCGCCGCCTGCTTGGTGACGCCGAGATGGACGGCGAGGTCGGTGACCGTGGCACCGTCCGGGGCGAGCCGGGCGAAGGCGAAGCCGTAGACGGGCCGCCCCTCGAACCCACGGGCGACGACACCCTCGTTGATGCGCCGCGTCAGCTCGCCGGCGGCGGAGAGGAGGGCGGCGGCCAGGGCCAGGGCTTCGGAGTTCTGCACGCGTGCATTGAAACACCCTTGACGGATTGGTCAAGCTGCTTGACCATGAGCCATATAGTCAAGCAGCTTGACCTTTTCTCCGGCCCTCGCGGCCCAGCTCACCGGAGGCACCCCATGCCCGTCGTCCGCCCGTCCGACGCCGTGACCCACGAGATCCACGGCGCCCGCTTCGTCTCGTACGCCACCCCCCTGACCGGCAGCGAGGAGCTGTGCGCCTGGCGCGGGGAGATCCCCGCCGGGACGAAGGCCCCCGCGCACACCGTCAGCCGGGAGGAGATCTTCCATCTGCTCATCGGCGAACTGCTCATCACGCTCGACGGCCGTACCGAGCGGATCACGGCGGGCGACACGGTGATCGTCAACCCGGGAGCGACCCTGTCGGTCGAGAACCCGACCGGTCACACCGCGCTCTCCTGGGTCACCACGTCCATCGGCCTGGAGGCGGAGCTGGCCGACGGCACGCGGATCGCTCCGCCGTGGGCCAACTGACCCGTCCGGCACGGATCACACGGGCGCCCCGTGCCGCCCGTTCCGTCTCACGCCGCCAGCGCCCCCGGTATCACCGCCCCCGGCCCGAACTTCGCCCGCACCCGGTCGGCGACCTCCTCGATCCGGCGGACCTTCTCGTCGACGGGGTCGAAGCTGAGCTGGTGGGAGGCCTGGTCGGCGGGGCCGAGCGCCTCGGCGCGCAGGACGATCGCGCGGACCCGGGCGCGCTGCAGCCCGAGCGCCTCGTACAGGCCGTACGCCGTCCTCGTCAGGGCCGCCGAGTGCGCGGTCGGCTCCCCGAGGGTGCGACTGCGGGTGGTGGAGGAACGGTCGGCGTAGCGCACGGTGAGGGTCAGGGTGCGGCAGACCTTCTCCAGGGCGCGCAGCCGGGCGCCCAGTTCCCCGGCGGCCGACAGCAGGGCCCTGCGGTGCCGGTCGGGGTCCAGCTCGTCGCGCCCGAAGGGGCGTTCGGCGGCCAGAGAGCGGGAGACCGCGTTCGGCACCACCCGGCCGCGGTCGACGCCGTTCGCCTTCTCGTGCAGTTCGCGGCCCGTCTTCGCGCCGACCAGGCGCTGGAGGGTGGACAGGGGTGCGGCGGCGACCCGGCCGAGGGTGTCGAGGCCGTAGTCGCACAGAGTGCGGGCGGTGGCCGCACCGACGCCGGGCAGCGCGACGACCGGCTTCTCGGCGAGGAACTCCCGCACCCGGTCCTCGCCCTCAGGGACCGCGCGGGTCAGCCCCGGCCGGGCGTCCCGCAGCGCCATACGGGCCAGCATCGGGCCGGGCCCGGCGCCGATGACGCAGTCGACGCCGTGCAGCGCGAGGGCACGGACGCGGATCACCGACGCCAGCTCCACCGCGCCGCGCCCGAAGTACCGTTCGGCGCCGCGCAGATCGGCCAGCGCCCCGTCCGGCGGCAGCGCCTCGACGACCGGCGTGAACTCCTCCAGCAGTCCGAGCAGCCCGGGCAGGGCGGCTTCGGCTTCGCGCATCGGAGGCAGCTGGAAACGTACGCAGAGGATGGTCATCCCGCACTCCCCGGACTCTGGTGCCACAACTTCCTTACCGTCGAAGGCCCTTGAGAGGCCTCCTGTCCCGCGGGCCGCAGATCGGCCCACGGGTGGAGTTCGTATCCGGTGGACAGACGGATCCGCCTGCCCCCTGTCGCGTCGCCGGTCCCTTCCGGCGCGGGCGCGGGCGCCGGCGCCGCGAGCCGGGCCGCCACCTCGTCCAGCCCTCCCTCGGCGCGCAGTTCGACGAGTTCGGCGAGGTTCCAGGCGGCGGCGCCCACCACGCTGAGGCTGCGCGGGCCGCGCCGCTGGACCACCCCGCGCACCAGCAGCAGCCAGGAGTGGAAGACGGTGTGGGCGCAGGCCTCGTGGGAGTCGTCGAAGAAGGCGAGGTCGACCAGGCCCGTGCCGTCGTCCAGGGTGGTGAAGACGACCCGTCTGCCGGACCGGACCGGCGGGGTCTGGGTGGCCGCCTTGGCGCCCGCGACCAGCACGGTCTCCCCGTGCCGCGCCTCCCGCAGCCGCCGCGCCGAGACCACTCCCAGCTCGTCGAGGAAGGCCCGGTGGTCGTCCATCAGGTTGCGCGAGGCGTCCATGGACAGCACACCCAGCTCGGCGCTGAGCCTCTCGGCGAAGGACAGGTCCGGCAGCCCGGCCGGAGCCGTCTTGCGGCCGCCCGCCAGGGGGAGCTGGCCGCCGCCCGCGCCCCGCGCGCCCCGGTGCAGCTCGGCCAGGTGCAGTTGCAGATCACGGCGGTTGGCACCGAACTCGTCCAACGCGCCCACCTGCGCGAGCCGTCCGGCCAGCGGGCGGCTCGGGCGCGCCCGCTCCCAGAAGTCGAGGAGCGAGGCGTACGGCTGCCCGTCGGCGACCCGCGCCGCCTCGGCCTCGCTGATGCCGTGCACGTCGGAGAGGGCCAGCCGGAGTCCCCAACGCCCGCACCCACCAGGAGAATCAGACACCAGTTCGATACGGTGTGCGACGCCCGACTTGTTCACGTCCAGCGGCAGGATCGGCACCCCGCGCCGCCGCGCGTCCGCCAGCAGCAGCCGCTTCGGGTACATCCCGGGGTCATGGGTGAGCAACCCGGCGTAGAAGGCGGCCGGGTGATGCGCCTTCAGCCACGCCGACTGGTACGTCGGGACGGCGAAGGCGACCGCGTGCGCCTTGCAGAAGCCGTACGAACCGAAGGCCTCGATGATCTCCCAGGTCCGCCGAATCGTTTCTGCGTCATATCCGCGGGCCTCCGCGTGCTGCGCGAACCACACCTTGATCCGCCCCTGCGCCTCCGGATCCGACAGCCCGCGCCGCACCCGGTCCGCCTCCCCGCGCCCGCAGCCGGTCATGATCGCGACGATGTCGATGATCTGCTCGTGGAAGACGACCACCCCGTACGTCCCCTTCAGCGGCTCCTCCAGATCGGGGTGCGGGTAGCGGACGGGGGCCCGTCCGTGCCGCGCCTCGATGAACGGACGCACCATGTCGGCGGCGACCGGCCCGGGCCGGAAGAGCGAGATGTCCACGACCAGGTCGTGGAAGCCGGCCGGCTGCAGCCGCCCCACCAGGTCCCGCTGGCCCGGCGACTCGATCTGGAAGCAGCCCAGCGTCTCGGTGGACCGGATCAGGCCGTACGTCGCCGGATCACCGCCCGCCACCGCGTCCAGGTCGATCCGCTCCCCCGTGGCCCGCTCCACCTCCGCCACCGCGTGCGCCATCGCCGACTGCATCCGCACCCCCAGCACGTCCAGCTTGAGCAGCCCGAGGTCCTCCACGTCGTCCTTGTCGAACTGCGCCATGGGAAACCCCTCGCCGCTGGTCGGCATCACCGGCGTACGGGAGAGCAGGGAGGCGTCGGACAGGAGCACCCCGCACGGGTGCATGGCGATCCCGCGCGGAAGGGCATCGAGGGCCTCGACCAGCTCCCACAGCCGTCCGTACTTCTCCTTCTCCGCCGCCAGGTCCTTGAGCTCGGGCAGTTCCTCCAGCGCCGCGCGGGCGTCCCGCGCCCGGATGTGCGGGAAGGACTTGGCGACCCGGTCGATGTCGGCGGGGTCCATGGACAGGGCCGCCCCCACGTCCCGGACGGCGTGCCGCACCCGGTAGGTCTCCGGCATCGCGACGGTCGCGACCCGCTCGCCGCCGAACCGGCCGATGATCGCGCGGTAGACCTCGAGCCGGCGCGCGGACTCCACGTCGATGTCGATGTCGGGCAGCACGACCCGCTCCTTGGACAGGAAGCGCTCCATCAGCAGCCCGTGCTCGACGGGGTCGGCGTGCGCGATGCCCAGGAGATGGTTGACGAGGGAGCCCGCGCCGGAGCCGCGCGCCGCGACCCGGATGCCCATGTGCCGTACGTCGTCGACGACCTGAGCGACCGTCAGGAAGTAGGAGGCGAAGCCGTGGTGGGCGATGATGTCGAGTTCGTGGTGCATCCGCTCCCAGTAGGCGCGCCGGTCGGCGTACCCGTGCAGCACCATCCCCGCCGCCGCCCGTGAGGCCAGCGCCCGCTGGGCGGTGCGGCGGCCCGCGCCGACGAGATGCGGTTCGGGGAAGTGGACGGTGCCCATGCCGAGGTCGTCCTCCGGGTCGACCAGGCACGCGGCGGCCGTGGCCCGGGTCTGCTCCAGCAGGCGGTGGGCGGTGTCCCGCCGGAAGCCGGCGGCCTCCACGATCCGCTCCGCCGCCCCGAGCATGGCGTCCGCGCCCTTCAGCCAGGCCTCCCCCGAGTCGAGCTCCCTGGCCGGATCGATGGGGACCAGCCGGCGGGCGGCGTCCAGGACGTCGGCGACCGGGCCCTGGCCGGGATCGGCGTAGCGGACGGCGTTGCTGAGCACCGGGCGGATCCGCTGTTCGGCGGCGAAGCCGACGGTGCGGGCGGCGAGGCGCAGGGAGCCGGGTCCCGTGCCGGTGCGGCCGTGCCAGACGGCCTCGAGCCGCAGGGCGTCGCCGTAGACCTCGCGCCAGGGGGCGAGGAGTCGGGCCGCGCGGTCCGGACGCCCCGCCGCCAGGGCGCGGCCGACGTCGGAGGCGGGGCCGAGCAGGACGGTCAGGCCGTCGCCGTGGTTGCCGGTCCAGGGCAGTACCGGGAGGTCCTCGGCGGCGTGGGCGGCGGTCACGATCCGGCACAGGTCGGCCCAGCCCCGGGCACCGTCGCGGGCGAGGAAGGTGACGCGGGGTGCCGACTCGTCGACGAAGGCACCGCCGCGCACGGGGGTGCGGCGCCTTTCCCGTCGTACGTCACTGTCCTGGCGGACCGGCGCGGCCACCGCGAGGTCCACCCCGAACAGCGGGCGCACCCCCTCCTTCGCGCAGGCCTTGGCGAAGCGGACCGTGCCGGCGAGGGTGTCGCGGTCGGTGAGGGCGAGGGCGTCCATGCCCCGCTCGGAGGCGCGCTCGGCCAGTCGCTCCGGGTGCGAGGCCCCGTACCGCAGGGAGAACCCGGAGACGGTGTGCAGATGCGTGAAGCCTGGCACACGCACCTCCCGCGATCCCGCTCTCGAACATCAGTTCCCTAATCCCTCACCCCCACCATACCCCCATCCCCGAACATCTGTACGACAACCGTGCGGGCATCCCTCACCTGCGGAAACACCGGGCGGACGGACGGCAGGAGGTCCCGCCCCGGCATGCGGGGCGGGACCTCACCGTTCGAAGGAGCCGGAGCCGGAGCCGGAGCCGGAGCCGTCAGCCGATCTGCGTCCCCGTCGCCGCCAGCGCCTCCGCCACCGGCTGGAAGAAGGTCTCCCCGCCGGAGGTGCAGTCACCGCTGCCCCCGGAGGTCAGGCCGACCGCGCTGCCGCCCGAGAAGAGGGAGCCGCCGCTGTCACCGGGCTCGGCGCAGACGTCGGTCTGGATCAGACCGTTGACGATGTCGCCGTTGCCGTAGTTCACGGTGGCGTCCAGGCCGGTGACCGTCCCGGAGTGGACCTGGGTGGTGGAGCCGCTGCGGGTGACCTTCATGCCCACGGTGGCCGCGGCCGCGCCGGTGATCTGCTGGGCGGACCCGTTGTAGAGGTCGACCTCGCTGGGGTGGTCGACGTCGGCGGTGTACTTGACCAGGCCGTAGTCGTCGCCCGGGAAGCTGGAGGTCTCGTTGGTGCCGATCTCGGTGCCGGAGGAGTCCGACCAGGTGGAGATGGCGTCGGTGCAGTGGCCGGCGGTCAGGAAGTACGGCTCACCGCCCTTGACCACGTTGAAGCCGAGCGAGCAGCGTCCGCTGCCGCCGGTGATCGCGTCGCCGCCGGCGATGAAGGGCTTGAACTCCCCCTTGGCGCGCTGGAGTTCGGCCATCTGCCCAAGTCCGTCGACGACCTTGGTGAGCCTGGCCCACTCGGCGGCGGAGACGGTGCGGTCGGCGGTGACGACGACCTTGTTGGTGCGCGGGTCGGTCACCCAGGCGGTGCCGGGGATGGTCGCGTCCGCCTTGAGCGTCGCACGGGCGCCGGTCAGTTCGGCGAGGGAGTTCTCGACGATTCTCGCCTTGGCCCCGGCCGCCTCGACGGTCTTCGCGGCGGCCGCGTCGAGCACGTTCACCACGAGACTGCGGCTCTTCGCGTCGTAGTAGGTGCCCGCCGCGTCGGCGCCGAGATCCTCGCCGAGCGCCGAGGCGAGCTTTCCGGCCCCGAGGGCCGAGAGGGTGGCGGGCTGCGGGGTCTTCGCGGGTTCGCTGGCGTTCGCGGTCTGGAAGGTGACTCCCGCCGCGACGAGCGCGGCGATCCCCGCGCCCGTCATGATCATCCGCCGCCTGGGTATGCGTCGGTGCTGCAACTCACGTCCTCCTGTGGGGGGTCGGCCCGCGGCGGTGATGGGGACCGCGGCGGGCCGGAAGGCTGGTTGACGGGCGCCCACTCTTCCGAATCGCACAGAGAGCACACAAGGTCGACTTCGGGACGCGCACAGAGTGAACACCGCGCGCCCTCCGCGCCTTCACCACCTCCGCACCTCGCCGGGCCGGGCGGGCGGTCTCTTGTCACACAGGGACGAACCCCGTCCCCAGGAGACTCATCTCGCGCACACAGAGAGGCGATCCACCCGGTCCTCCCCCGGGCCGCTGCCATATTCGAAGCCACTTT
Organism: Streptomyces sp. NPDC000345; assembly: GCF_042898825.1. Lineage (NCBI taxonomy): Bacteria > Bacillati > Actinomycetota > Actinomycetes > Kitasatosporales > Streptomycetaceae > Streptomyces > Streptomyces sp. NPDC000345. Next base: position 258,070 of record NZ_JBIAZE010000010.1, read on the forward strand.
TCGGAGGTGGCTGTGACGCTGGAGGCGACAACATCCCCGGTGCGGGAGACGGCGACGGGCGGGCCCGACGGCACCGCCGAACGCCTGGCGGGTCTGGAGAGCCGTCGGGCCCGGGCGCTGGCTCCCGGCGGGCCCCGGCGACGCGGGGAGTACGGCGCCCGCGAGCGGATCGACCTGCTGCTGGACGCCGGCTCGTTCACCGAGACCGGCCTGTTCGTCCGGGGCCGGCCCACCGGGGACGGCTCCCGCGGGCCGTACGGCGACGGGGTGGTGACCGGGTACGGCACGGTCGACGGGCGTCCGGTCTGTGTGTTCGCCCAGGACCCGACCGTCTTCGGCGGCAGCATGGGCGAGGCGTCCGGGGAGAAGACGATCGCCCTGATGGACCTCGCCCTGAAGACCGGCTGTCCGGTCGTGGGGCTCAACGACGGCGGTGGCGCCCGCATCCAGGAAGGGGTCGCCTCGCTCGCCCTCTACGCCGAGCTGGTGCGCCGCAACGTCAAGGCGTCCGGCGTGATCCCGCAGATCTCGGTCGTCCTGGGGCCGTGCGCGGGCGGCGCCGCCTACTCGCCGGCCATCACCGACTTCACCGTGATGGTGGACGGCGCCTCGCACATGTTCGTCACCGGACCCGACGTCATCGAGGCGGTCACCGGCGAACGCACCAGCGCCGAGAGCCTGGGCGGCGCCCGCGCCAGCAACACCGTCAACGGCAACGCCCACTTCCTCGCCGCCGACGAGGTGGACGCCCTCGACACCGTCCGCGACCTGCTGTCGTACCTGCCCGCCAACAACCTCGAACGGCCCCCGCAGTACGCGCCGGGGTCCGCGCCCGCCGACGCGCGGCTGGACCAGGCCGTGCCGGACCGGCTCGAACAGGCCTACGACATGCGCGACATCCTGCGCGCGGTCGTCGACAACGGCGAACTGCTGGAGATCCAGGAGCTGTTCGCACCGAACATCATCTGCGCGCTGGCCCTGGCCGAGGGCGCCCCCGTCGGTGTCGTCGCCAACCAGCCGCTGCACGCGGCGGGGGTCCTCGACATCGACGCCTCCGAGAAGGCCGCGCGTTTCGTGCGGTTCTGCGACGCGTTCGGCATCCCCCTGCTGACCTTCGCCGACGTCCCCGGCTATCTCTCCGGCGTCCGTCAGGAACAGGCCGGCATCATCCGGCGCGGCGCCAAACTGCTGTACGCGTACGCCGAGGCGACCGTCCCGAAGGTCACGGTGGTGGTGCGCAAGGCGTACGGCGGCGGGTACGCGGTGATGGGCTCCAAGCACCTCGGCGCCGACGTGAACCTCGCCTGGCCCACGGCCCGTATCGCGGTCATGGGCGCCGAGGGTGCCGTCGGCGTCCTGCACCGCCGTGAACTCGCCGCCGCCGCCGACCCGGACGCGCTGCGGGCCCGTCTCGTCGCCGCGTACGAGAGCACGCACGGCACCCCCTGGGTCGCCGCCGAGCGCGGATACGTCGACGCCGTCATCGCCCCCCGCGACACCCGCACCCAGGTCTGCCGTGCCCTGCGGGCGCTGCGCGGCAAACGCGCCCCGATGCCGGAGCGCCGGCACGGCAACATCCCGCTCTGACCCCCGCACCCGCCCCACCCGCGACGTGAGGAGCCATCCCCGATGGACACCCCCCGCCCCCCGCTCGCGCCCGCGCACCGGACCCTGCCCGCGTATGTGCGGCACTGGGCCGAGACCACCCCCGACCGCCGGGCGTTCACCTTCGTCGACCACCCCGCTCCGCACGCGCGGGGCGTCCACCGCACCCTGACCTGGCGCCGTCTGGACCTGCGGGTGCGGTCCCTGGCCGCCCGGCTCGCCGAGGAGGCCGAGCCCGGCGAACGGGTCGCGCTGCTGTGCCCGCAGGGCACGGAGTACGTCACCGCGTTCCTCGCGGCGCTCGCCGCCGGGCTGGTCGCCGTACCGCTGTTTCCGCCCGGTCTGCCCGGGCACGGCGACCGGCTCTCGGCCGTGCTCGCCGACGCCCGCCCGGCCGTCGTCGTGACGACGGGCGGCGCCCTCGACGAGGTGCGTCGGTTCTGCGCGGGCACCGCGGTGACGGTCGTCGCCGCCGACCAGGTGCCCGACGACGCCGGGGACCGGCGGCCGGACCCGCCGGACGACGCGGCGGTCGCCTACCTGCAGTACACGTCCGGCTCGACCCGCACCCCGGCGGGCGTGGAGATCACCCACGCCAACGTCGTCGCCAACGCCCGGCAGGCGCTGACCGCCTACGGTGCCGACGACCGTCCGGTGACCTGCGTGGGCTGGCTGCCTCTGTACCACGACATGGGGCTCGTGCTGAGTGTCGCCGCCCCGGTGGTGCGGGGGCTGCTGTCGGTGCTCATGGACCCGGTCGCGTTCCTGCACGAGCCCGTGCGCTGGCTGCGGCTGCTCGCCGCGCACCCGCGGGCGGTGAGTGCCGCGCCCAACTTCGCCTACGACTACTGCGCCTCGGCCGTCACCGGCGCGCAGAAGGCGGGTCTGCGGCTGGAGGGGGTCGCCGCGCTGATCAACGGCAGCGAGCCGGTCCGTCCCGGCACGGCCGACGCCTTCCACGCCGCCTTCGCCGCCCAGGGGCTCGCACCGGACACCCACTGTCCGTCGTACGGGCTCGCCGAGGCCACCGTCTTCGTCAGTGCCGCCCGGCCCGGGGAGCCGCTGCGCCGGTTCGCGCTCGACCGCGACGCCCTGGCCACCGGGAAGGCCCTGCCCGCGCGGCCCGACGACCCCGCGGCCGTCCTGCTCGCGGGCTGCGGCACCCCGGCCGGCCAGCAGGTGCGCGTCGCCGATCCCGTCTCCCGCGCCGCCCTGCCCGAGGGAGAGGTCGGTGAGATCTGGGTGCGGGGCCCCAACGTCGGGCGCGGTTACTGGAACCAGGACCGGCTGACCGAGGCCGTCTTCGGCGCCGGGGCCACCGGCGCGGCGGCCGGCGCCGACGGCTCGGGCGACTGGCTGCGCACCGGTGACCTGGGGACCTTCCTGGACGGGCAGTTGATCGTCACCGGCCGGCTGAAGGACCTCATCGTCGTCGACGGCCGCAACCACTATCCGCAGGACGTGGAGGCGACGGCCCAGGAGGCGCACCCGGCCGTACGGCGCGACCGCCTCGCCGCCTTCGCCGTACCGGGCGCGCAGGGCGAGCGGGTGGCGATCGTCGCGGAGCACGTACGGACCACGAGCCTGGTCGGGCTCGACGTACCGGCCCTGGTGCGCGCGGTGCGGGCGGCCGTGTCCGTAGGGCACGGGCTGCGGCTCGCCGACGTCGTCCTCGTGCCGCCGGGCACCGTGCCCCGCACCTCCAGCGGCAAGGTGTCGCGGGCGCTGACCCGCGAGCGGTATCTGGCGGGCGCCTACACGGCGGGGACCGCGCGGTGAGCGGCGTCGACGAGGCAGCGCTGCGCCGGCTGATCGCCGAACGGGCCGCCTCCTGGACCGGCGGGTCCGCCTCGGACGTCCCGATGGACCGGCCGCTGGCCGACCTCGGCATGTCCTCGCGGGACGCGGTGATACTGGCCGGGGAACTCTCCGGTGCCACGGGACGCGAACTGCCGGCGACGCTGCTGTGGGAGGCGTCCACCGGGGACGCCCTGGTGGCACACCTGTGCGGCGGCACCACGGCACGGTCCGCGTCCCCGGCCGCGCCCCCGGCCGCACCGGGACCGCCCGGCGAGCCCGTCGCCGTCATCGGGGTCGGCTGCCGGCTGCCGGGCGGAGTGCACGGGCCGGCGGACTACTGGCGGCTGCTGAGCGAGGGCGTCGACGCGATCCGGCGGGTCCCGGAGGACCGGTGGCGCGACTTCACCGCCTTCCCGCCCGCCGACGCGCCCCGCTACGGCGGCTACCTCGACGACATCGCCGGGTTCGACGCGGACTTCTTCCGCGTCACCCCGCGCGAGGCCGCGGTGATGGACCCGCAGCAGCGGATCCTGCTGGAGGTCGTCCACGAGACCCTCGACCACGCGGCCGTCCCCGCCGCGTCCCTCGCCGGCACCGCCACCGGCGTCTTCGTCGGCGTCTCCGCGCCGGAGTACGGCGCGCTGACCGGCGCGGATCCTGCCGCGGTCGATCCCTGGGCACCGGCCGGCGGGGCGCTGAGCGTGACCGCGGGACGCCTCGCGTACGTGCTGGACACCCGGGGGCCGAGCATGGCCGTCGACACGGCCTGTTCGTCCTCGCTGGTCGCCGTGCACCAGGCCTGCGTCAGCCTGCGCACCGGCGAGGTCGACACGGCGATCGCCGCCGGGGTCAACGTGCTGCTCTCCCCCGCCGTCGGTGTCGCGTTCCGGCGGGCCGGCGCCCTCGCCCCGGACGGGCGGTGCAAGCCGTTCTCACGGGCGGCCGACGGCATCGGGCGCGGCGAGGGCTGCGCGGCCGTGCTGCTGAAGCGGCTGTCCGACGCCGAGCGGGACGGCGACCGCGTCCTCGCCGTCGTCCGGGCCACCGCCGTCAACTCCGACGGCCGCTCCAACGGTCTTCTGGCACCCCACCCGGCAGCCCAGCAGGCCCTGTTGACCACGGCCTACGCGCGGGCCGGGCTCGACCCGGCCCGTATCGACCACGTCGAGGCGCACGGCACCGGCACCCCGCTCGGCGACCCGATCGAGGCGGGTGCCCTCGCCGCCGTTCTCGGTGCGGGCCGCGACGCCGACCAGCCGCTGCTGCTGGGATCCGTCAAGGGGAACCTGGGCCACCTGGAGTCCGCCGCGGGCGTCGCCGGACTGGTGAAGGCGGTGCTCGCCCTGCACCACGACCTCGTTCCGCCGTCCCTGCACTGCGCCGAGGGCAGCGCCCTGGACGACGTGAGGCTGCGGGTGGTGACCGAGCCGGAGCCGTGGCCCCGCTACGGCGGCACGGCCACCGCCGGGGTCTCCGGGTTCGGTTTCGGCGGCACCAACGCGCATGCGGTGCTGGAGGAATGGCGGCCGGGCGCGCTGCCGCCCCGGGCCCCGGACGTGGAACCGGCCGCCCGGCTCCACGTCCTCTCCGACCTCGACACCGCGCGCCTGGCCGACACCGCGGCGCGGCTGGCCGTGTGGCTGCGTACGCCCGAGGGGAGCGCCGCGCACCCCGCCGACGTGGCGCGTACGCTGGCCGGGCGGGCCGGGCGAGGGCCCGTGCGGGCCGCCGTCGTCGCCCACGACGGTCCCGAACTCGCCGACGCCCTGCACGCGTTGGCGCAGGGCCGGTCTCACCCCCGGGTCGTCACCGACGACCGCGGGCCCGCCGGGCGCGGGCCGGTGTGGGTCTTCTCCGGATACGGCAGCCAGTGGGCCGGCATGGGACGCCGTCTGCTGGCCGAGGAACCCGTCTTCGCCGCCGCCGTGGAGAAGCTCGACGCCCAGCTGGCCCCGGAGTGCGGTCTGTCCCTGTACGACCATCTCGCCTCCGGTGCCGCCCCGGAGCGCGTGGAGGTCGTCCAACCCGTCCTGTTCGGGATCCAGTTGGCGCTCGCCGAGCTGTGGCGTGCCCAGGGTGTCGAGCCCGCCGCCGTCATCGGGCACTCGCTGGGCGAGGTGGCCGCCGCGGTGTGCGCGGGCGCCCTGGACGTGCCGGACGCGGCCCGGGTCGTCGCCGTACGGGCCCGGCTGCTCAGCGGGCTGCGGGGCGGAGCCATGGCCGTCGTCGACCTCGACGACAGCGAACTGGACGCTCTGCGGGCGGAGTTTCCCGGGGTCCAGGTCGCCGTCCACTCCTCGCCCGGCCAGAAGGTCGTCACCGGTGAGGAGGCGGCGGTCGCCCGGCTGGTGCGGGAGCTGGAACGACAGGGCCGGGCGGCCCGCGGCCTGCGGGTCGTCGGCGCCGGGCACTCGCCCCAGGTCGATCCGCTTCTGCCGGAGCTGACCGAGGCCCTGGCCGACGTCCGGGGCGGGCGGCCGCGCGTCCCCGTGTACTCCACCGTCCTGGACGACCCGCGCGGCGACGGGGTGTTCGACGCCGCCCACTGGGCCGCGAACCTGCGGCGGCCGGTGCGCCTGGACCGGGCCGTCGCGGCCGCCGCGGCCGACGGCCACACCCTCTTCGTCGAGATCTCGCCCCGTCCGGTCCTGACCCGGGCCGTCACCGACACCGCCCCCGGGGTCGTCGCCCTCGGCACGCTGCGCCGCGACGCCGATGACCCCGCCGGGTTCCTCACGCAGGTGGGCGCCCTGTACGCCGCCGGCGGACGGCTGCCGGTGCCGCCGGGCCGCGTCGTCGACCTGCCCGCACCGCGCTGGCGGCATGTGCGGCACTGGTGGACGGACGGGCGTCCGGCCGCCGCGCCCGTGGCGGCGCAGGAGCCGGCGGCGGCGCAGGACACCTCCCTCACCGCCCGGGTGCGCCACCACATCACCGTCGTCACCGGCCACCCCGCGACCCGTGTCACGCCCACCACCGCCCTGACCGACCTGGGCCTGGACTCCCTGATGGCCGTGCGCATCCGTACCGCCCTCGAGCGTGAGTTCGGCGTCGAACTGCCCCTGCGCGCTCTGCTCGGCGCCGGCACCGTCGAGGGGGTGGCCGAGCACCTGGGCCGGGAGCTCCCGGCCCGGGAGGAGGACTCCCCGCTGCGGACCCTGCGCGCCACGGGCACCCGGCCCCCGCTCTTCCTCCTGCACGCCGCGGGCGGCACGACCGACGTCTACGGGGCGCTCACCGAACGGCTCGGGGACGACCGGCCGGTGTACGGGCTGGAGCGGATCGAACAGGCCCGTACGGTGACCGAGAAGGCCCGCCGGCACGCCGAGCAGATCACCGCCGTCCACCCCGACGGGCCCTGTGTGCTGGGCGGCTGGTCCTTCGGGGGCTTCGTCGCCCAGGAGACCGCACGGCAGCTCACCGCCGCCGGCCGGGACGTGGAGCTGGTGGTGCTGATCGACTCCGTACGCCCCCTGCCCCGGCCCGGCGTGACGGCGGCCGACCGGATCCGCGCCCACTTCTCGGGCTTCGCGCGGCACGTCGCCGACGCCTACGGGGTCCGGCTGGAGCCGCCGTACGACGAACTCGTCGCGATGGACGACGACGGCGAGCGCATCGACACCGTGCTGCGTGCGCTGCGCGAGGCCGCCGAGGTGCCGGCCGCCGTCCTGGAGCACCAGCGGTCTTCCTACCTGGACCTCAGGATCGGCGAGGCCCACCAGCCGGGGCGCCACGACGGACGGGTGGTCCTGTACCGGGCCGCCGAGCCCGCTCCGCACACCGTGCGCGACCCCGCCTACGAACGGGACGACGAGGCGCTGGGCTGGGACGAGGTGTGCCCCCGCCTGACGGTCGTACGGGTCGCCGGACACCATCTGTCGCTGCTCGACCCCCCGCACGTCGACGAGATCGCCGCCCATCTGCGGCGCGCGCTCGCCGAGCACAGCCGCTGAACCGGACGACGAGGAGCCGCCATGCCCCACCCCACCACCGGAGTGTCCCGACGTGCCGTCGCCAAGGCCGCGACGGCCGCCGGTCTGACCGCGCTGCTGGGCACCCGGGCCACCGCCGCCCGGGCCGTGACCCGGCTCGGACCCCGCACCCTGGACCTGTCCGTGTCCTCCGCCGCGCTCGGCCGCAGCGCGCCGGTACGGCTGATCCTGCCGTCGGACTTCGAGACCCGGACCACGCGCACCTATCCCGTCCTCTACCTGCTGCACGGCGCCCACGACGACTACACCTCCTGGACCCGGGAGACGGACATCGAGGCCTTCACCGAGGGCCGGGAGCTGATCGTGGCGATACCGGACGCGGGCCCCACCGGGATTCCCACCGCCTGGCGCAGCGGCCCGGACTACGAGACCTTCCAGGCCGAGGAGATCCCGGCGCTGCTCGCCCGGGACTACCGGGCCTCCGGGGTACGGGCCGTCGCCGGGGTCTCCACCGGCGGCTACGGCGCGATGGCGCACGCGGCCCGGCATCCGGGCGGGTTCGCCGCGGCGGCCTCCTACAGCGGCATCCTCGACACCACGGCACCGGGGGTGCCGCCGCTCGTGGACGCCATCGTCGCCCGCGAGAACCTGCCGCCGCTCTCCCTGTGGGGCAACCCCGTGCTGAACCTCCTCACCTGGCGCGACTTCAACCCGCGCGCCCGGGCCGCGGGGCTGCGCGGCACCGGCCTGTACGTCTCCAGCGGCAGCGGTGTGGTCGGCGGCAGCGGCGACTGGCTGCCCGAGGCGCTGGAGAGCGCACTGTGGCCCTCGGCGCACGGCTTCACCGACACCCTCGCGCGGCTCGGCATCCCGGTCACCACCCACTACTACACGGGAGGAGGACACAGCTGGGAGTACTGGAAGCGGGAGTTCACCGCCTCGTGGCCGATGCTCGCCCGGGCGCTGGGGGTGCCGGAGTGACGGGAGTACCGTCGGGACACGGAACGGAGCGCAGGGGGCGTTCGTCCTACAAGGGACTGGCCTCTCGTCCCGCGGGCAACGGCCCGCGGGTGAGCCGCTTCCGCCTGAAAGGAGCCGCCGTGGCCGTCCCCACCCCGCACGGCGTACCGGACGGCCTCGGAGCCGCCCTCGTGCCCCCGGATCTGGCCCAGCTGCTGCGCGAGGACCTCCAGGCCGTCGCCGACGAGGTGGAGGAGGAGGTGCGCCGCCAGGTTCCGGAGTACGCGCGGCCGACGGACGGGACGTACGGCGCGCACCTGAGAGCCGGGGTGGTGCAGGCGCTCACCCTGTTCGTCGACCACATCGCCGATCCTCGCGGCCGGGGGGACGCGATCGCCGCGACGTACTACGAACTCGGCCGCGGCGAGGCTCTGGAGGGCCGCAGTCTTGACGCGCTGCAGTCCGCGCTGCGCGTCGGCGGGCTGCGCGCCTGGCGGCGGCTGGGGCGTACGGCGGAGGAGCTCGGGCTGGACTCCACGGTCGTGTCGGCGCTGGGCGAGCTGGCGTTCCGCACCGTGCACGAAGTGGCCGAGGCCGCCGCGGCCGGTTACGCGGAGGCCCGGCTGCACAGCACGGACGAGCTGGAACGGCGCCGCAGGCGCCTGCTCGACCTGCTCTTCGAGGACGGGCCGGTGTCCCCGGAGGCGGTGCGGGACCTGGCGCACGGCGCGCGGTGGCCGGTGCCGCGGCAGGTCGCCGTCGTCGCGCTCGCGACCGGCCCGGACGACCGGGAGGAGGAACGGCCCCTGGCCGCGGCCGGAGCGCTGGTGGACATGGAGTCCCGACCGCCCCGGATACTGTTGCCCGTTCCGGACGGTGCCGGCCACCTCGGCGGCCGCGGGTTCGCCCTGGCGCCGCGCGACCGCCCGGCCGCGATCGGCCCCACCGTCCCGCTCACCGAGGCCGCGCGGTCGCTGCACTGGGCCACCCGGGCCCTGGGGCTGATGGGCCGCGGGATCCTTCCCCGGCAGGGACTGGTGCGGTGCGCCGACCACCTGTCCACCCTGCTGCTGCACAGCGACGAGCCGCTGCTCGCCCGGTTGGCGGCGGGTGTTCTCGCGCCGCTCGACGCGGTCTCCGAGGGGCAGCGCCCCCGGCTCGCCGAGACGCTGCTGGCGTGGCTGCTCAGCGGCAGCAACGTGCCCGAGGTCGCCGCCCGGCTGCACGTCCATCCGCAGACGGTCCGCTACCGCCTGCGCCAGCTGGAGAAGCTGTTCGGTGACGCGCTGCACGACCCGGACGCCCGGCTGGATCTCATCCTCGCGCTGCGTGCCGAGGAACTGCGGAGCCGGAGCGACTGTGCCATGTGAGGTAATTCCCCGCTCACGTCGGCAACAAAAAGCGGGGACTTTCTGAATTCCCGTCCATAACACCCCGCCAGAAAACACGAATACGTTCGGGACGTCCTTTCCCTCGGCGCACCCTCGCGCCCCACCCGCAAAGGATCCCCATGCGTATTCGCCTGTGTCTCGCCGCGCTCTCGCTGCTCGGCGGGGCCGGACTGGCCACCCTCACAGCGCCCGCCGCGTCGGCCGCCGCCTGCTCGGACCTCGACGTCGTGGCGGCCCGCGGCACCTTCGAGCCGGGCACGCTCGGCCTGATCGTCGGCGACCCGGTGTATTCCGCCCTGCAGAAGAAACTGACGGGCAAAAGCCTCTCCAGCTACAAGGTGAACTATCCCGCGGACCTTTCCCTCACCTCGGCCGCGCAGGGCAACGCGGACCTGGTGAACCACGTCAAGAGCCAGGCTGCCGCCTGTCCGAACCAGCGTTTCGTCCTCGTCGGCTATTCGCAGGGCGCGAACGTCGTCGACAACTCCATCGGCATCAGCAGCGCCGGCGCGGTGGTCGGCAGCCCCATCGTCGCCACCATCCCCGCCGCTCTCGAACGGAGGGTCGCCGCCGTGCTGCTGTTCGGCAACCCGATCCGGGCCCTCGGCAAGAGCGTCACCGGCACCTACCAGAGCCGCACCATCGACTTCTGCGCCGAGGGCGACCCCATCTGCGAGAACGGCGGCGACGACGTGCTGGCGCACCTCGGCTACACCGCGGACGCCGACGCGGCGGCCGTCTTCGCGGCGGGCAGGGTCTGAGCACGAGCCCGAGCCGGAGTCCGAGCCACGGCCCCATGTCGAAGGGCCCGGGAGGACATCCTCCCGGGCCCTTCCTCCGTGCGGGTGCGGCCGGTCAGCGGAGATCGCGGGCGAACCGCGTGAGGCCGGCCGAGACGGGCTCGGGCCGGCCGTCGTTCTGCACCGGGGCGGCGGTCAGCACGTCGAGGTGCTGGTAGCCGTCGGCGACCACGGGGTCCAGGTCGGCCGGGATGCGGCCGGCCAGCAGTCCGTCGCCCGCGAGCACGGTGAGCGTCGGGTTGGCGGTGAGCCCCTCGGGGTGCGCGACGAGCTGCTTCACCTGGGGTGAGCCGGCCAGTTCGAGGTCGGTGACGAGCTTGGTCGGGAAGTACTGCTCGGTGAAGTCCAGCGGCTGCTCGGCGAGACTGCGCGCCAGCTCCTGGAGGTCGGTGACCTCCTTGTCCGCGCCGGTGAACGGCGTCCCGTCGGCCGACCGGTACTCCGGGTCGTCGGGGTCGCCGACCCGGTCGTAGTCGCGCCAGGTGTACAGCGGCCCGTGGGGCCGGTCCGGGATGGCCCTGTACGCGGTGCCGAAGAGCCCCGGCCGCTGGTCGCCGCCGTTGGCGACGGGGAAGCTCTTGTCGGCGATCGGTCCGCCGTCGAAGAAGCCGACACTGCTCTGCAGGAACGCCAGCGGTACGGAGTTGTCGTCCAGCAGCGCCCCCAGCACCGCCGCGTTGGTGAGCCGGAAGTCCTTCACCGCGGGGGAGCCGGTGAGGAAGGCGGCGGTGTCCTTGGAGAACAGGAAGCGGTTGGTCGCCTCGATGTTGAGGCCGGAGGGCAGATAGGCCGGCAGGTCGGCCTCGCCGCCCGGATCCCGTACGGCGCCCAGGCCGGCGATGGCCAGCAGGGTCATGGTCTCGGGGTTGAGCAGCACCGGCGCGGACAGCGAGCGCGGCAGCACTCCGCTGTCCAGCCCGGCCTGGACCACTCCGTATCCGAGGCCGACGTCCGGCAGGTCGGTGTCGTCCGGGATGCTGCCGCTGAGGTCGGCGAGCGAGGTGGAGACGGTGGTGTCGAGGGCGAAGTAGCCGGCGCACTGGTTGTACCCGGCGTCGGCGGTGGTGGCGCGGTCGCCGTCGAAGTCGGCGGCCGCGAAGTACCCGGTGACCACGCCGCCGAGGGAGTGGCCGCCGCACAGCACCTTCCGCTTGCGCAGGCCCTGGTCGGGCAGTTCGGCGGCGAGCAGGTCGTACTGGTCGCGGACGGTCTGCCCGATGCCGAGCTTCGCCATCCACCCCAGCCGTTCGTTGCCGACGAAGCCGGCGAAGGTGCGCCCGTCGGTCTGGCGGCCGCGGTAGTAGTAGTCGACGGCGGTGTGCTGGTCGCCGGAGTCGATGCCGGTGTGGTCCTCCAGACAGTTGGAGCGTCGGTCCAGGGCCCAGAACTCGATGTGCCGGCCCTGTCCGGCGGCGCGGGCCACGGTGTTGCGGGCGACGCTGTCGAACGCTCCGGCGCCTTCCAGGATGCCCGGCTGGGCGACGAGGATCCGGTCCGCGTCGGCCGCCGCGGCGGGGCCGCCGGCGGAGCGGTAGCGCAGGTACGACAGCCAGTCGCAGGCCGCCGGACGCGCTCCGAAGGAGGCCGGCAGCGGTGCCTTCACCCGCACCACCGTCTCGGTCACACCGGCGACCGGGCTGCTCGACGCCACGGGCGTCTCGGTCCTCCCGGTCTGCCCCCGCGCGTCCGGGGCCGCGGTGAGGGCCCCGGTGGTCAGCAGCACCGCCAGCGCGGCACTGCGCAGGACTTTCGTGGTTCTCCCTGTGCTGCGACTCGTCTTCATGGCCGGACCGTAGGACGGGGAGGACCACGCGCTCAGGCGGTGCTCACCAGAACGCAGCTCCGGGCGGCGCCTTTGTCAGCGCCGGACGAACCGGTTCGCGGACAGGGGCGGGCCCCCGCACGACGGTTCCCGTGCGGGGGCCCGGTGTACGCGGCCGGGCTAGAAGACGCTGACGCCGTAGGCGTTCAGGGCCTCCACGACCGGCTGGAAGAAGGTCGTGCCGCCGGAGGTGCAGTCGCCGCTGCCGCCGGAGGTCAGACCGTAGGCGACACCGTTGGTGCCGTACATCGAACCGCCGGAGTCGCCGGGCTCGGCGCAGACCGTGGTCTGGATCATGCCGTACACGATGTCGCCGCCACCGTAGTTGACGGTCGCGTTGAGCGCGGTGACGCGGCCGCTGTGGATACCGGTGGTGGAACCGTCGCGGTAGACGGTGGTGCCCACGCTCGGCGTGCCCGCGCTGGTGATGTCCGTGTTCCCCGCGGTGCCCGACTTGGTGACCGACGTGTTGGTGTACCGGACGATGCCGTAGTCGTTCGTCGGGAAGCTGGAGCCCGCCGTGGTGCCGAGCGTCGTGGTGTGGGACGAGTTGGACCACCACGTGCCGGCCCCGTCGGTGCAGTGACCGGCGGTCAGGAAGTAGTAGTTGCCCGCGCTGTCGCGGACGTTGAAGCCGAGGGAACAACGCCAGCTACTCGCATAGATGGCGTCGCCGCCTGCGATGTACTTCTGGAACTTGCCCGAGGTCCGCTTGATCGTCAGCGCGTCGGCGTTGCTGCCGGCCTGCTCCTTGATCTCGGCGATCTCGGCCTGCGAGACCGTGCTGTCGACGGTGACGACGACACGGTTGGTCTTGCTGTCGACGGCCCAGGCGGTGCCCGGGACGTCCGCCTGGAGCACCGAGTTGCCGGCACTCTTCAGCTGGGCGGCGCTGAAGGTGGCGGTGTCGGCCGCACTCGCGTGGGGGATCGCGACGGCGGCCGCGGCGACGAGGCCGGTGGCGACGGCGATCAGCCGGTTCCGTCTCGAGGTGCCGCGCGTGGGGATGGTGGGGGTGGTGCGCTTGATCCTCACGTTTCGTTCCCTCCCAGGGGAAGTCGGGGGCCCGTCGAGTGGGGTCGGGGCCCGTGAGGCGCAGCCAGGACCGACGTTCGCCCGGATTCCGGACACGTCGTGCCCCTGACAAGCGCTGAGGGGGAGTATTCGGCCGAACGGCCGGTCGGCGCAAGGGCGCCTTTCGGCCGTCAGATCTTCAACGAACTGCGTGGGTCGGTCCCTCTTGCCGCCCTCTTGCCCCAGCTCAGACCGGCTTGCGCCCCCGTGCCGACCGCCGCCCCCCGACGTGTTCCCCGGTACGGGAAGGAGCAGTTGAAGGCGGCGGCGCACGCACCCGGAGGCGGCGCCGCCCGGAGGGAATCGGCCGTCGGCCGGCCCGCCGGTCCCGGCCGCGGTGGGCACCGCCCCGGCCTCCTCGGTCCACCGGACCCCGGAGTGTCCGGAAGTCGACCGTCCGCAAAGCCATCCGGCCGGGGTCCCCCAGGGCCCCGCGGCGGGCCGAAGCCGCGGGCGCCGCGGGCCTGCGCCGGCCCGCGGCGCCCGCGCTCCTTCCCCGGCCCGGCCCGGGGGCTTCGGCTCAACCGGCGGCGTCCACCCCGAGATCCCGCAGGAACACCAGGACGGCGCGCGCGGTGGCGTCGTTCTGCGGGAACGCGGGACCGCCCGTGCGGGGACGGGTGAACGCGCCGGGGGTCCGTCCGTCGGTGTGCGGGCCGAGCGCGAAGCGGCGCGGGTGGGGCCGGCCGGCCCCATCCAGGATCCGCCCGTCGGCCCGGTCCACCCGCAGCAGCCCGTCGGCCGTCTCCCCCGCGCCCTCGGCGTGCAGCTCCCGCACCAGGGGGTCGCGGGCGCGCCGCAGCGTCGGCTCGGGCAGCCGGGCCTCCACCAACGCCCGTGCCTCGACCGAGAATCCGGGCACGGTCGGGCTCGACGCCCGGAACACCCCGTCCTCGGCGCGTACGGCCATGTCGGCGCCGACGAACCGCAGCACCCCGGCCCGGGACAGCGCCCCCAGCTGCCGCAGCCGGGGCCCGGGCGGACCCGAGGCGAGGAAGCTGAAGAACCCGTGCCACCAGGATCCGATGTCCCCGAGCCGCACGAGCTGCCCGTAGACGGACAGCAGCCCGAGGAAGACGGACAGGTCGGGGCTGTACGACGGATCATGACGGCGGCTCAGGTCGTCCTCGACACCTCCTGACCGGGGGGCGCCTTTCGTGTTCTCCCTCCCGCGCCTTCACACGTGCCCCCTCCCCCTCGCCTCACCCCCACCGCTGACGGCGGGCGCGTTCGCGCCCCGCGGCGATCAGCGGACCGCCACCGCCCTCCGCTCGGGACCGGCTCCCGACCCGATCACCCGGTCCAGCAAAGCCGCCGGCACATCCCGCACGGACCCCCGTTCCCGCGCGTCGCACTCCAGCACGGGAACCTCGGGGTCCAGCCCCCGTGCCCGCCGGACCTCCTCCAGCCCGAACCGCTCGGCCCCGTCGAACCGGTTCACCGCGAGAACGAACGGCACCCCCCGCGCCTCGAAGTAGTCCACGGCCGCGAAGGACTCCTCGATCCGCCGGGTGTCCGCGAGGACGACCGTCCCCAACGCGCCCTCGACCAGGTCGTCCCACAGGAACGAGAACCGGCCCTGCCCGGGCGTCCCGAACAGATACAGCGCGATGGCCGGATCGAGGGCGATCCGCCCGAAGTCGAGCGCCACGGTCGTCGTCCTGGCCTCCACGCCCTCCGGCGACTCGACCCCCACCGACACCTGCGTGATCGCCGCCTCGGTGCCGAGCGGCTCGATCTCGGAGACGGCCCCGATGAAGGCCGACTTGCCGACCCCGAGCCCTCCGCTCACCACGATCTTCACGGCGAGCGGCACGATCCTGTCGGAGCGCCCTGACATGGTCCCTGCTCCTTTCGGGCATCCGCGTCTCGACAGGAGATACGTTCCAGGGCAGCTCGGCACTCAGCGTGACGCCCCTCACAGAACGCGACACGGACAGGGAAGTGACGCCATGTCAGCAGGAGCAGTCGCAGGCGCAGCACTCACAGCACTCGCACCCGTCGCAGCAACTGCTGCAGCAGTCGCAGCCACAGCCGTCACTGCACCAGCCTTCCCGCCTCCTGCGCGACCAGGGCCCCTCGAACTCGTCGGCGCAGCACGCCTTGCAGGTGCAGCACAGCCCGAGCGCGACCGCGCACCCGGCCCAGAAGCCCCGCTTCTCGGGGCGCGGCGGCTCGCCGCCGAAGGGATTGCCGTAGGGGTTGCCGGGCGTGTTCGGGTGCGCCGGGTTCTGCGGGGCGTACGGTCCGGTCGGCGGCCCGAAGGCGCCCTCGGGCCCGTGCGCGTGTCCGCACGAGGACGACCCGAACGCCCGGTCCACCGACCGCTCCAGCTCGTGCGCGAGGAGCAGGTGCGCCAGCTTGCCGTCGGTGAAGTCGACGTCCTTCAGCGCGAGCCGTATCCCGTGCAGGGCGTCGTCGGCGAGCCGGCGGGCCTCGGTGAGCGGGGTCCGCGTGGCGGTCAGCGGGTTCCAGGCACCGGCCGCCGCGTCGGCGGCCCGGTCCTCCACGGCGTCCAGCAGATGCGCGAGGCGGCCGAACAGCCGCCCGGCCTCGGCGAGCGGTGCGGCGTTGCCCGGCCGGCCCGCCAGGACGGCGGTGTGCGCGAAGGCGGCGGCGGTGGCGGTCTCGGTCGGCTCGGTGACGGTCAGCAGCGAGGTGCCCGGTCCGGCGAGGGTCTCGATCCCGGCCTGCCGGTCCACGGCGTCCACCAGGACCGCCGTGTCGAACCCGACCGCGGCCCCGCCGCGCTCCCCCGCCCGGCCCCAGCTCCGCGCCACCCTGCGCGCGGCGACGGCGACCGGCCGCCGCGCCAGCAGCCCGTCCCCGTCGACGACATGGTCGCGCACCTTGGCCGAGGCCAGCACGAGCGAGACGGCCGCCGCGAGCCGCGCGCCCTCGCCCTGGGCGACGGAGGCGGTGCGCATCCCGCGCAACGGGCACGGTCCCGCCGTACGACGCCATCCGGTGGCGGTCTCGGCCTGAGCCTCCGTCAGAACCGAGATGAGCAGGCCGTCGTAGTTGGTGACGACCCGGGCGAACTGCCCGTGGTCCCCGCGCAGCGCGAGACACAGTCCGCACAGGTGCGCCATCCACTGGGTCTTGAGCCGCTCACCGAGCCGGTGACGGCACGGTCTGACGATTCCGAACATGACAACCCCCGCAGTCGGCAGTCCGAGTTCCCTGATCCTCGGGACATTGAGCTGCCGCATGCTATCGGCCGATAATCGCCGTTGGACGATCCGGTCTGTTCACCCGTACGCACCGTGCATCACCCGTACGCCGCGAACAGTCATATTTCACTCTCAGTCAGCAGCCGTGCACGGCAGGACCCTTGGGAGACGCGGGCTCTCGACGGATCCACTGTGCACCAGTACCGTCACAAACCCCCCGCGCGGCGTCTATCCACTTGGCGCGACATCCGCATCATGGACGACCATGGGATGCGGAAAGCATGAAAGACCGCTGTGAGAGGAGGCGTCCATGGGATCGGTGCGCAAGGCGAGTGCCTGGCTTGGCCTCGTCGACGACAACGATGACGAGCGTTACTACGACGACGACTACTCCGAGGGGACCGACTCCGGAGACGCCTGGGTCACCGACCCGCGGGTGAAGGTCGCCACGGACACGGCCGAGGAGAAGGGCCGCCGGATCGGCACCGTCACCCCGGACAGCTTCCGGGACGCGCGGCTGATCGGTGAACTGTTCCGCGAGGGCGTGCCGGTCATCGTGAACCTCACGGCCATGGAGGCCGGGGACGCCAAGCGCGTCGTCGACTTCGCGGCCGGCCTGATCTTCGGTCTGCGCGGTTCGATCGAGCGGGTCTCCACCCGGGTGTTCCTGCTGACCCCGTCGAACACGGAGATCGTCAACGGCGACCCGGCCGCCCACCGGGCGGACGGCTTCTTCAACCAGAGCTGAGGCAGGGCCGCTCACCGGCCCTGCCTCGGCCCCCGGGGGGGCCGGGTCAGCGGAAGGCGTCGAGCCCGGTGAGCGCCTTGCCCAGCACGAGCTGGTGCATCTCGACGGTGCCCTCGTAGGTGAGCACCGACTCCAGGTTCGTCGCGTGCCGCATGACGGGATACTCGAGCGAGATCCCGTTGGCCCCGAGGATCGTCCGCGCCGTGCGGCAGATCTCGATGGCCTCTCGTACGTTGTTGAGCTTGCCGAAGCTGACCTGCTCGGGACGCAGGCGGCCGGCGTCCATGCGCCGCCCCAGATGGTGGGCGAGCAGAATCCCCTTGTGCAGCTCGACCGCCATGTCGGCGAGCTTGGCCTGGGTCAGCTGGAACCCCCCGATGGGCCGCCCGAACTGCTCCCGCGTCCGCGCGTAGCCGACGGCGGCCTCGAAACAGGTGCGCGCCGCCCCCATCGCCCCCCAGACGATCCCGTACCGCGCGTGCGACAGACAGCTCAGCGGCCCCCGCAGCCCGACGACCTCGGGCAGCACGGCGTCGGCGGGCAGGCGCACCTCGTCCAGCACGAGCTCACTGGTCACACTGGCCCGCAGCGACCACTTGTGCTTGATCTCGGGCGCGGAGAACCCGGCGCTGTCGGTGGGCACGACGAACCCGCGGATCCCTTCCTCGGTCTGCGCCCAGACGACGGCGACCCCCGCCACGGACCCGTTGGTGATCCACATCTTCCGCCCGGTCAGCACCCAGTCCGAGCCGTCCCGCTTGGCGTACGTCCGCATGCCGGCCGGGTCGGACCCGTGATCGGGCTCGGTGAGCCCGAAGCACCCGATGACCTCACCCGCGGCCATCCGGGGCAGCCACGTCTGCTTCTGCTCCTCGCTGCCGAACCGGTGGACGGCGTACATGGCGAGGGATCCCTGCACGGACACCAGGGACCGGATCCCGGAATCGGCGGCCTCCAGTTCCAGACAGGCCAGTCCGTACTGCACGGCGCTCGCCCCGGCGCACCCGTAGCCGCTGAGCGACATCCCGAGCGCACCGATGCCGCCGAGTTCCCGGGCCAGCTCCCGGATGCCGGGCAGCTCCCCCTTCTCGTACCACTCGGCCACGTGCGGCAGCACACGGTCGGCGGCCCAGCCGCGCACGGTGTCGCGGATGGCGAGATCCTCGGGGTCGAGCAGTTCGTCGAGACCGAGGGGATCGGTGGGATCGAACGGGGGCAACTTCGAGGACGCGGACATACGGGATCCTCCGGCAGGACGAAAACTAGCGCCGCTAGTTACGATGTCCGGTCGAAGGTACCACCCGAGCTGCCGGGGAGAGCCGCCGGAGGCGAACCGCCCCGGCCGGACGGGCCGCCGCTCAGCGGACGGTCACCGGCGGGGCATGCGCGGCCGACCCGACCTCGCGCGGAGCGGGCAGCTCCACCGCGGCCGACTCGCAGTGCATCACCCTCGGCAGCCTCAGCGCCATCACCGCTCCCAGCAGCAGCAACCCGGCGCTGACCAGCAGCGTGACATGCAGCCCGTGCACGAAGCTGTCCTTCGCGACCCGCCGCAGCGCGGCCCCGGCCGGCCCGCCCAGCTGCCCCGCGACCTCATAGGCCTCGCCCAGCGAGTGCCCCGCGGCCGCCGACGCGGACGCCGGCACCCCGGGCACGGAGGCCAGTCCGGGCGTATAGGCGGCGTTCATCACGCTCCCCAGCAGGGCGATGCCGATGCCGGCACCCAGCTGGTAGGAGGTCTCGCCGATCGCCGCGGCGCCCCCCGCCCGCTCCGCCGGAGCCTCGCTCAGCATCGACTCGTACGCCGCGAACAGGGTCGTCTCCAGGCCGAAGCCGAGCAGCACGAACCCGGACAGCAGGAGCCCGGCGTTGTCCGATCCGCCCATCGCGGTCAGGACCAGCACGGCGAGCGCGGTGAGGACGAACCCCCCGCACACCATCCGCCGCGGCCCGAACCCCCGCAGCAGCCGCGCCCCGGCCAGCCCCGCCGCCATCGCGGCGAAGGTCAGCGGCAGCAGGCGCAGCCCCGTCTCGAGAGGGGAGAGCCCCAGCACCAGCTGCAGATACTGCGCGGCGATCAGTTCCAGCCCGACCAGCGCGAGCATCGCCAGCACGATGCACCCCACCGAGGTGCTGAACGCCGGCCGCGCGAACATCCGCAGGTCCACCAGAGGATGTGCCCGCCGCCGCTGACGCCGTACGAAGAACACGATCAGTGCCGCGCCCAGCAGCAGCGGCACCACGGTGAACGGCCCCGGCTCCCCGCCGCCCAGCCGCTTCACCCCGAGGACGAGACCGAACAGCCCGGCGGCCGCCGTCAGCGCGCCGACCACGTCCCAGGGCCCGTCGCCGGCCCCCCGGGACTCCGGCAGCAGCAGCCGCCCGACCGGAAGGCTGATCAGCATCAGCGGGATGTTGACGAGGAAGACCGAGCCCCACCAGAAGTGCTCGAGGAGGAAGCCGCCCAGCAGCGGCCCGACGGCGGCGCCGACCGCGGCCACGGCACTCCAGATGCCGATCGCCAGCGCCCGTTCCCGCCGGTCGGGGAAGACCTGCCGCAGGATCGACAGGGTGGCGGGCATGATCATCGCGCCGCCGACGCCGAGCAGCGCCCGTGCCACGATCAGCACCTCGGCGCTTCCGGCGAACGCCGCCAGCGCCGAGGCGACGCCGAAGAGCGCGTACCCGAGCAGCAGGATCCGCCGTCGGCCGACCTTGTCGCCGAGTGTGCCGAAGAGGATGAGCAGCGAGGCGCAGACCAGTGGATAGGTGTCGACGATCCAGAGCAGCTCGATCGCGCCGGGCCTCAGGTCCTCGGTGACCGCGGGTACCGCGACGTGCAGCACGGTCGCGTCGACGGCGACCAGGAGCAGGCTGACACACAGCACCACGAGCACGACCCAGCGGTTGGCACCGGCCCCGGCCGCCCGACGGCGCAGCCCAGCGGCGGCCGTGGTCGTCCCGGACATGTACGTACCTCCCAGGTGATCCCTCGGTCCGGCGGGCTCGCGGGGTGGGGACTCCCCGCGACTCGGCCGGAGAGGAGCGGTGGTCTCCGGCCCGCGCAAACGAACACGAGTGAATGGCAGCGTACGCGAGTTCGCGCCAGGGCCACGTGGCGGAACTCTCACACCGCACGGCCAACCCGTGTGGCGTACGCCACTCCCCGGGCGTCCGCTTTCCCGGCCCCTGTGCCGCCCGGTCGATAATCGGGCCCGTGACCGATCTTGAAACGCGCGTGGCGCCCTCCGGCCCCGCCGGCCTGCGCCGGGCGGCCCCCGCCCTGCTCGGCTACGCGGCCGTACGGGCCCTGGGCCTGCTCGTCCTGGCCCTGTGGAGCGCCGCCCGCGACAAGAGCGCGTACACCCTGCTGACGGCCCGCTGGGACGCCCTCTGGTACACGAGGGTCGCCGAGCTGGGGTACGGCTACGAGGTCCGGCTGCCGAACGGCGACGTCCACTCGAATCTGGCGTTCTTCCCGCTGCTGCCGTGGCTGGAAAGACTCCTGCACGGGGTGACCCCGCTGTCGTACGCGGGCGCGGGTCTCGCCGTCTCCCTGTCGGCCTCGCTCGCCGCGGCGTGGGGGATCTTCGCGGTCGCCGATCACGTGTACGGCCGTCGGGCCGGCGTGTGCGCGGTGCTGGTGTGGGCGCTGCTGCCCGTCGGGATCGTGCAGTCGATGGCGTACAGCGAGTCACTGTTCACCGCGCTGGCCGCCTGGTCGCTGTACGCGGTGCTGACCGGACGGTGGGTGACCGCGGGTGTGCTCGCGTCCCTGTCGGGTCTGACCCGTCCGGTGGGGCTCGCGGTGGTCGCGGCGGTCTGGGCGGCCGGCCTGGCGTCCTCCCCGGCGATCCGGGGTCTCCCCTCGCGGATCCCGTTCGTGCGGAACCGCAGCACGGCGCCCGCGCCGGGCGCGCCCGCCCCGGAGCGCGCCCCCCGCACACCCGTGAACGGTCCCCTCGGGCGCGAACGGACAACCGAGGGCGCCCGCCCCGGAGCACGCGCCCTCGGCATGCTGCTCGCCCCGCTGGGCGTCGCCGGGTACGTCCTGTGGGTCGGGCACCACACCGGCAAGGGCCCGCTCGGCTATCTCGACGTCCAGGCGGGCTGGCGCAACGGCTTCGACGGCGGCTACGCCTTCGCCCGGTTCGTCGCCGACAAGTTCACGTCACTTCCGTCCGTCCCGGCCGGCCTCGGGCTGGTCGTCGGGGTCGCGCTGCTGATCCGGCTGTACGTCGCCTGTGTGCGGCAGCGCCAGCCGCTGGAGCTGCTGGTGTACGGGGGCGCGGTCCTCGCGCTGGCCCTGTGCGCGTCGAGCTACTTCGGCTCGAAGCCGCGTCTGCTGCTGCCCGCCTTCCCGCTGCTGTTCCCCCTCGCCCTGGCGCTGGCCCGGCCGCGGACCTCGCGGGCGGCGCTGGTGGCGGGCGGTGTCGCGGTGGCGTCGGCCGTGTACGGGGCGTGGTGGCTGAACGGTTCCGGTCCCCCGTGAGTTTCCGGTGAACTCATTCATAAGTTCCTTAAAACTATCCCCGCCAATGATCAAAGGAATTGAAGGGACCGGTGTTCGAGGATTAGCGAATCCGTAGGAATAAAGCCCCTTCTGAGAGCAATCCCACATCACATCGTCATCACAAACCAGCGGAATCGGCCGAGTGCCGAGCTCACTCGCTGTAACGTCGTTTAGGTGCGTACCGAACGAAACCTCACCCGTCTGGACCGGGTGTTCGCCAGGCTGGACCGTGAGCCGGAACGACCGGCCCACATCGATGTGCCGAGGATGAGCAGGCACAGGATCGCGCTGTTCGCGGCGACCCTGGCCTTCTATCTGGCGATCGTGTGGCTCGTGGTGATCACCTCGTGGCTGGTCCGCC
Organism: Streptomyces sp. NPDC000345; assembly: GCF_042898825.1. Classification (NCBI taxonomy): domain Bacteria; kingdom Bacillati; phylum Actinomycetota; class Actinomycetes; order Kitasatosporales; family Streptomycetaceae; genus Streptomyces; species Streptomyces sp. NPDC000345. Next base: position 280,249 of record NZ_JBIAZE010000010.1, read on the forward strand.
TCGACTGGCAGGTCATGTTCTTCCGGCCGTACCAGCAGTGGCCCGAGATCCACGCGTTCCTGGACTACTACGTCGTCCTGGGCCAGCGCGGCCCGACCGCCGTGATGGTCGCCGCCTGGCTCGGCTGGAGATCCTGGCGCCAGCACACCCTGCGCCCGCTGCTGACGCTGGGCGCCTCGTTGCTGCTGCTGAACATCACCGTCGGCGCCGCCAAGCTCGGCATGGGCCGGCTCGGACCGCATTACGCGACCACCATCGGCTCCAACGAGATGGGCCTGGGCGGCGACATATTCCCCAGCGGCCACACCGCCAACGCGGTCGTGACCTGGGGAATCCTGGCGTATCTGGCCTCCACCCCGAGAGCCCGCCGCTGGCTGTCCGCCGTCTCCGCGGTGGTCTCGCTCGGCGTCGGCCTCACCACCGTCTACCTCGGTACGCACTGGCTGAGCGATGTCGTGCTCGGCTGGGCCGCCGGTCTGCTGATCCTGCTGGCCCTGCCCTGGTGCGAACCGCTGATCGCCCGCGCCGAGGTGCGGATCCTCGCCCTGCGCGACCGCCTGCGCGACCGCCGCGCCGGTACCGCCCCGGTTCCCGCCGCCCCTGTCCCGGTGCCCGTGCCGTTCACGCCGCGCACGGCCCAGGACGAGGCCGCCGCTGCCCGCGAGACGGTCGCCGCGGCCCGCCCGCCCCGAGCGCCGGTGTACCTGGCCCCGGGCCCGCACACGGCCCGCTCCGAGCGCACTCCGGTCACCCCCGTCGGCAGCCGCAGACCCCCGCACCCCGAGCGCGTCCCCCGCGGCGCGACCGCATCGGCGGCCCGCCCGCTGACCGGCGGCTGACCCCTGCGACCAGCGGGACCACCGGTACGCACAGCCCGGTCCCGCATCCGAAGGCCCCGGTTCCCGTCTGACGGGAACCGGGGCCTTCGCCGTGTTCTCCCCGGCCGCCGCCGTGTTCCGCTCAGCCCTTCCAGGCCCGCGTCACGCGGCCGTCGCGCACCTCGAAGTTCAGGCGTCCGAAGCGGTACTCCATGGTGATGATCGCCCCCGGCGGCAGCGAGCGCACCGTCGGCCATCCCCGTTCCCGGGCGAGCCGCTCGGCCCGCCCGGCGTCGAGGCCGACGTATCCGTCCGGGCTGTCCTCGGGCTCCGCCGGCGGAGTGGGTTGCGGTGTGGGATTCGGTGCCATACGGCCCACGCTAGGCCGCGGGCCGTGGCGGCGGGAACCCCGGAACGGCGAGGTGGATCACTCCGGTCACACTTCTGTCACAGGATCACGACACATGTTTCGGCCGAAGTCCGTCACACGTACGAGCGGTTCCCGAGCACTTACGCACCCCTTCCCGACGCATTCGAACGTAATTCCCGCAAGGCTCCGCGGTGGCTCGAATAGCCCGGCGCGGACTTCCCGGAAAGCGGTTCCCCAAACCCGTTCCTCACCCGATTCCGCACGGTTCCGGAACCTGACACCTCATAGGAAATACACCGCTTCCCCACACAATCTCCCTGCTCCGCGGCGGCCGGGGAGCGGGTTCCCAGGGGCTCACGGTGTGTAGGCGAGTTGTGGCACCTCGAAGCAGTTCCTGGTCATCTCACCCTGTGTCACCCAGCCCTCGCCGTCCTTCCAGCGGGCCACCGACAGACACGTCCGCCGGGTCCGCGGGGGCTCGGGGAGCCGCTCGAAGCGCACGGGGAGGAGCAGTCCGCCGGCGTCGTAGTCCTGGCTGTGGTTCATGAAGTCGTCGACGCACGCGCGCGTGATGCCGTCGGCCGCGCACGCCCGGGCCGCCTCCGTGAACCACCGGGCGGCCGCCCAGCCCTCCAGCTGCCACTGGGAGTGGGTGCCGAGGCGCCGGGTGGCGTCCCGGAACTCCCGTACGGCCGGCCGGGAGGTGTCGTCGTGGTTGCGGCTGGATCCGGTGACCCACAGGGCGTTGCGGCAGGCCGGGGAGTCCTGGTAGTCGTCGGGGACGGTGGACGTCCAGTTCTGCACGTTGGTGACCTTGGCGGTGACCCGGGCCCCGACCGCGTCCATCGCCTCGCACAGCTGCGCGTTGCCGTGCGTGTCGAGGGCGTCGAAGACGAGGTCGGCGCCCTCCGCCTTGAGGTCGGCGGCGGCGGCGCGGAAGTTGGGCAGCGCGAAGTCGACCTGTTCGCTCACCACCCGGTAGCCCTCGGCCTTCAGCCCCCGCTCGACGAGCCGGGCGTAGGCGGCGGACGCGGACTGGTTGTAGGAGACGACCGCGGCCGTGCGGGCGCCGTGCTCGCGCTTGAAGTACCGGTAGACCTCGGTGCCGCCGTACAGCCTGCCGTCCCAGCCGGGGGTGCCGTCGCGGGGCGCGAGGCTGCCGTAGACGCCGTACAGGTGCGGCCAGGTGTCGTAGGCGGCGCCGAGGGGCTGGCCGCCGATGTCGGGCACGCGCGCGCGGGAGACACGGGAGGCTCCCGCGTAGTCGAGGGCGGTGGTGGCGACGAGGGCGACGACCTTGTCCTCGTCGATGAGCTTGTGCACGCACGTGTTGTTGCCGACGCCGCTGCCCCCGTCGTCGCACAGCCGCACCTCGACCCGGCGGCCGTCGATGCCCCCGCGGGCGTTGAGCCGGTCGAAGTACGCCACCGCGCCGTCGCGCGGCCCCGTGAACGCGGCGCCGCCCACGGGGCTGGTGGCGCTGGTGATGACGCCGACCCGGACGGCGGAGGCCGGAGGGGTCCCGGTGGGTCCGAAGTCGCTCTCCGGGAGCCGGCTGCCGCAGGCCGCGCTCAGCAGGAGCAGCAGCGTGACGGCAGCGGTCTCAGCAGCCCGGAACCGCCGACGCGGACCCATCGCCGCTCAGCTTGACCAGCGCGCAGAGTGTGGTGCCGGAGACCTTCCAGGTGCCGTCCTGAAGGACCGCCTTCCCCGAGGCGTTCGGCAGGGCGGTCGTGCCGTCGAGCGTGAGGGTGTACGTCACGGTCGCCTCGGTCGGGCTGGTGAACTCCACCTTCCCCACCTCGGCCGCCACCTGTCCGCCGCGCCGGTCCCCGCCGAAGGCCTGGAGGACCGGGCCCATCCGCTCGCCGTTCTCCAGCACGGCCTGCTTGTCCTCGGTGGAGGTGGCCGGGTCGAAGAACTTCTGCCAGTTCTGCCGGACCTGCTGCTCGGCCGCCGCCGGATCGGCGGGTGCGGTGGGCGGCGCGCTCGTGGGCGCCTGCGAGGCCGACGCGGAGGGCGAGGAGGCACCGCCGCCGCCGTCGTCGTCGCTGCAGGCCGCGAGGGCGGGGGCGCACAGGAGGACCAGGGCGGCCGCGAGGGCCGTGCCCCGTCCCGCCGCCCGGCGGCCGCTTCCCCGCCGTGTGTCCCCCCGTGTGACGTCGCTCCCGAGAACCATGTGGCTCACCACCGGGTGTCGTTCCGGGCGTGCGCGCCCGGTGCTTTCAGGGTCAGCTTGCAGAGGGCATAGTGCAAGCCATTGGCCGACATGGACCGTCGCACGACGTGTGGGAGGCCGGAAGATGCGGAGAGGACGACTGCGGACCGTGCGTCCCTTCCCCTGGGCCGGCCTGGCCGCGCTCGCCGTCGGCGCGGTGCTGTGCGTGGCCGGGTGGTACGGCGTCTCCGGCGAGCGCTTCGCCGAACGGCAGCTGCCCTACCTCGCCTCCTGCACCGTCCCGGGTGCCGCGCTGATCGTGGCCGGGTCGGTCCTGCTGACGTACGGGCGGGCGCACGCGGCCACCGCGCGTGTGGAGGAGCTGTACGGCCTTCTGGTGACGGCCGGACCGGAAGAGCGGGAAGACCGGGCGGAGTCGTCCCCGGCGGTCGCGCCCGTCGCGGTCAGCGGTGAGCTGCGGAGGGTGCCCGGGGGCACCCTGTGGCACCGCGCGGACTGCCCGCTCGTCGCCGGGAAGCCGGAGGCGGTGCCGGTGGACGGCCGGCTGCTGGCGAGCGGCGACCTCGACCCGTGCCCCGTCTGCGAGCCGGACGCGGCGGACTCCTGATGTCGTCCCTGACCTACGACCTCACGCTCGCCGGCCTCTCGGTCGGCAGTGCGGCCGCCCTCACGGGCATCGGACTGATCGTCACCTACCGGGCGACCGGGGTGCTCAACTTCGCGCACGGGGCGATCGCGATGATCTGCGCGTACGTGCTGCGGCAGTGCGTGGTGGAGTGGGGCTGGCCCCTGTGGCCGGCGGCGGCGGTGACGCTCCTTCTCCTCGCGCCGGCGATCGGGGTGGTGCTGGAACGGTTCGTCTTCCGGCCGCTCGCGGTGCTGGGCGGCGATCCGGCACAGACCCTGGTGGCCTCGATCGGTGTGTTCGTGCTGCTGGTGGGCGGGGCGGCACTGGTGTGGGGGCAGGGGGCACGGGACGACGTGCCGGAGCTGGTGCGCGCGGATCCGTGGGGGCAGCTGGCCGTGGTGCTGGTCCTGGCGGCCGGTGTCGGTGCGGCCCTGCGTCCCGCCCGCGGACCCGGCCCGCGCCGGTGGACGCGCTTCGGGCGGGAGCTGCGGGCGGTGGTCGACGACCGGGAGCTGGCCGCGCTCGGCGGCGTCGACGCCGACCGGGTCGCGGCCGCGGGCTGGGCGTTCGGCGCGTTCACGGCGGGTCTGACGGGCGTCCTGCTGGCGCCGTACGTGCGCCTCGACCCGTACGGCCTGCCGCTCCTCGTGATGGAGGTCGTCGCGGTGGCGGTGGCGGCGCGGATGCGCAGCCTGCCGGTCGCGGTGGCGGTGGCGCTGGGCGTCGGGATCGCGCAGAGCCAGCTGACCCGGCTGCACCCGTCGGGCTGGGGCGCGCCGCTGCTGCAGGCGATCGGCGCGAACCTGTTCGTGGTCGCCCTGCTGGTCGCCGCGCTCGTCCTGCCCGGCGTGGGCTCGCGCGACGCGCTGCCGCCCCCGGCGCGGGCACGGATGCGCACCCCACCGGGGGCGTGGCCGGTGGCCGCGGTGCTGTTCCTGCTGCCGCTGGGGTTCGCGGGGCCGGACCTGCACACCTCGGTCCAGGTCCCGGCGCTGGGTGTGATCCTGCTGTCCCTGGTGGTGGTCACCGGCCGCGGCGGCCAGATCTCCCTCGGGCAGGCGGCGTACGCGGGCCTGGGCGCCCTGTTCACGGCACTGCTGGCCGCGGGCCGCTTTCCGGGCCTGCCGCGCCTGCCCGAGCTGGTGGCGCTGGCCGTGGCGGTCCTGCTGGTGGCCCCGCTGGGCCTGCTGACCGGCCGGCCGGCGATCGGCCGTCACGGACTCGCCCTGGCCCTCGCGACCTTCGCGGTCGGCGTCGGCGTCAGCCGCTTCGTCTTCGCCCAGCCGTACGCCACCTCGGGCCTGGCCCTCGGCCGTCCGGCGGGCTTCGACGGGGACCGCGCGTACTACGTCCTCGAGCTGGGCCTGCTCGGGGTGGCCCTGCTGGCGACGCGGGCGCTGCGCCGGGGCCGTACCGGGCGGGCCCTGGCGGCGATGCGCGACCACGAGCCGGGCGCCTCGGCGGCGGGCGTGCGCGTCCCGGCCCTGAAACTCCTGGCCTTCGTCGCGGGGGCCGCGCTGGCCGCGCTCGGCGGCGCCATGCTCGGCATGGGTCTGCGGGCCTTCGACGCCGGCGCGTACGACCCCGTCCGCGGTCTGCTCTGGTTCGCGGCGGTGGTGGTTCTGGGCGCCGACAACGCCCTGGGCGCCCTCATCGCGGCGGCGCTGCTGGTGGGCCTGGACGCGGGCGCCCGCGGCGGAGTGGCGGCGGTCCTGGTGGGCGTCCTGGCGGCGCTGACGGGCCGCTTTCCCGGCGGCCCGTACGAGGCGCTGCGGGCGGCCGGCGCGCGAGCGCTGCCGCGGGCGGGGCTGACACCGCTGGGCGCGCGGGTACGGCGAAGGCTGCGGGCGGCGGACCGTGCACCCGGGAACCGACGGCCCCCGTCCGGCCCGCCCGACGTATCCGGCCCCACCCGCACTCCAGCCCACCCGTCCGGGGCTGCCAGTAAGCCGTCCCCGCCGGAGGCCCTTGCGCGCCACCCGTCCGGGGCCGCCCGTACACCGTCCCCGCCGGAAGGAACCCCACCCCGCCCCTCCCGGCCCGCACGGGCGCCGTCGCCGGCCGCCCTTCTGTCGGCCCGTCACCTCGAAGCGCGTTACGGGGGCTTCACCGCTCTCGACCGTGTCGGGCTGGACGTGCCCGCCGGGCGGGTCACCGCCGTGGTGGGGCCCAACGGCGCCGGGAAGAGCACCCTGTTCCACTGTCTCGCCGGCACCCTGCGCCCCGTGCGCGGGCAGGTGCTGTTCGGCGGGCGGGACATCACGCGGCTGCCCGCGCACGCCCGTACCCGGCTCGGTGTCGCGCGGACCTTCCAGCAACTGGCCGTGTTCCCGTCGCTGACCGTGGCGGAGAACGTGCGGGTGGGTGCCGAGCAGGGGCGGACCGCCGGCCCGGAGGCCGTGGAGCGGGCGCTGGCGCTGTTCGGGCTGGACGGGCCGGTCCGCGCACGGCCCGCCGCGGGGCTGCCCACCGGCACGCTGCGCCGGGTCGAGCTGGCCCGGGCGTTCGCGGGAGCCCCACGGGTGCTGCTGCTGGACGAACCCGCCGCCGGACTCGACACCGCCGAGGTGAGCGCGCTCGCCAGGATCCTGCGTGCCCTGGCCGCCGACGGCACGGCCCTGCTCGTCGTCGAGCACGACCTCGACCTGGTCGCCGGTCTCGCCGACACCGTGCACGTCATGGCGGCGGGCCGGATCGTCGCCTCGGGCCCGCCCGACCGCGTCCTCGACGCCCTGGAGACGACCCCGTGATCTCGCTGCGGCACGCGCGCGTGCGCTACGGCCCCCTGGAGGCCCTGCACGGCGTCACCCTCACCGCCCCGGCGCCGGGCCTCACCGTCCTGCTGGGCCGCAACGGCTCCGGCCGTACGACGGTGCTGCGGGCGCTGGCCGGGGCGGTGCCGCTGTCGGGGGGCGCGGTGGTGTGGGACGGCGCGGACGTGACCCGGATGCACGCGTTCGAGCGGGCGCGGCGCGGACTGTGCCTGGTCCCCGAACGGCGGGCGGTGTTCGGCTCGCTGACGGTACGGGAGAACCTGGATCTGACCGGGGCGGACCACACCCTCTACCCGCAGCTGGAGCCGCTGCTCGCGCGCCGCGCCGGCACCCTCTCGGGCGGTGAGCAGCGCATGGTGGCCCTGTGCCGCGCCCTGTCGGCGCACGCGCGCGTGGTCCTCGTCGACGAGCCCGCCCAGGGGATGGCACCGGCGGTGGCGGCCCGCACCTACGCCCTGCTGTCCTCGCTCGACGCGTGTGTGGTGCTCGCCGAGCAGCGGTTGCCGCCCGCGCTGCGCGGCCGCAGGACGTTCGTGTACGAACTGCGGCGCGGGAGCGTCGTGTTCGGCGGGGAGGCGGCCGAGTGGGCGGGCCGCGCCCGGGACGGCGGCGCGGCCCCACCCGGCGGGTGAACCGGGTGGGGCCGCGGTGTCCCGCGGGGCGTTCGCCTCAGATCGCGAGGCGCTGGCCCGGCATGATCAGGTCGGGGTCGCCGCCGATGACGCCCTTGTTGGCGGTGTAGAGCCGCTGCCAGGTGGTGTTGTGCCCGGCCGCGATGGTGCTGAGCGTGTCGCCCACGCGGACGGTGTAGTCGCCGCGGCCCGTGCCGCGGGAGGTGTTGGCCGTGGTGCGCTCGGGCGCCTGGGAGGAACCACTGCTCGACGAACCGGACTTGGCCGCCGGCTTCGACGACTTGGTCGACTTGGTCGACTTGGTCGACGCCGACCCGGTGGAGGATCCGGAGTTCGCCGGTGCGCTGCCGGTCGCCCCGGCGCGGCTGGAGCAGACCGGCCACGCGCCCCATCCCTGGGACTTCTGGACCTTGGTGGCGACGGCGATCTGCTGGGCCTTGGTCGCCTTGTCGGCGGTGGACGCGTAGGCGGTGCCGCCGTACGCGCGCCAGGTGCCGGCGGAGAACTGCAGCCCGCCGTAGTAGCCGTTGCCGGTGTTGATGTGCCAGTTGCCTCCGCTCTCGCACTGGGCGATGCGGTCCCACACCCCGCCGTCGGCCGCCGCGGCGTTACCGGTCGCGGCCAGCAGTCCGAGGGGGGCGAGCAGGGCCGCCCCGGCGAGGACCGCCGTCGTACGCGACGTGCGGGAGTGGTGATCGGCACATTCGGACATGAAGTTCCCTCTCTACGGACCCGGGTCTCCCCCGGGCGGGGCGCTTCCCGCGTGTCGACGCGGGTGTCGCGCTCCGCCCCGTCCACCGGCGGTGTCGCTGCGCGTTGTCTGGCTCTGCGCGGCCGGCGGACGTTCCCGAGCGGTGCTCGCTGCACACGGCGGAGCAATCTAGGGAGCCTGACGAGCCGATATCAACCAAATCCCTGTTGTTGCAGGCCAGTTGACGGTTACCGCAAGTAGCGGCGAATTCCGGCCACCCACTACATACCGGAATTTCAGCATTTGTCGACCGCCGACACGGGCATCCTGTGAGTCAGTTCACGGAGTCAACCGCCGTGACCTTCCCGTTACTTGACAAGGAGTGTCCGATTCCATACTCAACGTGACCATCCGTGTTCGGCGATGTGATCGCGTCGGGCGTTCAGCGTGACCCCCACCACAGCTCCCCCGTTGTCATCTCATGAGCCGGGGACCCACCCGGCCCGCCAACGCACCGCTTTCCGAGGGAGTCACCCGTGCCGCGCATGCTCGACGTCAGCGACGAGGTACGCGCCGAGATCGGCGACGAAGAAGCCGACCGGCTGCTCACCGGAGAGAACGCCCCGGGCAGTTACGACTGCACGTCCTGCCGCACCCCGGGCGACTCCGCGCACGAACGCACCAGCACCGTCCTGTTCATCGGGGACGAGACGGCCGTCCTCGCCTTCGCCCACGCCACCTGTCTGCCCTCGCAGGTCGTCCAGGTCACCGAGGAACAGCTCCAGGGCGCCGTCCGCTCCATCAGCGGCGACACCGCCGACCTGAACGCGGAGAAGATCGTCCCCGAGCAGGCCGTTCTCGGTGTGACGAGCGGACTGGTCCTGCTCGCCGGGGAGTTGCACCCCGCGCTGGTGGTCGAGCCCACCGCCCCCATCGTGCGCCCCGGGACCGTCGGCGCCGGGGACGACTTCCTGCCGCTCCTCATCGAGCAGGGCTTCATGCCGCTGTCCGAGCTGTACGAGGTGCCGCCGGTGCAGCACGGCTGGTCCGTGCTGCTGGCGATGGGCCAGCTGCACGCCGTACTGCAGCCGTCCGTGAACGGCGGGCAGCCGGTCGCCTGGTGGCAGGCGCACCAGCCGCTGCAGGTGACGGAGGGGTGGCGGGCCGCCGCCAACAAGCACCAGCAGGTGCTGATGTTCGCGGCACCGGTGGGGTCGATCGGGCGCCAGCCGCGGGAGGACCTGCTGCGGGACGCGCTGGACCGGGCCGCGGCGAACGGCAAGCTGGTCGGGGCCGCGCTGCCGCTCGCCGGTACCTGAGTCCCCCGCCGAGGGGAACCGCGGGCGGGACGGCTGCCGCGGACGGCGCGCGGCCGGTCGAGCCCCCGCGGCGTGACCGCGTCCTCGCGCGGTCCCGCGCCCCCAAAGGCACGCCGCCCGGCCGCATCTCTTGAAGTGCGCCCTCGTTTGGACATACGTGCACACCTACGACGTTCCCCGCCGCCAGGCCTACCAGGTCCCGTCCGCGCGACAGGCTCAGACCCCCCAGGCCGGCCCATCGGCCACGCCGATCTACGACGCGCTCTACGCCGAGTACGTCAAGACGTTCCGCTCGCTGCCGGGCGACCGCAGCGGTGAGGAGAACCTGGGGTTCACCGCTTTCGGGAACATCCCGCACGGCACGGGCACGTACAACGGGCACCGGCCGGGGTCGTTCAGCCACTCGTACAGCGCCTACAGCGCGGGCGCGCAGACCGCCCGGCAGCAGTCGCAGTGGCAGCGGGTCGGACAGATCGGCCAGGGAGGCCAGACCGTCCGGGCGGAGCAGCAGGCGCCCCCGGCGATGCGGCCCGTGCCGGCACGCGCGCTGCCGCCCGGCCCCCGGCGGGAGTTCTGACCCCGCCGGCAGGACGTGACACCGCTGGAGGGCGGCCCCCCGGGTCATCGGGGGACCGCCCTCCAGCGGTGTCATCCGTCCGCTACTTCTTCTTGCCGCGCTTCTCGCGCACCCGCACCGAGATGTGGATCGGGGTGCCCTCGAAGCCGAACTCCTCGCGCAGCCGGCGCTCGATGAAGCGCCGGTAGCCCGCCTCGATGAAACCGGAGGCGAAGAGGACGAACCGCGGCGGCTTGGTGCCGGCCTGGGTGCCGAAGAGGATGCGCGGCTGCTTGCCGCCCCGGATCGGGTGCGGGTGGGCCGCGACCAGCTCGCCGAGGAAGGCGTTGAGGCGGCCCGTCGGGACGCGGGTCTCCCAGCCGGCGAGGGCGGTCTCGATCGCCGGGACCAGCTTCTCCATGTGCCGGCCGGTGCGCGCCGAGACGTTGACCCGGGGAGCCCAGGCGACCTGGCCGAACTCGGTCTCGATCTCGCGCTCCAGGTAGTAGCGGCGCTCCTCGTCGAGGGTGTCCCACTTGTTGTACGCGATGACCATCGCGCGGCCCGCATCGACGGCCATGGTGACGATCCGCTGGTCCTGGACGGAGATGGACTCGGAGGCGTCGATCAGGATGACCGCCACCTCGGCCTTCTCCACGGCGGCGGCCGTGCGCAGCGAGGCGTAGTAGTCGGCACCCTGCTGGAGGTGGACGCGCTTGCGGATGCCGGCCGTGTCGACGAACTTCCAGGTCACGCCGCCGAGTTCGATCAGCTCGTCGACCGGGTCACGGGTGGTGCCCGCCAGTTCGTCGACGACGACGCGCTCCTCGCCGGCCACCTTGTTCAGCAGCGAGGACTTGCCTACGTTCGGGCGGCCGATGAGGGCGATGCGGCGCGGGCCGCCGGCCGCGGTGCCGAAGCTCTGCTCGGGGGCGTCCGGCAGCACTTCCAGGACGGCGTCCAGCATGTCGCCGGTGCCGCGGCCGTGCAGCGCGGAGACGGGATGCGGCTCGCCGAGGCCCAGGGACCACAGGTAGGCCGCGTCGGCCTCGCCGCTCGGGCCGTCGACCTTGTTGGCGGCGAGCACGACGGGCTTGCCTGCCTTGCGCAGCAGCCGTACGACCGCCTCGTCGGTGTCGGTGGCGCCGACCTTGGCGTCGACGACGAACACGACGGCGTCGGCGGCCTCGATCGCGTACTCGGCCTGCGCGGCCACGGAGGCGTCGATACCGAGGACGTCCTGCTCCCAGCCGCCGGTGTCGACGACCTTGAAGCGGCGGCCCGCCCACTCGGCCTCGTAGGTGACGCGGTCGCGGGTGACGCCCGGCTTGTCCTCGACGACGGCCTCGCGGCGCCCGATGATCCGGTTGACGAGAGTCGACTTGCCGACGTTGGGGCGGCCGACGACGGCGAGCACGGGCAGCGGCCCGTGACCCGCCTCCTCGATGGCGCCCTCGACGTCCTCGAGGTCGAAGCCCTCTACCGCGGCGAGCTCCATGAACTCCGCGTACTCGGCGTCGCCGAGCGCCCCGTGGTCGTGCTCGAATCCGTCCGAGCCGCCGGGCTGGATGTGGTCGTTCATGAAGTCCGTACCTCGTCGTTCATTCGTGGTGGTCGGTGGATCACCCGGTTCGTCCCGAGTGATCCACTACTCAGTGTCGCCCAGCGCCCGACCGGGCGCCCGGCGTTCAGTCGCCGGTCACCCGGCGGCCGGTGAGCCGTCTCGCGTGGTCCAGGTGCGCGGCCAGTTGCTTCTGGATGCGCTCGGTCGCCTCGTCCAGCGCCTTGCGGGTACGCCGTCCGCTGCCGTCGCCCGCCTCGAAAGGGTCGCCGAAGACGACGTCGACGCGGGAGCGCAGCGGGGGCAGCCCCTTCAACAACCGTCCGCTCCTCTCGGAACTTCCCAGGACGGCCACGGGCACGATCGGCGCCCCGCCGCGGACCGCGAAGTAGGCGAGCCCGGCGCGCAGGGAGGCGAAGTCGCCCTCGCCGCGGGTGCCCTCCGGGAAGATGCCGAGGACACCGCCGCTCTCCAGCACGCCCAGCGCCCGCGTGATCGCCGTGCGGTCGGTGGTCTCGCGGTCGACCTTGAGCTGGCCGATACGGGTCAGGAAGGGGTCGAGCGGGCCGATGAACGCCTCCTTCTTGATCAGGAAGTGCGTCGGCCGGGGCGCCACGCCCATGACCATCGGGCCGTCGATGTTGTGGGAGTGGTTGACGGCGAAGATCACCGGACCGCTCGCGGGCACCCGCCAGGCTCCCAGCACGCGCGGCTTCCACAGCCCGTACATCAGGCCGACGCCGATGCGCCGTCCGACCTCGGCGCCCTTCTCGGAGGGCAGATCGCTCACTTCGCGGCTCGCTTCTCCTCGACGAGGGTGACGACGCACTCGATGACCTGGGCCAGCGTCAGCTCGGTGGTGTCCACCTCGACGGCGTCGTCCGCCTTGGCGAGGGGGGAGGTCTTGCGGGAGGAGTCGGCCGCGTCGCGCTTGATCAGCGCCTCGCGGGTGGTGTGCACGTCGGCGCCCTTGAGCTCACCGCTGCGGCGGGCGGCACGGGCCTCCGGGGAGGCGGTGAGGAAGATCTTCAGGTCGGCGTCGGGCAGCACGGTCGTGCCGATGTCCCGCCCCTCGACGACGATCCCCTTCTCGGCGCCCGCGGCCAGCGACCGCTGCAGCTCGGTGATCCGGGCCCGCACCTCCGGTACGGCGCTCACCGCGCTGACCTGGGAGGTGACCTCCTGGGTGCGGATCGGGCCGGCGACGTCCACGCCGTCGACGGTGATCGTCGGGTTCGCCGGGTCCGTGCCGGAGACGATCTCCGCCTTGCCGGCGACGGCGGCGATCGCCGACGGGTCCTCTATGTCGATCCCGTTGGTCACCATCCACCACGTGATCGCCCGGTACTGGGCGCCGGTGTCCAGGTAGCTCAGCCCGAGCTGGGCGGCCACGGCCTTGGACGTGCTCGACTTGCCCGTGCCGGAGGGGCCGTCGATGGCGACAATCACGGGCTGGGCGGCGCCGTTTTCCACGGGGGGACACCTTCCTGGTGCGAGGCGGTGGGTGTGCGGGGCGCGACTGTGCCCCGCACAAGGTTACCGGGCATGCGTCACCCTTCCGGCCGCACGTCGTCCGCCGGCCCCCGGCGGGTGCCTACTGGCGGATCGCCCAGCCCCGCTCCCTGAGCGCGGCCGACAGCACCGGGGCCGACTTCGGCTCGACCATCAGCTGGACGAGGCCCGCCTGCTGTCCCGTCGCGTGCTCGATGCGTACGTCCTCGATGTTGACGCCCGCCCGCCCTGCGTCCGCGAAGATGCGGGCCAGCTGACCGGGCTGGTCGTCGATCAGCACCGCCACGACCTCGTACGTCCGCGGCGCGGCCCCGTGCTTGCCCGGGACGCGCACCTGCCCCGCGTTGCCGCGGCGCAGGACGTCCTCGATGCCGCCGGCGCCCTGACGGCGCTTGGCGTCGTCGGAGGACTGCAGTGCGCGCAGGGCCTGCACGGTCTCCTCCAGGTCGGCGGCGACGTCGGTGAGCAGGTCGGCGACGGGCCCGGGGTTCGCGGAGAGGATGTCGATCCACATCCGGGGGTCGGAGGCGGCGATCCGGGTCACGTCCCGGATGCCCTGTCCGCACAGCCGTACGGCGGCCTCCTCGGCGTTCTCCAGGCGGGCGGCGACCAGGCTGGAGACCAGGTGGGGCATGTGGGAGACCAGCGCGACGGCACGGTCGTGCGCGTCGGCGTCCATCACCACCGGGACGGCCCTGCAGTGCGAGACCAGTTCCAGGGCGAGGTTCAGCACCTCGGTGTCGGTGTCCCGGGTCGGGGTCAGCACCCAGGGCCGGCCCTCGAAGAGGTCACCGGTGGCGGCCAGCGGCCCGGACTTCTCACGGCCGGACATGGGGTGGGTGCCGATGTACGCCGACAGGTCGAGGCCGAGCGCCTGAAGCTCGCGGCGCGGACCGCCCTTGACGCTGGCCACGTCCAGGTAGCCGCGCGCCACGCCCCGGCGCATCGCGTCGGCGAGGACGGCGGCCACGTGGGCGGGCGGGGCGGCGACGACCGCGAGGTCGACGATCCCCTCGGGCGCCTCGTCGGTGCCGGCGCCGAGCGCGGCCGCCGTACGGGCCTGGCCGGGGTCGTGGTCCTCCAGGTGGACGACGACGCCCCGCTGGGCGAGGGCCAGGGCGGCGGAGGTCCCGATGAGCCCGGTTCCGATGACGAGCGCGGTCCTCACTGGGCGATGTCCTTGCGCAGGGCGGCGGCGGCGCCGAGGTAGACGTGGCTGATCTCCGAGCGCGGCCGGTCGGACTCGATGTGCGCGAGGAGCCGTACGACCCGGGGCATCGCGCCCGCGATGTCGAGTTCCTGGGCGCAGATCAGCGGCACGTCGACGATGCCGAGCTTGCGGGCGGCGGCCGCCGGGAAGTCGCTGTGCAGGTCGGGTGTGGCCGTGAACCAGATGCTGATCAGGTCGTCCGCGCTGAGGGAGTTCCGCTCCAGGACGGCGGTGAGCAGGGCCCCGACCTGCTCGTCCATGTGCCCGGCCTCGTCGCGTTCCAGTTGGACGGCTCCCCGGACCGCTCGTACCGCCACGGCGCTGCTCCTTGCTGATGTACGGCTCTTGAGGATTCCAGCCTAGTCAGCCCGCGCCGGGCCGGGTGCGTGCCGACCGCCCGCTGAGACGGGCCGGGCCCCGGTTGCGGTGCCCCGCTTGTTCGCGTTTGGCTGTCAGACATACGAAACGCGCACATCTTCGGAGTGACGACATGACCATCTCCCCGACCCGGCGCACCGTTCTCGTCGTGACGGGAGGCGCTGCGGCGGCCCTCGCCACGGGCTGCGGCGACGGCGGCGGTTCCTCGTCGACCTCGAACGGGGAGTCGGCCGGCGCCTCCGCCGGCGAGCGGCTGGCGAAGACCGTCGACATCCCCGTCGGCGGCGGCAAGATCTTCGCGGGCCCGAAGATCGTCGTCACCCAGCCGACGAAGGGCGACTTCAAGGCCTTCTCCGCGGTCTGTACCCACCAGGGCTGCACGGTCGGCAGTGTCGCCGACGGCACGATCAACTGCCCGTGTCACAAGAGCGAGTTCCGCGTCGCCGACGGCTCGGTGGCCGCGGGTCCGGCGCCCCGGCCGCTGCCCGAGAAGAAGATCACCGTGACGGGCGGCACCATCACGCTGGCCTGATCACAGGTCCCACAGCGCCCCGAGCGTCACCAGCTCCCCCTGGTATTCGATCCGGTCCGCCCAGGGCGTGGGCCAGGCCTCGGCACCGGCGTACGCGCCCGCGAAGGCGCCCGTCAGACAGGCGATGGAGTCGGAGTCGCCGGACGAGCAGGCGGCCCGGCGCAGCGCGGTCACCGGCTCGCCGGGGAAGAGCAGGAAGCACAGCAGCCCGGTGGCCAGGGCCTCCTCGGCGATCCATCCTGCCCCGGTGGCCAGGCACGGGTCGCTCTCCGGCGCCGGGTCGCGCAGCGCCTCGGCCAGGCGGTCCAGGACCCCCAGACACTCGTCCCAGCCCCGCGCGATGAAGTGCTCGGCGGTCGGGTCCTGGCCGCGGGTCCACAGGTCGCCGAGCCAGCGGTGGTGGTAGCGGGTGCGGTTGTCGAGCGCGTACGTCCGCAGCAGCCCGACCAGGCCGGCCGGGTCGGCCCCCTGCGCGAGCAGGCGTACGGCGTGGGCGGTGAGGTCGGACGCGGCGAGCGCGGTGGGGTGCCCGTGGGTGAGCGCGGACTGGAACTGGGCGGCACCGGCACGCTGTTCCTCGCTGAGGCCGGGCACCAGACCGACGGGGGCGACGCGCATGTTGGCACCGCAGCCCTTCGAGCCGATCTGGCTGGCGTCCTGCCACAGCCGCCGCTCGTCCTTCAGCAGGTTGCAGGCGGTCAGGCAGGTCCGTCCCGGGGCCCGGTTGTTCTCGGGCGACTGGTACCAGTCCACGAACTCCTCGCGCAGCGGCCGCTCCAGCCTCGTCGGCACCAGCAGCCCCCGGTCCATCGCGGTGCGCAGGGCCCGCCCCACGGCCAGCGTCATCTGGGTGTCGTCGGAGACGAGGGCGCGCCCGGGCAGCTCCATCTGCCGCCAGGGCCCGCACGTGGCGAGGATCGAGGGGACGTCGTTGAACTCGGTGGGGAAGCCGAGGGCGTCCCCGAGGGCGAGGCCCAGCAGGGATCCGGTGGCGGCGCGCTTCTTCACGGTGGTCATGGTCATGCTGAACGTCCTTCCCGGGGCGGTCGCAGCAGCGGCGGGTGGAGCGCGGTGGCGGTGCCCGCGCGGTAGAGGGCGGCCGGCTTGCCGCGGCCGCCGGTCAGCCGCGCGGCTCCGGGCACGGGCTCGACGAACCCCGGTGTGGCCAGCACCTTGCGGCGGAAGTTGGGACGGTCGAGCGCCGTCCCCCACACCGTCTCGTAGACCAGCTGGAGCTCCCCGAGGGTGAACTCGGGCGGGCAGAACGCGGTCGCGAGGCAGGTGTACTCGAGCTTGGCGCCGACGCGGTCGTGGGCGTCGGCCAGGATCCGGTCGTGGTCGAAGGCGAGCGGCCCGAGCGTGTCGTAGGGCAGCCAGCGAGCCTGGGCGGCGTCGCCGCCCCCCGTCGGCTCGGGCGCATGGGGCAACAGGGCGGCGAAGGCGACGGAGACGACCCGCATCCGGGGGTCGCGGCCGGGCTCGCTGTAGGTGCGCAGTTGCTCCAGGTGCAGCCCGGAGACGTCGTCCAGGCCGGTCTCCTCGGCGAGCTCGCGCCTGGCGGCCGCCTCGGCGGACTCGTCCGGCAGCACGAACCCGCCGGGCAGCGCCCAGCGGCCGGCGTACGGCGCCCGGCCCCGCTCGACGAGCAGCACGTGCAGGGTGTCGGAGCGGATCGTGAGGACGGCGAGGTCGACGGTGACCGCGAAGGGCTCGTAGGCGTACTTGTCGTACTCCACCTCGTCGGACTCCATGCGGCCACCTCTTTATAGTCACTAGGACTATAAACAGTCGGTGATGCTTCCACAACCCCTCGTCGGGTAACCGCATCGGATGAGCGAGATCCTCGTGGGCACGTGTGCGTGGACGGACCGGGCCCTGGTGGGCAGTGGCTGGTATCCGCCGGGGCGGCGGGACGCCGAGGGACGGCTGCGGCACTACGCCGAGCGGTTTCCGGTCGTCGAGGTCGACTCGGCGTACTACGCGCTGCCCAGCGCCCGCAACAGCCGGCTGTGGGCCGAGCGGACGCCCGAGGGCTTCGTCTTCGACGTGAAGGCCTTCTCGCTGCTCACCGGTCATCCGACGCGCGCCGCGGTGATGCCGGACGGGCTGCCGGCCGATCCCCGGGACCCGAAGGTGCTCGACGCGGTGTGGGCGCGATTCACCGAGGGGATCGAACCGCTCCGGGCGGCCGGGCGGCTGGGCGGGGTGCTGTTCCAGTTACCGCCCTGGTTCCGGCCGGGGCGGCGGGCCGGGGCGTTCCTGCGGGAGTGCGCGGAGCGGACCGCCGGGTGGCCGGTCTCCGTGGAGTTCCGGCATCCCGGCTGGTGGCGGCCGGAGTGGGCCGGGGCTACGCGCGCACTGCTCACGCGGTACGGCATGGCCGCCGTCGCCGTCGACATGACGCAGACCCTGCCCTCCTCGATCCCGCCCGTCACCGCGGTCACCTCGCCGCGGCTGTCCGTCGTGCGGTTCCACGGACGCAGCCCCGCCTGGGGCTCGGGCAGCAAGGAGGACCGCTTCCGCCACGACTACCACGACGGGGAACTCGCCGAGTGGGTGCCCCGGCTGCGGGACATGGCCGGGCGGGCCGAACGGCTCCACGTCCTGTTCAACAACTGCTGCGGAGCCGCCGCCGTCCGGGCCGCCGAGGCGATGCAGCGGCTGCTCGCCCGCCCGGACCCGGCCCCCGCGGCCGAAACGACGAGGACCGTCCGGTGACCCCTCGGCGGGCCACCGGACGGTCCTCGCGGAGCCCTTCGGCGGCCCCCACGGCGAAACGTCCTACAGGTCGACTTCCTTCATCAGCATGCCGACCTCGGTGTTGGACAGCCGCCGCAGCCAGCCCGACTTCTGGTCGCCCAGGGTGATCGGCCCGAAGGCGACGCGCACCAGCTTGTCGACCGGGAAGCCCGCCTCGGCGAGCATGCGGCGCACGATGTGCTTGCGGCCCTCGTGGAGGGTGACCTCGACGAGGTAGTTCTTGCCGGTCTGCTCGACGACCCGGAAGTGGTCCGCGCGCGCGTAGCCGTCCTCCAGCTGGATGCCGTCCTTGAGCTTCTTGCCCAGGTCGCGCGGGATCGGGCCCACGATGTGCGCGAGGTAGGTCTTGCGCACGCCGTACTTGGGGTGGGTCAGCCGGTGGGCCAGCTCGCCGTGGTTGGTGAGCAGGATGACGCCCTCGGTCTCGGTGTCGAGCCGCCCGACGTGGAAGAGCCGGGTCTCGCGGTTGGTGACGTAGTCACCGAGGCACTGCCGCCCCTCCGGGTCCTCCATCGTGGAGACGACACCGGCCGGCTTGTTGAGCGAGAAGAACTGGTACGACTGCGTGGCCACGGTCAGGCCGTCGACCTTGACCTCGTCCTTCTCCGGGTCGACCCGCTTGCCCTGCTCGAGGACGATCTCGCCGTTGACCTCCACCCGCGCCTGCTCGATCAGCTCCTCGCAGGCCCGCCGTGAGCCGTAGCCGGCCCGCGCGAGGACCTTCTGCAGCCGCTCGCCCTCCTGCTCGGCGCCCGGGAAGGTCTTGGGCAGCTTGACGTCCTTCTTGCCCGCGTACCGCTCGCGGTTGCGCTCCTCCGCGCGCGCCTCGTACTCACGGGACCGCGCGGGCGCCGTACGTCCGCGCCCGCCGCCCTGCTGGGACTGCTTGGGGCCGCCCTTGGCGCCACCGCGCGCGGAACCGCCGCGCCCCGACTTGGGGCCGTCCGGGGAGGCGCCGGGGCCCACGTCGTAGCGGCGCTCCTCGGGGCGGGGCTTGCGGGGACGGCCCTGGCCGCCCTGCTTCTGGTCCCTGTCGTTGCCGGCCCCGCGGTGGTTACCGCGCCCGCCGCTCTTGCCGCTACCGCTACCGCTGCCGCTGCCACTGCTTCGCATCAATTGTCCGTCGTCGTCGTGTTAGGCGTGTTCGTCGTGGGCCCGTCGTCCGCGTCCGGGGCGTCCGGGTCGAACGACGGTACGGCTTCCTGGGTCTCGGCCTCGATCGCCTCCGCCTCCGGGAGGAAGGGCGCGAGCTCCGGGAGCTCGTCCAGACCGCGCAGGCCCATCCGCTCCAGGAAGTAGTTCGTCGTCGCATACAGGATCGCACCTGTTTCGGGTTCCGTGCCCGCCTCCTCGACCAGACCGCGCTGCAGGAGGGTGCGCATCACACCGTCACAGTTCACTCCGCGTACCGCGGAGACCCGGCTGCGGCTGACCGGCTGACGGTACGCGACCACCGCCAGCGTCTCCAGGGCGGCCTGGGTGAGCCGGGCCTGCTGCCCGTCCAGCACGAACCGCTCCACGGCCGGGGCGTACTCGGCCCGGGTGTAGAACCGCCAGCCGCCCGCGACGAACCGCAGCTCGAAGCCCCGCCCCTGCACGGTGTACTCGTCGGCCAGCTCCCGCAGCGCGTCCGCGACCTGCCGTCGGGGCCGCTCCACGATCTTCGCGAGGTGCTCCTCGGTCGCCGGCTCGTCCACGACCATCAGGACGGCCTCCAGGGCTCCCTTGAGGTCGAGTGCGGCGACGGTCTCCTCACTCACGTCTCGTTCTCCTTCCCGGGCTCCTCGGGCGGCCGGTCGAACTCGTCGGTGACCCTCGGCGTCTCGTCCCCGTCGCCACCGGTCCAGCGCACCAGCAGCTCGCCGAGCGCGGTCTCCTGGTCGAGCGCGACCGCCTTCTCCCGGTACAGCTCCAGCAACGCGAGGAACCGGGCCACGACGGTCAGGGTGTCGTCGGTGTCCTCCACGAGCGCCCGGAAACTGGCCTCCCCCAGCTCCCGCAGCCGCGCCACCACGATCCCCGCCTGCTCCTGCACGCTCACCAGCGGCGCGTGGATGTGGTCGACGTACACCTGCGGCTTGGGCCTGGGCTGCATCGCCTTCACGGCGAGTCTGGCGAATCCTTCCGCCCCGATGCTGATGACCACCTCGGGCAGCAGCTCGGCGTGATGCGGTTCGAGTCCCACGGTACGGGGGTAGCGGCGGGCCTCGTGCTCCAGGCGCCCGGTGAAGACGTCGGCGACCTGCTTGTAGGCGCGGTACTGGAGCAGCCGGGCGAACAGCAGGTCCCGCGCCTCCAGCAGCGCGAGGTCGGCCTCGTCCTCGACCTCGGCGGCGGGCAGCAGCCGGGCCGCCTTCAGATCGAGCAGCGTGGCCGCCACGACGAGGAACTCGGTCGTCTGGTCCAGGTCCCAGTCCGGGCCCATCGCCCGGATGTGCGCCATGAACTCGTCGGTCACCTTCGACAGCGCGACCTCGGTGACGTCCAGCTTGTGCTTGGAGATCAGCTGCAGCAGCAGATCGAAGGGACCCTCGAAGTTGGCGAGCCGCACCTTGAAGACACCATCGGGGGCCTCCTCCGGCGCGGGGACGGGTTCCGGAGCGGGAACACGTTCCGGAGCAGCGGGTGCGGCAGGTTCCCGCGTGACGGCTTCTGACACGCCGGCCTCGGGCTCCGGCCCGGCGAAGGGCTCCTGCCCGGGCGAGGGCTCCGGCTCGACGGCCGGCTCCGGCTCGGCAGGCGCCGGTGCCGCGCCCGGCCCCCGCCCCAGCGCACGCCGGCGACCACCGGCTGCACCGGGTACGGGGCTGGGCGCGTCGTTCGAGGTCATGGCCTCCGCAGGCTACCGCTACCGGCCACGCAACCGTCGTACGAGGATGCTCGCATCCCCACGGGTCTCCAGGTCGGCGAGCACCACCGCGACCGCTTCCCGCACGATCCGCCCCCGGTCCACGGCCAGACCGTGCTCACCCCGGAGCACCAGACGGGCGTGCTCCAGGTCCATGAGCTCCTCGGCGGACACGTACACGGTGATCTTCTCGTCGTGCCGCTCGCGCCCACTGGGCCGGCGGGCGGCGGCCCGCCCCCGCTTGCGCGGCTGGCCCTCGCCCACGGCGGCCGCCGCGGCGGATCCCTCCTGCGGCTGTGCCCCCGGGCGCCGCGCGGAACGCTCCGCGGCGGCGGCCCGGCTGCGGGACTCGGCCTCGGTCTGGTCCGCGTCGGCCGCCGCGTGTTCGGCGCCCTCGCCGTCCCCGCCCTGCGCGGGCACGGCCTGCGGCGCGTCGTCGCCCGCCGCGACCCCGTCGCTCTCCTGGGCCGGTGCGGGCACCCGGGCCTCGCCGTTGGCCTGGCGCCGGGGTGCGGACGGCTGCAGCCCCATCCCCCCTGTCGTACGGAAGAGTTCGTCGGCCCCCGGCAGACTCACTCGGCGTGACACCGGGCGAGCACCTCCCTGGCGAGCTGGCGGTATGCGGCGGCACCGACGGAGTTGGAGGCGTAGGTGGTGATCGGCTCACCGGCGACCGTGGTCTCCGGGAAGCGGACGGTGCGCCCGATGACCGTGTGGTAGACGTGGTCGTCGAAGGCCTCGACGACACGCGCGAGCACCTCACGGCTGTGCACGGTGCGCGAGTCGTACATGGTCGCCAGGATCCCGTCGAGCTCCAGCTCGGGGTTGAGCCGCTCCTGGACCTTCTCGATGGTCTCGGTCAGCAGGGCCACACCGCGCAGCGCGAAGAACTCGCACTCCAGCGGCACGATCACCTTGTGCGCGGCCGTCAGCGCGTTGACGGTGAGCAGGCCGAGCGAGGGCTGGCAGTCGATGACGATGTAGTCGTAGTCGTCCATCAGCGGCTTCAGCGCCCGCTGCAGGGTCGACTCGCGCGCGACCTCGCTGACCAGCTGGACCTCGGCGGCCGACAGGTCGATGTTGCTGGGCAGCAGGTCCATGTTGGGGACCGCGGTCTTCAGGAGCACCTCGTCGGCCGACATGCCCCGCTCCATGAGCAGGTTGTAGACCGTGAGGTCGAGCTCCATCGGGTTGACACCGAGACCGACCGACAGCGCGCCCTGCGGGTCGAAGTCCACGAGCAGCACCCGGCGTCCGTACTCCGCGAGCGCGGCACCCAGGTTGATGGTCGACGTGGTCTTGCCGACGCCGCCCTTCTGGTTGCACATCGCGATGATCGTCGCGGGACCGTGGTGGGTCAGCGGTCCCGGGATCGGGAAGTACGGCAGCGGGCGTCCGGTCGGGCCGATGCGCTCCCGGCGCTGGCGGGCAGCGTCGGGCGCGAGCGTGGCCGCGTACTCCGGGTCCGGCTCGTATTCGGCGTCGGGGTCGTAGAAGTGCCCGTCGGGCAGTTCGTCGTAGTCGGCGAAGTGGTTGTGGGGCGCGCCACTCCCGTCGCCGGCCATGGCGTTCACGTGATGACCGTCCATGCTCTGGTGTGCTGACAGAGCCGTATGGGGGCTGGTCTGGCTCTGGTGGGCTGCGAAGGTTCGGACAGCGACGGAGCCGACAGCCTCGAGCCCCGTGGGGCCCGGGCCCCGCGTAGGCATTCCTGGTTGACCACCCCCGGGAGAAAATGTCGACTCATTCACAAGTCGTCTTACCTCCTTGGTGACCAGGAAACTTCTAGACAAGGTCAGCGTGGCACCATGCCGACGGTTGGCGACTCTATGGCGTGTCGGGCGTCCGCAGCAACACAATCCGCCGGACCCGGCCCGATGTGTCGGCAATGAAACATCCCGCTGTCAAGGGCGTACGGCCGTCGCACAGCAGGTTCGAGCGGTGTACGAATCGGTCGAAGGGTTGTGTTCGAGGCGAGTTGACCGAGAGCCGCAAAGTGACCATACACACACCTGGCCGGACCTTGCGGGCAAGGTCCGGCCGGTCGTGCGCCATTGACGCGTCTTGTTGACGTATCGCCTTTACGAAAAGGTGACTTGATCCGGGCGCCCGGTGGCGGGGATCAGCCGAGGAGCTGGTCGAGCTCCAGGTGCTCCAGGCCGTGCGCCTCGGCCACCTCGCGGTAAACGACCTTGCCGTCATGGGTGTTGAGACCCCTGGCGAGCGCGGCGTCACGGCGCAGCGCCTCCGCCCAGCCCCGGTTCGCGAGTTCGACGATGTAGGGCAGCGTGGCGTTGGTGAGCGCGTAGGTGGAGGTGTTGGGGACCGCGCCGGGCATGTTGGCGACGCAGTAGAAGACCGAGTTGTGGACCCGGAAGGTCGGCTCGGCGTGGGTGGTCGGACGGGAGTCCTCGAAGCAGCCGCCCTGGTCGATCGCGATGTCGACAAGGACACTTCCCGGCTTCATCCGGGACACCAGCTCGTTGGTGACCAGCTTGGGGGCCTTGGCACCCGGGATGAGGACGGCGCCGATGACGAGGTCGGCGTCCAGGACGGCCTTCTCGAGTTCGAAGGCGTTGGACATGATCGCCCGGACCTTGGTGCCGAAGACCTTGTCGGCCTCGCGCAGCTTGTTGATGTCGCGGTCGAGCAGCGTGACGTGGAAGCCCATGCCGACGGCGATCTGCGTGGCGTTCCAGCCGGAGACGCCGCCGCCGATGACGACGGCCTTGGCGGGCTGGGTGCCGGGGACGCCACCGGGGAGCACACCCCGGCCGCCGGCCGAGCGCATCAGGTGGTAGGCGCCGACCTGCGGGGCGAGGCGGCCCGCGACCTCGGACATCGGGGCGAGCAGCGGCAGGGCGCGGCTGGGGAGCTCGACGGTCTCGTATGCGATCGCCGTGGTGCCGGACTCGATGAGCGCGTCCGTGCACTCCTTGGAGGCGGCCAGGTGCAGGTAGGTGAAGAGCGTCTGGTCCTTGCGGAGGCGGTGGTACTCCTCGGCGACGGGCTCCTTGACCTTCAGCAGCAGATCGGCGGTGGCCCAGACCTCGTCGGCCGTCTCCAGGATCCGGGCACCGGCGGCCACGTACTCCTCGTCGGCGATCGACGAACCGACGCCGGCGTTTCGCTCGATGACGACCTGGTGGCCGTGGCGCACCAGCTCATGCACGCCGGCGGGGGTGATGGCCACCCGGAACTCGTTGTTCTTGACCTCGCGGGGGATGCCGACCTTCACGTCGATCACGGTCCTTGGCTCAGAGGATGGGACGGGGCATAGCAATACATACCCGGATGGAAGGGGTGCATCGGGGTACACCGCAGGAGAAGGTGCGGCAGAGCCAGTCTAATGAAGGTGTTCCCGCTGTCTAGCCTTTCAATGCATCAATCTTCAGCGGATGTACTACGGATTTCGCAGGCGTTAGGGCTGTGTTCCGGCCGATTCGGGGTCCGGACCCCGGTCCTGCGGCCCCTCTCCCAGCAGACGCTCGGCCGCGCCGCGGTGCAGCCGGGCGGCCGTCGGATCGCCCAGGTGCTCCAGGGTGTCGGCCAGCCGCAGCCGCACCGCCGCCTGCAGCCGGGTGTCCTCGGCGCGCCGCGCCCACTCCAGTGCCTCCTCGCAGGTGCGCAGCGACTCCTCGGGCCGGCCCGCGTACTCCTGGACCCGCGCCAGCTCGCTCAACGCCCGCGCACAGGCGGCCACATCGCCGTTCTTGCGGTGTCCGGCCACCGACGCCCGCCAGGACCGCTGTGCCTCGCCGTAGCGGCCCGCGTAGGTGTGCGCGGTGGCGATCCGGCCGTACAGCCGGGCGGCGTCCGCGCGCTCGTCGCGGGCCAGACGCTGGGCGAGGGCCCGGCCGAACCAGTCGGCGGCCCGTTCGTAGTCGCCCAGCTCCAGATGCGCCCCGCCTACGGATTCCATCGCGCGGCCGGTCGCGTACGGGTCGTGCGCCGCCCGTCCGGCGTCCAGGGCCGCCCGGTAGCGCACCAGCGCCTCCGCCGTGCGTCCGGTCCGCGCGTCCACGTCGCCCAGGTTCAGCAGGGCGGCGGCCTTCTCCCGGGGCAGATCGCGGCGCTCGGCCACGTCGAGGACCAGCTGATGGATGCCGTACAGGTCGGCCGCGGCCGCCTGGGTGCCGAGGTGCGCGACCATCGTCCGCACCAGCTGGGACATCAGCCGGCGGGCCAGCGTGTCCAGCTCCCCGTCCGCGACGGCCGCCCGGGCCGCGGCGAGCAGGGCCGGGCGGCGGACGTCCAGCCAGTCGGCGGCGTCGCGCGGGGTGGGGAAGCGCAGGGCGCGGGGGGTGCCCTGGAGCTTCTCGCGGGCCTGGGGGTTGTCGGGCTCGGTGACGGCCCGGCACGACTGGAGCAGCCGTACGGTCCGCTCGAGCATGCGGGCGCGGGCCAGCTTGAGCT
Source organism: Streptomyces sp. NPDC000345 (assembly GCF_042898825.1). Taxonomy (NCBI): domain Bacteria; kingdom Bacillati; phylum Actinomycetota; class Actinomycetes; order Kitasatosporales; family Streptomycetaceae; genus Streptomyces; species Streptomyces sp. NPDC000345. Next base: position 305,433 of record NZ_JBIAZE010000010.1, read on the forward strand.
CGGCCGGGCGGTCGTGGGTCTCGGCGGCGGCGCGGAGCAGCGGGTGCAGCGCGCCGGGGACCTCGTACTGGGGCAGTGGGGAGTCGACGGGCCGCAGCAGGCCGAGCGCGGTGAGGTCGTCCAGGGTGGTGCGGGCGGCGCCGATCGAGCAGCCGGCGAGCGCGGAGGCGGTGTGCGGGTCGACCAGTCCCGCGGGGGCGAGCGAGAGCAGGCGCAGGGTGCGGGCGGCGGGGGCGGGCAGGGCGGCGTGGACGAGCCCGAAGACGCGGCTGAGCGGGGTGCCCGCGGAATCCTCGGCCATCTCCGCGTGCAGCTGCTTGGCGAGGTCGGAGACGGCCGCCTGGGGGCGGGCGGCGAGCCAGCCGCCCGCGAGGATCAGCGCGGTGGGCTGGCCCTGGCAGGCCTCGACCAGGGCCTCGGCGGCGCGCGGGTCGACGGTGATGCGGACCGAGCCGGTGTAGCGGGTGAGGAGTTCCAGGGCCGACTTGGTGTCGAGGCCGCCCAGGGTGCAGGGGCGGACGTCCGAGATGCCGGTCAGGGGACCCGCGGAGACCGCGACGAGCAGGCATTCGGGGGTGTCCGGCAGCAGCGCGTCGACCTGTTCCGCCCCCACCGCGTCGTCCAGCAGGATCAGCGCGCGCCGGCCGGCGAGGGCCTCCCGCAGGGTGGCCGCGAGCTCGTCCTCGTCTGCGCCGGCCGGGGTCGGCAGGTCCAGGGCGGCGAGCAGTTCGCGGGCGGCGCGCTCGACGGGGACGGGAGTGCCGTCGGGCTCGGCGAGCCGGGCGCGCAGGACACCGTCGCGGTAGCGGCCGGCGACCTGCCGTACGAGCTCCTCGGCGAGTGCCGTACGCCCGGATCCGGGCCGGCCCGCGATGAGGAGCACACGAGCGCGGGGCGCCTTCTTCCCGGTCAGGGTGTCCAGCCCGGTGCGCTCGATGTCGGCGCGCAGTTCCTTCAACTCCCGGGTCCGGCCCAGGAAATGGCCCTGTGTCGCAGCGTGTCCGGACAGCTGCACGCCGCCTGTGTCCACTGCCTGATCCGTCACGGGCCACACTCCCGTCCCACGCGCACGCCGGCCCGCCGGGACTCCGGATCGGGCGATTCCAGAGCCTAGTTCACGCTCTGCGACGTTCCGTGCGGCGGACGTGGGGCACGGCCGGGACGTCCCCCGATCGGATCAAGCGATCTTCACACCGCAGCCTGCCGATCGTCACGTCGCGGCCCGCAGACCGCCACTCGTCACCTCGCAGGCCGCCGGTCGTCGGGGCGCGGGCCGTCCCGGCGTGGGGCTCAGGCCTCGAACGGGCGGGCCGGCCAGGGCGCCTCGGCGGGACGCAGCGCGTCGAGGCCGTCCCCGCCGCGCGCGGCCACGAACGACAGCACGCCCACGACGAGGCAGTTGTTGTGCACGTCACCCGCGAGCACCGCCCTGACGAGCTCGTCGACCGGCACGCGCGCGTGCTCCATGTCGGCCTCCTCGTCCTCCACCTCGAAGCGCTGCCCGTCGGCCTCGGACAGCCCCCGGGCGAGGAAGATCCGCACGGACTCGTCACAGCCGCCGGGGGTCGTGTACACGTCGGTCAGAACGCGCCACTCCTCGGCCTTGACGTGCGCCTCCTCGTACAGCTCGCGCTGGGCGGCGTGCAGCGGGTTCTCGCCGGGCACGTCGAGCAGACCGGCCGGGATCTCCCAGAGCTTGTGCCGCACGGGGTGGCGGTACTGCTTGATCAGCAGCACCCGGTCCTCGTCGTCGAGGGCGAGGACGGCCACGGAACCGGGGTGGACCTGATAGTCGCGGCCGACCACCGAGCCGTCGGGCATGACCACCTCGTCGGTGCGCACGGAGGTCTTGTTGCCCACGAAGGGGGTCCCCGTGGACCGGATCTCCCACGCCTCGGGGGTGTCCTTGATCGTCATTGCCCTTTGCCGTCCTTCCACCTGCGCGAACGAAAACCGGGGTGCTCACCGTTGAAGGGATGCACCCCGGCCACCGTACAAGCTGGTGTGTTACTCGGAATTCTCCCGCGGGCCCTCGGTCCGCTGACGCTCCACCGCCGCCTTCACCAGGCCGGCGAACAGCGGGTGCGGACGCGTCGGCCGCGAGCGCAGCTCGGGGTGCGCCTGCGTGGCGACCAGGTAGGGGTGGACGTCGCGGGGGTACTCGACGTACTCGACGAGCTTGCCGTCCGGCGAGGTGCCGGAGAACAGGATGCCCGCCTTCTTCTCCAGCTCCGCGCGGTAGGCGTTGTTCACCTCGTACCGGTGACGGTGCCGCTCCTCGACGTACTCCTTGCCGTCGTACACCTCACGGACGATGGAGCCCTCCGCCAGCTTGGCCGGATACATGCCCAGGCGCATCGTTCCGCCCATGTCGCCCTCGCCCGCGACGATGTCGAGCTGCTCGGCCATGGTGGAGATGACGGGGTGGGCGGTGGCCGCGTCGAACTCGGTGGAGTTGGCGTCGGAGATGCCGGCCAGGTTGCGGGCCGCCTCGATCACGATGCACTGCAGGCCCAGGCAGAGACCCAGCAGCGGAATCCTGTTCTCGCGGGCGTAGCGGATCGCGCCGACCTTGCCGAGCACACCGCGGTCGCCGAAGCCGCCGGGGATGCAGACGCCGTCGACGTCCGCGAGCTGCGCCTTGGCTCCGGCCGGGGTCTTGCAGTCGTCGGAGGTGACCCACTTGATCTTCACGCGGGCCTTGTGGGCGAAGCCGCCGGCGCGCAGTGCCTCGGTGACCGAGAGGTAGGCGTCGGGCAGGTCGATGTACTTGCCGACCAGGGCGAGGGTGATCTCGTGGTCGGGGTTGTGGACCCGGTCGAGCAGGTCGTCCCAGGTCGTCCAGTCCACGTCCCGGAACGGCAGGTCCAGCTTGCGGACGACATAGGCGTCCAGGCCCTCGCCGTGCACGGTCTTCGGGATGTCGTAGATCGAGCGGGCGTCGGGGCAGGCGACCACGGCGGCCTCGTCGACGTCGCACATCAGCGAGATCTTGCGCTTGATCGCGGTCGGCACCTCGCGGTCGCAGCGCAGCACGATCGCGTCCGGCTGGATACCGATGTTGCGCAGGGCGGCCACGGAGTGCTGGGTGGGCTTGGTCTTCAGCTCACCGGACGGGCCGATGTAGGGCAGGAGAGAGATGTGGACCACGAAGACGTTGTCCCGGCCGACCTCGTGCCGGACCTGGCGGACGGTCTCCAGGAAGGGCAGCGACTCGATGTCGCCGACCGTGCCGCCGACCTCGGTGATCACGACGTCGACCTCGTCGGTCGCCATCCGGCGGATGCGGTGCTTGATCTCGTTGGTGATGTGCGGGATGACCTGCACGGTGTCGCCCAGGTACTCGCCGCGGCGCTCCTTGGCGATCACCGTCGAGTAGACCTGACCGGTGGTGACGTTCGCCGAGCCGTCCAGGTCGCGGTCGAGGAAGCGCTCGTAGTGGCCGATGTCCAGGTCGGTCTCGGCGCCGTCGTTGGTGACGAACACCTCACCGTGCTGGAAGGGGTTCATCGTGCCCGGGTCGACGTTCAGGTACGGGTCGAGCTTCTGCATCACGACGCGCAGGCCCCGCGCCTTGAGCAGCATGCCGAGGCTGGAGGCCGTCAGGCCCTTGCCGAGCGAGGAGGCGACACCCCCGGTGACGAAGATGTGCTTGGTCGTCGTAGATTTCGGCGGCATGGCCAAGAGGGGGCTCCCGTGGTGGCGGTCTGGGGTCGCTGCGGTTCGGGGGTTTCGAGCCCACCGGTCCACGGGCTACCAGGGTATCAGCGCCTCGGGGACCTGGCTTCCGGCCACGCTCCGCGCACGGGCCGGTACCGGACGCGCCTTCCGCGAGAGCCAGGCAGACTTCTCTTACGGGCTTCTCACCGGTGGCTCACCCGTTCGGCGTACCCGCGTTGCCCGGAGCGGCACACAGATCATCTACGTGCGTCGTATCCTGCTCGGACACTCGCTGCCGAGCCCGGCCGGCAAGACGGCACACCCCAGCCCGTATCCCACCGGAACAACGAGAGCTCGTCAGTTCGTTGAGCAGGAATTGGCGTTTTGCCCATACGGCGGAGCGTTTGCTTTGCTTCATCGCTCAACGACGCATTACAACGACCCCTTGACCGCACTAGCGACAGCCCCCCGTACGCGTGGGGGTGACGTGGCCGTTCGACTGGAGTTGCACGTGGCCGGGCGCATCGAAGACTACGCACTCATCGGAGACATGCAGACCGCTGCCCTGGTCTGCCGTGACGGGACAGTGGACTGGCTGTGCCTGCCCCGCTTCGACTCGCACGCGATCTTCGCCGGTCTGCTGGGCACCGAGGATCACGGCTTCTGGCGCCTCGGCCCGGCGCACGCCTCCGACACCCAGCCGCCGAGCGCGGCCCGGCGGACCTACCGCGGCGACTCGCTGATCCTGGAGTCCGAGTGGGACACCCCGCGCGGCACGGTCCGGGTCACCGACTTCATGCCTCCCCGCGACGGCGCCCCCCAGCTGATCCGCATCGTCGAGGGCGTGACCGGCCGCGTCCCGATGCGCTCCACCCTGCGCATGCGTTTCTCCTACGGCCGGGTGGTCCCCTGGGTGCACAAGCACGAGGGGCGCACCGTCGCCGTGGCCGGCCCCGACTCGGTGTGGTTCGACACCACCGCCGAGACCTACGGGAAGTCGCTGACCACGTACGCGGACTTCACGGTCGCACCCGGTGACCGGATCGCGTTCACGATCTCCTGGGAGCCCTCGCACAAGCAGCCGCCGGCCCTGCCGGAGCCCGAGCAGTCGCTGGAGGCGACCGAGGAGTTCTGGCGCGAGTGGGTCGAGCACTGTACGTACCACGGCCCCTACCGTGAGGCGGTGATCCGCTCGCTGATCACCCTGAAGGCACTGACGTACGCGCCGACCGGCGGCATCGTCGCCGCGCCCACCACCTCCCTGCCGGAGGACATCGGCGGCGTCCGCAACTGGGACTACCGCTACACCTGGCTGCGGGACGCGGCGATCACCCTGTCCTCGCTGCTGCGCACCGGCTACCGCGAGGAGGCCCGCGCCTGGCGCGAGTGGCTGCTGCGCGCGGTCGCCGGCGACCCCGAGAACCTGCAGATCATGTACGGCATCGCGGGCGAGCGCGAGCTGGGCGAGGCCGAGCTGGACTGGCTGCCCGGCTACGAGAACTCCGCCCCGGTCCGGGTCGGCAACGGCGCGGCGCACCAGCTCCAGCTGGACGTGTACGGCGAGGTCACCGAGGCCCTGCACCTCGGCCACATGACGGGCCTCGCCCGCAACGACTACGCCTCCCTGCTCCAGCTGAAGCTGATCCGCTACCTGGAGAAGCACTGGGACGAGCCGGACGAGGGCATCTGGGAGGTGCGCGGCCCGCGCCGCCACTTCGTGCACTCCAAGGTCATGGCCTGGGTCGCGGTCGACCGCACGATCAAGCTGATCGAGTCCGGCGACGCGGACGGCCCGCTGGAGAAGTGGCGCGAACTGCGCGACGACATCCACCGGGACGTGTGCGAGAAGGGCTACGACAAGGAGCGCAACACCTTCACCCAGTCCTACGGCTCCCGGGAACTGGACGCCTCGCTGCTGCTCATCCCGCAGATGGGCTTCCTGCCGCCCGACGACAAGCGGGTGATCGGCACCATCGAGGCGATCCAGCGCGAGCTGTCCACCCCGGACGGCTTCATCCTGCGCTATCCGACGCAGGGCGACGACGAGGGCGTCGACGGCCTCCCCGGGGACGAGGGCGCCTTCCTGGCCTGCTCGTTCTGGATGGCGGACGACCTGGCGATGATCGGCCGCGTCGACGAGGCCCGCAAGCTCTTCGAGAAGCTGCTGTCCCTGCGCAACGACCTCGGTCTGCTCGCCGAGGAGTGGGACCCGCGCCTCAAGCGCCAGGTCGGCAACTTCCCGCAGGCCTTCAGCCACGTGCCGCTGATCGACACGGCCCTGCGCCTGACGGCGTCCGGCGCGTACGGCGGCTGAACAGGAAGACGACACCGCGCCCGCCTACGCTGGGAGGACCAGCCCCTGCACGGAAGGGGGCGCCCCATGGCCTCCCCGTCGAAGGCGGGCGCGGCGCTGACCGCGCTCCGCGAGGATCTGGCCGGCGATGTGTTCGCCCCGGGGGACGTCGGCTACGACGAAGCGCGCACGGTCTTCAACGCGATGATCGACCGGCGCCCGGCGGTGATCGCCCAGTGCGTGGACGAGGACGACGTCGTCCGGGCGGTGCGCTTCGCCCGTGACCTGGACCTGAAGATCGCGGTGCGCGGCGGCGGGCACAGCGTGGCGGGGATGGCGCTGGGCGACGCGGCACTGGTGATCGATCTGCGGCACATGCGGGCGGTCACCGTGGATCCCGCGGCCGAGGCGGTGCGGGTGGCGGGCGGCGCCACGATGAGCGACCTGGACCGCGCCTGCCAGCCCTTCGGCCTCGCCACGACCGGCGGCCGGGCCTCCACCACCGGCGTCGGCGGCTTCGTCCTGGGCGGCGGCACCGGCTGGCTGGACCGCCGCTGCGGCCTCGCGGTCGACAACCTGCTCGGCGTCGAGCTGGTCACCGCCGACGGCGAGCGGACCCATGCGAACGGCGACGAACACCCGGACCTGTTCTGGGCCCTGCACGGCGGCGGCGGCAACTTCGGCGTCGCCACCGCGCTCACCCTCAAGCTGTACGAGCTGCCCGAGTTCTCCATCGCGCTGGTGCTGTACCTGCCGGAGTACGGCCCGGAGGTCGTGCGCACCTACCGCGACATCATCGAGACGGCCCCCGTCGAGGCGAGCGGCGCGGTCCTGTACCTCACCGGCCCGCCGGAGGAGTTCGTGCCGCCGCCGCTGGTCGGCCGACTGGTGTGCGGGGCGCTGCTGACGTACGCCGGCTCCGAGGAGGACATGCGCAAGCTGGCCCAGCCGCTGCTGGCGCTGCCGCACGAGGCGGAGGTCGTCGGGGCGATGCCGTACGCGGACGTCCAGTGCATGATCGACGATCCGCCCGGGATGCGGAACTACTGGTCGGCGGAGTACCTGACGAACGCGCCCGACGACTTCGTGGACGCCTACTGCGCCCTCGCGGACGCCATGCCCGTGCCCACGGCCACCCAGCATCTGCTGATGCCGCAGGGCGGCGCGATCGCCGGCGGGTCCCACGCGTACCCGGTGCCGTACCGGGACGCGTCCTGGGCCGTACACCCGTTCGGGATCTGGGAGGACCCGGCCGACGACGAACGCTGCGTCGCGTGGGTCCGGGACGTGCGCGCCCGCGTCCGCCCGTGGAGCACCGGCGACGTCTACCTCAACTTCATCGGCGACGAGGGCACCGAGCGGGTGGTGGCCGGCCTCGGCGCGGAGAACGCCCGCCGGCTCGCCGAGGTGAAGCGGCGGTACGACCCCGACAACGTCTTCCGCTTCAACCACAACATCAGGCCGGCCTGAACACCGTCGCCGTCCGCTCCTCCGGCGGATCACCGGCCGTCGCCGGGGCCGGGGCGACCGCGTCGGGCCCCGCCCGGGCACAGGCGCCGGTCCACTCGCGCACGGCGTCCCCGTAGCCGACCGGCCCACCCGCCCCCACCTCCCGGTGGCCGAGCCGGTCGGCGGGCCGCCGCAGCCCGGGCGCGGCCCACGCGACCCGCGGAGATGTCGCCGGGACGTCTTCGCAGGTAGCGTCCGCTGCATGGACAGCCGCACGGACCATCGACCCGACAGCCGGAGTGCCGGCATCACCGTGCAGCGCGCACTGGAGCTGCCCGGACTGCGCAGCGGGCTGCCCGAGATCCTGGCGGGTGCCGACCGGCTGGGGCGGACCGTGCGCTGGGTGCACGCGGGCGAGGTCCCGCACATCGCCTCGCTGCTCAAGGGCGGCGAGTTGCTGCTGACCACGGGCTACGGCCTCGGCACCCGTCCGGCAGAACAGCGGGCGTTCGTGCGGACGCTGGCCGAGCGGGGCATCGCGGCCCTGGTGATCGAGCTCGGGCCTCGCTTCACACGGCTGCCCGCGACCCTCGTGGAGACGGCGAGGGCGAGCGGGCTGCCCCTGGTCCAGCTGCACCGCGAGGTGCCCTTCGTGGCGGTCACGGAGGAGATCCACACCGAGATCGTCAACGGCCACTACGCCCTGCTCCAGCGCGCCGAGGAGGTCCACCGCCGTTGCACGGAGGCCCTGCTGGGCGGCGGCGGGATCCCCCAGGTGCTGGGCATCCTCGCCGGGTTCAGCGGCAACCCCGTGTTCCTGGAGACGACGGACGGCCAGCTCCTGTACGCGGCCGGCGAGGGGCCGGAACGGGCGGATCCGCTCCAGGTGTGGGAGGGGCTGCGCGGCCCGCACAAGGACGCGCCGCCGCCCGCCGGTTCGGTGCTGGTGGATGTCCCTGGCGGTGGGCCGGGGACGGGTTCGGTCCGCGCGCGGCTCGTGCTCCTGCCCGTGCGCGCCCCGCTCGCCCCGGTGCACCGGATCGCCGCCGAGCGGGCGGCGGGGATCCTGGCGGTGGTGCTGATGCAGGCCCGTCAGGAGGAGGAGCTGGCGGCGCGCGGCCGGGGCGACTTCCTGACCGACCTCGCCGAGGGCCGCGTCGCGGCGGCGGACGCTCCGGCCCAGGCGCGGGTGCTCGGCTTCCGGCCCGGTACCGGCCCGCTGCTGCCGGTCGTCATGCGGCTGGGCGACGCCCTCGCCCCCGGCGGGGGCTGGGCGGTGCTGGCGCGGGCGGTCGGTGAGGAACTGGCGTCGGTGGGCGTGCCGGTGCTGCTGGGCGTACGGCCGGTGGAGGGCCGGGTGCCGCTGCTGCTGGGCCTGCGGTCGGAGTCGGAGCGGTCGGCGGTCGCGGACCGGGTCGCGGCGGGTCTGCGGGCCGGGGTGGAACGGGCCGGGATGCAGCGGCCGGGCGCCCCGCCGCCCATCGTGGTCGTCGGGGTCGCGGGCGGCTGGGCGGCGGCCTCGGCGGGGCTGCGGCACGCGGCGGAGACGGCGACCGCCGCCCAGGGCCTGTCGGACCGCCCCTGGTACGACGCCCGCCGCCTGGACATCGACCTGCTGCTGTGGCGCCTGCGCGACCATCCCGATCTGGCCGCCTTCGTGGACCGCGCGATCGGCCCGGTCCGCGACCACGACGACCGCTCCAAGCCGCCCCTGCTGCCCACGCTGGAGACCTATCTGGCGCATGCCGGCCGCAAGGCGGAGACGGCCCGCGAACTGCACCTCAACCGCCAGACGCTCTACAACCGCCTGGCCCGTATCGGCGAGTTGCTGGGCACCGACCTGGACGACCCGCAGACGGTCCTGGCGCTGAGTCTGGCGCTTCGGGCCCGCAGGCACGTGTCCTGAGGGACCCTCCGCCGGGTCAGACCATCGGCAGGGGCTGGGTCAGCTCGTCGTAGACGCTGAGGACCTGCTCGACGGTCTCGTCCTCGGTGGGCCAGGCGGCCGCCTGCCGGGTCCCCAGGTCGCGCAGCCGCTCGCACCGTCGCGGATCGTCGAGCAGGCGGACGACGGCGTCGGAGAAGGCCTTGGCGTCGTCGGGCGGTACGAGTTCCGCGGCGTCGCCGACGAGTTCGCGGACGCCACCGGTGTGGGCGGCGACCAGCGGCACGCGCGCGTGGAGGGCCTCCTGCGCCAGGACCGACCGGGCCTCCTCGCCGCCCGGCAGCAGCGCGAGGTCGGCGGCGGCGAGCAGGGCGCCGACGTCGTCCCGCCGGCCGAGCAGCCGCACCGGCAGCTCCTCGTCCTCGATACGGCGCTGGAGTGTCGGCCGCAGCGGCCCCTCCCCGGCGATGACGACCAGGGGCACGGGGTCCAGCCGGCACCACGCGTGCGTGGCGTCCAGCAGCAGGTCGTAGCCCCGGTGACGGTCGAGTGATCCGACGGCCATCAGCAACGGGCGGCCGGTCGCGCCGAGTTCGGCCCGCACCTTGGGATGCGACTGCTCGGCGTCCTCCTGCCCGTCGGTGCGCCGGAGGCCGGGCAGCGCCACACCGGCGAACCGCGCGTCCCTGGCCCCCGTCCGGCGCGCCCGGTCGACGAGGCCGGAGGTGGTGCCCAGCACCACGGTGGCGGCCTTCGCCACCCGCCGCTCCAGCAGCCGCAGCAGATGGGCGCGGGCGCCCTCGGCGCGCGCCCGGTTGTGCCAGGTGACGACGAGCGGGGTGCTGCGCCCGCTGAGCGCGAGGACGGCCCGGAAGGAGGCGTGCAGCCCGTGCGCGTGGACCAGGTCGGCGTCCGTGCAGGCCGCCCGCAGCGTGGCCACCGACCCCGGGTCGCTGCTGCGCGGCACGTGCACGTGTTCGGCGCCGGCGCCCGTGAAGTCGTAGAGGTGCTCGGCCTCGGAGGGGGCGCACACCGTCACCCGTACGCCCCGCGCGACGAGCCCCGCGGCCAGGGAGCGCACGTGCGCGCTGCTGCCGGCGTTGCCACCGCCCAGCACCTGCACGGTGCGCAGCGGCGACTGGCCGTGCGGTGAGTGGCTGCTCACGTGGCCGGGGCTCCTGGTTCGGCGTCGGACGGTCACGAAGGACGGACAGAGGGACCGGCGGAGGGGTGGACCGCTCGGTTCCTCCACGTACTACGCCCAAGGATGCCAGCACGTACGGGTGTTCCGTGCCGCCCGGCCCCCGGGCCCCCGGCGACACGGCCGCACAGTTCACCCACACGAGTGAAGAAACCCAGGGCCCCGTTCGATTCCCCCTCCCGAACCCCTCCCCGCACGTCACGTCTGCCCCATGCACCCGCCCCTCCGCGCCCGCCCAACGCGTCCGGCCCTGCACGCCGGTCCCGGGCGTCCGACCAACACGTCCGGCCCTGCACGCCGGTCCCGGGCGTCCGACCGGAGCGTCCACCCCACGTACCGGCCCCGCGCACCCGCCCAGCGGGTCAGCCCACGCGTCCACCCGGCGTGCCGACCCCGAGCGTTCACCCAGCGCACCCGCCCCACGCGTCCGCCGTGGGCATCCGCCCAGGGGTACGGCCGACGCATCCGCCCCACGCGACCGCCGAGGACGTCGGCCCTGGGCGTCCGGCCAGCTTGCCGGCCCCGCGCACCCGCCCAGCGGGTCAGCCCATGGCGTCCGCCCACGCGTCCGCCGTGGGCATCCGCCCAGGGGTACGGCCGACGCATCCGCCCCACGCGACCGCCGAGGACGTCGGCCCTGGGCGTCCACCCCACGTACCGGCCCCGCGCCTCCGCCCAGCGCGTCGGCTCCACGCGTCCCCCGGCGCGTCGCCCCTACGCGTCCGCGCGGGCCGTCGCCAGTAGTTCCTCCGCGTGTGCCCGGGCCGTTTCGGAGTCCTCCTGTCCGGCGAGCATCCGGGACAGTTCCCGGATGCGTTCCTCGCCCTCCAGGACCTTCACACCGGAGCGGGTCACCGACCCGTCGTTGGTCTTCTCGACCAGCAGCTGGCGGTCGGCGAAGGCGGCGACCTGCGGGAGGTGGGTGACCACCACGACCTGCGCGGACTTCGCGAGCTTCGCGAGCCGCCGCCCGATCTCCACGGCCGCCTTGCCGCCGACGCCCGCGTCGACCTCGTCGAAGAGGTACGTCGGCACGGGATCCGTCCCCGCGAACACGACCTCCACGGCCAGCATCACCCGGGACAGCTCACCGCCGGAGGCGCCCTTGGCGATGGGCCGCGGCGGCGCGCCCGGGTGCGGGGCGAGCAGCAGCTCGACCTCGTCGGCGCCGGACGGCCCGTAGGCGACCGTGCGCCCGCCGACCTCGACGCCCTCGGGGTCCTCGGTCTGCCGGATGGCGAACGACACGCGCGCGTGCGGCATCGCCAACGAGGCCAGCTCGGCGGTCACGGCGGCGGCGAACCGCTCGGCGGCCTCCGTGCGCGCGTCCGTCAGCGCCTGCGCCAGCCCGCCCAGTTCGGTCCGCAGCGCGTCCCGCTCGGCGGTCAGTTCGTCGATCCGCTCGTCGTCGCCGTCCAGTTCGGTCAGGCGCGCGGCGCTCCGCTCGGCCCACGCCAGCACCGCGTTCACGTCGGGGCCGTACTTGCGGGTCAGCGCGGTGAGCGCGGCCCGCCGCTCCTCGACCGCCGCCAGCCGCAGCGGATCGGCGTCGAGGTCGTCGGCGTACCCGGCGAGCTCGCCCGCCACATCGCCGAGCAGGATCCCGATCTCCCCGATCCGGTCGGTCAGCGCCGCCAGCGCCGGGTCGTGCGACCGGACGGCCTCCAGGGCCCGCTGAGCGCCCGCCACGAGCGTCGCCGCGTCGATGCCCTCGGGATCCTCGGGATTGCCCGCGAGAGCCGCGTGAGCGGCCGTGGCGGCCGAGGACAGCGCCTCCGCGTGCCCGAGCCGCTCCGCCTCCTCCGCCAGCTCCACGTCCTCCCCGGCGCGCGGCTCGACGCCGGCGACCTCCTCGAGGCCGAAGCGCAGCATGTCGGCCTCCTGGGCCCGCTCACGCGCGCGCGTGACGATCTCGTCCAGCTCGACGGCCACGGCCCGCAGCCGCCGGTAGGCCTCGGTGTACTTGGCGAGCGGCACGGCGACGGCGTCCCCGGCGTACCGGTCGAGCGCCTGCCGCTGCCGGGACAGCTTCAGCAGCCCCTGCTGGTCGGTCTGCCCGTGCACGGCCACCAGCTCGTCGGCCAGCTCGGCCAGCACGCCCACGGGCACACTGCGCCCGCCGACATGCGCCCGCGACCGCCCCTCGGCGGAAACGGTACGGCTGATGAGCAGCGCCCCGTCGTCGAGCTCGGCCCCCGCCTCCTCGGCCCGTACGACCACCGAGGCGTCCGAGGGCACGGCGATCCGCCCCTCCACGACCGCCCGCTCCGCGCCGATCCGCACGAGCGCGGCATCGGCGCGCCCGCCCAGCAGCAGCCCGAGGCTGGTGACCACCATGGTCTTGCCCGCGCCCGTCTCGCCCGTGACGGCGGTGAAGCCGGGCGACAGCTCGACGACAGCGTCGTCGATGACTCCGAGCGACCGTATCCGCATCTCCTCCAACACGGAGAAGACCTTACGAGGTCGGACGGAGAAAGTGCGAGGCACCCTGTCACCCGGCCGAGTGGACGTCCCTAGTGCCGAGCCCCCCGCCACCCGGAGACGGGCAGGGCGAACTTCGCGACGAGCCGGTCGGTGAACGAGGCGTGATGCAGCCGGGCCAGCCGCACCGGCACGGCCCCCCGCCGCACCTCCACCCGCGCCCCCGGCGGCAGCTCGAAGGTCCGCCGCCCGTCGCACCACAGCACACCCGGCGGAATGTGCGGCAGCAGCTCCACGGCGAGCACGGAGTTCGGAGAGGTCACCAGCGGCTTGGCGAACAGCGCGTGCGCGCTGATCGGCACCATCAGCAGTGCCTCGACCTCGGGCCACACCACGGGACCGCCGGCCGAGAACGCGTACGCGGTGGACCCGGTCGGCGTCGACAGGACGATCCCGTCACACCCGAACCCGGTCACCGGCCGCCCGTCGATCTCCAGCACGACCTCGAGCAGCTTCTCCGCGCCGGCCTTCTGCACCGCCGCCTCGTTCAGCGCCCAGTCCGTGTGCACGATGTCCCCGTTGCGGTGCACGACGACATCGACGGTCATCCGCTCCTCGACCTCGTACGCCTTCGACACCACCCGGTCCACGACCTTGTCGAGGTCGTCGCGCTCGGCCTCGGCGAGGAAGCCGACGCTCCCGAGGTTGACGCCGAGCATCGGCACCCCGGAGGCCCGCGCGAACTCCGCGCCGCGCAGCAGCGTCCCGTCACCGCCGAGCACGATGAGCAGCTCGCAGCCCTCCAGGCACTGCGGGGTGGCCTCGGAGACCAGCTCCACCTCGTCCGGCAGGGGCAGGTCGGCCGCCTCGTACTCCAGGACGCGCACCCCGATGCCCTCGCGCAGCAGCCCCTTCACCACCAGTTCCGCGCTGCGGATCGCGGCGGGCCGGCCCGTGTGGGCGAGCAGGAAAACAGTACGAGCTCGGTTCTGTGTCAACGCGGCCCCTCCGCAACAGCACGGTCAACGTCGGCCGGGTCCAGGGCAGGCGCCCCGGCCCGGAGCCACAGAAAGTACTCGACATTGCCCGAGGGCCCGGGCAGCGGACTGGCGGTGACACCCTTCACCCCGAGCCCCAGGTCCCACGCCTTCTCGGCGACGCCGCACACCGCCTCGGCCCGCAGCTGCGGGCTGCGTACGACGCCCCCGCTGCCGAGCCGTTCCTTCCCCACCTCGAACTGGGGCTTGACCATCATCACCAGATCCGCGTCCGGCTCGGTGCACCGCGCCAGGGCCGGCAGCACCAGCCCGAGCGGAATGAAGGACAAGTCCCCCACGACAAGATCCACAGGCTCCCCATCGATCGCTTCAAGCGTCAACTCGCGTACGTTCGTACGGTCCTTGACGGTGACGCGTTCATCGCTTCGAAGAGACCAGGCGAGTTGTCCGTACCCCACGTCCACGGCGACGACGTGCGTGGCCCCCGCCCGCAGCAGCACGTCCGTGAACCCCCCGGTGGACGCCCCGGCGTCCAGTGCCCGCCGCCCCTCCACGACGAGCCCCTGCGGCACGAACACCTTCAGCGCCCCGGCGAGCTTGTGCCCGCCCCGCGAGACGTAGTCGGGGTCGTCGTCGTCCACGGCGACGACGATCGCGGCCGCCGTCTCCACCTGTGTGGCCGGCTTGGTCGCGACGGTCTTGCCGACGGTGACCCGCCCCGCCGCGATCAGCTGCCCGGCATGCTCACGCGAGCGCGCGAGCTTCCGGCGGACCAGCTCCGCGTCCAGACGGCGGCGTGCGACTCCTGCCACGTTCGGTTCAGCTCCTAGTGCCATACGAGGGTGAAGACGCCCTCTGGTCATACGACGGTGAGGGCGCCGGAGGTCCCGGGCGGGCGTCGAGCGCGGTGAGCGCGTCGCGCAGCCCCCGGTGTACATCCTCGTACACCTCGATGTGTCCGTCCGTGGCGAGGTGGTCGGCGTCGGCGAGCCGGTCCAGCAGGGCGTCGACCTCGGCGTCGCCGGTGGGGACGCGGGGCACGGCCAGTGGGGCGGGCGCGGCGGGGTCGTACTCCGGCTCCTTTGGCGCGGTCTCCGGCTGCGGCTCCGGCACTGTGTCGCTCATGCCCAGACGCTATCGCGAACGGCTGGGGTACCGTCGGTCGCGATGGCCACGACTGAGGAGTGCCGTGCGGCACTCGAGAAGCTCTCGCAGAACATGCAGAGCGCCGAAGGGGACGTCCGCACGGCCGCGTCCCTGGACCGCTCGGTGAGCTGCTGGATCACGGACCTGGACGTCACGTTCGCCGGCCGGATGACGGGCGGCCGGATCGTGGTGCGGGACACCCTGCAGGGCCCTCCCCGGGAGAAGGCCCAGATCAGGCTGACCATGACCGGCGACGACCTGGTCGCACTGGTCGCGGGCGAGCTGCACTTCGCCAAGGCCTGGGGTTCGGGCCGGGTGAAGCTGGAGGCCGGTCTGCGGGACCTGTTCCATCTCAGGAAGCTTCTGTAGCCACCACCCGCCCGGACCGGGCCCGCGCCCTGCGCGCGGCCGGCACCACCAGCGGCGTCCCCGTCTCCGGGTCGTCGATGACCTGGCAGCGCAGCCCGAAGACCTCCTCGACCAGTGCGGCCGTGACGACGTCGTTCGGCGCGCCCTGCGCGATGACCTCGCCGCCCTTGAGCGCCACGAGATGGGTGGCGTACCGGGCCGCGTGGTTGAGGTCGTGCAGCACGGCGACGAGCGTGCGGCCCTGCTCCTCGTGCAGTTCGGCACACAGGTCGAGGACGTCGATCTGGTGCTGGATGTCGAGGAAGGTCGTCGGCTCGTCGAGCAGCAGCAGCGGGGTCTGCTGCGCGAGGGCCATGGCGATCCACACACGCTGCCGCTGGCCGCCGGACAGCTCGTCGACGTACCGGTCGGCGAGCTCGGCCACCCCGGTCTGCGCCATGGACTCCTGGACGACCCGCTCGTCCTCGGCCGACCACTGCCGCAGGATGCCCTGGTGCGGGTAACGGCCGCGGCCCACCAGGTCGCCGACGGTGATCCCGTCCGGCGCGACGGACGACTGCGGCAGCAGGCCCAGGGTGCGCGCGACCTTCTTCGCGGGCATCGACTGGATGACCTGCCCGTCGAGCAGCACCCGCCCCCGGGACGGCTTCAGCATCCGCGACAGCGCCCGCAGGAGCGTCGACTTGCCGCACGCGTTGGGGCCGACGATCACGGTGAAGGAGTGGTCGGGTATCTCGACCGAGAGCTGCTCCGCGATGACCCGCTGGTCGTAGGCGAGGGTGACGTTCTCGGCGGACAGGCGGTTCACGCTGCTCCTTCGGTTGTTCGGGTCGGCCGCACGGCCGTCGGTGCCGGCCGCGCCGCTCATATCCGGCCCGCCTTGCGTTCGGTGACGAGGAGCCACAACAGGTAGACCCCGCCGAGCACACCGGTGACCACGCCCACCGGAAGCTGTCCGTCGCCGAACAGCCGCTGCGACGCCCAGTCGGCCGTGACCAGCAGGGCGGCTCCCATGCACAGGGACGGCACGAGGTTCGGGCCGGGCGAGCGGGTCAGCCGCCGGGCGAGCTGCGGCGCGGTGAGCGCCACGAAGCTGACGGGGCCCGCGGCGGCCGTCGCGGCGGCGGTGAGCAGCACGGCCGACACCATCAGCACCAGCCGTACGCGCTCCACCCGCACGCCGAGCGCGTGGGAGACGTCGTCGCCCATCTCCATCATCCGCAGGCCGCGGGCGTTGGCGAGGACGAGCGGTACGAGTACGCAGACCAGCACGAGCAGCGGCCAGACCTGTTTCCAGTCCCGCCCGTCCAGGGTGCCGGTCATCCAGACGACGGCACGGGCCGCGTCGACGAAGTCGGCCTTGGTGATCAGATAGCCGTTGACCGCCGTCGCCATGGCCGACACGCCGATGCCGACCAGCACCAGCCGGTAGCCGTGCACGCCCCGCTTCCACGCCAGCAGATAGATCGCGGTCCCGGTCACCAGCCCGCCGACCAGCGCGCCGAGGGTCACCTGGGTGGTGCTCCCGGAGAACAGCACGATCATCACGAGCGCGCCGGCCGTCGCCCCCTGCCCGAGGCCGAGCACGTCCGGGCTGCCCAGCGGATTGCGCGACACGGCCTGGAACAGCGCACCGCCGAGCCCCAGCGAGGCGCCCACCAGCAGCCCGACGAGGACCCGCGGCAGCCGCAGTTCGTTGACGATGAGCTCCTGACCGGGGTTCCCCTCGCCGATCAGGGTCTTCACCACGTCGCCGGTCGAGATCGGGAAGTCGCCGGTGCCGATCAGCACGACACTCGCGGCGAACGCGGCGACGATCAGCAGCACGACGACGGTCAGGGCCCGTACGTCCAGCCGCAGCGACAGTCCGCCCGGGGTGCGCAGGGCCCGGGGCCCGGTCCGCGGCACGGGGGTCTCCCGCGTCGGCGCGCTCTTGGTCGTCACGTCGGTCCTCACAGCTGGGCCGTCCTCCGCCGTCGTACGAGAAAGATGAAGACCGGCCCGCCGATGATCGCGGTGATGATGCCTACCTGGACCTCGGACGGGCGGGCGACGACCCGGCCGATCACATCCGAGCCGAGCAGCAGCACGGGCGACAGGATCGCCGCGTACGGCATGATCCAGCGCAGGTCGGGGCCGGTGAACGAGCGCACGACGTGCGGCACCATCAGCCCGACGAACATGATCGGCCCGCAGGCGGCGGTCGCGGCCCCGCACAGCAGCGTCGCCGCGAGCATGGCCAGCGCCCGGGTGCGGTGCAGGTGGGCGCCGAGCGCCCTGGCCGTGTCGTCGCCCATCTCCATGGCGTTGAGGGGCCGGGCCAGGGCGAGCGCCAGGACCGTGCCGACGGCCAGGAAGGGCAGCACCTGCGCGATGGTCTCGTCCGTCGCCGTCGACAGCGAACCGACCGTCCAGAACCGCATCCGGGCGAGCGCCGCGTCATCCATGATCATCACGGCCTGGAGGTAGCCGTACAGCGCGGCGCTGATCGCGGTGCCGGCGAGCGCGAGCCGCACCGGCGTGGCCCCCCGGCTCCCGCCCAGGAACCACACCAGCGCGCCGACCGCCGCCGCCCCCAGGAAGGCGAACCACACATAGCCGGTCAGGCTCGTCACCCCGAGGAAGGTGATCGCGGTGACCACGGCCGCCGAGGCGCCCGCGTTGATGCCGAGCAGCCCGGGGTCGGCCAGCGGATTGCGCGTCAGGGCCTGGAGCACGGCTCCGGACAGCCCCAGCGCGGCACCGACGAGCAGCCCGAGCACGGTCCGCGACAGCCGCTCGTCGACGACGACGTCCGCGTACGTCCCCGAATCCGCGGCCAGGCCGTGCCAGACCTGGGCGACGGACAGCTCCTTCGCCCCGACGGCGATGCTCGCCACCGCCACCACCAGCAGCACCGCCACGGCGGCGAGCAGTCCAACGGAACGGATCGCCCGGCGGGTCGGGGGCGCGGGGGCGGTCTCCGCGCGCTGTTCGGGAACACTGTCGACCAACACGCAGTTAGGTTAGCCTACCCTCCCAAGCCGCCTCGATCCCTGGTGACGGACTCACAGCCCCAGCCGCACCAGCGCCTTCGCCGCGTCCAGCTCACAACTCCCCTCCCCCGCAGCCGTCCAGGCCGCCGCGCACAGCGCCCGCAGCCCGTCCAGCGCCTCGCCGTCCCCGTCCAGCTCCAGCCTTCGCTCGTGCGACGGGACCCCCGCGGCACCCGCCGTCGCCGTCCAGCCCCCGCACCGGAACCCGTCCCCGGCCACGCTCACCTCCGGCTGCCCGGTGAGCAGCCCGCGCAGGTCGGCGTCCACGAACGTCGGCCGGTGCTGCGGCGGCGCGGCCAGCAACTGCGCCCCGTCCGTGACCCCGGTGAGGACCAGCAGCGAGTCCACCTCCCCGTTGAACGCCCCCTCGATGTCGGTGTCCAGCCGGTCCCCGACGACCAACGGCCGCTCCGCGCCCGTCCGCAGGATCGTCTCCCGGTGCATCGGAGGCAGCGGCTTGCCCGCGACCTGCGGCTCGGCACCGGTCGCTATCCGCACGACCTCCACCGCCGCCCCGTTGCCCGGCGCGATCCCCCGCCCGCTCGGAATCGTCAGATCGGTGTTGGACGCGAACCACGGCACCCCGCGCGCCACGGCGTACGAAGCCTCCGCGAACCGCCCCCACGGCAGGTCCGGCCCGCCGTACCCCTGCACCACGGCCGCCGGATCGTCGTCGGCGGACTCCACCGGCGTGAGCCCCCGCTCCCGCAGCGCGACCCGCAGCCCCTCACCGCCGATCACCAGCACCCGCGCCCCCGCCGGCACCTGCTCGGCGATCAGCCGCGCGACCGCCTGGGCCGAGGTGATGACGTCCTCGGCCCCCGTGGGAATCCCCAACTCGGTGAGGTGCCCGGCCACGGCGTCCGGCGTCCGCAGCGCGTTGTTGGTGACGTACGCCAGACGCATCCCGCCCGCCCGGGCGGTGTCCAGCGACTCGACGGCGTGCACGATGGCGCTCCCACCCGCGTACACCACCCCGTCCAGATCGAGCAGCGCCGTGTCGTACGCCTCGCTCAGGGCCTGCCCACTGGCCTCGGGCCTCGTCCTGACGCTCCGGCTCATTCCGCATCGCTCCTCGCTCGATCCGCTTTCCCCCGATCATCGCGCATGCCACTGACACACGTGCGACCCGTACGATGCCGGGATGAACACAGCAGGTCACTCGGAAGCAACGGCGCCCCGAGGCCTGGAACTCACCCCGTTCCGAGGCCTGCGCTACGACCCCGACCGGGTCGGCAGCCTCGCCGCCGTCACGTCCCCGCCGTACGACGTCGTCGTCCGCCCCGACGGCCTGCACCACCTCCAGGACGCCGACCCGTACAACATCGTCCGCCTGATCCTCCCCCAGGCGACCACCCCCAGCGCACGCAACGAACAGGCCGCCGGCGCCCTGCGCCGCTGGCTGGCCGAGGGCGTCCTGACGGCCGACCCCGAGCCCGCCCTGTACGTGTACGAGCAGCGTCACGCCGACGGCATGCTCCAGCGCGGCCTCATCGGCACCCTGCGCGTCTCCGACCCGGCGGAGGGGGTCGTCCTGCCCCACGAGGACGTCATAGCGCCCGTGGTGGCGGAGCGCGCGGCCCTCATGCGGGCCACCTGCGCCAACCTCGAACCGCTCCTCCTCACCTACCGCGGCAACGGTACGGCGGCGGAGATCGTGGACCGCACCGCGCGACGGCCCCCGCTCCTCGCCACCACCACCGAGGACGGCTACCGCCACCGCCTGTGGGCGATCACCGACCGCGCCGAGCAGGCCCTCGTCCAGGCGGACCTCGCCCACCACCAGGCCCTGATCGCCGACGGCCACCACCGCTGGGCCACCTACCGCCGGCTCCGCGCCGAGCACCCCTCCCCCAGCCCCTGGGACCACGGCCTCGTCCTCCTCGTCGACACGGCCCGCTACCCCCTGCGCGTCCGAGCGATCCACCGCCTCCTGCACGGCCTGCCGGTGGCACGGGCCCTGACCGCGGTGGAGCACCTGTTCCGCGTCCGGCACCTTCCGGTCCCCCTCCCCGAGGCGCTGGACGCCCTGGCCGACGCGGCCTGCGCGGGCAACGCCTTCCTGCTCGCGGGCGACGGCGCCTTCCACCTCCTCGACCGCCCGGACCCGGCCTTCCTGGACCGCACGGTCCCCCGGGACCGCCCACAGGCCTGGCGCACCCTGGACGCGACGGTCCTGCACGCCACCCTCCTCGCCCATGTGTGGCACATCCCGGAGGACGACCCGGCCCGCATCGCGTACATCCACGACACGGCGGCCACGGTGCGGAAGGCGGAACGCAACGGCGCCACGGCGGTCCTGCTCCACCCGGTCCGCGAGGAGGTCGTCCGCGACCTCGCCCGCCAGGGCGTCACGATGCCCCGCAAGTCGACGTCCTTCGGCCCCAAGCCGGCCTCCGGCCTGGTCCTGCGCGCGCTGGACGTCTGAAACGCGGAAGGGGCGGGTTCCCCACGGAACCCGCCCCTTCTCACTCAGTGCGCTCAGTCCTTGTCGTCGTCCTCGTTCGGCGTCGTCTCCTCGGACTCACTCTCGTCGAGAGCGTCGACGAACTCCACGCCGTCCATCTCGGCGAGCCGGTCGGAGGCGTCGGTGCTGCCGTCGCGGTCCGCCTCGACGGCCTTCGCGAACCACTCCCGCGCCTCGCCCTGACGTCCGGCGGCCAGCAGCGCGTCGGCGTAGGCGTAGCGCAGCCGCGCGGTCCACGGCTGGACGGAGTTGGAGGCGAGCTCGGGGCTCTGCAGCGTCACGATGGCCGCGTCCAGCTGTCCCATGTCGCGCCGGGCGCCGGCCGCGACGAGCCGCATCTCCACCTGGCCGGCCTTGTCGAGCTTGTGCACCTCGGGGGCACCGGCCATGTCCAGCGCCTTCTCCGGCCGCCCGAGCCCCCGCTCGCAGTCGGCCATGACGGGCCACAGCTCCACCGAGCCGGTCATCCGCCGGGCAGCCCGGAACTCGGCGAGCGCCTCGCTGTACTTCTGGTTCGCGTACGCCGCGAACCCGGCCGCCTCGCGCACGGCGGCGACACGCGACGCGAGCCGCAGCGCCACCCTGCTGTACCCGTAGGCCCCTTCGGGGTCCTCGTCGATCAGCCGCGCGACCATCACCAGGTTCCTGGCGACGTCGTCGGCGAGCGTCTTGGGCAGGCTCTGCAGCTCCTGCCGTACGTCCTTGTCGATCTCCTCGCCGGTGACGTCCTCCGGGATCGGCAGCCGCTTGATCGGCTCACGGTCCCGGTCCCGCTCGTCACGGAACCGCCCGCCACCACGCCGGTCGTCCCTGCGGTCGTCGCGACGGTCGTCCCGCCCACGGAAACCGCCGGGCCGCCCGCCCCGGTCGTCACGCCGGAAGCCTCCACGCCCACCGCGGTCGCCGCCGCGCTCGTCCCGACGGTCATCGCGCCGGAAGCCTCCGCGGTCGCCTCGGTCGTCCCGCCGGTCGTCCCGCCGGTCATCGCGCCGGAAGCCTCCGCGGTCGCCTCGGTCGTCACGGCGGTCGTCCCGCCGGTCGTCACGGCGGTCATCGCGTCGGAAGCCACCGCGGTCATCGCCGCGCCGGTCGTCACGGCGGTCATCGCGACGGTCGTCCCTGCGGAGACCCCCGCGGTCGCCGCGATCGTCGCGCCGGTCGTCGCGGCGGAAGCCACCGCGGTCACCGCGGTCGTCCCTGCGGTCATCCCGCCGGAAACCGCGGTCGTCGCCGCGGTGGCCTCCGCGCTCGCCTCGGTCGTCACGGCGGTCGTCCCGACGGTCATCGCGACGGTCGTCCCTGCGGAAACCGCCCCGGCTGTCGTCACGGCGGAAGCCGCCACGGTCCCCGCGGTCGCCGCCACGGTCGTCACGGCGGAAGCCGCCGCGCTCTCCGCGGTCTTCGCCGCGCCGGTCGTCACGGCGGTCGTCACGGCGCCCGTCGCCACCGCGGTCCCGGTCCCCGAACCCGCCACGGTTGTCATCGCGCCGGAAGGCCGGCCGGTCACCGCGGTCGTCGCGGCGGAATCCACGGTCCCGGTCGTCCCGACGCGGCCCACGGTCGCGGTCGTCACGCTGGAACGCGGGACGCGAGCCCCGATCGCCTTCGCGACGGTCGTCGCGCCGGTCGTCGCGGCGGCCGTATCCACCACCACGGTTGTCGTCCCGGCGGTCGTCACGGCGGAAGCCACCGCGGTCACCGCGGTCACGGTCGTCACGACGGCCATGCCCACCCCGGCTGTCGTCGCGACGGCCTTGGCCTCCGCGGTCGTTGTCCCGGCGGAAGCCGCCACGATCACCACGGTCACGATCTCCGCGGTAGCCGCCACGTTCGCCGCGATCCCCACCGTCCCGTCGCCGCTCGTCGCGCTCCGGTCGGTCGTCGGGAGAGTTGGTGGACATCGGTGACTCCTGTCTTCGGTACCGCAATCATTCTAAAAACGAAAGGACCCCTGGTCCCAGCTGAACGCTGGTGACCAGGGGTCCTTCCCAAAGATTGTTCGGCGGTGTCCTACTCTCCCACAGGGTCCCCCCTGCAGTACCATCGGCGCTGTAAGGCTTAGCTTCCGGGTTCGGAATGTAACCGGGC
>NZ_JBIAZE010000011.1:0-291434 GCF_042898825.1 Streptomyces sp. NPDC000345
AGCGGCAGCGGCTCGGAGGCGGTGACCAGTTCCCGCAGCGGATACCGGGCCAGGACCGCCTCCACCTCCGGCGTCAGCGCCGCCGCCAGACGGGCGGCCGACGGCCGGTTCTCGTCCCGCAGGGCGGCGACGGCCGTACGGAGAACGGCTCGTTTCCCACCCCCCTTCGGCACTCCGGCCAGCGCCCGCTCGTACAGCCGCGCGCCCTCCTCCAGGACCAGTTCGGTGTCCATCCCCGCCGGGATCTTGATCTGCGCGTGGTGGCGCCAGGTGCCGACCGGGTCGCTCCAGGCCTCCACGCCGTACGTCCACAGTCCCGGCGCGTCCGGGGTGACGTCGGCGCCCCAGCGGTCGGTGCCGGGGGCGAGTTCGCGCATCGGGGTCCAGGGGCCGGGGCGGCCGTCGGGATCCCTCAGTACGACGTTGGCTGCGACGGCGTCGTGTCCCTCGCGGAACACGGTCGCCGAGACCTCGAACGTCTCGCCGGTGACCGCCTTCGCAGGCCGGCGCCCCTGCTGGACGAGGGGTCGGACGTCGAGGACCGGGATGCGTCCGACGGCGGTGGCGGCGCCGGCGGAGGATCGCTCCGCGGCGGGGGGACCGGTGTCGGCGGGACGCTCGGGAGGTGCTTCGGGTGCTTCGGTCGCCTCGGAACGGGGTGTCGGGGGTGCTGACGAGTGGTGCGTGGCGGGCATGACCGCTCCTGTCCGCATCAACGAGGGTGGGCGGATGGATGTGGGGTCGAGTACCGGGGGAGCCTTCCCACCCTGAACGGGTGAGCATTCCGGCACTTTGTTAACTACTCGTGCGTATGTCTACGCACAAGACCGGCCCCGTTCAGGACGAACGGAGCCGGTCGCGATGGTCCGTCACTTGTAGGGCGGTACCTGAAGGAATTTGTCCGGCGAACCGGCTCCCCGACGGGAGACCTTGCCGTTCACCGCGCCCGCGACCAGTGCGCCCCCGACCCGGGCGGGCGTGGCTTTCGGGTGATCGGCGAGATACAGGGCGGCCGCGCCGGCCGCGTGCGGTGCCGCCGTCGACGTACCGGAGGAAGTGGCGCGGCCGCTGTCGCTCGTGCACGAGGCGGAGGTGACCGACACACCCGGCGCGAACAGGTCGACGGCCGACCCGTAGTTGGAGAAGGCGGCCCGTGCGTCCCCGCGGTCGGTGGCGCCGACCGTGAGGGCTTCCCGCACGTCGGCGGGGGACGAGAGGGCAGCGGCACGCCCCCCGTTGCCCGCGGCGACGACGTAGGTGACGCCGGACCTGATGGAGGCGCGGACGGCCGCGTCGAGCTGGGCGTTGTACGGGCCGCCCAGGCTGAGGTTGGCGACCGCGGGCTTGCGGGCGTGCCGGGTGACCCAGTCGATGCCGGCGACGACCCGCGCGGTGGTGCCCGCGCCCGCGTCGTCGAGGACCCGTACGGCGACCACCTTCGCCTTCTTGGCGACACCGACGTTCCCGCCCGCCACGACGCCGGCGACATGGGTGCCGTGCCCGTTGCCGTCGGCGGCGGTGCGGTCGCCGTCGACGAAGTCCCAGCCGTAGCTCGCCCGCCCGCCGAACTCCTCGTGGGTGATCCGGATCCCGGTGTCGATGACGTACACGGTCACCCCGGCGCCCGCGGACTTCGGGGCGCGATAGGCGGCGTCCAGCGGCAGGCCCGGCTGGTCGACGCGGTCCAGTCCCCAGGGCGGCGGGCGCCTCGGAGCGGCGTCCGCGGACACCCGGGTGTCCTGGACGACCGAGGCGACACGGGGGTCGGCCGCGAGCCGGCGGGCCTGTCCGCGGTCGGCCTCCACGGCGAAGCCGTTGAGAACCGTGCCGTAGGTGTGGCTGATTCTCGCCCCGTACGAGGAGACGAGCCGCCGCCCGGCCGCGGACGAGGCCCGCACGCCCCCCTGCGCTCCCCCCTTCAGCGTGACGAGGTAGCTGTCGCCGACGGAGCCGGACGGACCGGCGCCGAGTATCTTCCCCTCCGGTACGGCGTGCGCGGGCGTGCCGACGGCCGAAAGGACCATGGTCGTGACGACCGTGGTCAGGCCCCCCGCCCGGCGCAGACGCCGTGTACGCGTCCGTGCCATGGTGTGGCGTTCCCCTCCTCGACTCAGGGCAGCCTCTCGTGCGGGGTGAAGTGTCACAAGGTGGCCTGAGGATGGTGAATCGGCCATATCGCCGGTTTGTGTGATCCGGCCCGTCTCGGGAAGCCTCCGGCGGGGGCGAGGGCAACACCGGTACGGTTCTGGATGACCGGACGTACACAGCCGTACGTCCATCCAGCGAACGCGCCACGCCGAGGTGGAATGTGAAGGCGATCCGTCGATTCACCGTCCGACCCCTTCTCCCCGAACCCCTCCGGCCGCTCAGTGACCTGGCCCGCAATCTGCGCTGGTCATGGCACGCGGACACCCGTGAACTCTTCCAGTCCGTCGATCCCGAGCGCTGGGCCGCCTCGGACGGTGACCCGGTGCGGCTGCTCGGCAGCGTGCGTCCGGCGCGCCTCGCCGAGCTGGCCGAGGACCGCCGGTTCCTGCGCCGGCTGACCGCCGCCGTCGACGACCTGCACGACTACGTGACCGGCGACCGCTGGTACCAGAACCAGACCGCCGCCGCCGAACTCCCGTCCGCCGTCGCCTACTTCTCGCCCGAGTTCGGCATCACGGCTGCCCTGCCCCAGTACTCGGGCGGCCTCGGCATCCTCGCCGGGGACCATCTGAAGGCGGCCAGCGACCTGGGCGTTCCGCTGATCGGTGTGGGACTCCTGTACCGCCACGGTTACTTCCGCCAGACCCTCTCCCGCGACGGCTGGCAGCAGGAGCACTATCCCGTCCTCGACCCCAACGAACTGCCCGTGACCCTGCTCAGGGAGGACGACGGCACACCCGCCCAGGTCTCCCTCGCCCTGCCCGGCGGAAGGTCGCTGCGCGCCCGGATCTGGCTGGCCCAGGTCGGCCGCGTCCCCCTGCTGATGCTCGACTCGGACGTGGAGGAGAACGACTTCGGCGAACGCGGGGTGACCGACCGGCTCTACGGCGGCGGCAGCGAGCACCGGCTGCTCCAGGAGATGCTGCTCGGCATAGGAGGTGTCCGGGCGGTACGGACGTACTGCCGCCTCACCGGCCACGCCCCGCCCGAGGTGTTCCACACCAACGAGGGCCACGCGGGCTTCCTCGGCCTGGAGCGCATCGCCGAACTCTGCGACGGCGGACTGGACTTCGACCCGGCCCTGGAAGCGGTGCGGGCGGGCACCGTCTTCACCACCCACACCCCCGTCCCGGCCGGCATCGACCGCTTCGACCGCGAGCTCGTCGCCCGCCACTTCGGCCCGGACGCCGAACTCCCCCGCATGGACGTCGACCGGATCCTGCGCCTCGGCATGGAGACGTACCCGGGGGGCGAGCCGAACCTCTTCAACATGGCGGTGATGGGCCTTCGCCTGGCCCAGCGGGCCAACGGCGTGTCACTGCTGCACGGTCACGTCAGCCGGGAGATGTTCTCCGGCCTCTGGCCCGGCTTCGACCCCGACGAGGTGCCCATCACCTCCGTCACCAACGGCGTGCACGCCCCGACCTGGGTGGCCCCCGAGGTGCTGCGGCTCGGCGCCCGCCAGGTGGGCCCGCAGCGCGCCGAGGACGCGCTGGCCGTGGGCGACGGCGACCGCTGGGACGCCGTCGCCGACATCTCCGACCAGGACATCTGGGACCTGCGACGCGTCCTGCGCGAGCAGTTGGTGGTGGAGGTGCGGGAGCGGCTGCGGGCGTCCTGGCGGCAGCGGGGCGCGGGGACGGCGGAACTGGGCTGGATCGACGGGGTCCTGGACCCCGACGTCCTCACCATCGGGTTCGCGCGCAGGGTGCCGTCGTACAAGCGGCTGACGCTCATGCTGCGCGACCGCGACCGGCTGATGGAGCTGCTGCTGCACCCGACCCGTCCGATCCAGATCGTGGTGGCGGGCAAGGCGCACCCGGCGGACGACGGCGGCAAGCGCCTGGTCCAGGAGCTGGTCCGGTTCGCCGACGACCCGCGCGTGCGCCACCGCATCGTCTTCCTCCCCGACTACGGCATGGCGATGGCGCAGAAGCTGTACCCCGGCTGCGACATCTGGCTGAACAACCCGCTGCGCCCGCTGGAGGCGTGCGGCACGTCCGGCATGAAGGCGGCGCTGAACGGCTGCCTCAACCTCTCGGTCCTGGACGGCTGGTGGGACGAGTGGTTCCAGCCCGACTTCGGCTGGGCGATCCCCACGGCCGACGGCGCCGGCACCGATCCCGACCGCCGCGACGACATCGAGGCGGCCGCCCTGTACGACCTGCTGGAGCAGCGCATCACGCCCCGCTTCTACGAGCGCGGCCGGGCGGGCCTGCCCGACCGCTGGATCGAGATGGTCCGCCAGACCCTCACCCTCCTCGGTCCCAAGGTCCTGGCCGGCCGGATGGTCCGCGAGTACGTCGACCGCCTCTACGCCCCCGCCGCCCAGGCCCACCGCGTCATGAGCCCGGACACCGCCCGCGAACTGGCCGCCTGGAAGGCGAGGGTGCGGGCCGCCTGGCACTCCGTGACGGTCGACCACGTGGAGACGTCGGTCGCCACGACCACGGCGGAGCTCGGCACCACGCTCGCCCTGCGGGTGCGGGTGGGCCTCGGGGAACTGGCCCCCGAGGACGTCGAGGTGCAGGCGGTCTCCGGCCGCGTCGACGAGGAGGACCGCATCACGGACGCGGCCGCGGTCCCGCTGAAAGCGGCGTCCGGCCCCGACCTGGAGGGCCGCTGGCTCTACGAGGGTCCCCTGTCCCTGGACCGCACGGGCCCCTTCGGCTACACGGTCCGCATCCTCCCGGCCCACCGGCTGCTCTCCTCCGGCGCGGAGCTGGGGGTGGTGACCACGCCCACGGAGGACGGGGCCGAGGGCGCGGGACTGCTGATGCGCTAGGCCCTGTCGCCGGTCGGGCTCCGCCGTCAGGCCGACGCGGTGACGGCCAGGCGGCGCAGTCGTTCGAAGTAGCGGATTCCCTCGGCGTCGGTGAGCAGCGGCAGTGCCCGGTCCAGATCCGTCAGGCACGCGCGCAGCATCCGCAGCCGCCCGGCGTCGAGGGAGCCGCCGTTGTTCTGCCAGACGGACACGCACCCGGCGATGGACACGTCCAGCAGCACCAGATCGACCCCCGCCGGCTCCTGGCCCCGGAGCGCGGCGGGGAAGAGCGCGCTCAGATGCTCCTGGAAGAGGACGTCCGCGCTCATGTCCCCGCTTCGTCCGTCATCAGAGTTGTCGGCATGTGCGCAACCTAGGCGGGGTCGGGGGCCCGTTGTCCGGCCGATCCGGCAGCGTTCACTCCTTCGGGGGAGGCGGGAGCGGTGTGGCTCAGGGCGACTTCTCCGGGGCCGTGGCCAGCCGGCGCAGTACGGCTCCGCACTTGCGGGCGTACGCCTGCTGCAGTCCGCGCGTCGCCGGACCGCCCGCCCGGGTGTACCACTTGGCCGCGCGGCTGAATGCCGACACCGTCAGCCAGACCGTGCCGTCGCCCGTGCGGTCGACGACGAAGGACTCCTCGCCGCTCTCCGGATGGCCGGAAAGGGTGCCGTAGGCCCAGCCCGCCCGCCTCGGCTCCTCCGCCGTCCACACCACCCGGCAGGGGGCCTTGATCAGTCCGGCCAGGGTGATCGTGACGTCCACGCCGGGCGCCGCACGCTGTGCCGAGGTCTCGACGCCGACGCCCATCGCCCGGTGCATCTCCCAGGTCATGACCGCCTCCGCGGCGCGGGAGAAGAGGTCGTGGCCCTCGCCCAGGCGGGTGCGGACGTGCAGGGAGCGGAAGCCGGGCGGGCTGAAGCCGGGGCGGTCGCGGGTCGCGCCGACGTCGTCGTACGTGAAGTCCTTGGGGGGCATGGGAGACAAGGGTAGGGCGGTACCCGGGGCTGCCTTCGTCCCGGGTACCGCCCCATCACCTGAAACAGGACTAGCTGACGTTGACCGCCGTCCAGGCCGCCTTCACCGTCGCGTACTCGGTGCTGCTGGAGCCGTACAGGGCCGACGCCGCGCTCAGGGTCGCCGTGCGGGCGCCCGAGTAGGTGGTGGTCGACGTCATGTACTCGGTCAGCGCCTTGTACCAGATCTGCACGGCCTTGGCGCGGCCGATGCCGGTGATGGTGGAGCTGTTGTAGGTGGGCGAGTTGTAGGTCACCCCGTTGATGGTCTTGCTGCCGCTGCCCTCGGACAGCAGGTAGAAGAAGTGGTTCGCCGGGCCGGACGAGTAGTGCACGTCCAGGTTCTTCAGCGAGGACGACCAGTAGTTGGCCGATCCGCCGTCCTTGCTCGGCTGGTCCATGTAGCGCAGCGGGGTGCCGTCGCCGTTGATGTCGATCTTCTCGCCGATGAGGTAGTCGCCGACGTCCTTGGAGTTGGCCGCGTAGAACTCCACGGCGGTGCCGAAGATGTCGGAGGTCGCCTCGTTGAGGCCGCCGGACTCGCCGGAGTAGTTCAGGCCCGCGGTGTTGGAGGTGACGCCGTGGGTCATCTCGTGGCCGGCCACGTCCAGCGAGGTGAGCGGGCTGGTGTTGCCCTCGCCGTCGCCGTACGTCATGCAGAAGCAGCTGTCGTCCCAGAACGCGTTGACGTACTGGTTGCCGTAGTGGACGCGGGAGTACGCGGCCACGCCGTTGTTCTTGATGCCGCTGCGGCCGAAGGTGCTCTTGTAGAAGTCCCAGGTGACCTGCGCGCCGTACGCGGCGTCGACGGCCGCGGTCTGGTCGGTGGTCGAGCTGGAGGCCGCGCCGGTGCCCCACGTGTCGTCGGCGTCGGTGAACAGCGTGCCGGCCGAGGAGGACGTGCCGTGGGCCTTGTTGTACGTCTTGTGGCCGCCGCGCGAGGTGTCGTACAGCTGGTACGTCGAGCCCGAGAGGTACGTGCCGAGCGTCACCGTGCCGGAGTACAGGCTCTTGCCGGTGCCGGTCTCGATGCCCTGGTACTCGTACAGCTTCTTGCCGGTGGCCGCGTCGGTGATGACGTGCAGCTCGTTCGGGGTGCCGTCCTCCTGGAGGCCGCCGACGACCGTCTCGTAGGCGAGGACCGGCTTGCTGCCGTTGCCCGCCCAGATCACCTTGCGGGGGGCGTTGTCGGCCTCGGTCTTGGCCGAGCCGGCGTCCTTGGCGACGGTCAGGGCCTGCTTCTCCGCCTTGGCGGCGGTGACGGCGGGCGTGAGCGAGGCGACCTTGATGGTGGCCTTCGTCGCCTTGGTGACGCCCTTGTTCGCACCCGCGGCCGACTCGTGGACGACGAGGTCGCCGCCGAGCACCGGCAGGCCCGCGTAGGTCCGCTCGTAGCGCGTGTGGAGGGTGCCGTCCGCGTCCTTGACGACGTCCCGGACGACCAGCTTCTCCTTGGCGCCCAGACCTATCTCCTGCGCGGTCGCGGTCGCGTCGGCCTGCTTGTCCTTGATCAGGGCGGTGCGGGCGGACGTGGACAGCGCGGTCGGGACGGCCAGGGGCTTGGCGCCGGCGTCCGCGGCGGTCGGGGCGGCGACGGCACCGGAGGTCAGTCCGGTGGTGACCAGGGCTCCGGCCGCGACGGCGGTGGCGATGGCCAGAGTGGTGCGCTTGTGACGCGCGTAGAGGGAGGTCACACAAGCTCCTTGGATGTGGGGGTGCCCGGGCGGCGTGGGGATGCCGGCCGGAGCGGTGGTGAAGTTGTGCGGCGGTTGGACGGAAGCCTGGCATCAAGGTCGCGTACATGTCAGGACCCCGAAGTGATGTTGGCTGAAAGTCGACTGTCGGGTGAACATTGCCGGAATGTAAACGGAGTTGACCTCGGTAAAGGCCCAACAGGCGGCGGGTAAGCGACCGGCAAAAAAGGGGGGCGCCGCCCCGGAGAGGTGATCCCTCCGGGACGGCGCCGTGCGTGGGCCGTGCGGCCTACGGGAAGGTGAGCTTCCAGCTGTTGATGTAGCCGGTGTCCACCGCCGCGTTGTCCTGGACCTTCAACTGCCAGACTCCGTTGGCGACTTCGGAGGAGGCGTTCACCGTGTACGTGGTGTTGATGTTGTCCGTGCTCCCACCGGTGCCGTACGCCTTCAGCGTGTACGCCGTGCCGTCCGGGGCGATCAGCTGCACCTGGAGGTCACCGATGTAGGTGTGGACGATGTTGACCGCCACCGCGAGGTTCGAGGGCGCGTTGCCCGTCCGGCCGGACACGGTGATCGGCGAGGTGACCGCCGCCCCGTTGTCCGGAATCGATACGTCGGCGGTGTTCTCGAAGGAGGTGCCGCCACCGCCACCGCCGCCGTCCGAGCGCGAGCCGACCGCGACGCCCGCCCACGCGTCCTGCACCGCCTTGTACTCGGCGGAGGTGGTGCCGTACAGCTCACCGGCCGCCGCCAGCGTGCCCGTGCGCGCCGCCGCGTAGTTGGTGGTCGAGGTGAACTTCGTGGTCAGCGCGCGGAACCAGATCTTCTCCGCCTTGTCCCGGCCGATGCCGGTGACCGGAAGGCCGTCCGCGGTCGACGAGTTGTAGGTGACACCGTTGATGGTCTTGGTGCCGCTGCCCTCGCTCAGCAGGTAGAAGAAGTGGTTCGCCGGCCCGGACGAGTAGTGCACGTCGACCGAGCCGATACCGGAGTACCAGCTGTCCTTCGACGCGCCGTCCTTGCTCGGCTTGTCCATGTACCGCAGCGGCGTGCCGTCGCCGTTGATGTCGATCTCCTCGCCGATGAGGTAGTCACCGACGTCCGAGGAGTTCTGCGCGTAGAACTCCACGGAGGTGCCGAAGATGTCCGAGGTCGCCTCGTTGAGGCCGCCGGACTCGCCGGAGTAGTTCAGGCCCGCGGTGTTGGAGGTGACGCCGTGCGTCATCTCGTGGCCGGCCACGTCGATCGACGTCAGCGGGTGGGTGTTGCCCGAGCCGTCGCCGTACGTCATGCAGAAGCAGCTGTCCGACCAGAACGCGTTGACGTACGCGTTGCCGTAGTGGACCCGGGAGTACGCGCCCACGCCGTCGCCGCGGATACCGCTGCGTCCGTGCACGTTCTTGTAGTAGTCCCAGGTCAGGGCCGCGCCGTAGTGGGCGTCGGCGCCCGCGGTCTCCGTGTTGGACGCCGCGCCGTTGCCCCAGACGTCGTCGGAGCCGGAGAAGAGCGTGCCGGTGCCGGAGGTGCCCCGGTTGAGGTTGTACGTCTTGTGGCTGCCGCGTGCCCCGTCGGTCAGGTTGTACGTCGACCCGGACTGCGTGGTCCCCAGCGTCACCGTGCCGCTGTACATGGTGTTGCCGGTGCCGGTCTCGATGCCCTGGTACTCGTAGAGCTTCTTGCCGGTGGTGGCGTCGGTGATGACGTGCAGCTCGTTCGGGGTGCCGTCCTCCTGGAGGCCGCCGACGACCGTCTCGTACGCCAGCACCGGGGTGCCGTTCGCCGCCCAGACCACCTTGCGCGGGGCGCGGTTGGTGGCCGCCTTCTCGGCGCCGTCGGCCTTCGCCAGGGTCAGCGCCTGCTTCTCCGCCTTCGCCGCGGCGACGGCGGGCGTGAGCGAGGCGACCTTGACGGCGGCGCGGGTGGCCTTGGTGACGCCCTCGGTGGCGCCGGACTTCGCGGTCTCGACGACCAGGTCGCCGCCGAGGACCGGCAGGCCGGCATAGGTGCGCTCGTAGCGGGTGTGGACGGTGCCGTCGGCGTCCTTGACGACGTCACGGACGACGAGCGCCTCCTTGGCGCCCAGGCCCAGCTCCTTGGCGGTCGCCGCCTTGCCGGCGTTCGCCTCGCGTATCAGCGCGGCGCGCTGGGCGGGGGTCAGACGCACCGACTCGGCGCCCGGGTTGGCCCTGCCCGACGCCTGCGGTGCCTTCTCCGGGGCGGCGGTCGCGGCACCGGACTGCACGGCGGTGGCGATCAGCGCGGAGACGCCGACGAGGGCGACGGCCGCGGCCTTGCGGTACGGGGTGTGGGAGGTGCGTCTGCGAGAGGAACTGCTTCTCAACACTGACTCCTTCTGCGCGGCCGCGGATCACGCGGCCTGGGGAGACCGGCCGGCGGGTGAGCCGTCCGGCACGACAAGGGCGGTACGCAGAACGGTGAAGCTGTGGGGTTGCTGTGAAGTAGCAGAGGGAAGAGTGGCAGTGGATTGCGCTGTCTGTCAGGAGCGCGTCAGAAAGTTGGCCGGAAACGGTCCGTTGTCCGGGAGTTCATGTTCGGTATACGGACAAGAGGGATCTTCCTAACCCCGCCGCGGCTCCCCGTGCCATGTCCGCCACAGCGCCGCGTACGCCCCGTCCGCCGCCACCAGCTCCTCGTGCGCGCCGAGTTCGGTGAGCCGGCCGTCCTCCATCACCGCCACCCGGTCCGCGTCGTGCGCGGTGTGCAGCCGGTGCGCGATCGCGATGACCGTACGCCCCCGCAGCACCGCGGCCAGGGCGTGCTCGGTGTGCCGGGCGGTCGTCGGGTCCAGCAGGGCCGTCGCCTCGTCCAGGATCAGTGTGTGCGGGTCGGCCAGCACCACCCGGGCCAGGGCGAGCTGCTGCGCCTGCGAGCCGTCCGTACGGCGACCGGAGGCGCCCAGTACGGCGTCGAGACCGCCCGGCAGCTCCCGCACCCAGCCGTCGGCGCCGACCGCGGCCAGCGCCGCCCACACCGCGTCGTCCGTCGCGGCCGGTTCGGCGATCAGCAGGTTCTCGCGGACCGTGCCGATGAACACGTGATGCTCCTGGGTCACCAGGACCACCTGCCGGCGCAGCGTCTCCGGCGCCAGATCCGCGACCGGCACCCCGCCCACCGTCACCCGGCCCGCGCTCGGCGCGTCCACACCCGCGAGCAGCCGGCTCAGCGTCGTCTTGCCCGCGCCGGACGGGCCGACCACCGCGAGCCGCTCCCCGGGCCGCACGGTGAGATCCACCCCGCGCAGCACCTCACCGCCGCGCTCGTAGGCGTACCGCACCCCGGTCACGTCGATCCGGTCGTCCGCCGGAGCGGGGCCGCCGCCCTCCCTCTCCGTCGCGGGCGCCCCCGCCAGCCCCTCCACCCGGGCGAACGACGCCCCGCTGGACTGCAGTTGCTCCACCCGTACCAGGATCTGGTCCAGCGGCTCGGTGAACTGCCGCAGATACAGCGCGGCCGCCACCACCGCGCCCAGGCTCAGCGCGCCCCGTCCGTGCAGCCAGCCGCCGAGCAGCAGCACGCCCGCCACCGGCAGCGAGTACGACGTCTCGACCACCGGGAAGAACACGCTCCGCAGATGGAGGGTGTGGAAGCGGGCCCGCCGCGCGGTCTCCAGCGCGTCCCGGCTCGCCGCCGTCCGCCGCTCCTGGAGCCGGAACGCCTCGACGGTACGGGCCCCGGCGGCGGTCGAGGCCAGGACCTCGGCGACCTCCGAGTCGGCCGCGCCCTGGGCGAGGTAGCCCGAGCGGGCGCGGCGCAGATACCAGCGCAGCGCGCACCAGATCGGGGTCAGCCCGAGCACCCCGACCGCGCCGAGCAGCGGGTCGATCACGAACACCGCGGCCAGCGTGAACAGCGCCTGCGCACCGCACACCAGCAGCTCCGGCCCGGCGTCCCGCAGGGTCGTGCCCACCGCCGCCACGTCGGCGGTGCCGCGCGTGGTCAGGTCACCGGTGCCCGCCCGCTCCACGACCGACGCGGGCAGTGCCAGCGCCCGGTCGACGAACTCCTCCCGCACCCGGGCCAGCGTCCGTTCCCCGAAGCGGTGCCCCGCGTACCGCGCCCAGCGGACCAGGAGCAACTGCGCCAGCGCACACAGCACGAGCGCGAAGGCCAGCCGGTCCACCACCCCGGCCCCGCGCCCGCCGCGCACCTGGTCGATGATCCGGCCCAGCAGCCAGGGACCGGCCAGCCCCGCCCCGGCGGCCACCGCATTGAGCAGCACCACCCCGGCCACGGCCCATCCGTCGGCCCGCACCAGCCGGGTCGCGGCCCGCCGCACCCCGGCGGGGCCGGCGACGGGCAGCCGTCCCCCGTCGCCCGTCACCGCGCCGCCTCCTCCGTGTCCCGCGCGACCAGCTCCCGGTACCCCGGCTCCCGTTGCAGCAGCTCCCGGTGGCGGCCGGTGGCCGCCACCTTCCCCTCGACCAGGTAGAGCACGGTGTCCGCATGGTCGAGGACGAGCGGGGACGTCGTCGTGACGACCGTCGTCCGGCCCGTCCGGGCCGCCCGCAGCCGCTCGGCCACCGCCGCCTCCGTGTGCGCGTCGAGCGCCGACGTGGGCTCCACGGCCAGCAGCACCTCGGGGTCCGCCAGCAGCGCCCGGACCAGCCGGACCCGCTGGCGCTGGCCGCCGGAAAGGCTGCGGCCCTGCGCGGTCACCGGGGCGTCGAGCCCTTCCGCCAGCCCCTGCACGACATCGTCGGCGGCAGCCGCCCGCACCGCCCGGCGCACCTGCTCCGGGCCGGGGTCGTGGCGTCCGCCCACCACCTCACGCAGGGGGCCGGCGAACAGGTCCGCCTCGTGGTCCGCGACCAGGATCCGGGCCCTGACCTGGGGCAGCGGCACGGCATCGAGCCGCACGCCGCCCCAGGTGACCTCGGTCGGGCCGTACCGGCCGAGCCGGTCGACGACGGCGGTCACCTCGGCCGGCCGCGCCCCGACCAGCGCGGTCAGTCCGCCCGGCGCCACCCGCACGCCCGACCCGGGGTCGTGCAGCACCGCCGGTCCGGCGGGCGCGTCCACCGTGCCGGTGTCCGGATCGGGCTCCAGCCGCAGCAGCCGTACGACCCGGTCGGCGGCGACGACACCACGGCTGAACTGGTAACCCATGTCGACGAGGAACGCCACCGGGCCGACCAGCACGGCCGCATAGCCGTACACCGACACCAATTCGCCCACGGTCAGCTCCCCCTGGGCGGCGAGCCGGGCCGCCAGCCAGATCACCACGGCGAGGAACAGCCTCGGCAGACCCACGCCGAGCGACTGAAGCCAGCTGGCGGACCCGCCCACCCGGTATCCCTGCTCCCGCAGCCGCCCCGAGTCCCGCCGGAACGCGTCCGCGACCAGGCCCTTGCCGCCCAGCCCGTTGAGCACCCGCAGTCCGCCCGCGAGGTCCCCGATCCGGGCGGTGAGCACCCCCTGCCGCTCCCGGTACTCGCCCTCGGCGCCCCGCAGCCGCGTCATCAGCGGGCCGACGAGTAACGCGACCAACGGCATCCCGAGCAGCACGACGGCCGCCAGCAGCGGCGAGACGGAGAGCAGGAGAGCGGCCACGAAGACGTAGACGACCACCGAGCCGACCCCGGGCCCGATCACCGTCAGCGCGTTCGCGATGGTGTGCACATCCCCCACGCCGATCGTGACGACCTCCCCGGCGCCCACCCGGCGCGGCAGCGCGTCCCCCAGCCGCACCGCGTGGCCCACCACCACCTTGACCGTGCGGAAGTAGGCGTCCATCCGCAGCCGCGTCATCGTGCGGTGCCGCATGATGCTCACCCAGGCGTTGCCCGCGCCGACCACCAGCAGGGCCGCCGTCCAGCCCGCGAGCGCCGCCGAGCCGCCGGGTCGCAGCCCCTCGTCCACCGCCTTCGACAGCAGGTACGGCGCCGCCGCGAGCAGCACCATCCAGCAGCTGGCCAGGACCGCCCCGGCCACCGCACGCCCCGGCTGGCACCGCACCAGCCAGGCCAGGTAGGCCCAGCCGCTGCGGCGGTCCGGGGTGCCGGGATCCTCGTACGCGTCGACCGCCGTCACGCCAGACTGTCCCGCCAGGCCCGGTGCAGGTCCGCGAACCGGCCCGTGCCCGCGACGAGATCGGCCGGGGTGCCGTCCTCCACGATCCGTCCGTGCTCCATCACCAGCACCCGGTCGGCGATCTCCACCGTCGACAGACGGTGCGCGATCACCACCGCCGTACGGCCCCTGAGCACCGTCGCCATCGCCGCCTGTACGGCCCGCTCTCCGGGGACGTCCAGCGAGCTGGTCGCCTCGTCCAGGATCAGCACCGCCGGATCGGCGAGCAACGCCCTGGCGAACGCGACGAGTTGGCGCTGACCTGCGGAGATCCGGCCGCCGCGCTTGCGGACGTCCGTGTCGTAGCCGTCGGGCAGGGCGCTGATGAACTCGTGCGCGCCGATCGCCTTCGCCGCCCGCTCGATCTCCTCCCGGCTCGCGTCCGGCCGCCCGATGGCGATGTTCTCGGCGACCGTGCCGGAGAACAGGAACGCCTCCTGCGTGACCATGACCACCCCGCGGCGCAGCTCGGGCACCGGAAGGTCGCGCAGGTCGACGCCGTCGAGCAGGACCCGCCCCCGGGACGGGTCGTAGAAGCGGGCGAGCAGCTTGGCCAGCGTGGACTTGCCCGCGCCGGTCGAGCCGACCACGGCGACCGTCTGCCCGGCGGGGAGCGTCAGGTCGAAGCGGGGCAGCACCTCGCCGCCGGTGCGGTAGCCGAAGGAGACCCCGTCGAACACGACCTCGCGGCCGGGGAGGCCGCCGCGCCGGGCCGGCAGCTCCCGGGGCACGGACGGCTCGGGCACGGACGGCGTCTGCGCGAGCAGGCCCGCGATCTTCTCCAGCGAGGCCGCCGCCGACTGGTACGAGTTCAGGAACATGCCGAGCCGGTCGATCGGGTCGTACAGCCGCCGCAGGTACAGCACCGCCGCCGCCAGCACACCCAGCGCCAGCGAGCCGTCGGCCACCCGGTAGGCGCCCCACAGCACGATCAGCGCGACGGCGGTGTTGGCCACGAGCCGCGAGCCGATGACATAGCGGGCCATCTCCAGCAGGGCGTCGCCGTTCGTCCGCTCGTGCCGCCCGTTGAGGACCCGGAAGTCTGCGTCGTTGACGGCCTCGCGGCGGAACGCGCGCACCGGCCGGATGCCGTTCATCGTCTCCACGAACTTCACGATCACGGCGGCGATCGCGGTGGACCGTGCCGTGTAGACCCGCGCCGCGCGCCGCCGGTACGTCCGCACGAGGACGTACAGCGGCACGAAGGACGCCACCGCGACCGCGCCCAGCTCCAGGTCCAGCCAGAGCAGCATCGCCGAGATGTAGACGAAGGAGAGGACGACCGTCACCAGCTCCTGCAGACCCTCGTTGAGGAGTTCGCGCAGGGACTCCACGTCCGTGGTGGAGCGGGAGATGAGCCGTCCCGAGGTGTAGCGCTCGTGGAAGTCGACGCTGAGGGCCTGCGCGTGCCGGAAGATACGGCCGCGCAGATCGAGCAGCACGTCCTGGTTGACCCGGGCGGCCGCGATCAGGAACGTGTACTGCAGGCCGCCGGAGGCCAGCGCGCACACCAGATAGCCGACGGCCACCGCGACCAGCGGCCCGTCGTCACCGTCCCGGAACGCCGGTACGGCGCGGTCGATGGCGTACGCCACCAGCAGCGGGCCCGCCTGCACGGCGGCCTGCTGGAGCAGCAGCAGAAGCGTGGTGAGGGCGACGCGCGCCCTCATCGGGGCGAGCAGGGAACGCAGCAGCGTGCCCGTGGCGCCCGGCGGGGTGGGCAGGACGTCCTTGTCGAAGGGGTCGCCGGCGGCCCGCGGGGGCAGGTCCTCCGGTGGGGCGTCGGTGGGGGGAGAGGATGAGGGGGATGCCGTGGGGGCGGTCATCGGTCGTCCTCCTGGCGGCCGTTTCCTGACATGAGGTGGGCGTACTCGGCGTTGGTGCGCAGCAGTTCCTGATGGGTGCCGACGGCGGTGATCCGGCCGCCGGAGAGCAGGGCGACGCGGTCGGCGAGGAGCACCGTGGACGGACGGTGGGCCACGATCAGCGCGGTGGTGTCGGCGAGGACGTGGCGCAGCGCGGCCTCCACGGCCGCCTCGGTGTGGACGTCCAGCGCGGACAGCGGGTCGTCGAGCACGAGGAACCGCGGTCTCCCCACGACGGCCCTGGCCAGCGCCAGCCGCTGCCGCTGCCCGCCGGAGAGGCTGAGCCCCTGCTCGCCCACCTGTGTCGCGGTGCCCTGTGGCAGCGCGTGCACGAACTCGGCCTGCGCGACCTCGAGCGCCCGCTCCAGTTCGGCCGCGCCGGCGTCGTCGTCGGCTCCCATGAGCACGTTCTCCCCGACGCTCGCCGAGAAGAGCGTGGGCTCCTCGAAGGCGACGGCGACCCGCGCGCGCAGCTCCTCGCGGGACAGCGCGGTGACGTCCTCGCCGTCGAGCGTGATCCGCCCGGCGGTCACCTCGTGCAGCCGGGGGACGAGCGCGGTCAGGGTGGTCTTGCCGCTGCCGGTGGCGCCGACCAGGGCCATCGACTCCCCGGGCCGGATGTGCAGGTCGACGCGGTCGAGGGTGGGGGGCGTGTCGGGACCGGCGTCGGGGTAGCGGAAGACGACCCCGTCGAACCGCAGCCCGTCGCCGTCCACCGCTTGTGCGGTCCGGGGCCCGGTGACCGCGTCCGACTCCGGCTCCTCGTCCATCACCTCGAAGTACCGCTCGGTGGCCGTCGCCGCCTCCTGGCTCATCGCGAGCAGGAACCCGATGGAGTCGACGGGCCACCGCAGCGCGAGGGCCGTCGACAGGAAGGCGACCAGCGTGCCCGCGGACAGTTCCCCGTCCGCGACCTGTACGGTCCCCAGCACCAGCGCCGCCCCGATCGCCACCTCCGGCAGCGTCACGATGACGGCCCAGATCGTCGCCAGCAGCCGGGCCTTGCGCAGCTCGGTCCCGCGCAGCGTGGCCGACAGTTCGCGGAAGGCCCGCGCCTGGCTGCGGTGCCGCCCGAACCCCTTGATGATCCGGATCCCGAGCACGCTCTCCTCGACGACCGTCGTCAGGTCCCCGACCTGGTCCTGGGCGCGCCGCGCCACGACCGCGTACCGGTGCTCGAAGACCACGCACATCACCATGACCGGGAGGGCGGGCCCGAGGATCACCAGCCCCAGGGACCAGTCCTGGAGCAGCATGATGATCACACCGACAACGATGGTCACGCCATTGACCAGGAGGAACGTCAGCGGGAAGGCCAGGAACATCCGCAGCAGCATCAGATCGGTGGTCGCCCGGGACAGCAGCTGGCCCGAGGCCCACCGGTCGTGGAAGGCCACCGGCAGCCGCTGCAGATGCCGGTACAACTCCGCCCGCATCTCCGCCTCCACGTGCGAGAGCGGCCGCGCCACCAGCCACCGCCGCAGCCCGAACAGCCCGGCCTCCAGGAGGCCGAGCAGCAGCAGGTACAGCGCCCCCAGCCAGATGCCGGCGGGGTCCCGCCCGGCGACCGGTCCGTCCACCATCCACTTCAGGACCAGGGGGATCACCAGCCCCACACAGGAGGCGACGACCGCGACGAACGCGGCACTGAACAGCCGCACCCGCACCGGCCGCACATACGGCCACAAGCGCAGCAACGTCCGCACCGCGGACCGGTCCCTGGCGGTTGCACGTGTCGTCGACATCACGGGCGAGCCTACGGACCGGCACTGACATCGCCCAACGGGTTTTGGCCCGGTCCGCATCGGCCGTTGGTCCTACGACCTGCGCGTTCGACGGGCCGTACCCTCGTCCGGGTGAATCTCGGACGGTCCCGGGATCACCCCGCCACCCGCAGCAGCATCACCGCCCGCGCCGGCACCGTGACCGCCGCCCCCGCCCGGTGGACGACCCCCGGGGCCTCGTCCTGCTGTTCCCTCGACGTGTCGACGACCACCTCGTAGCGCTCCGCCCACGGCGGCCCCGGCAGGACGAAGCTCACCGGCCGGTCACCGGCGTGCAGGACGGCGAGGAAGCTGTCGTCGGTGATCGGGGCGCCGCGTTCGTCGCGGCCGGGGATGTCACGGCCGGAGAGGTACATGCCGAGGGTGGCGGCGGGGGCGTACCAGTCGCCCTCCGTCATCTCCGCGCCCCGCGCCGTGAACCAGGCCAGGTCCCGCAGCCCGTCCGCCGAGTGGGCCCGGCCGGAGAAGAAGGCGCGCCGGCGCAGCACGGGGTGGCGGTGACGCAGGGCGATCAGCCGGGAGGTCAGGTCGAACAGGGCCTTCCAGCCCGGTTCCGCCAGCAGGCTCCAGTCCAGCCAGCTGATCTCGTTGTCCTGGCAGTACGCGTTGTTGTTGCCTCCCTGGGTGCGGCCCAGCTCGTCCCCCGCGACGAGCATCGGCACCCCCGTCGACAGCAGCAGCGTCGTGAGCAGGTTGCGCAACTGGCGGCGCCGCAGCGCCCGTACCCGCTCGTCGTCCGTCTCCCCCTCCGCCCCGCAGTTCCACGCGCGGTTGTCGTCCGTGCCGTCCCGGTTCCCCTCGCCGTTGTCCTCGTTGCGCTTGCGTTCGTACGACACGAGGTCGCGGAGCGTGAAGCCGTCGTGGGCCGTGACGAAGTTGACCGAGGCGTACGGGCGGCGGCCGCCCCAGGCGTACAGGTCGCTGGAGCCCGACAGGCGGTAGCCCATCTCCCGTACGTCCGGCAGCGCGTGCCGCCAGAAGTCGCGCACGGCGTTGCGGTAGCGGTCGTTCCACTCGGTCCACAGGGGCGGAAACGCCCCGACCTGGTACCCCCCGGACCCCACGTCCCACGGCTCCGCGATCAGCTTCACCCGCCGCAGCACCGGATCCTGCGCGATCACCGCCAGGAACGGCGACAGCATGTCCACGTCGTGCATGGAGCGGGCCAGGGCGGCGGCCAGGTCGAAGCGGAAGCCGTCCACCCCCATCTCCGTCACCCAGTAGCGCAGCGAGTCGGTGATCAGCCGCAGGACGTGCGGCTGCACCACGTGCAGTGTGTTCCCGCAGCCCGTGTAGTCCGCGTACCGGCGGGCGTCCGACTGCAGCCGGTAGTAGCCGCGGTTGTCGATGCCCTTCAGGGACAGCGTGGGGCCCAGCTCGCCCGCCTCCGCCGTGTGGTTGTAGACCACGTCGAGGATGACCTCGATCCCGGCCGCGTGCAGCGCCCGCACCATCCGCTTGAACTCGCCGACCTGCTGTCCCGTCGTACCGGAGGAGGCGTACGCGGCGTGCGGGGCGAAATAGCCGATGG
This sequence comes from Streptomyces sp. NPDC000345, assembly GCF_042898825.1. Classification (NCBI taxonomy): domain Bacteria; kingdom Bacillati; phylum Actinomycetota; class Actinomycetes; order Kitasatosporales; family Streptomycetaceae; genus Streptomyces; species Streptomyces sp. NPDC000345. The sequence continues at coordinate 18,890 of NZ_JBIAZE010000011.1, forward strand.
AGTTGTAGCCCCAGTAGTTCTTCAGACCGCGGCGCAGCAGATGGTCCTCGTGCGCGAACTGGTGGACCGGGAGCAGTTCCACCGCCGTCACGCCCAGTTTCACCAGGTGCTCGACCGCCGCCGGATGCGCCAGTCCCGCATAGGTGCCGCGCAGTTCCTCCGGGATGTCCGGGTGCAGCCGGGTGAAGCCCTTGACGTGCAGCTCGTAGATGACCGAGTCCGCCCAGGGCGTCTTCGGGCGGCGGTCGTACGCCCACTCGTCGTCGGGCGCGTCGTCGTGGACGACGACACCCTTCGGGACGTACGGCGCCGAGTCCCGTTCGTCGCGCACCGTGTCCGCGACCTGCTGCTGGGGCCAGTCCCGGACGTGCCCGTACACCTCGGGCGGAAGGCCGAACTCGCCGTCGACCGCGCGGGCGTAGGGGTCGAGGAGCAGCTTCGCCGGGTTCCATCGGCCCCCGGTCCACGGGTCCCAGCGGCCGTGCACCCGGAAGCCGTAGCGCTGCCCCGGCATCACGCCCGGCACGAAACCGTGCCAGATCTCGTGCGTCAGCTCGGTCAGGGCGGCGCGCGTCTCCCGGCCGGCCTCGTCGAACAGGCACAGCTCGACCGCCTCCGCCCCGCCCGCCCACAGGGCGAAGTTCGTGCCCGCGACCCCGTCCGGGCCGACCCGGAACCGGGCGCCGAGCGGGGTGGGCGCGCCCGGGCGGACGGGCACGCCGGGCACCTTCTGGGACACCCCGTTCACACGGGTGTCCGGCGTGGCGCGTTCCTCCGCCACCGCCTTCTGCTCGGCTGCGCTGGACACCGTTCAGCCTCCCGCGGCTCGTGGGTACGACGTACGGGGCGGGAGTACGGCGTCCCGGCCGCTGCCGCCCCGCGCTGTCGTCCTCCCCCTGTTCTGCCCAGAGCGCGCCTCGCACTCACGTTTCCCCGGGGCGCACCCGGTCGTTGGGCACGCCGTGAGGCACGTACAAGGGCGCGCACGGCGCGCGGGGGTCGCAGTGGCCGCCGTAGTGACATGGGCAGGACTCCTGGCCGGGGCCGCAGGCTGCACGGGCGACGGCGGGAGCGGGCTCGACCGGATGATGGACAAACCGGCGGCCTCCGAGGACGCCGTCCGGGTGACCCCGCGGGACGGCGCGAAGGGCGTGCGCCCGGGGGAGGGGCTGCGGGTGCGGGTGCCGGACGGGCGCCTGGAGTCGGTGAAAGTGGTGAAGTCGCAGGACGCCCAGGAGTCGGAGGTGCCCGGCCGGATCTCCGCCGACGGACGCAGCTGGCGGCCGGACGACGGCCGGCTCGCGCTCGCCGCCCGCTACACGGTCGACGTGGTGGCCCTCGACGGCGACGGCGACCGCTCGGCCCGCCACACCACCTTCACCACGTACGTCCCCGAGGAGCGCTTCATCGGGTACGTCACCCCCGAGAACCGTTCGACCGTCGGCACCGGGATGATCGTCTCCCTGGACTTCAACCGGGAGATCGAGAACCGGGCGGCCGTCGAGCGCGCCGTCCGGGTCACCGCCGAGCCGGCCGTGGAGATCAGGCCGCACTGGTTCGGCGGCTCGCGGCTCGACTTCCGCCCCCAGGCGTACTGGAAGCCCGGCACCAGGGTCACGGTCGCGCTGCGACTGCGGGACGTGGAAGGGGCGCCGGGGGTCTACGGGCTGCAGTACAAGACGTTCTCCTTCACCGTCGGGCGCAGCCAGGTCTCCCTCGTCGACGCGGCGAGGCACACGATGAAGGTGTGGCGGGAGGACGAGCTGATCGCCACCGTCCCCGTCACGGCCGGGGCACCGAAGACGACGACCTACAACGGGAAGATGGTCGTCACCGAGATGCTCGAACTGACCCGGATGAACGGGGCCACGGTCGGCTTCAAGAAGAAGAACGGCAAGGGCGAGTACGACATCCCGGACGTGCCGCACGCCATGCGTCTGACGGAGTCCGGCACCTTCCTGCACGGCAACTACTGGGCGGAGCCGGACGTCTTCGGGAACGTCAACGTCAGTCACGGGTGCGTGGGTCTGATGGACACCAAGGGCGGCAGCTCGGACACCCCCGCGGGCTGGTTCTTCGACCGCTCGCTCGTCGGGGACGTCGTCGAGGTCGTCCACAGCAGGGACAAGGAGGTCGCCCCCGACAACGGGCTCGGCGGCTGGAACATGAGCTGGGAGGAGTGGACGGCCGGGAACGCGCGGGAATGACCTCTCCTCCCCGTGCAACCATCCCCGCGCGACCATGGTCCAAGTTGCGACAGAACGGTGACATTCACCTGACACGCAGCTCAAAACCGTGCGGTTAATATGCGCAAATGATCGCGCGGGACGCGCGGGGGTGGGGGCCTGACCAGGCCCGGGAGGGGAGAAAGACTTGAACGTGCGACCGATACGGGGGGCGTCGGTTGGCGGGCGCCGACGCGGCCGCAACAGGCGGTTGGCGCTGATCGTCGGCGGGATGCTGCTCGCCGTCACCGCATGCGGCGGGGGCGGGGACTCGGGCTCCGGTGCCGACGCCAAGGGCAAGGGCGACCAGGGCAGCACCGCTGCCGCGGAGAGCAAGCAGTCGGAGGCGGTCGTGACCATCGCCCCGAAGACCGGGGCCAAGGACGTCGACACCAGCGGCGTCCTGAAGGTCACCGCGAGCAAGGGCAAGCTGACCGAGGTCACCGTCGAGGACGACGAGGGCGCGAAGATCGAGGGCACGATCTCGGCCGACGGCAGCGGCTGGACGCCCGCCACGCACCTCGCGGCGTCGACGAAGTACCAGGTGCACGCCGTGGCCAAGGACTCCGCGGGCCGTACGGCCGCCGAGGACTCCTCCTTCACCACGCTGAGCCCGCAGAACACCTTCATCGGCAACTTCACGCCCGAGGACGGCTCCACCGTCGGCGTCGGCATGCCGTTCTCGGTCCGCTTCACCCGGGGCATCACCAAGCCGGACGACGTCGAGAACGCCATCCAGATCAAGACCGAGCCGGCCGTGGACGTCGCGGGCCACTGGTTCGGCAACGACCGTCTGGACTTCCGGCCCGAGGAGTACTGGAAGGCCGGCACCAAGGTCACGGTGAAGCTGAACCTCGACGGCGTCGAGGGACGCAAGGGCGTCTACGGCAAGCAGTCCAAGACGGTGTCCTTCACCATCGGGCGCAACCAGGTGTCCGTCGTGGACGCCAAGAAGCACACCATGAAGGTCATGCAGGAGGGCAAGGTCGTCAAGACCCTGCCGGTCACCACCGGCAAGCCCGGCTACGCCACCTGGAACGGCGAGATGGTCATCAGTGAGAAGTTCACGGTGACCCGCATGAACGGCGACACCGTCGGCTACGACGGCGAGTACGACATCAAGGACGTCCCGCACGCCATGCGGCTGACCAACTCCGGCACCTTCGTGCACGGCAACTACTGGGGCGGCGACGCCTTCGGCAACTACAACGCCAGCCACGGCTGCATAGGCCTGCGCGACGTGCGCGGCGGCTACGACAGCGGTGTCCCGGCGGCGTGGTTCTTCAACCACTCGATGGTCGGCGACGTGGTGGTCGTCAAGAACTCCACCGACCCGACGGTCGACCCCGCCAACGGCCTCAACGGCTGGAACATCCCGTGGGCGGACTGGAAGAAGTAGGCCGTCCGCGGGGGCCCGGCGCCGTGACCCACGGCACCGGGCCCCTTGTCGTCGGTGCTCGTGCGGTGCCAGCCCGCAGGACGGCCCCGGACCCCGGCAGAGTGTGATCGACCGCACCGGGCCGGTTGCCGTTAGTCCCCGTTAACCTGCTGCCCATGACCGTACATCTCGAAGTCGCCGAAGGCGTCGGCACGATCCGCCTCGACCGCCCGCCCATGAACGCCCTGGACGTCGCCACGCAGGACCGGCTCAAGGAACTGGCCGAGGAGGCGACCCGCCGGGACGACGTCCGCGCGGTCGTCCTGTACGGCGGGGAGAAGGTGTTCGCGGCGGGCGCGGACATCAAGGAGATGCAGGACATGGACCACACGGCGATGGTCCTGCGCGCCCGCGCCCTGCAGGACTCCTTCACGGCGGTGGCCCGTATCCCGAAGCCGGTCGTGGCGGCCGTGACGGGGTACGCCCTGGGCGGCGGCTGCGAGCTCGCGCTGTGCGCCGACTTCCGGATCGCGGCCGACAACGCCAAGCTGGGCCAGCCGGAGATCCTGCTCGGCCTGATCCCCGGCGCCGGCGGCACCCAGCGCCTGTCCCGCCTGGTCGGCCCCTCCAAGGCGAAGGACCTCATCTTCACCGGCCGGATGGTCAAGGCGGACGAGGCGCTGACCCTGGGCCTGGTGGACCGGGTGGTCCCGGCGGCCGAGGTCTACACGGAGGCGCACGCGTGGGCCGCGAAGCTGGCGCAGGGCCCGGCGATCGCGCTGCGGGCGGCCAAGGAGTCGATCGACACCGGACTGGAGACGGACATCGACACCGGTCTCGCCGTCGAACGCAACTGGTTCGCGGGCCTGTTCGCCACCGCCGACCGCGAGATCGGCATGCGGAGCTTCGTCGAGGAAGGGCCGGGCAAGGCCAAGTTCCTGTGAGACATCTCTCCTTGATGCTGTGACGCATGTCTCTTTGAATATGGCCGTAACCACTTGCAGTTGACGGGATGTCTCATCGGCGGTCCCTCGATGGGGCGGTTTATGGGGACCTTAAGGCAGCCTTAAGCCCGCCTTGTCGAGGGAGCCCGGCGAATACCCTGAAGGTGGCCGTCGTCGCAGGTCGGAGCGGCTTTGAGGGGCACCGGAATGCCTCTGGCACATGCCGGAAGCATCCTGCCGAAGGGGGTCGCGCGGGGGGCGTATTCCGGCGGAACGGCCCCCAAGGGCGCCCCGGGCGGCCATGATGGGGGCATGGCGGGGCTGGAGGGTTTCGAACAGCCGCGGGGGCACGGGCGTGTGGCCGCGGCACGCTGGTCGCCTGCGGTCGAGGACGAACGGGCGCTCAAGGCACTGGAGTTGTTCGGCAACCCCACGGAGGGTGAGGTTCCGCTCCCCTCCCGTCCCGAGTCGGCCGCCACGGCCCGTCGCCTCACCCAGGTCGTCGTCCTGCGCCAGTGGGGACTGAGCCCCAAGATGACGGAGGACGCGGTCCTCCTCGTCTCCGAACTCGTCGGCAACGCCGTACGGCACACCGGTGCCCGGGTCTTCGGCCTCAGGCTGCGCCGCCGCCGCGGCTGGATCCGCGTCGAGGTCCGCGACCCCTCCCGCGGGCTGCCCTGTCTGATGCCGGTCCAGGAACTGGACGTCAGCGGCCGCGGCCTCTTCCTCGTCGACAAGCTCTCCGACCGGTGGGGCGTGGACCTGCTGCCGCGCGGAAAGACGACCTGGTTCGAGATGCGGGTGGCGGACCGCTGACGGCGGTCCGCCGGTCAGGAAGGTCCGGCCGGCCACTGAAGGCGGTCCGCCGGTCAGGGCGGTCGGGCCGGGCTCAGTCCTCGGCGGCCCCTGGCCCCCGTCTCTGCCGCCACCACTCCGTCAGCTCCCGGGCCTTCTCCTCGAACCGCGCGTCGAGGAAGGACATCGGTGCGGGCAGCGTCGTACGGCGGCCGTCCCGGGTGTGGGCGACCACCTGGCTCACGCCGAAGGTGCGGCGGACCTCCAGCCGGCTGATGCCGGTCCAGGGGATGCGGCGGCGCCGTCCGTCCATGACGACCAGGGCGTCCTCGGTGAGCAGGGCGCCCCGGTCGCGCCGGAGCAGCGCGACGGCGGCGACGCCGAAGAGGGACCAGCCAGCCAACTGCCCCCACTCGGCCGCCCGCATCGGATCGCCGGTGACGGTGCGGCAGACGAACAGCACCACCGTGGCGCCCGGAAAGCCCAGGGCGACGGGGAGCACGCGCTGGAGGGTGCTCAGCCGGAACGACCGCCCGGTGGCGCGGGCGGCACGGGGAGCCGGTGGGTGCACGGGACCGCCCTTCACGATGGGGCTTCAGAGTGTCACGCCGGGCGGTCCGGGGGTGCCGGATCACCCGGCGCCCGACGTCGTCCACACCCGCCACGCGGATGAATGACCCTTTTTCTTACCCTTTGCCCCTTAAATGGTGCGGGTGACTCCGACCGACCGCCGTGCCGCGCTGCGGGTGGGTGCCGGGCTGGTCGCCGGGGGTGCGTTCGCCGCCGCGTGCTCCACGTCCGGCTCCTCCGCCGGGCCTTCGTCCGGCGCGTCCCCCGGCTCCTCGTCCGGATCCGCCTCCACCGCCGTCCCCCGGGATGCCGGCCGCGCGTCAGGGCCCCCTCCCGCCGCCAGCCCCTCCGCCGTCCCGGCCGCCCGCGCCTACCCAGGACAGCCCGCCCAGATCACCCACGGCCCCCTCGACCGGCCCCGCGTCGCCCTCACCTTCCACGGCCAGGGGGAACCGGCCCTCGCCGAGGCCCTCCTGGGGGAGGCCGAGCGGCACGGGGCGCGGGTCACCGTCCTCGCCGTCGGGACCTGGCTGGACGAACACCCCGGCCTCGCCCGCCGCGTCCTCGACGGCGGCCACGACCTCGGCAACCACACCCACCGCCACCTCGACATCAACGCCATGTCCGAGGCGGAGGCACGGAGCGAGATCACCGAGTGCGCCGTACGGCTCGAGCGGCTCACCGGGTCGGCCGGGACCTGGTTCCGGCCCTCCCGCACCGCCCGCGCCTCCCCGCTCGTGCAGCGGCTGGCCCGTGACGCCGGCTATCCCCACGTCCTCTCCTACGACGTCGACTCCCTCGACTTCACCTCACCCGGTGCCCCCGCCGTCACGGCCAACGTCCTGCGGACGATCCGCGCCGGATCCGTCGTGAGCCTGCACTTCGGGTACGCGGACACGCTCGCCGCGCTCCCCGCCGTACTGGACGAACTCGCCCGCCGCCGACTGCGCGCGGTCACCACCACGGAGCTGCTCAGCTGATGCATCCCACACTCCTCACCCGCGCCCTGCTCACCGGTGCCGCCCTCACCGCTCTCACCGCCCTCGCCGCCTGCGGGCCCCCGTCCCCGGACGGCTCCGGCCGGGCCACCACCAAGGCCGCCGTCCCCGCTCCGGTGAAGAGGAAGCCGGCCGTCGACGGGCTGCCCGGCATGCCGCCCGTCCTCGACCCCAAGGACGTCTACGCCGCCGACCGCCCGGGCCGGCTCTCCCCGGTGGTCAAGGACTTCCCGTCCCGCGTCTACGTCCCCAACACCGAGTCCGACACCGTCTCCGTCATCGACCCGAAGACGTACGAGGTGATCGAGACCCTGCACGTGGGGCGGCAGCCGCAGCACGTCGTGCCCTCCTGGGACCTGAAGACCCTGTGGGTCAACAACAACCGGGGACACACCCTCACCCCCATCGACCCCAGGACGGGGAAGGCGGGCGAGCCCGTCGAGGTGCACGACCCGTACAACCTCTACTTCACCCCCAACGGCAGATACGCCGTCGTCATGGCCTCCCTCGACCGCGAACTCGTCTTCCGCGACCCGCACACCATGAAGCGGATCAGGACCGAGCCGGTCACCTGTTACGGCGTCAACCACGCCGACTTCTCCCTCGACGGGCGGTACTTCATCGTGTCCTGCGAGTTCAGCGGCGAACTGCTGAAGGTCGACACCGAGAAGATGAAGGTCGTCGGGCAGCAGAAGCTCCCCTACGACGGCGCGATGCCGCAGGACGTGAAGATCTCGCCCGACGGCAAGCGGTTCTACATCGCCGACATGAAGGCCGACGGCCTGTGGATCGTCGAAGGCGACACGTTCGGCAAGCCGGGGTTCCTGCACACCGGCAAGGGCACCCACGGGCTGTACGTCAGCCGCGACTCCCGCGAGATGTACGTCTCCAACCGGGGCGAGGGCACCGTCTCCGTCTTCGACTTCGCGCAGAACAAGGTCACCAGGAAGTGGCGGCTGCCCGACGGCGGCAGCCCCGACATGGGCGGCGTCTCGGCGGACGGCAGGGTCCTGTGGCTGTCCGGGCGCTACGACGCCGAGGTGTACGCCCTCGACACCCGCACCGGCAGGCAGCTCGCCCGCATCCCCGTCGGCAGCGGCCCCCACGGCCTCGCCGTCTACCCCCAGCCCGGCCGCTACTCCCTCGGCCACACCGGCATCTTCCGCTAGGACGCGGTCAGCAGGATCTCCGCGCCCACGGGCACGTACCCCGCCGCCTGGAACGCCCGTATGCTGCGGGCGTTCCCCGGGGCGACCTGGGCCCACACCGGTTCGCCGGCGAGCTGTCGTGCGGCGGTCACCAGCAGCCGCCCGAGCCCCCGGTGCCGTACCGGCCCGTCCACCTCGACCGACACCTCCAGCCGGCCGCCGATCCCGCGGCCCGTCACCAGCACCCCGCCGTCCGCCGCCCACACGCGAACCTCGTCGCGCCGGCGGCGGGCGTAGCGGATACGGGGATGGCTCCGGTCCTCGATCTCCCGCAGCCGCACGGACGGCTCGCCCGGCAGCGGGGAGCCCACCAGCATCGCGTCGATCGTCTCGGCGGTACGCCCCGTGCGCGCCATGAGGGCCGACAGGAACCGCGGGTTCATCGAGGCGGACAGGGGGTCGCAGCCGGCGCGGCGCAGCTCGCCGTGCACCCACGCGGGGTCCTCGTCCGTGAAGACCACCGAGTGCGCGGTGAAGGCGAGGACCCCCGCGTCGCGCGGGGACATCTGCGGCACGACCGTCGTACCGCCGTCGTCCAGCGGGAAGACACCCCGCGCGGCCGCGTCGAGAACGTCCCGCAAGGTCTCCACCCGTACTCCCTTCGCGCCCCTCGAGTCTCCGGCCACCGGACGGCCGGGACTCACCCACATGATCGATGACGGCACCGGACGTCTCACCACCGGACCGGCGTACGGCGTGAACCGGCGGCCGGCGCACCCGCGCGCGGAGGCCTTCGCCGGGTGGTCGCCGCACTCCGCGCACGGGCGGGCCGTTAATCTGACCTGCGGCACTACGCCAGCACGACAGATAAACGCGACAAAAAGGGGCGGACCGGTGGCCGACATCGAAGAAGCACGCAAGCAGTTCCAGCGCATAGACACGGACGGGGACGGTTTCATCACCGCCGCCGAGTTCAAGACCGCCCTGGCCCAGCAGGGCGACTGGAACGTCACCGAGTCGGTCGCCGAGGCCCTCATCAAGACCCGCGACCTGAACGGGGACAAGGTCCTGTCGTTCGACGAGTTCTGGGCTTACCTGGGCAAGTAGGACGAAGGGGGGCGTCCCGTGGGGGGCGCCCCCTCCGTCATCCCCGGCCCGCGCGCGCCCCGCGCTCGACGTGCACGCTGCACCCGTCGACGCCCTGGGCGCGGAGGGTGAGGGCCAGGGTCACCGGATCGACGTCGGCGGTGCGCTCCCCGTTGCCGAAGAGGCAGCCCTCCACGCGCCGGGCGCCGGCCAGGACGGCGAGTTCGGCGCACGCCACACCGGTGGAGGACCCGTTCAGAGCCGGCCGCCCCGGGCCCGCAACGCGGCTAGACGATCTCCAGCGGCCGGTGCGGCCCCTTCGGCAACTCGACGGTGATCGGGTCCCCGGGCCGCACCACACCCCCGCTCAGGACGACGCTCATGATCCCGGACCGGAAGGCCGGCCGGCCGTCCGCGTCCCGCCCGGCGACCTGCTTCATCAGCCCCTTCCGGAAGGCGTCGATCTGCGCGCAGGGATTGCGCAGCCCGGTCACCTCGACCACCGCCTCCGCCCCCAGCCGCAGCCGCGCCCCGACCGGCAGCCCGAGCAGATCCAGTCCCCGGGTCGTCACGTTCTCCCCGAGCTGCCCGGCGCCCACCTCGAACCCGGCCGCCCGTACCTCCTCGAACAGCTCCTCGTGCATGAGGTGCACCTGCCGCAGATTCGGCTGCGACGGATCCCTCCTCATCCGGAACCGGTGCTTCACCGTCGCCCCGGCATGCACGTCCCCCTCCACCCCGAACCCCGCGACCAGCGTGATGCTGTCGCGAGGGGGCTTGGTGAAGGAGTACGTGCCGCTGCTGCTGACGGCACTGACCGACCCGCTCATCCCGCGCACCCCCGTGTCCTCGGTGTCCTCGCCCGGTGCCTCAGCACTCGATGATGTTCACCGCCAGCCCGCCCCGGGCCGTCTCCTTGTACTTCACGCTCATGTCCGCGCCCGTGTCCTTCATGGTCTTGATGACCTTGTCCAGGGACACCTTGTGGGAGCCGTCGCCGCGCATCGCCATACGGGCGGCGGTGACCGCCTTGACCGCGGCCATGCCGTTGCGTTCGATGCAGGGGATCTGGACCAGGCCGCCGACCGGGTCGCAGGTGAGCCCCAGGTTGTGCTCCATGCCGATCTCGGCCGCGTTCTCCACCTGCTCGGGGGAGCCGCCCATGACCTCGGCGAGGGCCCCCGCCGCCATCGAGCAGGCCGAGCCGACCTCGCCCTGGCAGCCGACCTCGGCGCCGGAGATGGAGGCGTTCTCCTTGAAGAGCATGCCGATCGCGCCCGCGGCCAGCAGGAACCTCACCACGCCCTCCTCGTCCGCGCCGGGGACGAAGTTGACGTAGTAGTGGAGGACCGCCGGGATGATGCCGGCCGCGCCGTTCGTGGGGGCCGTGACCACGCGGCCGCCGGCGGCGTTCTCCTCGTTCACCGCCATGGCGTACAGGGTGATCCACTCCATGGAGTGGGCCAGCGGGTCGCCCTCCGCCCGCAGCTGGCGGGCGGTGACCGCGGCGCGGCGGCGGACGCGCAGACCGCCCGGCAGGATGCCCTCGCGGGACATGCCGCGCGAGACGCACGCCTGCATCACCCGCCAGATGTCGAGGAGGCCCGCCCGGATCTCCTCCTCCGTGCGCCAGGCCCGCTCGTTCTCCAGCATCAGGGAGGAGATCGACAGGCCGGTCTCCTCGGTCAGGCGCAGCAGCTCGTCGCCGGTGCGGAAGGGGTACTTCAGGACCGTGTCGTCCAGCTTGATGCGGTCCGCGCCCACCGCGTCCTCGTCCACGACGAAGCCGCCGCCGACCGAGTAGTACGTCTTCGTGAGCAGCTCCGCGCCCGAGGCGTCGTGGGCCGAGACCGTCATGCCGTTCGCGTGGTAGGGCAGGGCCTTGCGGCGGTGCAGGACCAGGTCGTCGTCGAAGGAGAACGGGATCTCGTGCGTGCCGAGCAGGTTCAGCCGGCCCGTCTGCCGGATCTGCTCCACCCGCTCGTCCGCCGTCTCCACGTCCACCGTGCGCGGCGAGGAGCCCTCCAGGCCCAGCAGGACCGCCTTCGGCGTGCCGTGGCCGTGGCCGGTGGCGCCGAGCGAGCCGTACAGCTCGCAGCGGAGCGAGGCGACGGCGTCCAGCAGACCGTCGTTGCGCAGTCGCCGCGCGAACATGCGGGCCGCGCGCATGGGGCCGACCGTGTGGGAGCTGGACGGGCCGATGCCGATCGAGAACAGGTCGAAGACCGAGATGGCCACGGGAGACTCCTAGGGTTTCGGCGGACGACGCTGTCCGTCGGGTGGTGCAGACGGGGTTCTCACCGGGTGCCCCGTTCACCCGTACGCGTACGAGTGTGCGGGGCGCCCGGCGAAAAGGAACTACTTGTTCAGAACGGGGTACAGCGGGTGCTTGTCGGCCAGGGCCTTGACCCGCGCCTTCAGGGACTCCGCGTCGTAGGACGGCTTGAGGGCCTGCGCGATCACGTCCGCGACCTCCGCGAAGTCCTCGGCCGTGAAGCCGCGGGTCGCCAGGGCGGGCGTGCCGATCCGCAGGCCCGAGGTGACCATCGGCGGCCGCGGGTCGTTCGGGACCGCGTTGCGGTTGACGGTGATGCCGACCTCGTGCAGCCGGTCCTCGGCCTGCCGGCCGTCCAGCTCGGACTTGCGCAGGTCCACCAGGATCAGGTGGACGTCCGTGCCGCCGGACAGGACGTCCACGCCGGCCTCGCGGGCGTCGGCGGCCGTCAGACGCTCGGCGAGGATCCGCGCGCCCTCCACCGTACGGCGCTGGCGCTCCTTGAAGTCCTCGCCGGCCGCGACCTTGAACGAGACCGCCTTCGCGGCGATCACGTGCTCCAGCGGACCGCCCTGGAAGCCCGGGAAGACCGAGGAGTTCAGCTTCTTCGCGAAGTCCTTCTTCGCGAGGATGACGCCGCCGCGCGGGCCGCCCAGCGTCTTGTGGGTGGTGGAGGTGACGACGTCCGCGTACTCCACCGGGTTGGGGTGGAGACCGGCGGCGACCAGGCCCGCGAAGTGCGCCATGTCGACCCACAGGTACGCCTCGACCTCGTCGGCGATCCGGCGGAACTCGGCGAAGTCCAGCTGCCGCGGGTACGCCGACCAGCCCGCGATGATCACCTTCGGGCGGTGCTCCTTGGCGAGCTTCTCGACCTCTGCCATGTCGACCAGACCGGTCTCCGCGTCCACGTGGTAGGCGACCACGTCGAACTGCTTGCCGGAGAAGTTCAGCCGCATGCCGTGGGTGAGGTGGCCGCCGTGCGCCAGGTCCAGGCCCAGGATGGTGTCGCCGGGCTGGGCCAGCGCGAACAGCGCGGCCTGGTTGGCCGAGGCGCCCGAGTGCGGCTGGACGTTGGCGTACTCGGCGCCGAACAGCTCCTTGATCCGGTCGATCGCGATCTGCTCGGCGACGTCGACGTGCTCGCAGCCGCCGTAGTAGCGGCGGCCCGGGTAGCCCTCGGCGTACTTGTTGGTCAGGACCGAGCCCTGTGCCTCCATGACCGCGAGCGGAGCGAAGTTCTCCGAGGCGATCATCTCGAGCGTGGACTGCTGGCGGTTCAGCTCGGCGTCGACCGCGGCGGCGATCTCCGGGTCGAGCTCGTGCAGGGGCGTGTTCAGAACAGTCATCTGGTCCTCAGCCGGCGGTGTAGGCGGTGTACTCGTCGGCGGACAGCAGCTCGGCCTGCTCGCCCGTGACGCGTACCTTGAACAGCCACCCGTCCTCGAAGGGGGCGGAGTTCACCAGCGACGGGTCGTCGGCGACGTCCTGGTTGACCTCGACGACCTCGCCGTCGACCGGCGAGTACAGCTCGCTGACCGACTTCGTCGACTCCAGCTCACCGCAGGACTCGCCCGCGGTCACCGTGGCGCCGACCTCCGGGAGCTGGACGAAGACCACGTCGCCGAGCGCGTTGGCCGCGTGCTCCGTGATGCCGACCGTCGAGACGCCGTCCGCGGCGGCCGACAGCCACTCGTGCTCCTTGCTGTAGCGGAACTCCTGGGGGTTGCTCATGGCCTGAATTCTCCTGTACGCGGGGGAGTGCTGATGAATGAGGGACTGCTCGGGGCAGGCGTGAACAGCGCGGATGTGCGCAGGGTCACGTGCCCGACGGTCTCAGTGTCTACTTCTGGCGCTTGTAGAACGGCAGTGCCACGACCTCGTACGGCTCGTGGCTGCCCCGGATGTCGACACCGACGCCCGGCGTCCCCGGCGCCGCGTGCGCGGCGTCGACGTAGGCCATCGCGATCGGCTTGCCCAGGGTGGGGGAAGGGGCACCGGAGGTGACCTCGCCGATCACCTCGCCGCCGGCGACCACGGAGAACCCGGCGCGCGGGATCCGGCGGCCCTCGGCGACCAGGCCCACCAGCACGCGCGGCGGCTTCGAGGCGGCCCGCTCGGCGGCCTCCAGCAGCGCCTCGCGGCCGACGAAGTCGCCCTCCTTCTCGAACTTCACCACGCGCCCGAGGCCCGCGTCGAAGGGGGTCAGCGAGGTCGACAGCTCGTGCCCGTACAGCGGCATGCCCGCCTCCAGGCGCAGGGTGTCCCGGCAGGACAGACCGCACGGGACGAGCCCGGCGTCCCGGCCGGCCTCGGTCAGCGCCTGCCACAGCGCGACGGCGTGCTCCGGCTTCACGAACAGCTCGAAGCCGTCCTCGCCGGTGTACCCGGTACGCGCGATCAGCGCGGGGACCCCGGCGACCGTGCCGGGCAGGCCCGCGTAGTACTTCAGGCCGTCGAGGTCGGCGTCGGTGAGGGACTTCACGATCCCCGGGGACTGCGGCCCCTGGACGGCGAGCAGCGCGTAGGCCTCCCGGTCGTCGCGCACCTGCGCGTCGAAGCCCGCGGAGCGCTCCACGAGGGCGTCCAGCACGACCTGCGCGTTGGAGGCGTTGGCGACGACCATGTACTCGGTCTCGCCGAGCCGGTAGACGATCAGGTCGTCCAGGATGCCGCCGTCGGCCCGGCAGATCATGGTGTAGCGGGCGCGGCCGGTCGCGACGCCCCCGATGTTCCCCACCAGGGCGAAGTCGAGCAGGGCGGCGGCCTCGGGGCCGGTGACGGTGATCTCGCCCATGTGCGAGAGGTCGAAGAGGCCGGCCCGGGTGCGCACGGCGGTGTGCTCGTCGCGCTCGGAGCCGTAGCGCAGGGGCATGTCCCAGCCGGCGAAGTCGGTCATCGTCGCGCCGAGCTCACGATGCAGGGCATCGAGCGCGGTGTGACGGAGTGCGGTACTGCTCATCGGTCGGTCGTCTCCCAAGGGCATGACAGGCGAGGTCGTTCCTCCCCATCTGTCATCGGAACCTGAGAGGTTCGCCATGACCGTCCGCTTCTCGAGGAAGCGCAGGTCACGGCTTGCACCTTGGGTGGGGCCACCGGGAACGGCGGCCCGCTTTTCAGATGTGCCTCGCCCGCGCGGTAACGGGGCCTGAGAGATTCAAGGGAGGGACTTGCTCCTTCGGCGCCCCGGCGAAAACTGCTGCTGGGGACTCTCCCGCGCGGATTCAAACGGCCGGTATGCAGTTGGCGCGGACATCATTGCACGCCTTCACCCGATCGTGGCAGGCCGCATCTGTAACCGGCTTGTGTCGGTACGCGCACGAAAACGCGAGACACCGCGCATTACCTTCTCTTTACGCTGGAAGGGGATGAGGGACTTACCCGAACCCCAGGGGAGGACGATCACGGTGGACAGGACCACGGCGAGGACCACGCCCTTCGCGACGACCTCGGCACTCGCGCTGCCCGCGCTGCCCGCACAGCCGACGGGCCGGCCCCGCCAGGCGTGCGGCCCGCAGACCGTGCCCGTCGTCCGTGACCTGCGCGAGCGGGCCGGGCACAGCCCGCACGGCCTGCTGTTCGGCCCCCGTGACCTGGTCGTGGTCACCGGTCTGCCCGGCAGCGGGAAGTCCACGCTCATGCGGCGCGCCGTCCGGGGCATCCGCATCGACTCCCAGGACTCCCGCGACCGCTGGGACGCCCGGACCCCCCGCCTCCTGCCCTACGCCGTCTACCGCCCCCTGGTCCGCCTCGCCCACTACGCCGGACTGCGCCGCGCCCTGCGCACCGGCGAGGGCGTCGTCGTGCACGACTGCGGTACGCAGTCCTGGGTGCGCGACTGGCTGGCCCGCGAGGCCCGCCGCCGCGGCGGCACCCTGCACCTGCTCCTCCTGGACGTCACCCCGGACAGGGCGATCGAGGGCCAGCGCGAACGCGGCCGGGGCGTCTCGCGGTACGCGTTCCTGCGGCACCGCAGGGCCGCCGCCCGGCTCATCCGCGCCGTGGAGAAGGGCCGGCTGCCCGCCGGCATCGGCTCGGCGGTCCTGCTCGACCGCGACGCGGCGGACGCCCTGAGCCGGATCGGGTTCACGGGCGGGGACAGGACCTGACACCCACAGGGGCGACGGGGGCCGCGAGGGCGCAGGAAAGCCCCCGGGCACCCGCTAGCCTTTCAGCCCCAGCAGTGGTTCCCAGCAGGCGGTAGGCAGATGGACTTCCCCCCGGCGGACTTCCCGGTCTCCCCGGACTTCCCGGCGCAAGCGCACCCCCATCCGCACGGCGGATGGCCCGGCAACGAGTTGGAGGAGGTGCTCTCCGCATCCCTCGGCATGCCGGGCGCCGGCGGCCGGATCGTCGAGGTGCTCGGCCGCAGCTTCGTCTGGGTGCCCCTGCCCAACGGCGGCGGCCCGCACAGCGGCCCGCTCGACCTGCCCACGGTGGAGCTGGAGGGGCAGGCGTACGTGCCGGTGTTCAGCTCCGAGGAACAGTTCCGCCAGGTCGTCGGCTCCCACATGTCGTACACCATCGCCCCGGCGGTGGAGTTCGCCCGCGGGCTGCCCCCGCAGGTCGGCATCCTCGTCAACCCGGACGGTGTGATCGGCATACCGCTGCCCCCGCCCGCCGTGGCCGAGTTGTGCCGCGCGGGCCGCACCGTGCTGGACGGTCCCGCGAGCGGCGGCCGCGTCCGCCTCTTCGAGCCCGACTGGCAGGACGACCCGGTGGACTTCTTCGCCGCCGCCTGCGCCGAGTTCGAGGCGACGGGCGTGGTCCTCACGGCCCGCCGCTGCCTCGCCGCCGTCGAGACGGCCGACCCGGTCATGTTCGTGGGCGTCGAGCTCTCCCACCTCGAAGGCGACGTCCGCGAACTCCCCCTGGACGCCCTGGGCCGGGCCATGGGCCGTGTCCCGGTGCGGTGGCCGGTCAACCTGATCCTGCTGGACGTGGCCCAGGATCCGGTGGGGGAGTGGATGCGGGAGACGGTCCGCCCCTTCTATACGAGGGTGCGCTAGCGACTCCGCGGGAACGGACCGCGCCCGCCGGGGACAAGAACCCCCGAGCTCCGAAGCGGTCGATGTCGGCGGCTCCACATAAGCTGTTCCCATACGCGGGGCAACACGGATGAAGGGGCGGTAACGGTGAGCGCCAGCGGCATCGCGGCCGGACAGGTCGAGCACATGCTGCGCCAGGTCACGCCCGGGCGCTACGACGCCTACGAGGCCCTCCTGCGCGCGCTCGCGACCCCTGCCTCCGGCCAGGTCTGGATGCTCCTGTGGCAGGGTCAGGCCGGCTCCCCGGACGCCCAGTACGGGAACATGGAGGTGGACGGCCACGGCTACGCCCCCTGCGTCACCTCCGCCCAGGAACTCTCCGCCAGCGGCTGGAACCGCTCGTACGAGGTGGTCGACGGCGTCGACGCCGCCCGCACGCTCTATCCCGACCACTACGGCCTCTGGCTGAACCCGCACGCCCCCGGCGGCGGCGTCGGCATCCCCTGGCTGGATCTGCGCCGCATCGCGACCGGCCTGGACCGGCAGCCCGCCGGACCCCTGCGGCTGTCCGAACCGGCCATCGAGATCCCCCAGTTCTACGCCCTGCTCGCGCAGAACGCCCACCGCACCCCGGCGGTCCGCGCGTTGCGCCGCGCCTGGGTGCAGCCGGCCCTGGGCGCGCCCTACCTGGCGGTCGGGCTCGACGTGTACGACACCTCCCCGCCGGCCGTGGACGCCGTACGGGCCATGATGCAGCAGTCGATCGGCGCCGTACCGGACGGGCTGCCGGTGTCGACGGTCGCCATGACCGACGACCACGACCCGGTCGTGATGTGGATGCGGGCCAACGCCCGCCCGTTCTACGACCGTGAGGCCCACGTCCCCGCCGCCCAGGCACCGGCGGGCGGTTACGGCTATCCGCCGGCCGGCAGGTTCTGATTCCGGAGGCCGCCGGGTGACCGCGCAGGCCACCGACGGGAGTTCTCCGCGCGTAGATGGCGACGTTCTGTCCGGTTTTCATTGGATGTGCCCCAACAAGTCGCCGTCCGACCCGCGTTACCCACCGTCCGGATAACGGAACCCCTCTACCCGCATCACGTTTACGCATCCTTTCGCCGCCAACTCTGGCTACAGATCGCCAAAGCGTTGAAGACTCCCGGTCCAGGGGACTTCGTCCCCGTGTACGACGGACTGAACACGCCGCTACAAGCGGCAAGTGCGCGCCGGTCACCGCCGGTTGAGAGGGGTCCCTGCCAGATGACGGCACCATTGCACGAGCCGACCGCGGAAGCGGCCCCGAGCGCGGCTGAAGAAGCGGCGGTCGCCACCGCCGGCGCCAAGGCCGTACAGGGCCGTTCCCTGGGACGGATCGCCTGGGAACGCCTGAAGCGGGACAAGCTCGCCCTGACCGGCGGCATCGTGGTGCTCCTGCTCGTCGTGGTCGCCCTGCTCGCCCCGGTCATCACGAGCCTGCTCGGCCAGGACCCGAACGAGTATCACGAGAACCTCATCGACCCGCTGTTCGGCACCCCGACCGGTTCCCTCGGCGGCATGAGCGGCGAGCACCTGCTGGGCGTCGAGCCGGTCAACGGCCGCGACATCTTCGCGCGCATCCTCTACGGTGCCCGCATCTCCCTGCTGGTCGGCTTCCTGTCGGCGGTCGTCGCCGTGATCCTCGGCACCGTCCTCGGCGTCCTCGCCGGCTTCTTCGGCGGCTGGGTCGACTCCGTGATCAGCCGCGTCATGGACGGCCTGCTCGCCTTCCCCCAGCTGCTCTTCATCATCGCGCTGGTCTCCGTCATGCCGAACGACCTCCTGGGGCTGACCGGTTCCAGCGTGCGGGTGTTCGTGATGATCCTGGTCATCGGATTCTTCGGCTGGCCCTACATCGGACGCGTGGTGCGCGGCCAGACGCTCTCCCTGCGCGAACGCGAGTACGTCGAGGCGGCCCGGTCCCTGGGCGCCGGACGGCTGTACATCCTGTTCAAAGAGCTGCTGCCCAACCTCGTCGCGCCCATCGTCGTCTACACGACGATGATGATCCCCACCAACATCCTCACCGAGGCCGCCCTGAGCTTCCTGGGCGTCGGCGTCAAGCCGCCCACCGCCTCCTGGGGCCAGATGCTCTCCAGCGCGATCGACTACTACGAGTCCGACCCCATGTACATGGTGGTTCCCGGCCTGGCGATCTTCATCACCGTGCTGGCCTTCAATCTCTTCGGCGACGGCGTCCGGGACGCGCTGGACCCGAAGGCATCCCGCTGAGCCGCCAGAGCACGACGAACCGCCGCAGTACGGCCCGCACCACTGCCGCACCCCAAACGTCCCGTGGCACTGACACGGGGTCTCTCATCAAATCCGGAGGATCCGAGATCGTGACTACCCAACGCACCTCAGGGCGGCGGAAGCAGGCATTTGCCGCTGCCGCCGCGGTCGCCGCGCTGCTGACCACGGCGGCGTGCGGCGGCGGAGGCGACGACGACAGCGGCAAGGGTTCGAGCACCGGTGCCGCCGGCTTCGACGCCGCGAACAACAAGGTCGCCCAGGCCTCCCTTGCCAAGAAGGGCGGCACGCTGAAGTTCGGCGCCGCCCAGGACGCCGACTCGTGGGACACCACGCGCGGCTACTACGGCATGATGTGGAACTTCGCCCGCTACTACAGCCGTCAGCTCGTGACGAACAAGGCTGAGCCGGGCGCCGCGGGTGCCGAGATCACCCCGGACCTCGCGACCTCGACCGCCAAGGTCACGGACGACGGCAAGACCTACACGTACACCCTGCGTGACGGCATCACCTGGGAGGACGGCAAGCCGATCACCTCCCAGGACATCAAGTACGGCATCGAGCGCGTGTGGGCGCAGGACGTGCTGGCCGGCGGCCCGACGTACCTGAAGGACGTCCTCGACCCCAAGGGCGAGTACAAGGGTCCCTACAAGGACCCCTCCAAGGACAAGCTCGGCCTGAAGGCCATCGAGACGCCGGACGAGAAGACCATCGTCTTCAAGCTGCCGCAGGCGAACTCGGACTTCGAGGAGATGCTGGCGCTCGTCTCGGCCTCCCCGGTCCGCCAGGACAAGGACACCAAGTCCAAGTACGGCCTGAAGCCGTTCTCCTCCGGCCCGTACAAGTTCGAGTCCTACGCCCCGGGCAAGGACCTGACCCTGGTCCGCAACGACAAGTGGTCGCAGGCTTCGGACCCGATCCGCAAGGCCTACCCGGACAAGATCACGATCCAGTTCTTCTCGGACGCCAACCAGCTGGACCAGCGTCTGATCAGCGGTGACCTGGACCTGGACCTCAACCAGACCGGCATGTCGCCGCAGGGCCGCACCACCGCCCTGAAGCAGCACAAGGCCAACCTGGACAACCCGGTCTCCGGCTACGTCCGTTACGCGGTCTTCCCGCAGAGCGTGAAGCCGTTCGACAACATCGAGTGCCGCAAGGCCGTCATCCTCGGTGCCGACCACGTCTCGCTCCAGACGGCCCGTGGCGGCCCGGTCGCCGGCGGCGACATCGGCACCAACATGCTGCCCCCGTCCGTCCCGGGTGCCGAGGGTCAGAAGTACGACCCGTACGAGCTGGCCGGCGCCAACAAGAACGGCAACGTGGCCAAGGCCAAGGAGGCCCTGAAGGCCTGCGGTCAGCCGAACGGCTTCAAGACCACCATCGCGGTGCGCAACAACAAGCCGGTCGAGGTGGCCACGGCCCAGTCCCTGCAGGCGTCGCTGAAGAAGATCGGCATCACCGCCGAGATCGACCAGTACGACGGTTCGCAGACCGCCGGCATCATCGGCAGCCCCTCGAACGTGAAGAAGAAGGGCTACGGCATCATCATCATGGGCTGGGGTCCGGACTTCCCGTCCGTGCAGGGCTTCGGTCTGCCGCTGTGGAGCAGCAAGTACATCTCGGAGAGCGGTAACAACAACTACGCGCTCATCAAGGACAAGACCATCGACGGTCTGTTCGCCTCGTACGTCACCACGCTGGACGACGCCGGCAAGACCAAGATCTCCACGGAGATCAACCACAAGGTGATGGAGGGCGCGTACTACCTGCCCTTCGTCTTCGAGCGGTTCATCAACTGGCGCTCGGACAACCTGGCGAACGTCTACACGACCGACGGCTACAGCGGTCAGTACGACTTCGTCAACCTCGGTCTGAAGAACCCGAAGAAGTAGTCGCGGCACACCCGCCGAACGGCACGAAAGGCAGGTGAAGGCCGTCGCGGCGTGATCGCGGGCCACCGGACGTCCCCCACCGCCCACAAGGCGTGGGAGGGACCCCATCGGTGGCCCGCGGTCCGCGGCGGGCCGAGAGCTGTGCTCGCTTACCTCATCAGGCGGTTGTTCGCCGCCGCAGTGATGCTCGTGGTCATCGTCATGGTGGTCTTCGGCATCTTCTTCCTCATCCCCAAGTGGGCGGGCGTCGACATCGCCCTGAGCTTCGTGGGCAAGCAGGCCGACCCTGCCGCCGTCGAGGGTGTGCGCGAGAAGCTGGGCCTGGGCGACCCGATCTACGCCCAGGTCTGGGAGTTCTTCAAGGGCATCTTCGCCGGCCGCACCTACACGGGCGGCGGCGACACCATCCACTGCGCCGCGCCCTGCTTCGGCTACTCCTTCCGCAGTGAGCAGGCCGTCTGGCCGGTGCTGACCGACCGCTTCCCGGTGACCCTGGCGCTCGCGCTCGGTGCCGCCGTGCTGTGGCTGCTCATGGGTGTGTCGGCCGGTGTGCTCTCCGCGCTCAAGCGGGGCAGCCTGTGGGACCGCGGCGCGATGGTCATCGCGCTCTCGGGTGTCTCCCTCCCGATCTACTTCACCGGCATGGTCGCGCTGTCGATCTTCGTCTACGGACTGGACCTGTTCGACGGACAGTTCGTCCCCCTGGACGAGAGCCTCTCCGGCTGGTTCGGCGGCATGATCCTGCCGTGGGTCACCCTGGCCTTCCTGTACGCCGCGATGTACGCGCGGATCACCCGCGCCACCATGCTGGAGATCCTCGGCGAGGACTACATCCGCACCGCCCGCGCCAAGGGCCTCACGGAGCGGACCGTCATCGGCAAGCACGCCATGCGCTCCACGATGACGCCCCTGCTGACCATGCTCGGCATGGACCTCGGTGCCCTCATCGGCGGCGCGATCCTGACCGAGACGGCGTTCAACCTGCCCGGCCTCGGCCAGGCCGTGCTCAACGCCATCAAGAACCAGGACCTGCCCATCATCCTGGGCGTCACCCTGATCACTTCTCTCGCGGTGCTCGTCGCCAACCTCGTGGTGGACATCCTGTACGCCGTGATCGACCCCCGAGTGAGGCTCGCATGACCGACCTCAGCAAGAGCGGAGCGGCCGTGGGCGAGCCCACCCCCGCTTCGCCCGCGCCGAGCGCCTTCCTCGAAGTGCGCGACCTCAAGGTGCACTTCCCCACCGACGACGGCCTGGTCAAGTCCGTCGACGGGCTCAGCTTCCAGCTGGAGAAGGGGAAGACCCTCGGCATCGTCGGCGAGTCCGGTTCCGGCAAGTCGGTGACCTCGCTCGGCATCATGGGCCTGCACACGGCCGGCCAGTACGGCAAGCGCAAGGCGCAGATCTCCGGCGAGATCTGGCTGAACGGCACCGAGCTGCTCTCGGCCGACCCGGATCACGTGCGCAAGCTGCGCGGCCGCGAGATGGCGATGATCTTCCAGGATCCGCTGTCGGCGCTGCACCCGTACTACACGATCGGCCAGCAGATCGTGGAGGCCTACCGGATCCACCACGACGTCGACAGAAAGACCGCGAAGCGGCGCGCGGTCGAGATGCTCGACCGGGTGGGCATCCCGCAGCCGGACAAGCGGGTCGACAACTACCCGCACGAGTTCTCCGGCGGTATGCGCCAGCGCGCGATGATCGCGATGTCGCTGGTGAACAACCCCGAGCTGCTCATCGCGGACGAGCCGACGACCGCCCTGGACGTGACCGTCCAGGCGCAGATCCTCGACCTGCTCCGGGATCTGCAGAAGGAGTTCGGCTCGGCGATCATCATCATCACCCACGACCTGGGTGTGGTGGCCGAACTGGCCGACGACATCCTGGTGATGTACGGCGGCCGCTGCGTCGAGCGGGGTCCGGCCGACAAGGTGTTCTACGAGCCCCGCCACCCCTACACCTGGGGTCTGCTCGGCTCGATGCCGCGGCTGGACCGCGAGCAGCAGGACCGCCTGATCCCGGTCAAGGGCTCTCCGCCCTCCCTGATCAACGTCCCGTCCGGCTGTGCCTTCAACCCGCGCTGCCCGTACGCGGACCTCCCGAAGGACAACGTCACCCGCACCGTCCGCCCCGAGCTCGCCGAGGTCGGCAGCCGGCACTGGGCGGCCTGCCACCTGAGCAAGGAGCAGCGGGAGCGTATCTGGACCGAAGAGATTGCGCCGAAGCTGTGAGTGACGAGAAAGCGGTGACGATTCCCGCGCAGAGCGAGGGCCCGGCCGGCCGCCGTGCCGACGGCGAGGTGCTGCTGAAGGTCACCGGGCTCCAGAAGCACTTCCCGATCAAGAAGGGCCTGCTCCAGCGGCAGGTCGGGGCGGTGCACGCGGTCGACGGCCTGGACTTCGAGGTCCGCTCCGGCGAAACGCTCGGCGTCGTGGGCGAGTCCGGCTGCGGCAAGTCGACGATGGGCCGACTGATCACGCGTCTGCTCGAACCGACCGGCGGCAAGGTCGAGTTCGAGGGCAAGGACATCACGCACCTCGGGGTGGGCGGTATGCGTCCGCTGCGCCGCGATGTGCAGATGATCTTCCAGGACCCGTACTCCTCGCTGAACCCGCGGCACACCATCGGCACGATCATCGGCGCTCCCTTCAAGCTGCAGGGCGTGACGCCCGAGGGCGGCATCAAGAAGGAAGTGCAGCGGCTGCTGTCGGTGGTGGGCCTCAACCCCGAGCACTACAACCGCTACCCGCACGAGTTCTCCGGCGGTCAGCGCCAGCGCATCGGCATCGCCCGCGCGCTCGCGCTGAACCCCAAGCTGGTCGTGGCGGACGAGCCGGTCTCCGCGCTGGACGTGTCGATCCAGGCCCAGGTGGTGAACCTCCTCGACGACCTCCAGGAGGAGCTCGGCCTGACGTACGTGATCATCGCGCACGACCTGTCGGTCGTCCGGCACGTCTCGGACCGGATCGCGGTGATGTACCTCGGCAAGATCGTGGAGCTGGCCGACCGCGACCTGCTCTACAGGACGCCGATGCACCCGTACACCAAGGCGCTGATGTCGGCGGTGCCGATCCCGGACCCGAGGCGCAGGAACGCCAAGAGCGAGCGGATCCTGCTCAAGGGCGACGTGCCCTCGCCGATCTCGCCGCCGAGCGGCTGCCGCTTCCACACCCGGTGCTGGAAGGCGACGGAGATCTGCAGGACGACCGAGCCGAAGCTCGTGGAGCTGCGGCCGGGCCAGCAGGTCGCCTGCCACCACCCGGAGAGCTTCGCGGACCAGGCTCCGCAGGACACCGTCCTGCTGACCGTCGCCAAGGAGGCGGCGGAGTTGGTCGCGGACGAGGTCCTCGCGGAGTCGGCGGAGACGTCGGCGGCGGTGGCGGCGGAGGTCGCGGAGTCCGGGTCCGCCGAGGAGGCGGCCGGGCCGACGGAGACCGCCGAGGTCACGAAGACCGAGGGCCAGGAGTCAACCGACAAGTAGCGCATGACGAGTTGGCAAAGTCATGCACATGCCCGAACGGGAGAGGTCAGAGTCGTCCGTGTCCGACTTATCGGCACACGCTCGAAAGGGACGGCTCATGGCACTCTCCCGTTCGGCACGTTCAGGGGCCCTCGCGACCGCGGCGGCCTCTTTCCTCGTCATCGCGGCCTCCTCCGCCCCCACCCCCGGCGCCGCCGGCATCGGTGACAGCTACTTCCCGCAGCTCGGCAACGGCGGCTTCGACGCCCGTCACTACGACCTCGCCCTCGCCTACGACCCCGACACCGACCGCCTCGACGGCCGTACGACGATCACCGCACGCGCCACCCGGACCCTCTCGTCCTTCGATCTGGACCTGCAGAAGCTGGAGGTCACCCGGGTCGAAGTGAACGGCAGACGCGCCCCGTTCACGCGGGACGGCGACGAGATCCGGATCACCCCGCGCGAAGCGCTGCGCAAGGGAAGGGCGTTCGAGGTCTCCGTCACCTACGGCGGCGTCCCCGAACCCCTCGGCGGCCCCATCGTGTTCGGCTCGGACTACGGCTGGATGAAGACCGACGACGGCGTCTTCGTCGCCTGCGAGCCCAACGCCGCCTCCACCTGGTTCCCCTCCAGCGACCACCCCTCCGACAAGGCCGCCTACGACATCCGGATCAAGGCGCCGAAGGGCCTGACCGCCGTCTCCAACGGCCGGCTGGTCTCGACGTACGACAAGGGCGGCTCGACGTACACCCACTGGCGCGAGACGAAGCCGATGGCGACGTACCTCGCGACCGCCACGATCGGGAAGTTCGACGTCAGGACCGGGACGACCGCCGGCGGCATCCCGATCTACGTGGCCGTCGACCCGGTGCTCGCGAACAGCAACAACGTCGACGTGTACGGCGTGACGGCCGCGGCGACCGACTACTGGTCGCAGGTCTTCGGCCCGTACCCGTTCGAGGAGACCGGCGCGATCGTCGACGACATGCCGCAGGCCGGGTTCTCGCTGGAGGTGCAGTCCAAGCCGGTGTACTCGGCCGTGCGCAGCGAGTCCACGATCGTGCACGAGCTGGCCCACCAGTGGTTCGGCGACTCGGTCTCGGTGGCGCACTGGAAGGACATCTGGCTGAACGAGGGCTTCGCCACCTACGCCCAGTGGCTGTGGGCCGAGCACCAGGGCACCCGCTCGGCGCACGACTCCTTCCTGGCCGGCTACAACGCCCGCCCCGCCGACTCCGCCTTCTGGCAGATCACCGTCGGCGACCCGCAGCGCGACACCATGTTCGCCTCCGCCGTCTACCAGCGCGGCGCGATGACCCTCCAGGTCCTGCGCGAGCGCATCGGCGACGCGGCCTTCTTCAGGCTGCTCCCCGCCTGGACGAAACTGCACCGCTACGGCAACGCGGACACCGACGACTTCGTCCGCCTCGCCGAGAGGATCTCCGGACGACAGCTCGACGACCTGTTCCAGACCTGGCTCTTCACCACAGGAAAACCCTCGCTGTAGAGCTGTCCAGCCTGGCTTTGTAAGGTCCACGCCGGTCTTTGGGTGACAATGTAAGGGTGCTCCAGCAAATCTTCAGTCCCTCCGTCCAGCACACGCTCGACCTGATCGGCATCTTCGTGTTCGCCATCTCCGGCGCGCTGCTGGCCGTCCGCAAGAACTTCGACGTGTTCGGCATCGCCGTGCTCGCCGAGGTCACCGCGCTGGGCGGAGGGCTGTTCCGGGACCTGGTCATCGGGGCCGTGCCCCCGGCCGCCTTCACCGACCTGGGGTACTTCCTCACCCCGCTGCTGGCCGCCCTGCTGGTGATCTTCCTCCACCCCCAGGTGGAGCGGATCCAGGCGGCCGTGAACGTCTTCGACGCGGCGGGCCTCGGCCTGTTCTGCGTCACGGGCACGACGAAGGCGTACGACTACGGCCTGGGCCTGACCGCGTCGGCGGCCCTCGGCCTCGCCACCGCCGTCGGCGGGGGTGTGCTGCGGGACGTGCTGGCCAACGAGGTGCCGTCGCTGCTGCGCTGGGACCGCGACCTGTACGCGGTCCCGGCGATGGTCGGCGCGACGATGGTGGCGCTCTGCATCCGCTACGCCGTCCTCACCCCGCTGGCCAGCGGTTTCGCGGCGGCTACCGCTTTCGTCCTGCGGCTGCTCGCGATGCGGTTCCACTGGCGAGCGCCTCGCGCCTGGAACCGGCGGTCGACGGTGCGCGAGGAGTAGCCGCCCCCGGGGCGATCCGGTGCTGGTCCATCTGGGTCGTCAGCCAGCGGAACGCCGGCACCACCTGCGGCCGCCACAGCGCCATGGTGTGGCCGCCCGCGCTCTTCGGGACGTACACCACGTGCACGGCGGTCGGCGCCTTCGCCTCCCGCTGCAGGGCCAGCGCCGCCTCGTAGCCGTCGTGCGGCTGCCCGGAGAGGTAGAGCGCCACGGGGGGCGGCACGGTGGCGCGGGCGAGCATCAGATACGGATCGGTGGCGCGGCGCAGGGCGGGGTCCTGGGCGGCCAGGGAGTCCCGTTCACCTCGCGGGTCGTTGTAGCCGGACAGGCTCACCGCCGCCCGGTAGCGGTCGGGGTGGGCGACGGCCAGCTTGACCGCGCAGTGCGCCCCGGCCGAGTACCCGGCGACCGCCCACCCCCGGGGGGCGGGCTGGGTCCGGAAGTTGTCCATGACCATCTTCGGCACGTCGACGCTCAGCCAGGTGTCGGCGTTGACGGTGCCGGGCACGTTGGCGCAGCCGGTGTCCACGCCGGGCAGCAGGGTGGTGCGGGGTGCGACCAGGATGAACGGCGCCACCCTGCCTCCGCGCATCTGCGGGGCGAGCTGTGCGGGCGCGTGCAGCGACCCGAACCACGACTTGGGGGAGCCGGGGTAGCCCGGCAGCAGCTCGACCACGGGGAACCTGTGGTGGGCGTACGCGGGCTCGTCGTACTGCGGGGGCAGCCAGACGTAGACCTCGGCGTCGACGCCGGAGACACGGCCCTTGAGCTGGGTCACGCGGACCCCGCCGCCGGCCTGCGTGAAGTGCTGGCGGACTCGCGGCAACTCGCTCAGCGCCAGGCCGCCGGTGCCGTCGGCGCCCAGGTCGGCGGCCTGCCGGACGTGGTCGCTCGTGCCGAGCAGATCGGACCAGTCGTCGTAGAGGTTGTCGGCGTTGTTGACCACGACGAACACGAGGGCCACGGCCGTCCCCTGGGCGAACATCAGCATCAGTACCCGGGCGGCGCCCCGCAGGACCCTCGGTCCCCGGATCCGCGACCACAGGACGAGCGGGAGCGCGACGGCGACGACGGACAGGGCGACGAGGGTGTAGAGGAAGGTACTTCCGGTGAGGCTCATGTCCCCCTAGAGGGCGAGCCGGCGGGTGGGGTTTACGGAGGAGAGCGGACACTTACCAAGAAATTGCCCGTGCCGCACGGGGGAGTGCGGCACAAAGCTACCGCTTAGTAATCGCCTGTTGTACCGTTCAGCCATGCCAGAAGCAGCTACCGCGGCGGCCGAGCGGGCCACCATCGGCGACAGCGAGTTCGACCGCGACACCGCGCTCACCCGGCGCGCCCCCGGCGTCTACGACATCGACCTCTCGGCCGGCTGGACGATCATCAGCGCTGTCAACGGCGGCTATCTGCTCGCCGTCCTCGGCCGCGCCCTCGGGGACGCCCTGCCGCACCGGGACCCCTTCACGATCTCGGCCCACTACCTCACCGCCTCCCAGCCGGGCCCGGCCGTCGTGCGCACGGACGTGGTCCGCACCGGCCGCACCCTGTCGACCGGCCAGGCCTCGCTCCTCCAGTACGACGAGGAGGGCAACGAGGTGGAGCGGATCCGCGTCCTCGCCTCCTACGGGGACCTGGACTCCCTGCCGGACGACGTGCGCACGGCGGCGAAGCCCCCGGCGTTCCCGCCCCTCGACCAGTGCTTCGGCCCCGAGGACGGACCGGCCCCCGTCGACGGCAGCTCCGCGATCACCGACCGGCTGATGCTCAAGCTCGACCCCTCCACCCTGGGCTGGGCGCTCGGGCAGCCCTCCGGCAAGGGCGAGATGCGGGCCTGGTTCGGCCTGAAGGACGGCCGCGACCACGACCCGCTCTCCCTCCTCCTCGCCGTGGACGCCCTGCCCCCGACCGCCTTCGAGATCGGCCTGCGCGGCTGGGTCCCCACGGTCGAACTCACCGTCCACGTCCGCTCCCGCCCGGCCCCGGGCCCCCTCCGCGTCTCCATCACCACCCGCAACCTCGCGGGTGGCTTCCTGGAGGAGGACGCGGAGGTCTGGGACAGCGCCGACCGCCTGGTCGCCCAGTCCCGCCAACTGGCCCGCGTCAGGCTCGGCTGAGGGGTTCCCGGCCCAGCCAGGCGGCGAGTTCGGCGTAGGGGCCGGCTTCTTCGGGGGCCGGCCGGGCCGAGTCGAAGGGGGTGCGGGCGTCGCGCTCGGGATCGGGGAGGTTGCGGTGGCCCGCGGCGAGCGCGAACTCGGCCAGGGCCGGGTCCAGGGCGAGGGGCCGGCCGAGGGACTCGTTGAGGTCCCAGGTGTGGGTCACGATCTCCATGACGTAGCCGGAGAGTGCCGCGTCCCCCGGCACCTCGCCCCACGGGACGCGCACCGGCGCCGCCATGCGCGCGTCGCTTTCCCAGGCCTTCACGGCCCGGGCCCTGACCTCGTCGTAGGCCTCCGCCCAGCCGTCGTCCTCGACGCCTTCGGCGAACGCCGGTTCGGCGAGGCCGTCACCGCCCTCGCCGACGATCGCGATCCGGCGGGTGCCGCCGACCATGTGGCTCAGCAGCGTGCGTACGTCGAACTCGGTGCAGGGGGTCGGACCGGCGAGCTGGTCGGGCCGTACCGTCCTGATGAGCGCCGCGGCCTGCTCGGTCGCGCGGGTGTAGACGGGGCGGGGGTCGGTGATGGTCATGGCTGAAGGCCTTTCGTCGGTGGACACGGCCTGGATGCTGGACCCATAACCTGACAGTTTCCGTCAACATTTGGGATCCTGGTGCGGTGAAGTCCGACCGCCTCCTGTCGATCCTGCTGCTCCTGCAGACCCGTGGCCGGGTCCCCGCCCCCGAACTCGCCGAGCGCCTCGAGGTGTCGGTGCGCACGATCTACCGGGACATCGAGGCCCTGTCCGCCTCCGGCGTCCCCGTCTACGCCGAGCGCGGCCGGCACGGCGGCATCGAACTGCTCGCCGGGTTCCGCACGGACGTCACCGGCCTCACCGCCGACGAGTCCCGCGCCCTGTTCATCCTGGCCGCCCAGGGCGCGCACGCCGCCCTCGGCCTGGACGCCGCCCTCGGCTCCGCGCTGCGCAAGGTGATGGCCGCGCTGCCCGCCCCGCACCGGCCCGCCGCCGAGGTGACCAGCCGCCGCATCCTGGTCGACGCCACCCGCTGGAAGGGCGGCCCGCAGTCGGCCGTCGACCTCGACGTGCTGCAGGACGCCGTCTTCGCCGACCGGCGGCTGCGCCTGCGTTACCGGCACAGCGGCCACCCGGAGCCCAGCACCTACACCGTCGACCCGTACGGACTCGTGTCCAAGGCGGGCGTCTGGTACCTCGTCGCCGACCGGCGCGGAACACCCCGGCTGTTCCGCGCCGACCGGGTGCGTTCGGCGAGGATGCTCGACGAACCCGTACGGCGGCGGCCGGGCGTCGAACTCGCCGACGCCTGGGAGCTGCTGCGCCGCCGTGTCGAGGAGCGCCCCGGCGGACTCGACGTCACGGTCCGGGTCCGGCGCGAGCGGCTCGACATGTTCGTCCGCCTGAACGCCTCCGCCCTCGTGGAACTCCCCGACGACCAGGAGCGCGGCGAGAGCGGCGAGGGCGGCGCGGACGACTGGGTGACCGCCCGGCTGTCGTACGGATCCGTCCGCGAGGCCCGCCAACTCCTCGCCTACTCCGACCAGGTGGAGGTCCTCTCACCGCCGGAAGTGCGTGAGGAACTGCGCGTGGCGGCCGCCTCTGTCACGGAGCTGTACCAGCGCACCGCGGACTCACCCGACGTGAACGCGCAGGTCGGGGACGTTTCTTGAGGCGCGCTTTACCCCATTGACAGCCGGCGGACAGAGCGGGCTCAAGGAAGCCTCAGCCGCCGTTGGTTGAGTGCCCGCACCTCAGGACTTCCTCATCGTGCTTGGAGCTGTCTCTCATGAAGCGTGTGCGTCTCGTCCCGGCGGTGGCCCTGTTGGCGCTCTCGCCCCTCGCCCTGGTGGCCTGCGGCTCGGACGACTCCTCGTCCTCCAGCGGCACCTCCGGTCAGAACCAGAGCTGCCAGGCGCCGTCCGGCATGCCGACCGGTGCCGCCCCGAGCGGCGCTCCGAGCGGCGCCCCGTCGGGCGCGCCCACCGGCGCCGCCTCCGGTCAGCCGACCGGCACCCCGACCGGTGTTCCCTCCGGCATGCCGAGCGGTGGCCCCGGCGGTGGCGGGCAGGGCGGTCCCGGCGGCGGCTGCGGCGGCCCCGGCGGCGGTCAGCAGGGCGGCGGCCGGCAGTCCCAGCAGCAGGGCTGACGGCTCGGCGGCCCGTACGGCAGGGCGGCACACCCGGGAACGGGCGTGCCGCCCCTGCGTGCCGGGCGACCCCTGCCGTACCGGGCCGGTGCTCAGTCCAGCCAGTGGTGGCGGCCGATGCTGATCAGCCGCATCTGACGGGTCACCAGCTGGGTGACGCGCTCGCGCTCCTCCTCCGAGGCCTCCAGGGACTCCAGGAACTGTGAGGCCGTGACGAGCATCTGGTCCACGAAGAGGTGCGCGAGCATCAGCAGATCCTCGTCGCTCCAGCCCCGCGACTCGGGGTCCTTGGCCAGTTCCGCCTTCACCTCCTCGGCGAACCGCCCCAGTTGGCTGCGGATCGCCTCCCGCACGGGCTGGACCCCGCCGTGCCGCTCCCGGGCGATGAAGCGGACGTGCGCCGGGTGGGTGTGCACATGGTGGGCGATCAGCTCGACGGCACGGGTGATGCGTTCGTCGCTGCTCTCGGCGCCGGACACGGTGTTCTGGATCATCGGGTGAAGGCTGCCCAGCGCCTCCTCGACCAGGGCGACGCCGAGATCCGCGGTGGAGCGGAAGTGGCGGTAGAAGGCGGTGGGGGCGACCCCGACGGCGCGGGTGACCTCGCGCAGGCCCAGGCTGCTCAGGCTCTGCTCCTCCAGCAGCCCCAACGCGGCGTCCAGGAGCGCCTGCCGGGTCTTCTGCTTCTGGGCCTGCCGGATACCGAGGGTGTGACTCATGTCATCCAGTTAACAACTGTTCTCCGGAATTGGAAAGTCATGGGGAGCGCTAGACTGGGAACTCAGTGAACAAGTGTTACTACAACTGTTCACCCAATCGTAACGGAGGGGGATCCGATCCCATGCTGTTCCTCGTCGCCGCACTGCTGCTGCTCGGCGTCGTCCTGGGCACGGTGGCCCACGCGCCGCTCAGCTTCACGCTCGTCGCCGCCGCAGTGATCGCCGTCTGGCTCGGAATCTTCGCGCTCCGGGAGCGTCACGCCCGCCGCGGTCACACCTCGACCCACTGACCGGCCACCGTCCGACAGGAGCTGAACGATCATGCAACTCACCGCACCGGCAACCGACCGTGCCCCCCGCCGCACCGGACTGCGCGACACCGACGGGATGGCCGTCGCGTCGTTCGTCCTCGGCCTCCTGGGCCTTCTGGTCCTCAACCTCTTCCTCGGCCCGACCGCCATCGTGCTGGCCTCGGTGGCCCTGATCCGCGGCACCTCCCGCCGTGGGCGCGCCTGGCTCGGCCTCACCCTGGGCGTCGCCGACCTGGTGGTCCTCCTGGCCTTCATGCAGGCGGACTCGTCGGTGTCGTGGAGCTTCTGAGCCCGCGACGCCGGGTCCGAGGCGGACCCGCCGCGGTCGCGGCCCCGGCAGGGTGCGACCCCCGGCCGCTGCCCAGGCCGACCGTGGCACGAGGCTCCTGAAGGGCGCCCCGTAGAATCGTGCCCACCATGGCATACCTCGACCACGCCGCGACCACCCCGATGCTCCCGGAGGCAGTCGAGGCACTCAACGCGCACCTGGGCATCACCGGCAACGCCTCCTCCCTCCATGCGTCCGGCCGCCGTGCGAGGCGGACGGTCGAGGAGGCCCGCGAGACGCTCGCGGAGGCGCTCGGCGCCCGCCCCAGCGAGGTGGTGTTCACCTCCGGCGGCACCGAGGCCGACAATCTCGCGGTCAAGGGCCTGTACTGGTCCCGCCGCGACGCCGACCCGGCCCGCACCCGGGTGCTGGCCAGCCCCGTCGAGCACCACGCGGTCCTCGACGCCGTGCACTGGCTGGGCGAGCACGAGGGCGCCCGGATCGAGTACCTCCCGGTCGACGCCTACGGACGCGTCCGCCCCGACGATCTCCGCGAGGCCATCGCCCGCGACCCCGGCGACGTCGCCCTCGCCACCGTCATGTGGGCGAACAACGAGATCGGCACGGTCATGCCGGTCCGTGAACTCGCCGACGTCGCCACCGAGTTCGGCGTCCCCCTGCATGCGGACGCCGTTCAGGCCTTCGGCCAGGTCCCCGTCGACTTCGCCGCCTCCGGCCTCGCCGCGATGACCGTGTCCGGCCACAAGATCGGCGGCCCCTACGGCATCGGCGCCCTCCTCCTCGGCCGCGAGCACACCCCCGTCCCCGTCCTGCACGGCGGCGGCCAGGAACGCCATGTGCGCTCCGGGACCCTCGACGTGCCCGCGATCGCCTCCTTCGCGGTCGCGGGCCGGCTCGCCGCCGAGCAGCGCGAGTGGTTCGCCCGTGAGATCGGCGCCCTGCGCGACGCCCTGGTCGTCGCGGTCCGTACGGCCGTCCCGGACGCGATCCTCGGCGGCGACCCGGCACCGGAGGGCCGCCTTCCGGCCAACGCGCACTTCACCTTCCCGGGCTGCGAGGGCGACTCGCTGCTCCTGCTCCTCGACGCCCAGGGCATCGAGTGCTCCACCGGCTCCGCCTGCACGGCCGGTGTCGCCCAGCCCAGCCATGTCCTGCTCGCCACCGGCACCGATCCCGACCTGGCCCGCGGCACCCTGCGCTTCTCCCTCGGCCACACCTCCACCGAGGCCGACGTCGAGGCGCTGGCCAAGGTCATCGGCCCGGTGGTGGAGCGGGCCCGCGCGGCCGGGCTGACGTAACCCCCGGCCCTGGTGCCCGCGCAGGGCCGTCACCCCGACCGTCGCGCCACCGCGCCGCCGGTCGCGGGGGCGGACGTGTTCGGCGGACGTGTTCAAAGGGATCTGCCGGCCACGGCCGTCACCATGAACCCGGCCCGGGCAAGCGGGGCCAGGGGCTGCCGCCGGCACTTCCACTGCCGGCGGCAGCCTGCTCGGTGAGGCCCGGCCGAAGGGCCTAGCTCTCCGTCACCATGAGGGACGCCATCATGCCCTCGTCCTCGTGCTGGAGCAGATGGCAGTGGAGCATGTACATGTACGTGTCGTCGGCGAAGTCGGTGAACTTCATCGCGATCTTGATGGAGCCGCCGCCGACCACCTCGTAGGTGTCGAACCAGCCGAGGTCGACGCCGGTGGGCTCCTCGCCGTTGATCTCGATCAGCTGGAACGGCACGTCGTGCAGGTGGAAGGAGTGTTCCAGCTGCGTGCCGTTCTTGATCGTCCAGACCTCCTCGGCGTCCAGCGTGGTGCTGATCATCGCCATCGAGGACATGCTGGTGCCCGCGGAGCCGTTGATCGTCATGGTCTGCCCGCTCTGGCCGAGGGTGATCGTCCGTGCGGTGAAGTCGCTGGTGTCGTACCGGGTGATGGTGTTGAGCGTGCTCGGCAGGTCGTCGGGCGTGTCCGAGGCGTCCGGGGTGACGGTCAGGAAGTCGTACGTACCGCTTCCGCCGCGGATCCAGCCGGTGGTGACGACCGCCTGGAGCGTGACCGCGTCCTCCAGGTCGAGGACGAACTCGGCGCGGGCGCCGGCCACCAGCCGGATCGTGGTCACCTCGGTGGCCTCGGTGAGATAGCCCTGGTCGGTGGCGATCTGGGTGAGCGTGCCGCCGTCGCCGCGCTGGATGGTCAGGATGTCGGCGGGGGAGGCGTTCAGGACGCGGAAGCGCGTGCGCTTCTTGGTGGCCGTGAAGCCCAGGGTGGTGGAGTCGACGTTGGTGCCGTTGCACAGCACCGGGTAGCTGAGGCCCGAGCTGAGGTAGCCGGTGACGTCGTACTTGATGTCGCCGCTGCTGTCGACGGCCAGACACTGCAGGATGATCGGGATGTCGTCGACGCCGTACTCGCTCGGCAGCGCGGCCGAGGCGTCCGAGTCGTCCTCGACGATGATCATCCCGGCCAGGCCGTGCACGACCTGCTCGGCCGTGGTGCCCAGGGCGTGCGGGTGGTACCAGAGGGTCTTGGCCTCGTCCAGGACCTCGAAGGTGGGCGACCAGGTCTCGCCGTCGGCGAAGGAGTTCTGCGGGCCGCCGTCCATCTCGGGCGGGACATGGGCGCCGTGGAAGTGCACGGTGGTGTCGTCGCCCAGGCTGTTGGTGATGTTCATCAGGACCGTGTCGCCCTTGGTCCACTTCATGGTCGGGCCGAGGAAGGTCCCGTTGTAGCCGGCCGTGGTGCTGCTGACGCCGCTGAGCACCTCGCCGGTGCCGGTCTTCGCGGTCAGGGTGAAGGTGGTGGTGCCGTCGGAGGCGGTGCCCTCCAGCAGGTCGGGGACGGTGAGGGTGCCGGTGGCCTCCGTCGCCGCGGCGGCCTTGCTGTTGTGGCCGCCGGTCAGCAGGGAGAAGGTGGCTCCCGCCGCGCCGACGGCGCCGAGCCCGACCCCGGCCATTCCGCCGAGGAACTTCCGCCGGTGCAGGCCCTTGCCGCCCCGGCCCCTCGTCTCCTTCGCGTGCTCGTCCTTGCCGTCGCGTCCGCTGCGCGCGTGGGCGCCCTTGCTCTGTCGTCCCGCGCCGGAGGCGGGATCCGTGGTGTGGGTCATGGGCGTGGAGCTTCGAGCTAAGGCCTATGTGAAGACTGAGCCGAAATTAGGAGCGGGCCGAGGACGCTGTGCGGGCACCGTGTACGGCAACTGCCTTGAAGAAAAGCCAAGTTGGCGGGGTGCAGGTCATGGTCGGGGCGCGGGACACATCGGGCGGCCGATCCTCATGAAGTGTTCATGATATTGGGCGCACGTGACCTGCATCACATGCGGCTGGGTCAGGCGGATGCCGCGCGCGCCTCTTCGACGAGCCGCAGATACCGGTCCCAGTCCCAGTGCTCGCCGGGATCGGTGTGGTCCGTCCCCGGCACCTCCACGTGCCCGATGATGTGGTCCCGGTCCACGGGGACGCCGTAGCGCGCGCAGATCCGGGCGGTCAGGCGCGCGGATGCCTCGTACATCGCGTCGGTGAAGTCCTCCGGCCGGTCCACGAACCCCTCGTGCTCGATGCCGACGCTCCGCTCGTTGTACGCCCGGTTGCCCGCGTGGAACGCCACGTCCAGTTCACGGATCATCTGGGTGACGCCGCCGTCCCGGCCGACGATGTAGTGCGCCGCCGCCTGGTGGCCGGGGTCCTCGAACGCCTCCACCGCGCTGGCCAGATCGCCCTGCGTGACATGGATGACGACCATGTCGATCCCGTAGTCGTCCGGCCGGTCCGCCCAGCGGAAGTTCGCCTCCGAGGCCGCCACCCACCGCGCGCCCCCGAAATCGACCGCGCCCTCCACGCGCGGTCTGCGCACCCCCGGCAGCCGCCAGTACAGACGCGTCAGCTCCTCACGCGCCAGCGCCGCCGACCCCACGGCGGCCACCGCCCCGCCGATCAGCAGCGCCCGCCGCCCGATCCGCCGGTCGGAGTCGGCCCCTCGCTCCTGCATCGTCCGCCCTTTCTCGCCCTTCGTGATCGTCAACGGATACGCGCGGGCTCCGGTTCCCGGTGACCCGTACCCTGGAAGGGTTATGACTGAGACCTCGCAGCGCCCCCGCCCCCTCCGCGTTCTCGCCGCCATGTCCGGCGGGGTCGACTCCGCCGTCGCCGCCGCCCGCGCCGCGGAAGCCGGCCACGACGTGACCGGCGTCCACCTCGCGCTCTCCGCGAACCCGCAGTCGTTCCGCACGGGCGCGCGGGGCTGCTGCACCATCGAGGACTCCCGCGACGCCCGGCGCGCCGCCGACGTCATCGGCATCCCGTTCTACGTCTGGGACCTCGCCGACCGCTTCCGCGAGGACGTCGTCGAGGACTTCGTCGCCGAGTACGAGGCCGGCCGCACCCCCAACCCCTGTCTGCGCTGCAACGAGAAGATCAAGTTCGCGGCCCTGCTCGACAAGGCGCTCGCCCTCGGCTTCGACGCGGTCTGCACCGGCCACTACGCCAAGGTGATCACGCACGAGGACGGCACGCGCGAGCTGCACCGCGCCTCCGACATGGCCAAGGACCAGTCCTACGTCCTGGGCGTCCTGGACGAGCGGCAGCTGGCGCACGCCCTGTTCCCCCTCGGCGACACGGTCACCACGAAGGACGAGATCCGTGCGGAGGCCGAGCGCAGGGGCCTCGCGGTCGCCAAGAAGCCCGACTCCCACGACATCTGCTTCATCGCCGACGGCGACACCCAGGGCTTCCTGGCCCAGCGGCTCGGCAGGGCCGAGGGCGACATCGTCGACGAGTCGGGAGCGAAGATCGGCACCCACGAGGGCGCGTACGGCTTCACCATCGGCCAGCGCAAGGGGCTGCGCATCGGCACCCCGGCCGCCGACGGCAAGCCGCGCTACGTCCTCGACATCTCGCCGGTGAACAACACCGTGACGGTCGGCCCGGCCGCCGCCCTGGACGTGAGCGGCCTGACGGCGATCAAGCCGCGCTGGTGCGGAGCGGCCCCCACCGGCCCCGGCACCTACACCGCCCAGCTGCGCGCCCACGGCGGCGAGACCGAGGTGACGGCGGAGCTGGTGGACGGCGAGCTGCGGGTGTCCTTCGGGGAGCCGGTCCGCGGGGTGGCCCCCGGCCAGGCGATCGTGCTCTACGACGGCACCCGCGTGGTGGGCTCGGCGACGATCGCGACCACGGTGCGGGCGACGGCCGGGGTGGCCTGACCCGCTCGCCGACCCCTACTGGCCGAAGAACTCGGCCAGCACCGGCGCGAGCACGTTCGGATCGACCATGTGGGTCTGTCCTTCGAGCGTCCGGTACGTCCCCCGAGGCACCGCCTCCGCCACCGCGCGCGTGGCCTCGCGCAGCCACCGGGGGCTGTCCCCGCCCGCGACGGCGAGCACCGGCACACCGACCGAGGCCAGCCGTTCGCGGGGGAGCCGTCCGCCGGCCATGACGGCGTCGTCGTAGGCGAGGGTCGGCGCGAGGGCCTCCATGCCGGCCCACATCGGCGACTGACGGGCCCGCTGGATCATCTCCTCGGCCAGCCCCGTCAGCCGCAGGAACAGTTCCACGGCGTCCCCGCGCCGCCCCTGCGCCAGCGCCTCGGTGAGGTGCTCGCTGTACTCGGCGCGGCCGCGCGCCTCCTCCTCGTCGAGGGCGAACGGCGTCTCGTAGACGGCCACCCGGCGCACCGGCAGCCCATTGGCCGCCGCCTCCAGCACGAGCGCGCCGCCCGAGGAGATGCCGTACAGCGACGCCTCGCCGCCCGCCGCCTCGATCAGCGCGGCCAGGTCCTCCACCTCGCGTTCCACCGCGAAGGGCGCGGTGTCCCCGCTCCCGCCGCGGCCCCGGCGGTCGTACCAGAGGACGGTGAAGCGGTGCGCGAGGAGCCCGCTCAGGGGTGCCACGGTGCCGCCCGTGGACATCGCCCCGCTCACCAGGATGACCGCGGGGCCCTGTCCGGCGCGTGCGTACGCGAGTTCGGTGCCGTCGCGCGAAATGGTCTTCTTGTCCATGTCAGACCAGACTGCCGCACCGCGCGGCGGTCATCGGCCTACGACACTTCCACTTCGTAGAAGCAGAGGTGGTTCCTGATCGCGGCGACATCGGGCTTGGGGTCGGGGTAGGCCCACACCAGATCGGGCGCGTCCGGCAGCGACCAGTAGGACGCCGTGCCCTTGAACGGGCAGTAGGTGTGGGTGTCGGAGGGGGTCAGCAGGTCCGTGCGTACGTCGGCCTCGGGGATGTAGTAGCGCACCGGACAGCCGGTCTCGCGCAGCACGAGGGCCCGGTCGGTCTCGGCGAGCACGTGGTTCCCGTGGACGACCCGGACGCGCCGGGTGCCCTGCTCGATGGTGATCGTGTGTCCTGAGGTCATGCCGGAAAAGCGCTCGCGGGCCCCCGGTTCTTCCCGCGTACGGTGACGGCATGCGTATGTGTGTCTTCCTCTCCGCCGCCGACCTCGACGAGCGTTACACCCGTCCCGCGCGCGAGTTCGCGGAGCTGCTGGGCCAGGGGGGCCACACCCTCGTGTGGGGCGGGTCCGACGTGGGGCTGATGAAGGTCGTCGCCGACGGGGTGCAGGAGGCCGGCGGGCGGCTGCGCGGGGTCTCCGTGACCTTCCTCGCCGCCAAGGCCCGCGCGGGCGCCGACGAGATGGTGATCGCGAAGGACCTCGCCGAACGCAAGAGGCTGCTGCTGGAGAAGGCCGACGCGGTCGTGATCATGGTCGGCGGGACGGGCACGCTGGACGAGGCCACCGAGATCCTGGAGCTGAAGAAGCACGGGCACACCGAGATACCGGTCGTGCTGCTGAACACCGCGGGCTTCTACGACGGCCTCAAGCAGCAGCTCCTCAGGATGGAGGACGAGGGGTTCCTGCCCCGCCCCCTCACCGACCTGGTGTTCTTCGCGGAGGAGCCCGCGGGCGCGCTCGCCTGCCTGGAGGAGAGCCAGGGCATCGCCTAGTCGCCCGGTGATGCGAGCATGGCGGGCATGGCTACTCATGTGATCACCGGAGCCGGTTCCGGCATCGGCGCGGCCGTCGCCCGCCGTCTGCACGCGCGCGGGGACGACCTCGTGCTGCACGCGCGCGACGCGGGCCGCGCGAAGGAGCTGGCGGCCGAGTTCCCGGGCGCGCGGACCCTCGTCGGCGACCTGTCCGACCCCGACCGGCTGAGCTGGGCCTTCTCCCACCAGACCCTTCCGGACCGGGTCGACTCGCTGCTGCACATCGCCGGAGTGGTCGACCTCGGCCCGGTCGGCGAGCTCACCCCCAAGGCCTGGCGCCACCAGCTCAACGTCAACCTGATCGCGCCGGCCGAGCTGACCCGCCACTTCCTGCCCCAGCTGCGGGCCGCGCGCGGGCACGTGGTGTTCGTGAACTCCGGCGCGGGCCTCCGGGCGAGCGCCGACTGGTCCGCGTACGCCGCCTCCAAGCACGGACTGAAGGCCCTCGCCGACTCGCTGCGCAACGAGGAGCACGGCAACGGCGTCCGGGTCACCTCCGTCTACCCCGGGCGCACCGCCAGCCCCATGCAGGCCAAGGTGCACCAGCAGGAGGGCAAGGAGTACGACCCCGCCGAGTGGATCGACCCCGAGTCGGTGGCGACGACGATCCTCATGGCCCTGGACCTGCCGCGGGACGCGGAGGTGAACGACCTGACGGTACGGCCGGGGCGCTGACCTTCCGTAGGCTTCCCCACGTGAACGCAGACTCCAGCTACGGCCCCGCCACCGGCGTCGGCTCGCTTCCCGGCGGCGACGCCCGCGAGGCCGCCAGAACCGCCACCGGCTCCTTCGAGGACTTCCCGTTCCTGCCCGAACTCCCGGCCCGCGGCCCCGGCGCCGACATGATCGGCCGCACGGCGGGGATGCTCGTCGAGCTGTACGCGCGCGTGGAGCCCAGCGGATGGCGGATCGGCGACCGCCCGGGCCGGGACACCAAGCGGGCCCGCTCCTGGCTCGGTGAGGACCTCGACGCCCTCGAGGAGTTCACCCAGGACTACGAGGGCCCGCTGAAGGTGCAGGCGGTCGGCCCCTGGACCCTCGCCGCCGCGCTGGAGCTGAGGAACGGCGAGGCCGCCCTCTCCGACCCCGGTGCCTGCCGCGACCTGGCCGCATCGCTGGCCGAGGGGCTGCGGCTGCATCTCGCCGAGGTGCGGCGGCGCATCCCCGGGGCCCGGCTCGTCCTCCAGCTCGACGAGCCCTCCCTCACCGCCGTGCTCCGCGGCGGCGTGCGCAGCGCCAGCGGCTACCGCACCCACCGGGCCGTCGACCGCCAGGTCGTGGAGGCCACGCTCCGGGACGTGGCCGGGGTGCACGGCGAGGGCCCGGTCGTGGTCCACTCCTGCGCACCGGACGTCCCGTTCGCCCTGCTCCGCCGGGCCGGAGTCGCAGGGATCTCCTTCGACTTCTCACTGCTCACCGAGCGTGACGAGGACGCGATCGGCGAGGCGGTCGAGGGGGGTACCCGGCTGTTCGCCGGTGTCGTGCCCGGCACGGACTCCGCATTGTCGGACCCTGCCGGTAGCGTCATGGGGGTCAGGACGCTGTGGCGCAGGCTGGGACTGCAACCGGGGCTTCTCACGGAGGCGGTCACGATCACACCGGCGTGCGGACTCGCGGGGGCGTCCCCCGGGTACGCCCGCCAGGCACTCGCCCACTGCGTCCGGGCGGCGAGATCCCTCGCGGACAACCCAGAGTAACGGGAGGACAACACGGTGGCCGGCGACAAGCAAGCGGAGACGACGGTGCCCGCCGAGGCACGGGAGAAGCACGCGCAGCTCGCTGAGCAGATCGAGGAGCACCGCTTCCGGTACTACGTGAAGGACGCTCCGGTCATCAGCGACGCGGAGTTCGACCGCCTCCTGCGCTCCCTGGAGGAGCTGGAGGAGCGCTACCACGAGCTGCGCACGCCCGACTCGCCGACCCAGAAGGTCGCGGGGGCGTACGCGACCGACTTCACGGCCGTCCAGCACCGCGAGCGCATGCTCTCGCTGGACAACGCCTTCGACGACCTGGAGCTGGCCGCCTGGGCCGAGCGCGTCCACAAGGACGTCGGGGCCTCGGCGTACCACTTCCTGTGCGAGCTGAAGGTCGACGGCCTCGCCGTCAACCTCACCTACGAGAACGGCCGGCTCACGCGCGCGGCGACCCGCGGCGACGGCCGCACCGGCGAGGACATCACGCCCAACGTGCGCACCATCGCCGAGATCCCGGACCGGCTGGCGGGCGACGGGGTGCCCACGCTCGTGGAGATCCGCGGCGAGGTCTACTTCCCGATGGAGAAGTTCGAGGAGCTGAACGCCCGGCTGGTGGCGGCCGGCGACAAGCCCTTCGCCAACCCGCGCAACGCGGCGGCCGGTTCACTGCGCCAGAAGGACCCGCGCGTCACCGCCACCCGCCCGCTGCACATGGTGGTCCACGGCATCGGCGCCCTGGAGGGCTACGAGGGCATGAACCGCCTCTCCGAGGCCTACGACCTCCTCAAGCGCTGGGGCCTGCCCACCTCCGCGCACAACCGGGTCGTCGGCGACCTCGACGGCGTGCGGCGGTTCATCGCGTACTACGGCGAGAACCGGCACTCCGTGGAGCACGAGATCGACGGGGTCGTCGTCAAGCTCGACGAGATCCGGCTCCAGGGGCGGCTCGGCTCCACGGCGCGGGCGCCGCGCTGGGCCATCGCGTACAAGTACGCGCCGGAGGAGGTCAACACCAAGCTCGTCAACATCCGCGTGGGCGTGGGCCGTACGGGCCGGGTCACGCCGTACGCGCAGGTCGAGCCGGTGACGGTGGCGGGCTCGGAGGTCGAGTTCGCCACGCTGCACAACCAGGACGTCGTCAAGGCCAAGGGCGTCCTCATCGGTGACACGGTGGTGCTGCGCAAGGCCGGTGACGTCATCCCCGAGATCCTCGGACCGGTCGTCGACCTGCGGGACGGCACCGAGCGCGAGTTCGTGATGCCCTCGGAGTGCCCCGAGTGCGGTACGCCGCTCAGGCCGATGAAGGAGGGCGACGTCGACCTGCGCTGCCCCAACGCCCGGACCTGCCCGGCCCAGTTGCGCGAGCGGCTGTTCTACCTGGCCGGGCGCAAGGCGCTGGACATCGAGCACTTCGGCTATGTCGCCGCGGCCGCCCTCACCAAGCCGCTGGAGCCCGAGGACCCGCCGCTGGCCGACGAGGGCGACCTCTTCGACCTCACCATCGACCGGCTGCTGCCCATCAAGGCGTACGTCCTCGACCAGGACAGCGGGCTGCCCAAGCGCGACCCGAAGACCGGCGAGGAGAAGATCGCCACGGTCTTCGCCAACCAGCAGGGCGAGCCGAAGAAGAACGCGCTCGCCATGCTCGAGAACATCGCCGCGGCCAAGGAACGTCCGCTCGCCCGCGTTCTCACCGGACTGTCGATCCGTCACGTGGGGCCGGTCGCGGCCGAGGCGCTCGCGCGCGAGTTCCGCTCCGTCGACCGCATCGAGCAGGCGACCGAGGAGGAGCTGGCGGCCACCGACGG
Organism: Streptomyces sp. NPDC000345; assembly: GCF_042898825.1. NCBI lineage: Bacteria > Bacillati > Actinomycetota > Actinomycetes > Kitasatosporales > Streptomycetaceae > Streptomyces > Streptomyces sp. NPDC000345. The sequence continues at coordinate 61,234 of NZ_JBIAZE010000011.1, forward strand.
CGTCGGCTCGATCATCGCGGCCTCGCTCAAGGAGTGGTTCGCCGAGGAGTGGCACCAGGAGATCATCCGCAAGTGGAGGGCCGCCGGTGTCCGTATGGAGGAGGAGGGCTCCGGCGAGGACGAGGGGCCGCGTCCCCTCGAAGGCCTGACGGTCGTCGTCACCGGCACGCTGGAGCACTTCACCCGCGACGGCGCCAAGGACGCGCTGCAGAGCCGCGGAGCGAAGGTGACCGGTTCCGTGTCGAAGAAGACGTCGTTCGTCGTTGTGGGTGACAGTCCCGGATCGAAGTACGACAAGGCGATGCAGCTGAAGGTGCCCGTTCTGAACGAGGACGGCTTCACGGTCCTCCTCGAACAGGGGCCGGAGGCGGCCGCCGAAGTCGCCCTTCCGACCGAGGAGTAGCCGAGCGTCGCGGTTGAAGGCCACCCGAATGGCGCATACCAGATGCATACGGGTGGCCGGGGCGCATTCGGGCAACCGTCGACGACCGCTGCCCGTGGAAGCCTTCCGCGGCCTACTGTTGAGATGTGCGCCTGCCGTGCCCGGCCGCGGTCGGGGCATCCTTGCTCCGGACGAGCGGGGAAAGGGTTTTCCAACGCGGCGCCGTCGAAGGTCTGTCGGGCATCGGGCCGCGTGGCGTGGGCACCGCCGGCTGTGAGAGGGACGGGAATGGAACCGACCGAGAGCGTCGCCCCGGACTCCCGGCTGCGCCGGCTCCGGGGCGCCGGCGTCCGGTGGGGGAGTCGGTGGGCGGCGCGGTCCGGGGCGGTGCGCGGCGCGGAGGCCTACGCGCCGCGCACCGCCCCGGACCTCGGCGCCTCCGCCGTGCAGCCCGCCGGGCCCGTCTCCGGACCGCCCCGCCTCTCCGCCCTCCCTTGCGCCCTGCCCGGCACCTCGATGCTCTCCGGGACCGCCGGGCTGCCCGGCACGGCCGGACCGAACGAGGCCGAACCCGACCGGCACCTGTCCTGGCCCGCGCTGCCCGCGGCGGTCGTCGGGGCGGCCGCCTTCGCCCTCGGAGCCGGCTTCTACCGCGCCTTCACCGGCGGCCACGCCCTCTTCCCGTCCGGCACGGTCGGCTGGTCGCTGGCCCTGCTGACCGGGGTCATCGTCGGCCATCTGGTCATGCTGGGCCGCGCCCGGTGGTGGGGCGGCACCGGCTCCGGCGCCGCCCTCACCCTCGCCGTCCTGCTGCTGTACGGCTGGGTGGCGGCCGGCATGGTCAGCCTCACCGTCGTGGTGCTGGTCGGCATAGCCAGGCGCCACCGCTGGCGGCAGGGCGTCCTGCACGGCGCGGTGGACATCCTCGGCATCGGCGCGGGCGCGCTGCTGCTCGCCGCGGGCGGACGGGTGCCGTCCGTCGAGCATCCCTGGTACCCCGACAGCTGGACCGTCTACACCGGGCCCCAGGTGGTCCTGGTGGCCGTCGCCTATCTGTCCGTCACCCGCGTCCTGCTCTGGTATCTGCACGCCCCCCGCTCCGGCGGACTGCCGACCGTCGCCCGCACCGCCCTTGTCAGACAGGGCCTGGTCGCGGTGGCCCTGCTCGGCATCGCGCCGCTGGTCTGCGTGGTGGCCATGGCCAAGCCCATCCTGCTGCCGCTGTTCTCGATCCCGCTGATCGCCCTCGACTCCACGCTCTGGATAGCCCGGGCCCGGGCCGAGGAACAGCTGCGCGACCCGCTGACCGGGCTGCCCAACCGGCAGTGGCTGCTGGAGCGCATCTGGACCGCCCTGGACGACGCCGAGCGGATCGGTGCCCGGGCCGCACTGATGCTGATCGACCTCGACCGGTTCCGTTCGGTCAACGACACCCTCGGGCATCTCGCCGGCGACCGGCTCCTCCTCCAGATAGCCGAACGGCTGCGGCTCGCGCTGCCGCGCGGAGCGGAGGTCGCGCGGCTCGGCGGTGACGAGTTCGCCGTCTTACTCCCCGTCGCCGACTCCACGACCTCCGCGACCCGTGTCGCCCGGGGACTGGTCTCCACCCTCAGCTCGCCGCTCGACCTCGACGGGCTCACCCTCGTCCTGGAGGCCAGCGCCGGCGTCGCCGTCTTCCCCGACCACGCGCTCGAAGCGGAGGGCATGCTCCGCCGGGCCGACATCGCGATGTACCAGGCCAAGCGGGACCGTACGGGCGTGGAGGTGTACGAGTCCAAGCGCGACTCCAACACCCCCGACCGGCTCGGACTGCTGGGCGATCTGCGACGGGCGCTGGACGCGCACGAGGTGCAGCTGCACTACCAGCCGAAGGTCCGCTTCGACGGCCAGGTGGCGGGCCTGGAGGCGCTGGTCCGCTGGGTGCATCCGGAGCGCGGGAAGGTACCGCCGGACGAGTTCATAGCGATCGCCGAGTCGTCCGGGCTGATGCCCCATCTCACGGAGTACGTCCTGGAGACCGCGCTCGGCCAGGTCGCCGAGTGGCGGGCCCAGGGGCTGTACGTCCCCGTGGCGGTCAACGTCTCCCCGCGCGACGTCCACACCCCCGGCTTCGCCGGCTCCGTCGCGGCGCGTCTCGCCCGGCACGGCGTTCCGGCGGGAGCGCTCCAACTGGAGATCACCGAGCACGTCCTCCTGGAGGACCCGCAGCGTGCCGCCGACACCCTCAACGCTCTGACCGGGCACGGCGTGAAGATGTCGCTGGACGACTTCGGCACCGGCTACTCGTCCCTGGTGCACCTGCGGCGGCTCCCGGTCAGCGAACTGAAGATCGACCGCTCCTTCGTGGCCCGGCTGGCGGTCGACACCGAGGACGCGGAGATCGTGCGCTGCACCGTCGACCTCGCGCATTCCCTGGGCCTTCTGGTGGTCGCCGAGGGCGTCGAGGACGACGAGACCTGGGAACGCCTGCGCGACCTCGGCTGTGACGCGGTCCAGGGCTGGCTGGTGGCCGCGGCGATGCCCCCCGAGGAGACCACGGCGTGGCTGCGTGCCCGGGGCTCCCGGGGCTGGCAGCGTCCCGCGGCGGCCCTCCCTGCGGCGGCCGCCGACGAATAGCCCGCCGCGGCCGTCACCGGGCCGAGGACTCGGCTCACCCCTGCCGTGCAGTGCGCGTTCAGCAGCTCCGGACGCCGTGCGCGGGCCTCTTCCGGCAGGCGGCCGCCGCGCATCAGGGTCACCAGGCCGTGCAGGCCCGCCCAGTACGTCTCCGTCAGGACACCGGGGTCCTCGCCGCACGCCGCGACCGGCTCGACGGCCGCCGCCGGTTCGCCGAACGCCGCCCGCAGCGCGGCCGGTGCCCCGGGCGTCGCGAACGGCAGGTCCACGGTGTGCGTGAACCTCGCGTCGCAGGCGGAGGGCAGCCGCCGGGCGAACGCCGTGTAGGCCTCCCCGACCGCCGCCGGTCCGGCCCGCGCCCCTTCCGCCCCTGAGCCGGCGCGGCGTTCCGCCACCCCCGAGCGCGCCGCCCGCAGCCCCGCCACGAGTTCCGCGAAGCCCTCCACCGCGACCGCCGCCATGAACGCGTCCTTGCCCGTGAAGTTGCTGTGGAGGACGGGCCGGCCGTACTCGATCTCCGCTGCCGGACGGCGGGTCGTGACCGCGTCCCAGCCCTCGGTCTCCGCCGGTTCGCGCGTGGCCGTGACGATCGGCTTCTCGCGCTCTCGGCACGCCTGGATCGGCATGAAAGGAATTCCAGCGTCGCTAGCAGATCTGTCGATGCTCTGCAGGCTTCGCTCTTGTCCCTGGCGCTGCTGGCAAGGACAAGGCGTGACCGTCGCCTTCGGCATTCACTTCGCCACGGCCGTGGTCGTCCTGATCGGCGCCGGACTGCTCTTCGCCGTCTGAGGACCGCGTCCCGGGCGGCGCGGTCCGGGACGGAGGGCACCGGCCCCGGGGGGTGTCCCGGCAAACCGTTTCACGGGTTGCGGGCCCGGCCCCCTAGGATTGGGGCTTGTCGTCACATTCCCGTCCGCCGCGCGACGCCTGGCACACCCGCTCGCCGCGTCGGGCGGACGACGGGAAGATGACGACAAGCCCCAGCCCCGAACCACACACTCACCCCCAGAGGAACGCTGCATGCCTGGCATCACGCGCGAGGAGGTCGCCCACCTCGCCCGGCTGGCGCGTCTGGAGCTGAAGCCCGAAGAGCTCGACCACTTCGCGGGACAGCTGGACGACATCATCGGCGCGGTCGCCCGCGTCAGCGAGGTCGCCGACCAAGACGTACCGCCGACCTCGCACCCGCTCCCGCTGACGAACGTCATGCGGGCGGACGAGGTCCGTCCGTCGCTCACCCCCGAGCAGGCGCTCTCCGGCGCCCCGGCCCAGGAGCAGCAGCGTTTCAAGGTGCCGCAGATCCTGGGGGAGGACTAACCGCCATGACGGACAACGTCAACATCATCAAGCTGACCGCCGCCGAGACCGCCGCGAAGATCGCCTCCGGCGAGCTCACGGCCGTCCAGGTCACCGAGGCCCACCTGGCCCGGATCGAGGCCGTCGACGAGAAGGTGCACGCCTTCCTGTACGTCGACCGCGAGGGCGCCCTGGCCCAGGCGCGCGCCGTGGACGAGAAGCGGGAGAAGGGCGAGAAGCTCGGCCCGCTCGCCGGTGTGCCCCTCGCGCTCAAGGACATCTTCACCACCGAGGGCGTCCCGACGACCGTCGGTTCGAAGATCCTCGAGGGCTGGATCCCGCCGTACGACGCGACCCTCACCAAGAGGCTGAAGGCCGCCGACGTCGTGATCCTCGGCAAGACCAACATGGACGAGTTCGCCATGGGGTCGTCGACGGAGAACAGCGCCTTCGGTCCGACCGGCAACCCCTGGGACCTGACCCGGATCCCCGGCGGCTCCGGCGGCGGCTCCTCCGCCGCGCTCGCCTCCTTCCAGGCGCCCCTCGCGATCGGCACCGACACCGGCGGTTCCATCCGCCAGCCGGCCGCCGTCACCGGCACGGTCGGCGTGAAGCCGACGTACGGCGCCGTCTCCCGCTACGGCATGGTCGCCTTCTCCTCCTCCCTCGACCAGGGCGGTCCCTGCGCCCGTACGGTCCTGGACGCGGCGCTCCTGCACGAGGTGATCGCCGGGCACGACCCGCTGGACTCCACCTCCGTCGACGCCCCGGTCCCGCCGGTCGTCGAGGCCGCCCGCAACGGCAGCGTCGAGGGCATGCGCGTCGGTGTCGTCAAGCAGTTCCGCGGCGAGGGCTACCAGGCCGGTGTCATCCAGCGGTTCGACGAGTCCGTCGCGCTGCTGAAGGAACTGGGCGCCGAGATCGTCGAGCTGGACTGCCCGTCCTTCGACCTGGCGCTGTCGGCGTACTACCTGATCGCGCCCTCCGAGTGCTCCTCCAACCTCGCCCGCTTCGACGGCCTGCGCTACGGCCTGCGGACCGGCGACGACGGCACGCACTCGGCCGAGGAGGTCACCTCCCTCACCCGTGAGGCGGGCTTCGGGCCCGAGGTCAAGCGCCGCATCATGCTCGGCACGTACGCGCTGTCCAGCGGGTACTACGACGCCTACTACGGCTCCGCGCAGAAGGTCCGCACCCTCATCACGCGCGACTTCGAGAAGGCCTTCGGGCAGGTGGACGTCATCGTCTCGCCGACCACTCCCACCACCGCCTTCCCGATCGGCGAGCGCGCCGACGACCCGATGGCGATGTACCTGGCCGACCTGTGCACCATCCCCACCAACCTGGCGGGCAACGCGGCCATGTCGCTGCCCTGCGGTCTCGCCCCGGAGGACAACCTCCCGGTCGGCCTCCAGATCATCGCCCCGGCGCTGAAGGACGACCGTCTCTACAAGGTCGGCGCCGCCGTCGAGGCCGCCTTCGTGGAAAGGTGGGGGCACCCGCTCCTGGAGGAGGCTCCGTCGCTGTGAGCAAGGCACTGTCCAAAGCCAAGGGCTTCAAGAAGTCCAAGTCCGGTTTGTACGTGTCGATGGCCACGTCGGCCTTCGGCGTGATCGGCGTCGTCAAGCAGATCAAGAAGGCCAGGACCGACAGCGACACGCTGCGGTTGCTGGACGCCGTCGTGACCGGCGCGGCGGTCGTCACCAACCTGGCCATTCTCTACCGCGAGCTGAAGCGGCTGGGCGACGACGACGTCCTGCTGGGCTGAGAGGGAAGTTTCACCGTGACCATCACGACCGACCTGGTGTCGTACGAGGACGCGCTGGCGTCGTACGACCCCGTCATGGGCCTCGAGGTCCATGTCGAACTCGGCACCAAGACCAAGATGTTCTGCGGCTGTTCCACCGAACTCGGTCAGGACGCCAACACGCAGACCTGCCCCACCTGCCTCGGCCTGCCCGGCTCGCTCCCGGTCGTCAACGCGACCGGCGTGGAGTCCGCGATCAAGATCGGTCTCGCGCTGAACTGCGAGATCGCCGAGTGGTGCCGCTTCGCCCGGAAGAACTACTTCTATCCGGACATGCCGAAGAACTTCCAGACCTCCCAGTACGACGAGCCGATCGCCTTCGACGGCTACCTCGACGTACAGCTGGAGGACGGCGAGACCTTCCGCGTGGAGATCGAGCGCGCCCACATGGAGGAGGACACCGGCAAGTCGACCCACGTGGGCGGCGCGACGGGCCGCATCCACGGCGCCTCGCACTCGCTCCTCGACTACAACCGCGCCGGCATCCCGCTCATCGAGATCGTCACCAAGCCGATCGTCGGCGCCGGCGAGCGCGCTCCCGAGGTCGCCAAGGCGTACGTCCGTGAGCTGCGCGAGGTCATCAGGGCGCTCGGCGTCTCCGAGGCCCGTATGGAGATGGGCCAGATGCGCTGCGACGTGAACCTGTCGCTGCGTCCGAACGGCACCGAGAAGTTCGGCACCCGCTCGGAGACGAAGAACGTGAACTCGCTGCGGTCCGTGGAGCGGGCGGCCCGCTTCGAGATCCAGCGGCACGCGGCCGTGCTGTCCTCCGGCGGCACGATCGTCCAGGAGACCCGTCACTTCCACGAGGACACCGGGTCGACGACCTCGGGCCGCGTCAAGGAAGAGGCCGAGGACTACCGGTACTTCCCCGAGCCGGACCTGGTGCCGGTGGCCCCCTCCCGGGAGTGGGTCGAGGAGATCCGGGCGGCGCTTCCCGAGCTGCCGCTGGCCCGCCGCACCCGGCTCCTCGCCGAGTGGGGCATCTCCGCCACCGACATGCAGGCGATCCTCAACGCGGGCGCGCTGGACCCGATCGTCGCCACGATAGAGGCCGGTGCCGACGCCGCGTCCGCCCGCAAGTGGTGGATGGGCGAACTGGCCCGCAGCGCCAACGAGTCCGGCACCTCGCTGGACGAGCTGGCCATCACGCCGCAGCAGGTCGCCCGGATCGCCGAGCTGGTGAGCAAGGGGGATCTGAACGACAAGCTGGCCCGTCAGGTCATCGAGGGCGTCCTCGCGGGCGAGGGCACCCCGGACGAGGTCGTCGACAAGCGCGGGCTGAAGGTCGTCTCCGACGACTCGGCGCTCGGCACGGCGGTCGACGAGGCCATCGCCGGCAACCCGGGCATCGCCGACAAGATCCGCGGCGGCAAGGTGGCCGCGGCCGGGGCCCTGGTCGGCGCCGTGATGAAGGCCACGCGCGGCCAGGCCGACGCGGCCCGCGTCAAGGAGCTGATCCTGGAGAAGCTGGGCGTCGCCGAGGGCTGATCCCCCACGATTCCCCGAGGGGTGCACCGATGACCGGTGCACCCCTTCTCTCGTCTTCTCAGCCCGACGCGCTACGCTCGCCCGCCATGAGTGCACGAACCGACTCCGGCCCCCAGGACGGCATAGACGACAGGGAGGACGTGGACGACGAGTACGGCACGGACGCCCGGCGGGCCCGCTGGACGGCGACCGGCACCGGCGCGCTCCTCACCCTCGCGGGCCTCGCCGCGTCCCTCATGCGTCTCGGCGGCACCGCCCCGGCCTTCGTCCCGGCGGCCTACGCCCTCGGCGCCGCCGTCTGCGCCCTCGCCGGGTTCCTGGGCTCCCGGGGCCGTACCCGGCGGGCGCTGTGGCTGCTCATCGCCGGGGTGATGGTGATGGCGATCGGCGACCAGGCCGACTGACACGTGCCCGACCTGGCCTGACACCACCGCCGTGATTGTCCTGTGATCTGCCTCCCACTCCTGTGAAAAGACACACGATCGAAACAAACGATCTCGTGCGCCTGTAAGAGTGGCCTTCCCGTCGCTCACGCGATTTGCTCACACGTTCTTTGCGGGCTGTTCCCCGGTCAAAGATCCACAATTCACCTCCGGGAGCACGTCAGTGGCAGCCCTCGCACGTTGGTGTGTCCGCAACCGCCTTCTCGCGGTCCTGCTCTGGCTTCTCGCTCTCGTCGGCACGGCCACCGCCGCCGTCGCCACCGGCTCCGCCTACTCCAACGACTACGAGGTCCCCGGCACCGAGTCCGGCCGCGCCACCCGGCTGCTGGCGGAAGGCTTCCCCACCCTCGGCGGCGACGCCGACACCGTCGTCTGGCACACCACCTCGGGCACCGTCCGCGCCGCCGACGTCGAACAGACCATGACCAGCGCGCTGGAGAAGATCGCCGGCCTGCCGGGAGTGGCCTCCGTCGCCGGCCCGTACGGCGACCAGGGCGCCGCCCAGATCAGCAAGGACGGACACACGGCCTACGCCACCGTCACCTTCACCGAACGCGCCGAGGACATCGACGCCTTCGAGGCCCGGGCCGTGGTCCGGGCCGCCAAGGCCGCCGAGAGCGACGGGCTCCAGGTGGAACTGGGCGGCAGCGCGATCGCCCTCACCGAGTCCTCCGGCGGTCATCTCGCCGAGGTCGTCGGCGTGGCCGTCGCCGCCGTCGTGCTCTTCCTCGCCTTCGGCTCGCTCGCCGCCTCCCTGCTGCCCATCGCCACCGCCCTGGTGAGCGTCGGCACCGCCTACGCCGGCATCCAGCTCCTCGGGCACGCCATGACCGTCGCCGACTTCGCGCCCATGCTGGGCCTGCTCATCGGGCTCGGCGTCGGCATCGACTACGCGCTGTTCATCGTGACCCGGCACCGGCGCGGCCTGAAACGGGGTCTCACGCCCGCCGAGGCCGCCACCAACGCCGTGGCGACGACCGGACGCGCGGTCGTGTTCGCGGGTGCGACGGTGTGCATCGCGCTGCTCGGGATGCTGATCCTGCGCCTGAACTTCCTCAACGGCGTCGCCCTCGCCGCCTCCCTCACCGTCGTCCTCACGGTCGCCGCCTCGGTGACCCTGCTGCCCGCCCTGCTGGCGCTGATCGGCCCGCGCGCCCTCAGCCGCCGCGAACGGCGCCGGCTCGCCGAGCACGGGCCCGAGCCGGAGCTGCCCACCGGCTTCGCCGCCCGCTGGTCGGCGTTCGTCGAGCGCCACCCCAAGCTGCTCGGCGCGCTCGCCGTCGTCGTCATCGCCGTCCTCGCCCTGCCGACGTTCTCCCTCCGCCTGGGCACCTCCGACCAGGGCAACGACCCGAAGACCTCCACCACCCGCCAGGCCTACGACCTCCTCGCCGGGGGCACCTCCCGCTCGGGCGCGGCCGGGAGCGGGGGAGGCTTCGGCGCCGGCGTGAACGGCCCGCTGACCCTGGTGACCCGCGTCGAGGGCGCCGGGGACAAGCTCGCCCTCGACAACCTCGACGCCACCCTGCGCGCCACCGAGGGCGTGGCGACGGTCACGCCCGTGACCTACGACTCCGGCGGGCACATCGCGTACCTCACCGTCGTACCGGAGTCCGCCCCGCAGTCGCAGCGCACCAGCGAGCTCGTCGACCGGCTGCGCACCGAGGTGCTGCCCCGGGCCGAGACCGGCACCTCCCTCGACGTCCAGGTCGGCGGGGTGACGGCGGGCTACGACGACTTCGCCGAGGTCATCGTGGGCAAGCTGCCGCTCTTCGTCGGCGTCGTCATCGGCCTGGGCTGTCTGCTGCTCCTGCTCGCCTTCCGGTCCGTCGGCATACCGCTCAAGGCCGCCGCGATGAACGTGGCCGCCGTCGCCGCCGCCTTCGGCGTCGTCGTCGCGATCTTCCAGTGGGGCTGGGGCAGCGAACTGCTGGGCCTCGGCCGGGCCGGACCGATCGAGCCCTTCCTCCCGGTGATCATGGTGTCGGTGCTCTTCGGCCTCTCCATGGACTACCAGGTCTTCCTGGTCAGCCGCATGTACGAGGAGTGGCTGGAGACCGGTGACAACCGGCGGGCCGTGCGCGTCGGCCTCGCCGAGACCAGCCGGGTGATCAACTCCGCCGCGGTCATCATGATCTCGGTCTTCCTCGCCTTCGTCCTCAGCGGCGACCGCGTGATCGCCATGTTCGGCATCGCGCTCGCCGCGGCCGTCGCCCTCGACGCCTTCGTGCTGCGGACGCTCCTGGTGCCCGCGCTGATGCATCTGCTCGGCAGCGCCAACTGGTGGCTGCCGCGCCGGCTCGACAGGCGCCTGCCCCGCATCAGCATCGAACCGCCCGAGTGCCGTCCGGCCCGTGAGAGGCTCGACGAGGTCGTGGAGGAACTCGAGAAGGAGCCGCAGCCGGATGTACGCGATATCGCTGGGTGACGACGGAGCCGAACTGCGTCCCCTGGAGCCCTGGCACGCCGAGGAGTTCCTGACCCACCTCGACCGGGGCCGGGAGTTCATCAACGAGTACATCCCCTTCGGCGCGCAGGCCGCCGACGTGGCCGGCGCGCGCGAGGTGCTCCAGCGGTACGCCGACATGCGCGCCGCCGACACCGGCTCCCTGCACGGCCTGTGGCTGGAGGGCAAGCTGGTCGGCGGGGTGCTGTTCCTGAACTTCGACGCGGAGAACGCCACCTGCGAGGTCGGCTGCTGGCTGGAGCCCGCCGGGACCGGACGCGGCCTGGTCACCCGGGCCATGCGGGTGCTGATCGACTTCGCCGTCGAGCAGCGCGGGATCCACCGAGTCGAGTGGATCGCCAGCGCGGGCAACACCAACAGCCTGAACGTCGCCCGACGGCTGGGGTTCACCCGCGACGGTGTGCGCCGGGAGGCCTACCCCTATCGTGGGGTGCGGCACGACCTCGAAGTGTGGTCCGTGCTGGCCCAGGAGTGGCGCGCCGCACGCGCGCGTGCCGCTCACCGGGAGAGCTGACGATCATTAAGAGACCTCTCAGAGAGCGTCCGTACGGTGCGAGGCATGGGAACCAAGACTGTTGACGAGGCCGGCGCCGAGACCGGCACCGAGGCCAAGAGCGACGAGCAGGCGATGGACATCACCAAGACCGAAGCGTCCGAGGACGTGACCGAGAACGAGACCGCCGACGACGTCCTGGAGGATGATCTCGACGACGGCTACCCCCAGCAGGAGGGTGCCACCGGCGTCGGCCAGGGCGCGGGCGCCGTCGTCTCCGCCGTGCTCGGCCTGGTGTCGCTCAGCGGCAGCTGGATCGGCACGATCGCGGGTAACCGCCAGACCCTCGTCGGCCAGCTGGGAACCGCGTCGAACGCGAGCGTCGCCAAGCAGATCCAGGCGGTCTACGGCGACGCCTGGCAGACCACCGCGCTGTGGGCCGGCCTGTTCGCGCTGGCCGCCCTGGTCACCGGTGTCGTCGTGCTGGCCCGCCCCGCCTTCGGCAACCCGGCCCACCCGCAGGCCCCCTGGATCAAGTCCGTCTCCTGGGCCGGCGTCACGCTCGGCGTGATCGGCCTGCTCCTGGCCGTCCTCAAGTACACGGACGCCCTCCTCGGCCTGCCCTCCGCGAGCTGAGTCCCGCACGTCACGAGGGGTCTCGGGGCCGCCGTAAGCACCTTACGGCGGCCCCGAGACCCCTCACGCGTCTCTAAGGCCCCGCCCACCGCCGAAGATGAGGAACCCTCCCGATGTGGCGGACCGCCCTGGCCGACGAGGGTGGAGGCATCGCACCGAGCGACGCCCTCACCGGACTTCAGGGAGAGACCACCATGCACGAGTACGAGCTCCGGGCCCGTTCCGCCGAGCTGCTCCGCCGCGCCGCGTACGAGCGGCTGGCCCGCGAGGCCGTCCGCGGCCGCCGCGCCGCCCGCCGCGAGGCCGCCGAGCGCGCCGCCGCCGGGCGCGGGGACACCGGGCGCGGGGACACCGGCGAGAGCGAGCCCCACAGCGGCCGCCTCCGCCGGCCCCGGTTCGCCCGGCCCGCGTGAGGACCGGCACCCGGCAGGGCGCCCGCAGCGGCACCGGCCGCCCCGGGGCACCGATATCCGGTGGGCCGGTGTCCTACCCCCGTGCGATGCTCGCTCCTGTGGAGACCAGGTCCGTCAGCCCCGTCTTCGTCGGCCGCCGTGACGAGATGGACATCCTGAACGACGCGCTCTCCCGCGCCACCGCGGGAGAGCCACAGGCGTTCCTGGTCGGCGGTGAGGCAGGAGTCGGCAAGACCCGGCTCGTCGAGGAGTACACGGCCGCGGCCGCCCGCCGGGGCGCCGTCGTCGCCCTCGGCGGCTGTGTCGAGATGGGCGCCGACGGACTCCCCTTCGCCCCCTTCTCCACCGCCCTGCGCGCCCTGCGCCGCGCCCTCCCGGAGGAAGTGACCGCCGCGGCGGCCGGCCAGGAGGAGGAACTCGCCCGGCTGCTGCCCGAGCTGGGGGAGACCAGGACCGGGCGGCACGACGAGGAGGGTATGGCCCGCCTCTTCGAGCTCACCGCCCGTCTCCTGGAGCGCGTCGCCGCCGACCGCACCGTCGTCCTCGCCCTGGAGGACCTGCACTGGGCCGACGCCTCCACCCGCCATCTGCTCTCCTATCTGCTGCGCACCCTGCGCACCGGCCGGCTCGTCGTGCTCGCCACCTACCGCGCCGACGACATCCACCGCCGCCACCCGCTGCGCCCCCTGCTCGCCGAGCTCGACCGGCTGCGTTCCGTCAGGCGCATCGAACTCGGCCGCTTCACCCGCGACGAGGTGTGCCGCCAGATCGCCGGAATCCTGTCCCGCGAACCCGACCCCGCCCAGGTCGACGACATCTTCGAACGCTCCGACGGCAACGCCTTCTTCGTCGAGGAACTCGCCGTCGCCGCCCACGAGGGCTGCTGCACCGGCCTCACCGACTCCCTGCGCGACCTGCTCCTGGTCCGGGTCGAGGCGCTGCCCGAGAGCGCCCAGCACGTGGCCCGGATCGTCGCCGAGGGCGGCTCCACCGTCGAGTACCGGCTGCTGGAAGCCGTCGCCCGGCTGGCCGAGGACGACCTCATCGGCGCGCTGCGGGCCGCCGTGAACGCCAACCTGCTGCTCGCCGCCCCCGACGGCGACGGCTACCGCTTCCGCCACTCCCTCGTCCGCGAGGCCGTCGGCGACGACCTGCTCCCCGGGGAACGCTCCCGGATCAACCGCCGCTACGCCGAGGCCCTGGAGGCCCACCCGGCGCTCGTCCCCGCCGACGAGCGCGTCATGCGGCTGGCCAGTCACTGGTACCACGCCCATGAGCCGGCCAAGGCCCTGCCCGCCGTCCTGGACGCCTCCGTCGAGGCCCGCTCCCGGCGCGCCTACAGCGAGCAGCTACGGCTCCTGGAACGGGCGATGGAACTGTGGGAGACCGCCCCCGGGGACGTACGGTCCCGGCTGCGCCCCGCCGACTACACCGAGGCCTATCCCCCCTGCGGCTGCGACCCCGCCACCACCCCGCTGCGCTACCTGGACCTCATGGCCGAGGCCGCCGTCGCCGGCCGCTTCTGCGGGGAACGCGAACGCGCCCTGAAGATCACCAAGCGGGCGCTGCGCATCCTGGAGGACGAGGACGACCCGCTGCGCTCCGCCTGGTTCTGGACCCAGCGCTCCCGGCTGACGCGCGCGCTGGGGCGGGGCACCGGCCACGAGGAACTGGTCAGGGCCCAGGACCTGGTCCGCGGACTGCCGCCCAGCGACGTGCACGCCGAGGTCCTCAACCACGTCGCCCACTGGGCGATGGTGCAGGCACCCGGTCCCGAGGCCTACGACGCCGCCCAGCGGGCCGTGGAATACGCCCGCATGGTCGGCGCGCGCGAGACCGAACTCAACGCCCGCCAGACCCTCGGCGTCGTCATGGCCGACGCGGGCCACATCGAGGCGGGCCTCGCGGAACTGGACGCGGTGAAGGAACAGGCGCTCACGGAGGACGCCTCGATCGTCGCGGTGAACGTCTATGTGAACCTGCCGTCCGTGCTGGAAGGGGTGGGCCGCTCCCGGGAGGCCGTGCCGATCCTCGAGGAGGGCATCGCGTTCGCCGAACGCAACGGACTGCCCGACTCGCAGGCCTGGGTGTGGGCGAACCTCGCGGAGTCCCTCTTCTCCCTGGGGCGCTGGGACGACGCGCAACGCGCCTGTGCCGCCGGCGGGCGGGTGGGCCGGGGAGTCACGGCCGGCGGCATCAACGCCACGCAGGCTGCCGAGATCGCCCTCGCCCGCGGCGACCTCGACGAGGCCGCCCGTCAACTGGCGGCCGCCCAGGGCTTCTTCGGTGTCCATGAGAAGGCCCCGCAGCACCGGCTGCCGATGATCCGCCTCGCCGTCGGCCTCGCCGCCGCCCAGGGGCGCCCGTCGGAGGTACGGGCCCAGCTCGAAGCCGTCCTCGACCACGAGCTGCCGCCCGGCGCCCAGCGCTACTCCTGGCCTCTGCTGCTCACCGCGGCCGAGGCCGAGAGCGACCCCCGCCTCCTGGAGCGCATCCGCGCGGCCGCCAGGCCGCTCGCCACCCTCGCCCCCGTCTGGCAGGCACACGCCCACTGGCTCCGCGCCGAACTCCTGCGCGCGGAGGGCCGCACCGACCCGGACGCCTGGTTCGAGGCGGTCACCGCCTTCGAGCGCCTGGAACGCCCCTACGACCTCGCCCGCACCCGCCACCGGCTCGCCGAGGCCCTTCTGGCCACCGGCACCGACGAGGACCGCGCGCGGGCCACGGAACTCCTGCGTCTCGCGCACGCGGTGGCCACCCACCTCGCGGCCCGCCCGCTGGCCGACGCCGTGACCGCCCTCGCCCAGCGGGCCCGCACCCCCCTCACCTCCGGTCCCCGGCCCACGGACCCCGCGGAGAACCTCGGGCTCACCAGCCGCGAACGCGACGTCCTGCGTCTGGTCTCGGCCGGCCGCACCAACCGCCAGATCGCCGGCGAACTCTTCATCTCCCCGAAGACGGCCAGCGTCCACGTCTCCAACATCCTCGCCAAGCTGGGCGTCTCGGGAAGAGGGGAGGCGGCCGCCCTCGCCCACCGGCTGGGCCTGTTCCCGCCGGAGACGGGAGAGCGCACGCCCGCGTGATGATGGGGGGAGTCGCACCGACCCAGGAGGGGACAGCGATGTTCAACGCCTTCGAGGAACTGTTCTCACCGGGGCGCAAGCACACCCGCGACGAGCAGAACCGGCTGGAACTGACCAGGGAGGACGTCGGGGACGGGGATCCGGGGCGGGGGCCGATAGACCTCTCGTCCGGGAAGGTCGTCGTGCGGCGGCCCGAGCCGGAGACGCAGGACGCGGCCGACGACACGGCCGAGGGCGGGTGACGGCTCCCGGCCTCAGCTCACCCGCAGCTCCAGAATGCGGTCGTCGCCCTCCTCCGGGCTGCCCCGGCCGTCCGTGTTGCTGGTGGTGACCCAGAGGGTGTCGCCGCCCGCCGCGACCACCGTGCGCAGGCGGCCGTAGTCGCCCTGGAGGAATGACTGGGGGTCCGCCGATGCCTCGGTGCCCCGCAGCGGGATGCGCCACAGCCGGCTGCCCTTCAGGCCCGCCATCCAGATCGAGCCCTCGGCGTAGGCGATGCCGCTGGGGGAGGCGTCGTCGGTGTGCCACTGGGCTGCCGGATTCCGGTACGAGGTGTTGTCGGACTCGCCCTCGGCGGACGGCCAGCCGTAGTTGCCGCCCGGCTCGATCGCGTTCAGCTCGTCCCAGGTGTCCTGGCCGAACTCCGAGGCGAACAGGCGCTGTTCGGAGTCCCAGGCCAGGCCCTGCACATTGCGGTGGCCGTACGAGTAGACCGGCGAGCCGGGGAAGGGGTTGCCGGGGGCCGGGTCGCCCTCGGGGGTGAGACGCAGGATCTTGCCGCCCAGCGACTTCTTGTCCTGGGCCAGACCGCGGTCACCGCTCTCGCCCGTGCCGGCGTACAGCAGCCTGTCGGGGCCGAAGGCGATCCGCCCGCCGTTGTGGATCATGCCCTTGGGGATGCCCTTGAAGACCGTGTCCGGCGCGCCGAGCCGGTCGCCGGCGGGCCGCTTCGGGTCGTAGATCATGCGGACGATCCGGTTGTCCGAGGCCGAGGTGAAGTAGGCGTAGACCATGTGGTCCGAGGCGTAGTCGGGGGAGAGGGCGAGGCCCAGCAGGCCGCCCTCGCCCGCCGCGGAGACGCCGGGGACCTCGCCGACCTCGGTCTTCTTGCCGGTCGACTCGTCCACGTACGTGATCGTCCCCTCGTCGCGCGAGGCCACCAGCAGGCCGCCCTCGGGGAGTGCGGCCAGGCCCCACGGGGAGTCCAGCCCTTCGGCGACCGTGCGCACCACCGTGACCGTGCCCTTCGCGGGTGGGGCCTTCCCGGCGGTCGGCGAGGACGACCCCTGTACCGTCCCACGGCTCGGCGACGCGCTCGCACCGCCCGCCGGCCCCCCTCCGCCGCCGGAGGAGCAGCCGGCCGTCAACAGCAGCGCACCCGCGGCCAACACGGCCGTCACAGCCCCACGTTGCACGATCCTGCTCCCTTCCACGCGGCGGTCCCGCGGCAGCTTCCACTTGTCCTACGCAGCGCGCGCCCCCCGGGTTCCCGCCCGGCGCCGACGCCACCCGAAAGCGGCACTCAGTCCCACGATCCCCGCGCACCCGGCAGGTGCGCCACCTCGGCGAGGTCCTGGGGCGTCAGCCGCACCCCGGCGGCCCCGGCGTTCTCCGCCACCCACCGCGCCTGCTTGGCGCCCGGCACCGGAACCACGTGCGGCCCCTGCGCCAGCACCCACGCCAGCGCCACCTGCGCGACCGTCACCCCCTCCCCGTGCCGGGCGGCCACCCGGCGCAGCCCGGCGACGATCGGCTGGTTCGCGGCCATCATCTCGGCGGTGAAGCGGGGGTGGCGGGCGCGCATGTCGTCCGGTTCGAAGCCCTCGCCCGGGGTCAGCGTGCCGGTGAGGAAACCATTCCCCAGCGGCATCGCCGCCAGGAAGCCCACCCCGCGCGCCTCGCACCACGGCAGCAGCGTGTCGAGCGCCTCCCGCGACCACACCGACAGCTCCGCCTCCACCGCGCTCACCGGGAACACCTGCTGCACCCGCCGCAACTGACGGACCGTCGCGTCGTGCAGCCGCCCGCCCGCACGCCGGCCGCCCCGTGCGCCCACCGCGCACACCCCGAGCGCCCTCACCTTGCCCGCCTGGACGAGCTCCGCCATCGCGCCCCACGTCTCCTCGACGGGGACCTCGGGGTCGGCCCGGTGCAGCTGGTACAGGTCGATGACATCGGTCTGCAGCCGCCGCAGCGACGCGTCGCAGGCGCGCTTCACGTACCCGGGGCGGCCGTTGGCCACGATGTGCTGCTCGCCGACGAGCAGACCCACCTTCGTCGACACGAACGCGTCCCCGCGTCGCTCCTTCAACACCCGCCCCAGCAAAAGCTCGTTGGTGAACGGGCCGTACATGTCGGCCGTGTCCAGGAGGGTCGAGCCCAGGTCCAGCGCCCGGTGCACCGCCCTGAGCGACTCGTCACCCCGCTGCCGCGACCCGCTGTAGCCCCAGCTCATCGGCATGCACCCGAGTCCGACGGCCCCCACCGAGAGCGCCCCCGCGCCGATCGTCCTGCGCTCCACCTGCCGCGACCCTCCCTCTCCGACCCCCCAACCTAACCTCTACGCGCACGCGTACCTGAATTAGCCTCCTGACATGAGCATCGACCCGCCCCATGACGTATGGCTGCCCATCCCCCCGCAGGAGATCGACGGTCTCCCCGAAGGGCTCGACTACCTCTTCTGGGACGGGGGAGAGGACGGCGATCAGCCGTACCCCGGGGACCCCGCGGACTGTGTGGTGTACGTGGTGCCGTACATGAAGGCGCAGCGGGTGAGGGTGGGTCCGCTGGCGGAGATGCGGCGCGTGCAGGTCGTGCAGACGCTCACCGCCGGCGTCGACGACATCACCGCGCGGCTGGCGGACCTGGTCCCCGGGGTGCAGCTGTGCAACGCGCGCGGGGTGCACGAGGCGAGCACCGCCGAGCTCGCGCTGACCCTCACACTGTCCGCGCTGCGGGGGATCCCGCAGTTCGTGCGCGCCCAGGACCGGGGGCACTGGGAGGGCGGGTTCCACCCGGCCCTCGCCGACCGGAACGTGCTCATCGTCGGATACGGGGCCATCGGCGCGGCCATCGAGGACCGGCTCGTGCCGTTCGAGGTCGCGCGAGTGGCGCGCGTCGCGCGCTCCCAGCGCACGACAGCGCGCGGTCTTGTGCATCCCTTCACCGAACTGCCCGCCCTCCTGCCCGAGGCCGACGTCGTCATCCTGGCCACGCCCCTCACCGAGACCACCCGGGGCCTGGCCGACGCCGAGTTCCTGGCCCGCATGAAGAACGGCGCGCTGCTGGTCAACGTCGCGCGCGGCCCGGTCGTCGACACCAAGGCGCTGCTCGCCGAGCTGGAGACCGGCCGGCTCACCGCCGCCCTGGACGTCACCGACCCCGAACCCCTGCCCCCGGCGCACCCGCTGTGGCGCGCGCCGGGCGTGCTCATCAGCCCCCACGTGGGCGGCCCCACCTCCGCCTTCCTGCCCCGCGCCAAGCGGCTGCTCGTGGACCAGTTGGGCCGTTTCGTGAACCGGGAACCCCTGCGCCACGTGATCCTGACGACGGGCACGGCAGCCGTGTAGTCCGGTTCCGGCACCCTCCGCAGTCCCCCGGACGCGGCCCGTGCGCATATGCCGAAGATCGTCACGGAGCGTAGAGAACCTATGTCCCTGAGTGACGAGACTGGTGTATCGTCCCGACAGGGGCTGCGCCGCGACCTTTCGGCGCCTGGGATGGACATTTCAGACTTGTGAGGGGGGCGACGGGCGATGCACGGCCTATGGACGAACGATCCGACGCGGCGGAGCCGTCGGCGGCGACCCTGGCGCACGGCTGCGCGCAGACGCGGTCACGACACTCACCCCGGCCATCACCACCGCAGGCACGGCGGCCGCAGGAAGCATGCGCACCGGGACCCGAGGGACCCGGGGGCGCGGACCAGGGGGACCCGGTGAGTTCGCCGACGACCTCCACGACCCTCCTGGACGGAGTCGACCCGACGCCGCGCGACCGGTCCCCGGTGAACACGCCGCCGGCCGGGCAGCCGCCCCGCGGTGCCGGGCCGCACCTGGTCCACAAGATGGTGCTCGTCGTTCTGTGCGCGGGATACGCCGTCGGTTCCGCGCTCGGCTGGGGATCCGGTGAACTCGCCCTGATCATGGGCGACTTCGGGCTGACCGCCGCGGCGGGCGCCGCCGCCGTGTCCTGCTTCCTCTACGCGCGCACCCGCCGCGTCCGCTTTCGACCGGCCTGGCTGCTGTTCGCGCTCTCCTCGGCGATGGCCGCCCTGGGCAACCTGGTCTGGGGGTGGTACGAGGTGGTCCTCGGGCGCCCCGTCCCCAGCCCCAGTTACGCCGACCTGTTCTTCCTGTGCTTCGCGCCCCCCGCGATCGTGGGGCTGCTGGTGCTGGCCGCCCGGCCCGTCAGCAAGGCCGGCTGGGTCTGCCTGGTGCTGGACGCCTGGCTGATCGCCGGCTCCCTGCTCACGCTCTCCTGGAGCCTCGCCCTCGCACAGGCCGCGAAGTTCGACGGACCGAGCGTGGCGCACGCGGCGCTGTCGCTGGCGTACCCGCTGCTCGACATCGCCCTGGTGAGCATGGTGCTGGTCCTGCACTTCAGAAGGTCCTACGTGAACCGCACGGCGGTCAACACGGCGGTCGGCGCGCTCGCGCTGACCGTGATGTGCGACGCCCTGTTCACCTCACCGCTGATGCACAACCACTACCACTCGGGCCAGTTGCTCGACGCCGGCTGGTTCGCGGGCTCCCTGCTCCTGGCGTACGCCCCCTGGGCCGCCTCCCGGCAGCACGGGAAGGACACCGGCGAGGGCCACACGCGCGTGGTCCACGAGCACATGCCGGGACACCACCCCGGCGGTCATCCGCACGCCGCCCCGCACCCGTCCGCCCGGGCGCCCCGGCAGTCTCCCCCGCCGGGAGGCGACCACAGCCGGTATCCGGCCACCCGGCCCATCACCGGCTCCCTGGCCGCCCTCACCCCGTACCTCGCCGCCGCGGTGTGCACCCTGGGGATCCTCTACAACGTCCTCAACGGCCGCAGCGTCGACCGTGTGGTGCTGCTGACCGGCGGCGCGGTCGTGCTCGCCCTGGTCGTGCGGCAGGGGATCATGCTGCTCGACAACATCACCCTGACCCAGGAACTGGCGCAGAAGGAGAACCACTTCCGCTCCCTGGTGCAGGGCTCCAGCGACGTCATCATGATCGCCGCCCCCAGCGGCATCCTGCGGTACGTCTCCCCGGCCGCCGCCGGCGTCTACGGACGGCCCGCCGAGGCCCTGGTCGGCACCGAACTGGCCGATCTGATCCACCCGGAGGACCTGGGCTGTGTGGTGCACGAGGTGCGCCGCTTCCTCGCCGCCAGCCCCCAGGACGAACCCACCACCCGCATCGAGTGCCGGTTCCGCTCCGGCGACGGCGGCTGGCTCAACGTCGAGTCGACCGTCAACCGCCACCACGGCGGTCTGATCTTCAACAGCCGGGACGTGACCGAACGGGTGCGCCTGCAGGCGCAGCTCCAGCACAACGCCGAGCACGACCCGCTCACCGACCTGCCCAACCGCGCCCTGTTCACCCGGCGCGTCCAGCAGGCACTGTCCGGCCGCCGCAGCTCCGACCGGGGCACCGCCCTGCGCAACACCGCCGTCCTCTTCATCGACCTCGACGGCTTCAAGGCGGTCAACGACACCATCGGGCACCAGGCCGGGGACGAACTGCTCGTCCAGGCCGCCCGCCGGCTCCAGGACGCCGTCCGCAAGGGCGACACCGCGTCCCGGCTGGGCGGCGACGAGTTCGCGGCCCTGATCGTCGGCGACACCACCCGCGACCGGGCCGCCCGTCAACGGCACATCCTGGAGCTCGCCGACCGCCTCAGGATGACGCTCTCGCAGCCCTACCTGATCGATGGCAACGACGTCAGAGTCGCCGCCTCCATCGGCGTCGCCTTCGCCGAACCGGGCCTCGGCGCCGGCGAGATCCTGCGCAACGCCGACCTCGCGATGTACCGCGCCAAGGCGGGCGGCAAGGGCCGGGTCGAGCTGTACAAGCCGCAGATGCAGCAGGACGTCGTACGCAAGGCGGAGCTGGCCACGCGGCTGCGGGCCGCCCTGCACGACGGCGAGTTCGCGCTGCTCCACCAGCCCGTGGTGCGGCTGGAGGACGGCCGGATCTCGTCGGTCGCCGCACACGCGCGCTGGCGGTCCTCCCAAGGGGTGCTGTTCACGCCCGCCGAGTTCCTCCGGGTCGCGGAGGACGGCGACAGGACCGCCGAACTGGGCCGCTGGATCCTGGAGGAGGCCGTCGAGCAGGCCGCCGACCGGGCCGCGAACGGACTCACCGTGCCGGTGGCCGTGCGCATGGCCGCCCGGCGCCTGCTGGACCGCTCGATGCCCCTGGGCTCCGTGGAGGCGCTGCTCACCCGGCACGGACTGCCGTCCGGCTCGCTGGTGATCGAACTGGCCGACCTCGACCCGAGGGTGCCGCTGGACGAACTGGAACGCCGGCTGGGCGCCCTGCGCCGGCTCGGCGTCCGGATCGCCCTCGACGGCTTCGGCGGCGGCTACGGCGCCCTCACCGCGCTGCGGCGGCTCCCCGTCGACGTACTGAAGCTCGACCGCTCACTGGTCGAGGGCGTCGTCGAGTCCGCGCGGCTGCACAAGATCACCAGTGGGCTGCTGCGGATCGCCTGCGACCTCGGGCTGCAGTCCGTGGCCGACGGCGTGGACCTGCCCGAACAGGTGGTGGCCCTGCGCGCCATGGGCTGCACGCACGGACAGGGCATGGCGTTCTCCGGGCCGCTGGACGAGTACCGGCTGCGCCGCGCCCTCGCCGCCGGCCGCTGCTCGGTTCCCCACGGCCCCGCGGAACCCGCGTTCGCGGGGGGCGCCACGGGGGTGTACACCAGTGGTGTAACCGCCGTCCTGGGGAGCGGAAGTGCCCTTCGCTCACATACTGAGACTCCTGTCCCACCCACTTGACAGCCGGTGCGCGCCAGGGGGAGGGTCAATGCCATGCGCACCCGAATTCTCGTACTTGGAAAGCGCGTCGGCTGAAGCTGGTGACGCCCGGAAGGACCCGGACTCCCAGCGACCCACACCCGGCGCGCTCCCCTCGCTTGCCTTACGGCACGAGGGGTTTTTTGTTGCACAAAACCCGCAGTAGAACCCGCAGAACCCTCAGCATCGAGAAGAGAATGCCGATGACCGAGCAGGCCACCGGGGCTCATCCGCAGCCCCGGCCCCGATCCGGAGGACACTCCGCAACCGTCGAGCACGTCACGGGCGCGCAGTCCCTCATCCGCTCCCTCGAGGAGGTCGGCGCCGAGACGGTATTCGGCATTCCCGGCGGTGCGATCCTTCCCGCCTACGACCCGATGATGGACTCCACCCGGGTCCGGCACGTCCTGGTCCGCCACGAGCAGGGCGCCGGCCACGCGGCCACCGGCTACGCGCAGGCCACCGGCAAGGTCGGCGTCTGCATGGCCACCTCCGGCCCCGGCGCGACCAACCTGGTCACCCCGATCGCCGACGCGCACATGGACTCGGTGCCGCTCGTGGCGATCACCGGGCAGGTCGCGTCGAAGGCGATCGGCACGGACGCCTTCCAGGAGGCGGACATCGTCGGCATCACCATGCCGATCACCAAGCACAACTTCCTGGTCACCAAGGCCGAGGACATCCCGCGGGTGATCGCGCAGGCCTTCCACATCGCCTCCACCGGCCGTCCTGGGCCGGTCCTGGTCGACATCGCCAAGGACGCCCTCCAGGCGAGGACCACGTTCTCCTGGCCGCCCACCATGGACCTGCCCGGCTACCGCCCGGTGACCAAGCCGCACGCCAAGCAGATCCGCGAGGCCGCCAAGCTGATCACCGCCGCCAGGCGGCCGGTCCTGTACGTCGGCGGCGGCGTCCTCAAGGCCGGCGCGACCGCCGAGCTCAAGGTCCTCGCCGAGCTGACCGGCGCGCCCGTCACCACCACGCTGATGGCGCTCGGCGCGTTCCCCGACAGCCACCCCCAGCACCTGGGCATGCCCGGCATGCACGGCTCGGTGGCCGCGGTCACGGGCCTGCAGAAGGCCGACCTGATCGTCGCCCTCGGTGCCCGCTTCGACGACCGCGTCACCGGCAAGCTCGACAGCTTCGCGCCCTTCGCCAAGATCGTCCACGCGGACATCGACCCGGCGGAGATCGGCAAGAACCGCGCCGCCGACGTGCCGATCGTCGGTGACGCCCGCGAGGTCATCGCCGACCTGATCCAGGCCGTCCAGAAGGAGCACAGCGAGGGCAACCAGGGCGACTACAGCTCCTGGTGGAAGGACCTCAACCGCTGGCGCGAGACCTACCCGCTCGGCTACGACCAGCCCGCCGACGGCTCGCTCTCCCCGCAGCAGGTCATCGAGCGCATCGGACAGCTCGCCCCCGAGGGCACCGTCTTCGCGGCGGGCGTCGGCCAGCACCAGATGTGGGCCGCCCACTTCGTCCAGTACGAGAAGCCCGCCACCTGGCTGAACTCCGGCGGCGCGGGCACGATGGGCTACGCGGTCCCGGCCGCGATGGGCGCCAAGGCCGGCGCGCCGGACAAGACCGTCTGGGCGATCGACGGCGACGGCTGCTTCCAGATGACCAACCAGGAGCTCACCACCTGCGCCCTGAACAACATCCCGATCAAGGTCGCCATCATCAACAACGGCGCCCTCGGGATGGTCCGCCAGTGGCAGACCCTGTTCTACAACCAGCGGTACTCCAACACCGTGCTGCACTCCGGCCCGAACGACGTCAACCCGGACGCCCGCGGCACCCGCGTCCCCGACTTCGTGAAGCTGTCGGAGGCCATGGGCTGCTACGCGATCCGCTGCGAGTCGCCGGACGACCTGGACAAGGTCATCGAGGAGGCGAACTCCATCAACGACCGTCCGGTCGTCGTCGACTTCATCGTCCACGAGGACGCGATGGTCTGGCCGATGGTCGCCGCCGGAACCTCCAACGACGAGATCATGGCCGCCCGGGACGTCCGCCCCGACTTCGGCGACAACGAAGACGACTGAGCGAGAGAGACCCAAGAGACATGTCCAAGCACACGCTCTCCGTCCTGGTGGAGAACAAGCCGGGCATCCTGGCCCGGATCGCCGCCCTGTTCTCCCGCCGCGGCTTCAACATCGACTCGCTCGCGGTGGGCGTCACCGAGCACGCCGACATCTCCCGCATCACGATCGTGGTGAGTGTCGACGCCCTGCCGCTGGAGCAGGTCACCAAGCAGCTCAACAAACTCGTCGAGGTGCTGAAGATCGTCGAGCTGGAGCCGGCGCAGGCGGTCCACCGTGAACTCGTTCTGGTGAAGGTGCGCGCCGACAACGAGACGCGCTCCCAGATCGTCGAGATCGTCCAGCTGTTCCGCGCCAAGACCGTGGACGTCTCCCCGGAGGCCGTGACCATCGAGGCCACCGGCAGCAGCGACAAGCTCTCCGCCATGCTCAAGATGCTGGAACCGTACGGCATCAAGGAACTGGTCCAGTCCGGCACGATCGCGATCGGCCGCGGGGCCCGTTCCATCACGGACCGTTCGCTGCGCGCTCTCGACCGATCCGCGTAAGGCTGGATTCGGGCGGTCGGGTGACTCCGGCCGCCCGGATACCGAGACCCCCGAACTTCACTTACGCCCGCCGTCATACGGTGGGACGCACCATCTGTACACAAGGAGAGAACCCAAAGTGGCCGAGCTGTTCTACGACGCCGACGCCGACCTGTCCATCATCCAGGGCCGCAAGGTCGCGGTCATCGGGTACGGCAGCCAGGGCCACGCCCACGCGCTGTCGCTGCGTGACTCGGGTGTCGACGTCCGCGTCGGTCTGCACGAGGGCTCCAAGTCCAAGGCCAAGGCCGAGGAGCAGGGCCTGCGCGTGGTGACCCCCGCCGAGGCCGCCGCCGAGGCCGACGTCATCATGATCCTCATCCCGGACCCGATCCAGGCCCAGGTCTACGAGGAGTCCATCGCCCCGAACCTGAAGGACGGCGACGCGCTGTTCTTCGCGCACGGCTTCAACGTCCGCTTCGGCTTCATCAAGGCCCCGGCCGGCGTCGACGTCGCCCTGGTCGCCCCGAAGGGCCCGGGCCACCTGGTGCGCCGCCAGTACGAGGAGGGCCGCGGCGTCCCCGCGATCGCCGCCGTCGAGCAGGACGCGACCGGCAACGCCTTCGCGCTGGCGCTGTCGTACGCCAAGGCCATCGGCGGCACCCGCGCCGGTGTCATCAAGACGACCTTCACCGAGGAGACCGAGACCGACCTGTTCGGCGAGCAGGCCGTTCTCTGCGGTGGCACCGCCGCGCTGGTCAAGGCGGGCTTCGAGACCCTGGTCGAGGCCGGCTACCAGCCGGAGATCGCCTACTTCGAGTGCCTGCACGAGCTGAAGCTGATCGTCGACCTCATGTACGAGGGCGGCCTGGAGAAGATGCGCTGGTCCGTCTCGGAGACCGCCGAGTGGGGCGACTACGTCACCGGCCCGCGCATCATCACCGACGCCACCAAGGCCGAGATGAAGCAGGTCCTCGCCGAGATCCAGGACGGCACCTTCGCCCGCAACTGGATGGACGAGTACCACGGCGGTCTGAAGAAGTACAACGAGTACAAGACGGCCGACTCCGAGCACCTGCTGGAGACCACCGGCAAGCAGCTCCGCAAGCTGATGAGCTGGGTGAACGAAGAGGCGTGAGCCTCATGTCAGGGGGGCCGGAGCGTACTGCTCCGGCCCTCTTGGCCATCCCGTCCAACCACGGACGGGTGATCCTTCCGCGGAGGCATGAGGCGACCTCCGTCGCAGCACTACACTGCTGCCTATATACGCGTTCAGGCCCACAGCGTCGTGCGTCTTCCACGCGGCTAGCCCCTCCTCCGCCTGCGGCCGTCGGGACGGCCGTCCGCACGCTTTGGACTTGTGAGGACTCACGTGAGCTCGAAACCTGTCGTACTCATCGCTGAAGAGCTGTCGCCCGCGACTGTGGACGCGCTTGGCCCGGACTTCGAGATCCGGCACTGCAACGGAGCGGACCGAGCCGAACTGCTCCCCGCGATCGCCGAGGTCGACGCCATCCTGATCCGCTCGGCCACGAAGGTCGACGCCGAGGCGATCGCCGCCGCGCACAAGCTCAAGGTCGTCGCACGAGCCGGCGTCGGCCTGGACAACGTCGACGTCTCCGCCGCCACCAAGGCCGGCGTGATGGTCGTCAACGCCCCCACCTCCAACATCGTGACCGCCGCCGAGCTGGCCTGCGGCCTCCTCGTCGCCACCGCCCGCCACATCCCGCAGGCCAACGCCGCGCTGAAGAACGGCGAGTGGAAGCGCAGCAAGTACACGGGTGTCGAGCTCGCCGAGAAGACCCTCGGTGTCGTGGGTCTGGGGCGGATCGGCGCCCTCGTCGCGCAGCGCATGTCCGCCTTCGGGATGAAGGTCGTCGCCTACGACCCCTACATCCAGCCCGCGCGCGCCGCGCAGATGGGCGTGAAGGTGCTGTCGCTGGACGAGCTGCTCGAGGTCTCCGACTTCATCACCGTGCACCTGCCGAAGACCCCCGAGACGGTCGGCCTGATCGGCGACGAGGCGCTGCGCAAGGTCAAGCCCGGCGTGCGGATCGTCAACGCCGCGCGCGGCGGGATCGTCGACGAGGAGGCGCTGTACTCCGCCCTCAAGGAGGGCCGCGTCGCCGGTGCCGGTCTCGACGTGTACGCGAAGGAGCCCTGCACGGACTCCCCGCTGTTCGAGTTCGACCAGGTGGTCTGCACCCCGCACCTCGGCGCGTCCACGGACGAGGCCCAGGAGAAGGCCGGTATCGCCGTCGCCCGCTCGGTGCGCCTCGCCCTCGCCGGTGAGCTCGTGCCCGACGCGGTGAACGTGCAGGGCGGTGTCATCGCCGAGGACGTCAAGCCGGGCCTGCCGCTCGCCGAGCGCCTCGGCCGGATCTTCACCGCGCTCGCCGGCGAGGTCGCGGTCCGCCTCGACGTCGAGGTCTACGGCGAGATCACCCAGCACGACGTGAAGGTGCTGGAGCTGTCCGCCCTCAAGGGTGTCTTCGAGGATGTCGTCGACGAGACCGTCTCGTACGTCAACGCCCCGCTGTTCGCGCAGGAGCGCGGCGTGGAGGTGCGCCTCACCACGAGCTCCGAGTCGGCGGACCACCGCAACGTCGTCACCGTGCGCGGCACGCTCTCGGACGGCGAGG
The DNA here is from genome assembly GCF_042898825.1 of Streptomyces sp. NPDC000345. NCBI lineage: Bacteria > Bacillati > Actinomycetota > Actinomycetes > Kitasatosporales > Streptomycetaceae > Streptomyces > Streptomyces sp. NPDC000345. The sequence goes on from NZ_JBIAZE010000011.1 coordinate 88,572, forward strand.
AGGTGTCGGTCTCCGGCACGCTGGCCGGTCCGAAGCACCTCCAGAAGATCGTCGCGGTCGGCGAGTACGACGTGGACCTCGCCCTCGCCGACCACATGGCCGTCCTCAAGTACGAGGACCGTCCCGGCGTCGTCGGCACGGTCGGCCGGATCCTCGGCGAGGCCGGCATCAACATCGCCGGTATGCAGGTCGCCCGTGCGGCGGTGGGCGGCGAGGCGCTGGCCGTCCTGACCGTCGACGACACCGTGCCCTCCGCGGTGCTGGCCGAGGTGGCCACGGAGATCGGCGCGACGTCCGCTCGTGCGGTGAACCTCGTCTGAGGCTGCCGCCGGGCTCGGGGCCGCCGCCCCCGGACCCCCGCTTGGGCCCTGAAAGGGCCTGGTCCTCGAACGCCGGACGGGCTGACCCGGTCAGCCCGTCCGGCGTTCGCCCGTTCCGTCACTTCACCCGGAGCCTTCGCAGCGTCACCGAAGCCGCCACCGCCGCCCCCGCCAGCAGCACCGCCCCCGCGATCGCCGCTCCCTGCATCCCGCTGGTGAACGCCTCCCGCGCCGCCGTGGCCAGTCCGGGGACCCGGTCGGCCACCGCCAGCGCGCCGCCCAGGGTCTCCCGGGCCGGCGCCGGGGCCGAGGACGGCATCTCGTGGCGGTAGACCGCCGTGCCGATCGAGCCGAGCACCGCCATCCCCAGGGCGCCGCCGAACTCGGCGCCGGTCTCGAGCAGGGAGGAGGCTGAACCGGCCCGTTCGGCCGGGGCCGCGCCCATCGCCAGGTCCGTCATCTGGGAGATGACCATGACGATCCCGGAGGCGAGCACGCCGCAGGCGACCAGCACGAGCCACATCGCGTCGGTGCCGGCGAGGGCGAGGAGGGCGTAGCCGGCCGCGGCGGTCGCGAAGCCCGCCGTCACGACGTGGGCCCGCTCGACGCCCTTGTGGACCAGGGAGGTGGCCAGCGGGGCGGCCATGCCGATCGGCACCGACGGCAGCAGTGCCCACAGGGCCGCCTCCAGCGCGCTCTGGTCGAGCACCGACTGCAGGTACTGCGTGGTGAAGAACGCCGAGCCCATCATCCCGAACGAGGAGACGAGGTTCAGGACGACCGCGGGGGCGAAGCCGGGGCCGCGGAACAGGGCCGGGGAGATCATCGGGGAGTCGGCGGTGCGCTGGCGGCGGACGAAGAGGGCCGCGAAGAGCAGGCCGACGGCGACCGAGACGACGTACTCGGTGTGCCAGCCCTCGGAGGGGATCTCCTTCAGGCCGTAGATCACAGGGAGCACGGCGGCCATCGACAGCGGGACGCTCCTCCAGTCGAAGCGGCCGGGAGCGGGGTCGCGTGACTCGGGCAGCAGGACCGGGCCGAGGACCAGCAGCAGGGCCATCGCGGGCAGGTTGACCAGGAAGACCGAGCCCCACCAGAAGTACTCGACCAGGACCCCGCTCATCACCGAGCCGAGGGCGATCCCCGCCGTCATCACACCCGACCACAGGCCGATCGCCTTCGCGCGCTGGCCCGGGTCGGTGAACATCGTGCGGATCAGGGCCATCGTCGAGGGCAGCAGGGTCGCGCCGCCGACACCGAGCACCGCGCGGGCGGCGATCAGGGTCTCGGCGCTGTTCGCGTAGGCCGCCACCACCGAGGCGGCGCCGAAGGCCGCCGCGCCGGTCAGGAGCAGCCTGCGGCGGCCGACGCGGTCGCCGAGCGATCCCATCGTCATCAGCAGGCCGGCCAGGACGAACGCGTAGATGTCGAAGATCCACAGCTGCTGGGTGCCGCTCGGCTCCAGGTCGGCGCTGATCGCCGGGATGGCGAAGTAGAGCACCGAGACGTCCATCGAGACCAGCAGCAGCGGGAGCATCAGCACCCCGAGGGCGGTCCATTCGCGGCGGCCGGCGCGGGGCGCCGGGGTTGTGGTGGTGCTCGTCGGGTTCGTCATGCCAGTGACTGTACGGGCGTATTAAACGCTTGTCTAGAACGATTGTATAAGTCGTTCGTATAGGACGGGTGTATGGATCGACGGTAGGGTGAGGGCATGGGACACCGTGAGGATCTGCTCGAAGGCGCGAAGCGCTGCCTGCTGGAGAAGGGGTTCCTGCGCACGACGGCGCGGGACATCGTCAAGGAGTCGGGGACCAACCTGGCGTCGATCGGCTACCACTACGGATCGAAGGACGCGCTGCTGGTGCAGGCGTACGTCTCCCTGGTGGAGAGCGCCGGCGACGAGTTCGACCCGGGATGGGGCGCGGGCGGCACGGTGACGGCGCCCCCCGGGTCACTCGAGCGCTTCGAGGAGGTGTGGACGAGCATCATCGGCTCGTTGCCGCGCACCCGGGCGGTCTGGCTGCTGAGCTTCGAGCTCATCGTGCAGGGCGACCGGCTCCCCGAGGTGCGCAAGCTGCTGGCCGAGGCGCAGGAGCAGGGCCGCTCGGGCATCGTCCCCATGTTCAGCGGCGTCCCGGAGGAGGAGCTCGACCAGGAGACGGTCGACACGCAGGGCCGCTTCTACCAGACCCTCCTCAACGGGCTCATGGTCCAGTGGCTCTTCGACCCGGACTCGGCGACCGACGCGACACAGCTCACCGAGGGGCTGCGCCGGGTGATCGCGGGCGCCACGAAGAACTGACCCACCCACCGGCGTGGCGACCGCCTGCCTGGCGTGGCGACCGCCTGTCCGGCGTGGCGACCGCCTGCCTGGCGTGGCCGGCCGCTCGCCCGGCGTGGGACCGCCCCTGAGCGTGCCGATCGCCTGCCCGGCGCGTGTCGCCGCCCGTCCGGCATGCCGGACGCCTGCCCGGCGTGCCGCCCCTCGGGCGTGCCGATCGCCGGCCTGGCGTGTCGGCAGCCTGTCCGGCATGGCGACCGCCTGCCTGGTGTGGCGACCGCCCACCGGGCTGCCGCCCACCGGGCGTGCCGATCGCCCGTCTGGCGTGCTGGCCGCCTGCCCGGCCTGCAGGCTGCCTGTCCCGGTCGCATGTCCGGCGTGGCGACCGCCTGTCCGGCGTGCCGACCTCCCACCCGGCGTGCCGCCCTCCCACCCGGCGTGCCGCCCTCCCACCCGGCGTGCCGCCCACCCGGCGTGCCGACCGCTCACCCGGCGTGGCGATCCGGCCGCCGGGGAGGTCCGTACCGGCCGCCGGGGAGGCCGTTCCGTCCGCCGGGAGGAGCCGTTCCGTTCGCCGGGGAGGGCCCGCCCGTAGGAGAGGGCCGTGCCGTTCGCCGCTCTCGTCATCGCGGGGGTGCCCGCGGGTCTCAGGGCAGGCGGGCGGTCTTGAGGGCCATGTGCAGGAGCAGTCGGTCCTCCCCGTCGGCCAGGTCCAGTCCCGTCAGCTGCTCCACCCGCGACAGCCGGTAGTACAGCGTCTGCCGGTGGATGCCCAGTTCCGCCGCGGCCCGGCCCGCCTGGCCCGCCCGGTCGAGGTAGACCTCGGCGGTGCGGGCGAGTTCACGGTGGGCGGGGGAGAGCAGGGCCCGTACGGCGGGGTCACGGGCGGTGTCCCGGGAGAGCGAGGTCAGCAGCCGGAACGGGCCGATCGACGCCCACTGGGCGACGGGACCGAGCCGCGGTTCCGCGAGCGCCGCCCGGGCCGAGGCCCACGCCTCCTGCCATGCCGCGCCCAGCCCGGCGAGGCCGGCCCGCCCGGCGGCGACGCCCGCCGCGGACGCGTCCGCCCGCTCCAGCAGCCGCCCCGCCACGGCCGTCGCCGGCGTCGGCACGTCCGTCGAGCGCAGCCGCACCAGCACCGCCAGGCACCGCCCGGCCTCCCCCCACGGCACCGTGCACAGCGCGGTCGCCCCCGGCAGCGTGCGCAGGGAGGGGACGTCGTCCGGGCCGGCGGACGGCCAGGGGGCCACGCAGACCACCGTGTGCGGGCCGTCCGCGCGGGCGCCGAGCGCGGTGCGCAGCTCCGCCACCGCCATGTCGCGCGGCCAGCCCCGCTCGGCGGTCAGCACCGCCCGCAGCTCCCGGGTGAGGTCGGCGCCGTGCTGGGCCTCGTCCGCGAGCAGCGCGCCGATCCGCACGGTCACCTCCATCGCCGCCGCCAGCTGGGCGTCCGAGGGTCCGGGCTCGTCGTCGAGGAGCCACACATAGCCGAGGACGACCCCCCGGTGCCGTACGGGAAGACAGACGCGGCCCCGGTACACACCCGCCTCCGGGGTCGGCGGGATGCGGACCGGGCCGGTGGCGCGGGTGATGCCGAATCCCTCGAACCAGGTGCGCACGGCCGCCGTCGAACGCCGGGTCAGGATCGAGCGGGCCCGCACCGGGTCCAGCGCGGACGCGTCCAGCTCGCCCTCGCTGTCGTACGCGCCGAAGGCGATCAGCTCGAAGTCCCGGTTCTCCAGGGTCGCGGGGGCGCCGAGCAGCTCCGAGATCTCGTCGACCAGCTCCTGGTAGTCACCTTTGAAATCCGACGTCACCCGGCCATTCTCACCCAGTCCCGCAGGACCTTCATACATATGTCTGAGATCTGCGGCACGAATGCGTGACAGCTGTCGATGGCCGACGATCGGAGGGATCCTTAACTTTCACGGTGGTTCTCCGTGCCGTTCCCGAATCGTCGGGCAGCGGCCTCGTATGGGTTGGTATGTGGAGGTGCCCCGTGCTGGGTCCCGTGATTCTCGCCGCGTCGCGCAGCGACCGGATGCGACGCCTGATCTCGGCGGCCCCGGTGACCAAGCAGGTCGTCGACCGCTTCATCCCGGGCGAGACCGTCGACGACATCGTGCCGATCGTCGAGAACCTCACGGGCCGGGGCCTGGAGCTGACGATGGACGTCGTCGGCGAGGACATCACCACCCCCGAGCAGGCCACCGCCGCCCGCGACGCCTACCTCGCCCTGATCGACCGCCTGAAGGAGCTCGACCTCGGCGAGCGCGTCGAGATGTCCGTCAAGCTGTCGATGTTCGGCCAGGCGCTCCCCGGCGGGCACGAGCTGGCGCTCGCCAATGTCCGGCCCGTCGTCGAGGCGGCCGCCGCCATCGGCACGACCGTCACCCTGGACGCCGAGGACCACACCACCCTCGACTCGATGTTCGCCATCCACGAGGAGCTGCGGAAGGACTTCCCGCAGACCGGCTGTGTCATCCAGGCCTACCTCTTCCGCACCGAGGCCGACGCCCGCCGCCTCGCCGCGAGCGGCAGCCGCGTACGGCTCGTGAAGGGTGCCTACAAGGAGCCCGCCGAGGTCGCCCACCAGCAGAAGCACGAGATCGACCGGGCGTACGTCCGGATCCTGAGGACGCTGATGGAGGGCGAGGGATATCCGATGATCGGCTCCCACGACCCGCGCCTGATCTCCATCGCTCAGGAGCTCGCCCGCAAGGCGGGCCGCAAGCTCGACGAGTACGAGTTCCAGATGCTGTACGGCATCAGGAGCGAGGAACACCTCCGGCTCGCCGCCGAGGGCCACCGCATGCGCGTCTACACCGCCTACGGCACCGACTGGTACGGCTACTTCATGCGCCGTCTCGCGGAGAAGCCCGCCAACCTGCGGTTCTTCGTCCGCAGCATGATCACCAAGGGCTGAGCCCGCACCCCCTTCCGCCCGCCCCCCGCTCAGTAAGGAGTCACGGAACTCATGGACGCTGTGACCCAGGTCCCCACCCCCGTCAACGAGCCGGTGCGCGGCTACGCCCCCGGCTCGCCCGAGCGCGCCCGGCTGGAGGCCAAGCTCAAGGAGCTGGCCGACAACCCGGTCGACCTGCCCTGCACCATCGGCGGCGAGAAGCGGATGGGCGGCGGTGACGCGTTCGAGGTGGTCCAGCCGCACAACCACCGGGCCGTCCTCGGCACTTACCGCAACGCCACCCAGCAGGACGCCCGGGACGCGATCGATGCGGCCCTCGCCGCCGCGCCCGCGTGGCGTGCGATGTCCTTCGACGACCGCGCCGCGATCATCCTGCGCGCCGCCGAGCTGCTGGCCGGTCCCTGGCGCGAGACGCTGGCCGCCTCCACCATGCTGGGCCAGTCCAAGACCGTCCAGCAGGCCGAGATCGACACCCCCTGCGAGCTGGTCGACTTCTGGCGGTTCAACGTCCACTACGCCCGGCAGATCCTGGCCGAGCAGCCCCCGGCCAACTCGCCGGGCGTCTGGAACCGCCTCGACCACCGCCCGCTGGAGGGCTTCGTCTACGCGATCACGCCGTTCAACTTCACCGCGATCGCGGGCAACCTGCCCACCGCCCCCGCCCTCATGGGCAACGTCGTCGTCTGGAAGCCCTCGCCGACCCAGACCCACGCCGCCGTGCTCCTCATGCAGCTGCTGGAGGAGGCCGGTCTCCCCAAGGGCGTCATCAACCTCGTCACCGGCGACGGCATCGCCGTCTCCGAGGTCGCCCTGGAACACCGCGACCTCGCCGGCATCCACTTCACCGGCTCGACGAAGACCTTCCAGTACCTGTGGAAGACGGTCGGCGCCAACATCGAGAAGTACCGCTCCTACCCGCGCCTGGTCGGCGAGACCGGCGGCAAGGACTTCGTCGTCGCCCACCCGAGCGCCGACCGCGCGGTCCTGAAGACGGCCCTCACCCGGGGCGCCTTCGAGTACCAGGGCCAGAAGTGCAGCGCGACCTCCCGCGCCTACATCCCGGCCTCGCTCTGGAACTCCGGCTTCAAGGAGGAGTTCGCGGCCGAGGTCGAGCACCTGAGCATGGGTGACGTCACCGACCTCTCCCACTTCATCGGCGCCGTCATCGACGAGCGCGCCTTCGCCAAGAACAAGGCCGCCATCGACCGCGCCAAGGCCGACCCGGCCTGCACGATCGTCGCCGGCGGCTCCTACGACGACTCCGTCGGCTGGTTCGTCCGCCCGACCGTCATCGAGTGCGGCGACCCGGAGAACGAGGTCTTCACCACCGAGTACTTCGGTCCCGTCCTCGCCGTGTACGTCTACGAGGACGAGAAGTACGACGAGATGCTGACCCAGATGGAGTCGGTGTCGGACTACGCCCTGACCGGCTCGGTCATCTCGGGCGACCGCGCCGCGACCGCGTACACGATGGAGAAGCTGCGCTACGCGGCCGGCAACTTCTACATCAACGACAAGTCGACCGGCGCCGTCGTCGGCCAGCAGCCCTTCGGCGGCGGCCGTGCCTCCGGCACGAACGACAAGGCCGGCGCCCCGCAGAACCTCACCCGCTGGACGCTGACCCGCGCCATCAAGGAGACGCTGGTCGCGCCGACCGACTACACCTACCCGCACATGGGCTGAGCCGCCGGCCGCCCCCGCACGGACGGGCCGGGTCTGTCACGGACCCGGCCCGTCCGGCACACTGGCGCCCGTGACCGGGAGCGGGCCGTGGTCCAGTGGTCGGTCGAGTTCGGGGACCGCGCGCGGGCCCCGGAGCCGGCCGGGCGCATGGCCGACCCCTGGTTCGGGATCAACCCCGCGTGCAGCAGGGCTCTCGACGAGGAACGCGAGCGGGCCTGGGGCACCCCCGGACCGAAGGCCGCCTGCCGGGCCCTCGCCGTCCCCGTGCCGATCGTCGACGGCGCCCGGGACATCCGCCCGCGCTCGGCGGTGGACTCCCTGGCCCGGGCGCTGCCCGAGGGGCGCCGGCTGGTTCTGCCCGATGCCGGTCACCTGCCCTGGGCCGAGGAGCCCGGGCGTTTTCGGGAAGCGGTGATCTCCCTGGTCAGAGGGGTGTGACGCAGTGCACCGTCTCAGATAGTAGGAAGTCCGAGTAATTGTGGAGACAGGCGCGGGCTCCTCCCTTACGTTTGTAGGAGCCGAACGTCTCGCTCGATCCAGCGAATGGCGGTCGTGAGCCGGGCCCCGCGCAGGCAACCCCTGCGGCCCGCCGCTCCCCGCCCCTCCGGCGTCTCGTAACCCTTTCCGTACTCCCTGGTGTTGTCGAAGGAGTCGATTTCCCATGGCCGAGACGACCGTCCGCCGCCGAGTCCGTCACGTCTCCCGTACGAGCGAGTCCGACCGCAAGCAGGCCGCCGCCGCCCTCCAGCGCGCCCTCGACCGCCGTGACAACGGCGGTGAGACCGGCCACCTGTAGGCCGCCCACAGTCCGGGAGCCGCACCCGCACGGGGCGCGGCGCGGGTCCCGACCGGGACGTCAGGACCCGCGCCGCACCTCGAAACGGTCGATGCGCCGGCCGCCCGAGGCGAGCGCCGAGACCGTCAGCCGCGCCGACGGCCCGCCGACCGCCTCCACCGTGAGGAACGAGAACCCCCGGTAGCGCACCCGCGACCACTCCACCGTCTCCGGTGCCCTCTCGCGTGAACGCGTCCAGTGGAAGGTGTCCACCGCGTCGCGGTCGCGGACACGACCCTCGTAGCTCTCGGGCACGCCCGCCGGGAATCCGTACAGATCACGGCCGCCGCCGCCCGCCGTGACATACACGGTCCCGTCCCGCGCCGGGTCGACGGACGCGCCCACCGGCACCGTACGGCCCACCCGTCCGCCCTTCAGGGCGTCCGTGCGCTCGTACACGTGATTGTGGCCGTTGACCACCAGGTCCACCTGGTACCGGTCGAACAGCGGCTGCCACCGCGCCCGCACCCCGCCGTCGGAGGCGTGCGTGGAGGTCGAGTAGGCGCAGTGGTGGAAGAAGACGACGACGAAGTCGACGTTCCCGTCGGCGCGCAGCGCGCTCAGCGTCCGCCGCAGCCAGGCCGTCTGCCGGCCCTCGGTGTACCCGAGATTTGCGGGGATCTCGTACGACACGTCGTTGGCGTCCAGAGCCACCACGCCCACGTTGCCGTAGGTGAACGTGTACGCGCCCGGGGCCGTGCGCGGGTCGAAGCCGGTGTCCGGGAGGGAGAAACGGGCCAGCTGGCCGCCGTAGCCGTCGGGGGAGTACCAGGCCTCCATGTCGTGGTTGCCGGTCGTCACCATCCACGGCACGGATCGCGCCACCGGCTCGCTCTGCCGCAGGAAGGCGTCCCAGGCGGTCGGGTCGTAGCCGTCCGTCGTCCTGCCCTGCCCGGTGCCGTCCGCGTAGCAGATGTCGCCCGCGTGGAGGTGGAAGGCGGGGTCGGCCTCCAGCAGCAGCCGGTCGACCGCGGCCGCCGCCCGGCCCACGCCCTGGTCGCCGAACGCGGTGAACACGAACCGCTCGGCTCCGGACGGTGCCGTGCGGAAGGAGGCGATCGTGGCGCGTCGGCCGGCGTCGGCCGGGTCGAAACCCTCGTGGCCGACGCCGTAGTAGTACGTCGTGCCGGGCAGGAGCGCGTCCAGGGACGCGTGCACGTAGTACTGCTCGACGGCCGCGCGCACTCCGTCGACGCCGGGCGTGCGCAGGACACGCACCTCGGCCGGCACCTTGCCGCCCAGCTCGTCCGCGCGGGTGCCGAGGCGGACGTACGGTGCGCGCACCGGGGCCGGGACCTGCCAGGAGATCCGCATCCGGGTGCGCGGGTCGGAACCGAAGGCGAGATGGCGGCCGAAGGGGACGACCGTGGAACCGGCGGACGGGCTCGCCGTCGGTGCCGTACGCGCCCGCGGGCTCCCCGCGCAGCCGGTGAGCAGGCCGCCCGCCACCGCCCCCGCCGTCACCAGGGTGCGGCGCCTGGACGGGTGGGTGCGCAGGTACGCGTACTGCTCCGCCATGCTCATGCCGCGGGCGAGCCGGGGCGGGATGCCGACGTCCGGTGTGTCCATGCGGAGAACCTTCCCGGCCGCCGCAACGCCCGTCCTGCGTACGGGTGAACGCCGTCCGAAGGGAGCGCGCCCGTCCTCCGTCCGGGTGTCCGGATGGCGGACGGCGTGTGTCATTCCATGGGACCAGGAGTACGGTGCCGACATGTCTCGCAGCATCAATCTCGCAGTGATTCCCGGTGACGGCATCGGCCAGGAGGTCGTGGCCGAAGGTCTGAAGGTCCTCTCCGCCGTCCTTCCGCAGGATGTGAAGCTGGAGACCAAGGAGTACGACTTCGGCGCCAAGCGCTACCACGCCACCGGTGAGACCCTCACCGACGCCGACCTCGACGCGCTGAAGCAGCACGACGCCATCCTGCTCGGTGCCATCGGCGACCCGTCGGTCCCGTCCGGCGTCCTCGAGCGCGGCTTCCTGCTCAAGCTCCGCTTCGCCTTCGACCACCACGTCAACCTGCGGCCGAGCAAGCTGCTGCCCGGCGTGGCCACGCCGCTGGCCGGCGAGCCGCAGATCGACTTCGTCGTGGTCCGCGAGGGCACCGAGGGCCCGTACACCGGCAACGGCGGCACCATCCGCAAGGGCACCGAGCACGAGGTCGCCACCGAGGTGTCCGTGAACACGGCCTTCGGTGTCGAGCGCGTCGTCCGCGACGCCTTCGCCCGCGCCCAGGCCCGCCCGCGCAAGAAGCTCGCCCTGATCCACAAGAACAACGTGCTGACCTTCGCGGGTCACCTGTGGACCAATGTCTTCAACAAGGTCGCCGCGGAGTTCCCCGAGGTCACCACCGAGTACATGCACGTCGACGCGGCGACCATCTACCTGGTCACCCAGCCCGAGCGCTTCGACGTCATCGTCACCGACAACCTGTTCGGCGACATCATCACCGACCTCGCCGCGGCCGTCTCCGGCGGCATCGGCGTCGCGGCCTCCGGCAACATCAACCCGAGCGGCGCGTTCCCGTCCATGTTCGAGCCCGTCCACGGCTCGGCCCCGGACATCGCCGGCCAGGGGAAGGCCGACCCCACCGCCACGGTCCTGTCCGTCGCCCTCCTCCTGCGCCACCTCGGCTACGACACCGAGGCCGTCCGCATCGAGGAGGCGGTCTCCGCCGACCTCGCGGAGCGCACCGGCAAGCCCGCCCGCAGCACGTCCGAGATCGGTGACGCGCTCTCCGTACGAGTAGCCGGCTGACCCCGCGCCACTCGAAACCCTTCGAAGCCGCCGGGTCGCATCCGCACCCGGCGGCTTCCGCATGTCCCCCGCCGGGTGCCACCATCATCCCCGGGTCGCTGTCACGCCGTTTTCTTCCTCGGATCCCGCTTGCGATAATCGAACGCGGAGCCGCGGAATGAGGCAATGCTCGGACGTCCCCGCACTGGCCGCCGGCCGTACGGGCGTGAGCGCGGCCCGTCACTACAACCGGTGAAGGACAACCACTCATGACGACGCCCACGATCGAGCTCAAGCCCTCCGCCAGCCCCACCGCCGCCGCCGAGCGGGAGGCGGTCCTGGCGAACCCCGGGTTCGGCCGCCACTTCACCGACCACATGGTGACGATCAAGTGGACCGAGGGCCGCGGCTGGCACGACGGCCAGCTCGTCCCCTACGCGCCGATCCCGCTCGACCCGGCGACCAACGTCCTGCACTACGCCCAGGAGATCTTCGAGGGTCTCAAGGCCTACCGCCGCCCCGACGGGTCCGTCGCCACCTTCCGCCCCGACCAGAACGCCCGGCGCTTCCAGCGCTCCGCCCGCCGCCTCGCGATGCCCGAGCTGCCCGTCGAGACCTTCATCGAGGCCTGTGACGCGCTGGTGGCCCAGGACAAGGACTGGGTGCCCGCGCACGGCGGCGAGGAGTCCCTGTACCTGCGCCCCTTCATGATCGCGACCGAGGTCGGCCTCGGTGTGAAGCCGGCCAACGAGTACCTGTTCCTCGTCATCGCCTCCCCGGCCGGCGCCTACTTCCCGGGCGGCGTGAAGCCCGTCTCCATCTGGGTCTCCGAGGACCACGTCCGCGCCGTCCCCGGCGGCATGGGCGACGCCAAGACCGGCGGCAACTACGCCGCATCCCTCCTCGCCCAGGCAGAGGCCGCCGCGCAGGGCTGCGCCCAGGTCTGCTACCTCGACGCGGTCGAGCGCAAGTGGGTCGAGGAGCTCGGCGGCATGAACCTGTACTTCGTGTACGGCAACAAGATCATCACGCCGTCGCTGACCGGCTCCATCCTGGAGGGCGTCACCCGTGACTCCCTGCTCACGGTCGCCCGTGACCTCGGCTACGAGGCCGAGGAGGGCCGCGTCTCCGTCGACCAGTGGCAGCGCGACTCGGAGAACGGCACCCTGACCGAGGTCTTCGCCTGCGGCACCGCCGCCGTGATCACCCCGGTGGGCACGGTCAAGCGCACCGGCGGCGAGTGGCAGCAGTCGGGCGGTGAGCCCGGCGAGGTCACCCTCAGGCTCCGCCAGGCCCTGCTGGACATCCAGCGCGGGACGGCCGAGGACAAGCACGGCTGGATGCACCCGCTGGGCTGACCGGCGCGCACGCCAGGCAGGGGCCGCCCCGGACCCGGGTCCGGGGCGGCCCCTTTTCGTTTCCCTCATTTAGAGTGTCGCTCAAAAGATCCTGGAAGTGACTTCCGCTCTTACCCGTAGAAGTTTAGAGTGGCGCTCTAAAGCATCGAGCGAACGGAGGTGCGCCGTCGTGCGACTCACCCCCACGGAACGAGACCGGCTGCTGCTCTTCGGCGCCGCCGAGCTGGCCCGGGCCCGCCGGGCCCGGGGCCTCAGGCTCAACGTCCCGGAGGCGACCGCGCTCATCGCGGACACCGTCTGCGAGGCCGCCCGCGACGGCGCCCGGCTCGCCGAGGCGATCGAGCGCGCCCGCTCGGTCCTCGGGCCCGACGACGTCCTGCCGGGGGTGGCGGACGTCGTCACCGAGGTGCACGTCGAGGCCGTCTTCGACGACGGCTCGCGGCTCGCGGTCGTCAGCGACCCGATCGGGGCAGGGCTCGGAGACCGGGGCCCCGGCGCCCTGCTGCCGGGCCCCGCGCACACCGAGCCCGAGGCGGCCGTCCGGCTGACGGTCACCAACACCGCCGCCGTGCCCGTCTCCGTCACCTCCCACTTCCACTTCTTCGAGGCCAACCCGCGGCTCGACTTCGCGCGGGAGCGGGCCTACGGCATGCGGCTCGCCGTCCCGGCCGGGTCGTCCGTGCGGTTCGGGCCGGGGGAGAGCGCCGAGGTCGGGCTGGTGCCGATCGGGGGCGGGCGCGTCGCGATCGGGTTCGCCGGGCTGGTCGACGGACCCCTCGACGCGCCGGGGGCGAAGACGGAAGCCCTGCGCCGGGCCGCCGCCTGCGGATACCTGGGGGCCTGAGCGATGGATCCCCACGAGTACGCCTCCGTGCACGGCCCGCGCGCCGGTGACCGCATCCGCCTCGGCGACTCGGGTCTCGTCGTCCGCGTCGAGTCCGACTCCCAGCGCCACGGCGACGAGTTCCTCACCGGATTCGGCAAGACCGCCCGCGACGGTCTGCACCTCAAGGCCGCCGCCGTCCGCGCGACCTGTGACGTCGTGATCAGCAACGTGGTGGTGATCGACGCCGTCCTCGGCATCCGCAAGGTGTCCGTCGGCATCCGTGAGGGGCGCGTCCACGCGATCGGACGGGCCGGGAACCCCGACACCCTCGACGGGGTCGACGTCGTCGTCGGCACGGGCACCTCCATCGTGTCCGGCGAAGGGCTGATCGCCACCGCCGGAGCCGTCGACACCCACGTCCATCTGCTGTCGCCGCGCATCATGGAGGCCTCCCTCGCCTCCGGCGTGACCACGATCATCGGACAGGAGTTCGGCCCGGTGTGGGGCGTCGGCGTCAACTCGCCCTGGGCCCTGCGGCACGCCTTCGGCGCCTTCGACGCCTGGCCCGTCAACATCGGCTTCCTCGCCCGGGGTTCGTCGTCCGACGGGGCACCCCTGACCGAGGCGCTGGCCGAGGGCGGCGCGTCCGGCTTCAAGGTGCACGAGGACATGGGCGCCCACACCCGCGCCCTGGACACCGCCCTGCGGGTCGCCGAGGAACACGACGTCCAGGTCGCCCTGCACAGCGACGGGCTGAACGAGTGCCTGTCCGTCGAGGACACCCTGCGGGTCCTGGAGGGCCGCACGGTCCACGCCTTCCACATCGAGGGCTGCGGCGGCGGACACGTGCCCAACGTGCTGAAGATGGCGGGCGTCCCGAACGTCATCGGCTCCTCCACCAACCCCACCCTGCCCTTCGGCCGGGACGCCGTCGCCGAGCACTACGGCATGATCGTCTCCGTCCACGACCTGAAGACCGACCTGCCCGGCGACGCCGCCATGGCCCGCGACCGCATCCGCGCCGGGACCATGGGCGCCGAGGACGTCCTGCACGATTTGGGCGCGATCGGCATCACCTCGTCCGACGCGCAGGGCATGGGCCGGGCGGGCGAGACCGTCCGGCGCACCTTCGCCCTGGCCGGGAAGATGAAGGCCGAACGCGGCGCCCCGGACGACCACGACAACGAGCGCGTCCTGCGGTACATGGCCAAGCTGACCATCAACCCGGCCATCGCCCACGGCCTCTCCCACGAGGTCGGCTCGATCGAGCCCGGCAAGCTCGCCGACATCGTGCTGTGGCGCCCGGAGTACTTCGGCGCCAAGCCGCAGCTCGTCCTCAAGGCCGGTTTCCCGGCGTACGGCGTGGTCGGCGACCCCAACGCCGCGACGGACACCTGTGAACCCCTCGTCCTCGGACCGCAGTTCGGGGCGTACGGCGCCACACCCGCCGACCTCTCCGTCGCCTTCGTCGCGCAGGCAGCCCTCGACCAGGGCGGCGACCGGATGCCGACCCGCCGCCGCAGGGTCGCCGTGCGCGGCACCCGCGGCATCGGTCCGGCCGACCTGCGCCTCAACTCCCGTACCGGAGCGGTGGACGTCGACCAGCGCACCGGCCTGGTCACCCTCGACGGCGAGCCGCTGCGCTCCGGGCCGGCCGAGTCCGTCTCCCTGAACCGCCTCTACTTCTTCTAGACGTCACAGCCTCCGAGGACCGCCGAGATGAACACCCCCGCCGCCGACGGCTTCCGCATGCCCGCCGAGTGGGCCCCGCACGACCGCACCTGGATGGCGTGGCCGGGCCCCAACCCCACCTTCGCCGACGGCGACGACCTGGCCGCGGCCCGAGCCGCCTGGGCGCGGGTCGCCCGCACGGTCCGCCGCTTCGAGCCGGTCACGGTGGTGTGCGGGCCGGGGCAGTCGGCACAGGCCGCCTCCCTGCTGGGCGACGGCGTCCAGGTGGTCGAACGCGACCTCGACGACGCCTGGATGCGCGACATCGGCCCCACCTTCCTGACCGGCGCCCACGGCGAACTCGCCGCCGTCGACTGGACGTTCAACGGCTGGGGCGCCCAGGACTGGGCCCGCTGGGAGCACGACGCGAAGATGGCCGCGCACGTGGCCGACCTCGCGGGGGCGCGGACCTACGCCTCGAAGCTGGTCAACGAGGGCGGCGCGATCCATGTCGACGGCGAGGGGACGGTCCTGCTGACGGACACCGTCCAGCTCGGCCCGGAACGCAACCCCGGCTGGACCCGCGAGGAGGCCGAGGCCGAGATCCACGCCATGCTCGGCACCCGCAAGGCGATCTGGCTGCCGCGCGGCCTCACCGCCGACTATCCCCCGCACGGCTTCGGCACCCTCGGCCATGTCGACATCGTGGCCGCGTTCGCCCGCCCGGGCGTCGTGGTCGCCCACCACCAGCCCGACCCGGCGCACCCAGACCACGAGGTGACCAAGGAGGTCATCGGCATGCTGCGCGCCCGGACCGACGCGCGCGGCCGCCGGCTGGAGGTCGTCGAGGTCCCCGCCCCGACCGTGCTGGAGGCCGACGGCCACTGGGCCGACTACTCCTACATCAACCACTACCTCTGCAACGGCGGAGTCGTCCTGTGCGGCTTCGACGACCCGCGCGACGAGATCGCGGCCGGCATCTTCCGCCGGCTGTTCCCCGGGCGGGCGGTGACGCTGGTCGACGCCCGGACGATCTTCGCCGGCGGGGGCGGCATCCACTGCGTCACCCAGCAGCAGCCGAGGGCCGGGGTCAGGTAGAACGTACGGGTGAACGTGCTGACCTGCGCCACCTGCGGAAGACGGCTGACCGAGCCGGTCCGGCGACTCGACGAGATGCCCGCCCACCCCGGCCGGGACGGCCTCCCCGGTCCGGGCGGCCGGTCCGCGATCAGCCAGGTGTGCGGGTGCGGGGCCGAGGTCGCCGTCGTGGCCGCCGGCCGCGCGGGCGGCCACGAGACCCGGCTCGGCCCGGACGCCGCCGTGCGCGGGGAGGCGGCCGCGTGACCACCCGGCGCCGCACCCCCGCCCCGCCCCGTGACCAGCTCCTCGCCGCCGCCATGACGATGATCGCCGAACGCGGTCTGGAGAAGCTCACCATGGCCGCGCTCGGCCGCGAGGTCGGCATGAGCAGCGGCCACCTCCTCTACTACTTCCACTCCAAGGACGAGCTCCTCCTGCAGACCCTGGAGTGGAGCGAGGGCCGGCTGGGCACCGAGCGGGCCCGGCTGCTGACCCGGCCCGCGAGCGCCCGGGAGCGGCTCGACGCGTACGTCGACCTGTACGTCCCCGACGGGCACCGCGACCCGCACTGGACGCTGTGGCTGGAGGTCTGGAACCGCTCGCAGAACGCCGACAGCGCGGCCCGCGACCGCCAGGCCGCCATCGAGGGCGCCTGGCACCGCGACCTGGTGGCCCTTGTGGCGGAGGGGATCTCCGCCGGCGAGTTCCGCCGGGTGGACGCCGACCGTTTCGCGGCCCGGCTGCGGGCGCTGCTGGACGGTTTCTCCATCCACGTGGCGATCGGGCTGCGCGGCACCGGCCGGGAGCAGGTGCTCGCGCACGTCCGTGAGTTCCTCGAGACGTCGCTGCTCGCATCCTGAGACGCCCGGCTCACGGCGGGACGGCTTGTGCCAGACTGCCCCCGTGCTCTCGTTCGCCACGATTATTGGCAGCAGGCGCGCCGGTCCGCAGTGACCACCACGTACGACCAGGTACGGGTGGCCACCGTCGTCCTCGACCCGCGCGCAGACCTCTCGCACCCGCGAGAGGTTTTTCGCTTTTCTGGCCCACCCGCAGCCGGGAGCGAGCGCACGGAGGACCATGGGGACGGTGGAGCCGGTCAATCCGGTAAGACCGAAGATCCACAACAGGAGCCTTGAGACCATGACCGAGACGGCAACCAGCGAGCTCGACGACTCGTTCCACGTCTTCGACACCACCCTGCGCGACGGCGCCCAGCGGGAGGGCATCAACCTCACCGTCGCCGACAAGCTCGCGATCGCACGGCACCTGGACGACTTCGGCGTCGGCTTCATCGAGGGCGGCTGGCCCGGCGCCAACCCGCGCGACACCGAGTTCTTCGCCCGCGCCCGGCAGGAGATCGACTTCCGGCACGCCCGGCTGGTCGCCTTCGGCGCGACGCGCCGGGCGGGCGCGAAGGCGGCCGACGACCCGCAGGTCAAGGCGCTCCTGGACTCCGGCGCCGACGTCATCACCCTCGTCGCCAAGTCCCACGACCGGCACGTGGAACTGGCGCTGCGCACCACGCTGGACGAGAACCTGGAGATGGTCAGGGACACCGTCGCCCATCTCCGCGAGCAGGGCCGCCGGGTCTTCGTGGACTGCGAGCACTTCTTCGACGGCTACCGCGCCAACCCGGAGTACGCGAAAGCGGTCGTCCGGGCGGCCTCCGAGGCCGGCGCGGACGTGGTGATCCTCTGCGACACCAACGGCGGCATGCTCCCGGCGCAGGTGCAGGCGGTGGTCTCGACGGTGCTCGCCGACACGGGCGCCCGGCTGGGCATCCACGCCCAGGACGACACCGGCTGCGCGGTGGCCAACACCCTCGCCGCGGTGGACGCGGGCGCGACCCACGTCCAGTGCACGGCGAACGGCTACGGCGAGCGCGTCGGCAACGCGAACCTGTTCCCGGTCGTCGCCGCCCTGGAGCTGAAGTACGGCAGGAAGGTGCTCCCCGAGGGCCGCCTGCGCGAGATGACGCGGATCTCGCACGCGATCGCGGAGGTCGTGAACCTCACCCCCTCCACCCACCAGCCGTACGTCGGCGTCTCGGCCTTCGCCCACAAGGCCGGCCTGCACGCGTCGGCGATCAAGGTCGACCCGGACCTGTACCAGCACATCGACCCCGAGCTGGTCGGCAACACCATGCGCATGCTGGTGTCCGACATGGCGGGCCGGGCGTCGGTCGAGCTCAAGGGCAAGGAACTCGGCATCGATCTGGGCGGCGACCGCGAGCTGGTCGGGCGGGTCGTCGAGCGCGTCAAGGAGCGCGAGCTCAAGGGCTACACCTACGAGGCGGCCGACGCGTCCTTCGAGCTGCTGCTGCGCACCGAGGTGCAGGGCGGCAAGCCGCTGCGCTACTTCGAGGTCGAGTCCTGGCGGGCCATCGTCGAGGACCGCCCCGACGGCACCCACGCCAACGAGGCCACCGTGAAGCTCTGGGCCAAGGGCGAGCGCATCGTCGCCACGGCGGAGGGCAACGGCCCGGTGAACGCCCTCGACCGGGCCCTGCGGGTGGGGCTGGAGAAGATCTACCCCTCGCTGGCCACGTTCGACCTGGTCGACTACAAGGTCCGCATCCTGGAGGGCGTCCACGGCACCGAGTCCACCACCCGCGTCCTGATCTCCACGGCCGACGGGACGGGGGAGTGGTCCACGGTGGGCGTGGCGGAGAACGTCATCGCGGCTTCCTGGCAGGCCCTGGAGGACGCGTACACCTACGGCCTGCTGCGGGCGGGCGTGCAGCCGGCGGAGTGACCCTCACGGGGCCCGCCAGACGTTGTCGAAGGCGGCGTCCTCGATGCGCCGCCGCTGGCGTACCCCCTCCAGCTCGGTCAGCGCGCCGTTGACGGCCGCCAGTACGGTCAGCACCGCGTCGTCGGCCGGGCCCCCGGGCGCCTCGGCCGCTCCCTCGGGGATGTCCAGGGCGGCCGCGAGACCGACGAGCACGGGCTCGCGGGACGCCCAGCGGTCCGCTGCCCGACGCCGGCCCGGTGAGTCGGCCGGGGCGGGGTGCCCGCTCCGGCCGAACAGCCGGCGGAGGCCGGACGTGCCCGGGTGCTCCTCCGCCTCCACCGCGCCGGCATAGGCCGAGGCCAGTCCGTTCCCCCGGCGCCACAGCCAGTCCTCGACGGACTCGTACGGGGCCTGCCGGACGAGCGCCGCCCCGGCCTCGTCCAGCAGGCGGTCGCCGGTGGCCGGGACCAGGCCGGGCACGATGCGGTCGTCGTCCAGCGCGACGGCCTCGAGGGCGAGCAGGTCGGCCAGTTCGGCGCCCGCCAGGGCGAGCGACAGGTCGCCCTGTTCCACGGGACGGCCGGACGGCACGTCCAGGGAGACGATCAGCAGATCCCGCGCTGTGGTCATGTCGGACTCCCTCTCGGTTTCCCCCATCCTCCCCCCGTCACCGGCCCGCGGCACGCCCTATCGCAGGGACCACTTCTGGTTCGCCGCACCCGTGCACGACCAGATCTGTGCCCGTGCCCCGTTCACCGGGGAGTTGTCCGTCACGTCGAGGCACCTGTTCGCGGCGAGGTTCACCACGTCCCCGGTGGCGGCGTTGTACGACCATCGCTGGGCACCGGTCCCGTTGCAGCCGTACACCTGCACCTTGGCCCCGTCCGCCGTCGAACCCGACGTCACGTCAAGGCACTTGCCGAGGGCCCGGACCGACCCGTCGGCCGCGACGGTCCACTTCTGGGCGGCCGTCCCGTTGCAGTCGTAGAGCTGCACGGGCGTACCGTCGGCGCTCGAACCCCCGGCGACGTCGAGGCACTTGCCGGCCGGCCCCACGAAGGAGCCGGCGGTGGCGCCGCCGCCCGACGGGGTGCCGGACCAGGTGAAGGTGGCCGAGGTCCGGCCGGGCAGCGAGTACGTCGCGTGCTGGGAACCCCAGTTGACCGTCACCGTGCGCGCCGTGGTCGCGTCGTTGTACGCGATCAGCGCCTTGGAGCCGTCCGGGTTGCGCCACGCCACGTTCGGCACGGCCGACGACGCCGTGGAGGCGATCCGCCGGGCGCCGGGCCGGACGAACTTCGTCAGATGGCCCATCGTGTAGTACTCGACCGTGTAGTCGACGGTCCCGCTCGCCGCGTCCCCGTGGTGCACGGTGATCAGCCCGGTGCACGTCCCGCAGCCGCCGTTGTGCGGGCCCCGGTTCTGGTCCACGGCCAGCGACCACTTGGTCACCGACTTCGCCCAGTTCCGTGTGTGGTTCACGATGTCGAGCATGTCCTCGCGCTGCTGGTGCGCGATCCACGTCCCGCCCGAGTGCTCGGTGCCGAACGCGTCCAGCTGCGGATACCGGTCGTGGACGGTCGTCTGCTCGGTGACGTCACCGCCGTATCCGTGCCAGGCGATCCCGCCGAAGTTGGGATGCGAGCGCACCGCCGCGTCGTCCACGGTCTGCGCGGCGTACGCGGCGTACACGTCCCAGTTCCAGTCGTGCGCGAGCACCTTCGTGGACAGCCCCGCCGCCGCGAGCTTCGGCAGCAGTTCGTTCTTCGTGAAGTAGGCCAGCCCGGACGCGTTCCAGCTCATCGACGGATAGCCCGAGCAGCAGGTCGGCTCGTTCTGCGCGGTCACGTACGCCACCGGCACCCCCTGGTCCCGGTACGCCTGGAGGTACTTCACGAAGTACGACGCGTAGGCCCCGTAGTACTCCGCCTTCAGCCAGCCGCCGTTGAGCTGCCCGCTGTCCTTCATCCAGGCGGGCGCCGTCCACGGCGAGGCCATCACGGTCAGGGACGGGTTGAGCCGGAGCGCCTCCCGGGTCAGGGGCAGGACGTCCGCGAGGTCGTGCGCGAGGGAGAACCGGGCCAGCGAGGGGTCCGTCCCTCCCGCCGGGACGTCGTCGTACGTGTATCCGAACCGCGCCAGGTCCGAGGCCCCCATCGGGTTGCGCAGGAACGACAGCCCGATGCCCTCCGCCGGTGAGAACAGCTTGCGCATCGTCGCGTCCCGGGTGGCCTGCGACAGCGCCCCGCTGCCGTTCATCAGCCAGGCCGCGGTGTCCGTGAAGGACGCGCCGCCGCCGGTGAAGGTCTGGTATCGGGTGTTCTCGTCGACGGTGATGTTCTCGCCGCCGCCCCCGGTGCCGGGCTGGAAGGCGAACGGCGTCTGGGCCTGGAGCCCGCGTACGACGTGGCGCCCGTCGTCGTCGTCGGTGGTGGTCAGCCAGACGCCGACCTGTTCGCCGGCGGCCTGTGCGGGAGGCGCCGCCGCGGTGAGGCCGGCCGTGGCGGAGAGCAGCGCGGCCAGCAGCAGCCGGACGGCGGATTTCCTGGCAGGTTCCATGGTGCGTCGCCCTTCCTGACGAGACTGACGAGACGTCTTGACGGGTCTGCGCGCCGTTAGTTAACTCACGGCATGATCTAAGTCATGAGTGAACCGTGGGAGCCCCGAGTGAACCAGAGAGCCGAGGGAAG
Organism: Streptomyces sp. NPDC000345; assembly: GCF_042898825.1. NCBI lineage: Bacteria > Bacillati > Actinomycetota > Actinomycetes > Kitasatosporales > Streptomycetaceae > Streptomyces > Streptomyces sp. NPDC000345. Next base: position 109,712 of record NZ_JBIAZE010000011.1, read on the forward strand.
GTCCATGCACAGAACCGCCCTGCTCGTCTCCACCGCCCTGTTCGCCGCCCTGCTGTCCCCGACCGCCGTCCGGGCGGCCGCCGACCCCGCGCCCGTCCCGGTCGACCGCTTCGAGGGCGAGGTCCCCTTCGCCGCCCAGCCCGCCGAGGGCATCTTCACCTGGGGCAGCGACGCCGACGACCCGCCCGCGCTGCGGCTGGCCGACCGCACCGACGCCCCCGAGGGCGGGAAGGTCCTCACCGGGACCTATGACATCAGCGGCTGGGGCGGCTTCACCCACGACTACGCCGCCACCGGACCCGCCCGTGACTGGTCCGCCCACCGGGGCGTCCGCTTCTGGTGGGAGGGGCGCGGCGACGGCCGCGTCATCGCCTTCGAGATCAAGGACGGCGGTGCCCACGGCGAGGCCTCCGAGCTGTGGACGACGTCCTTCACCGACGACTTCACCGGCTGGAAGCAGATCGAGATCCCCTTCACCGACTTCCGCTACCGCACCGACTACCAGCCGGTCGGCGGCATCGACCAGGTCCTCGGGCTGACGCAGATGTGGGGGTACGCGCTCACCCTCCCCGCCGGCACCCGGGGCGACTTCGCCCTGGACGGCGTCGAGCTGTACGGCCGGGCCGACCAGTCCGTGCGCGCCTCCGTCACCACCGACGCGGCCGTGTACCCGGTCGACGAGGGCGGCACGGCGACGGTCCGGGTCACCCTGGCCACCACCGGCTCGGCCCCGGTCGACGAGCCCGTGACGGTGGCGTACGAGACGGCCGGCGGCACCGCCGAGCCCGGGCGGGACTACACGCCGGCCGGCGGCACCCTCACCTTCCCCGCGGGCACCGCCTCCGGCACGACCCGCACGATCCGGGTCCCCACCCTGAAGGACAGGACCGCCGAGGCCGCCGAGACGGTCCCGCTGAGACTCACCGTCACCGGTGCCAAGGCCCCCGCCGAGAATCCGCAGGTCGTCGTCGACGCGCACGGACTGCCGTACCTGGACAGCAGGTTGCCGGTGCGCAAGCGCGTCGCCGACCTGCTCTCCCGGATGTCCCTGGCGGAGAAGGCGGGCCAGATGACCCAGGCCGAGCGCGGCGCGCTGACCGCCCCGGGCGACATCGCCGCCCACGACCTCGGCTCCCTCCTGTCCGGCGGCGGCTCGACCCCCACGCCCAACACCCCCGGGGCATGGGCGAAGATGATCGACGCCTTCCAGCTCCGGGCGCAGGCCACGCGGTTCCAGATCCCGCTGATCTACGGTGTCGACGCCGTGCACGGCCACAACAACCTGGTCGGCGCCACCGTCATGCCGCACAACATCGGCATCGGCGCCACCCGCGACCCCGGGCTCGCCCGGCGGACCGGCGAGGTGACCGCCGCCGAGGTCCGCGCCACCGGCGTCCCCTGGGACTTCGCCCCCTGTCTCTGTGTCACCCGCGACGAACGCTGGGGCCGCTCCTACGAGTCCTTCGGCGAGGACCCGGCGCTCGTGGAGTCCATGGAGACCGTGATCCAGGGGCTCCAGGGGCGGGCCGACGGACGGGACCTGAAGCGCGACGACAAGGTCCTCGCCACCGCCAAGCACTTCGTCGGCGACGGCGGCACCACCTACGGCTCCTCCACCACCGGCACGTACACCATCGACCAGGGCGTCACCGAGGTCACCCGGCAGCAGCTGGAGGCCGTCCACTTGGCGCCGTACCAGGAGGCGGTCGACCGCGGCGTCGGCACGGTCATGCCCTCGTACTCCTCCCTCGACCTCGCCGGCGACGGCCGCGGACCGGTGAAGATGCACGCCCGCGCCGACATGATCAACGGCGTGCTCAAGGGCCGGATGGGCTTCGACGGCTTCGTCATCAGCGACTGGGCGGCCATCGACCAGCTCCCGGGCGACTACGCCTCCGACGTCCGTACGTCGGTCAACGCCGGCCTCGACATGATCATGGTCCCGTACGCCTACAAGGACTTCACCAAGACGCTGATCAGCGAGGTGACGGCGGGCCGGATCAGTGAGCGCCGGATCGACGACGCCGTCTCCCGGATCCTCACCCAGAAGTTCCGGCTCGGCCTCTTCGAGCACCCGTACGCCGACACCACCGGCGCCGCACGGATCGGCTCCCCGGCGCACCGGGCCGTGGCCCGGCAGGCCGCTGCCGAGTCCCAGGTGCTGCTGAAGAACGCGGGCGGGGTGCTGCCGCTGCGCGGGAACCAGAAGGTCTACGTCGCCGGCTCCGACGCCGACGACATCGGCAACCAGACCGGCGGCTGGACGGTCACCTGGCAGGGTGCGTCCGGGAACACCACGCCCGGGACGACGATCCTGGACGGCATGCGGAAGGCCGGCGGCGACATCACGTACTCCGAGGACGCCTCCGCCCCCCTCACCGGCCACGACGTGGGAGTGGTCGTCGTCGGCGAGACCCCCTACGCCGAAGGCGTCGGCGACGTCGGCAACGGCCACGACCTGGAACTGAGCCCGGCCGACCGGGCGGCCGTGGACAAGGTGTGCGCGGCGATGAGGTGCGTGGTGCTGATCGTCTCCGGACGCCCCCAGCTGATCGGCGACCGGCTCGGCGCGATCGACGCCCTCGTCGCCTCCTGGCTGCCGGGCACGGAGGGCGACGGCGTGGCCGACGTCCTCTACGGCAGGCGCCCCTTCACCGGGCAGCTGCCCGTCACCTGGCCCCGCTCCGAGGCCCAGCTGCCGATCAACGTCGGCGACGCGGCATACGATCCGCAGTTCCCGTACGGCTGGGGCCTGACGACGCTGACGAAGGTGCCGGAGGGCGGCGCGGCGACGCTGCGGGCGCTCGCCGCCGCGGCCAGGGGCGCCGAACGGGCCGGGACCGACGCCGTCGGCCGCGCCCTGGTCACCAAGGCGCGTCTGATCGTCCAGCGCAAGGCGGGTCAGGACATCACGGCGGCCCTGGCGAAGCCCTTCGCCGCGGCGGACCGTCTGCTGCTCACCGGACGGTACGGGGCGGCGGTGGCGAAACTCGAGCAGGCCTACCGGGCAGGGTGACCGTTTTGGGAGGCTTCGGGTACTTTCGAAGCATGAACGGTGTCGTCGTACGGCCCCGGAGCCTCCCGATCCTGCTGCTGGCTCTGGCGCTCGCCGTGCTGACCGTGTTCGCGCCCCGCGCGTCGGCCGCCACCGGTGTCTCGAAGATCGCCGAGGCGCTGCGCGCGAGCCCGGTCTACGTCGATCCGGCCGCGTCCGCCCAGCTCTCCCCGGCGGACGCGCACGCCCTCCGGCAGAAGATCGAGGACGCCGGCAAACCGCTGTTCATCGCCGTCCTGCCCGCGGACCAGCCGACCGCCGGCCTCTTCGGCGACCTCCGAACGGCCACCGGCATCACCGGTCTCTACGCCATCCGGCTCGGCGACCGCTTCGACGCCCGCGCCGACTCCTCCGTGCTGCCGCGCACGGCCGTGGGGAACCTGGTGAGCAGCGTCCGGGACGAGCCCGACGCCCGGACCCAGCTGGACGACTTCACCGACCGGGCGCTGGCCGCCATGGGCGGTTCGGCGCCCGCGAGCTGGAGCTCGTCCGACGGCGGGGGCGGGGTCTCCACGACCGCCCTGGTCACCCTCGGCGCGGTGCTGGTCGCGGGCGGCGCGGGCGCGTACACCCTGGTCCGCCGCAACCGCCGCCGGCATGCCGAGGAGCAGCGGGCGGCCCTGGAACGGCTGCGGGTGGTGGTCGACGAGGACATCACCGCGTTCGGCGAGGAACTGGACCGCCTGGACTTCCACCCGGCCGAGCCGGGCGCCGACGACACCATGCGCGCCGACTACGAACGCGCCCTGGACGCCTACGACGGGGCGAAGTCGGCGATGGCCGCGGCCACCAGACCGCAGGACGTGCGCGCGGTCACCCAGGCCCTGGAGGACGGCCGCTTCTCCCTCGCCCAGCTGGCCGCCCGCCGCGAGGGCAGGGCACTGCCGGAGCGCCGCCCGCCCTGTTTCTTCGACCCCCGCCACGGCCCCTCCACCAGCGACGCCACCTGGACGCCGCCCGACGGCGCCCCGCGCGAGGTCCCGGTCTGCGCGGCGGACGCCACCCGGCTGGCCGACGGCCGCGACCCGGTGATCCGCGAGGTGGACAGCGACTACGGCCGCCGCCCCTACTGGGAGGCCGGCCCCGCCTACGGCCCCTGGGCCGGCGGCTACTTCGGCGGCGGCCTCCTGCCGGGCCTCCTCGTCGGCACCATGCTCGGCGGCATGATGGCCACCCCCTCCTACGCCTCCGACTACGGCGCCGGCTACGGCGACTTCGGCGGCCACGAGGGCGGCGACGTCTCCGGCGCCGACTTCGACCCGGGCGACTACGGCGGCGGCTTCGGAGACGGCGGCGGCTTCGGAGACGGCGGCGGCTTCGGCGGCGGAGGGGACTTCGGGGGCGGTTTCTGAGAGGGGACGTCTAGGGCGCCGGGCTGATCGCGCCGTTCCTGTCCATGACGAAGCTGCCCTGGGTCTTGCCGTCGACCTTGAGGTGCTTGAGCCAGTGCTTCGACAGGTTGTGCAGGTTCTTGTGCTGGATCTCCCAGGGCATGGAGTGTCCGGCGCACTCCACCTCGACGATCAGCTTGTGCTCCCCCTTGATGGCTTTGTAGAGCGCGGGGACCGAGAAGTTGAGCCTGGGGTCGGAGCTCGGCGGCGTCGTGTTGGCGGTCCTGTCGCTCTCGCCGTGCACGATCAGCACGGGCACGCTGCCGCCCAGGACGCCGCCCTGCCCGGCGGTGGTGTTGTTCCAGCCCCATCTGTAGAAGTTCCGGATCCGGCTCACGCCTTCCGGCCGCCCGGTGGCCGCGTCGACCGCGCCCCAGTTCCGGCCGACCGGGTCCTCCTCCATGAGGGCGTTCCACGCCACGTCGAGCATGTCGGGTTCCCGCTGGTCCGCGCAGTCGAGCTCGCCGTCCCAGCCGTTCTTGAGTCCGCCTCGCGACAGCACGAACATCGGGAAGCCGGGCAGCGGCAACGCGGCCGACGGGTTCATGTCGTCCAGCGGCGGGAAGATCGGCGCGAGCAGGAACAGGCTTTCCACCTTCTTCGGGTTCCTGACGGCGTACGGTCCCATCGTGAACGACGCCGCGGACCACCCGATGAGGGCGACCTTCTCGACCTGGCGCTCGTTCCGGATGTACTCGACGACGGTGGAGAGTTCGTCCGCGTCACTGTCGGAGTTGGTCAGCTGGAACGGGTAGCTCGGGTTCCGCGTGCCCGTGAGCCAGGGCATGGCGAGCTTCTGCTGGCCGGGACTGATGTTGCACGGGTCCTCCATGCGGGGCCGCGGTGAGCGGCCCGAGCCCTGGAGATCCATCATGAAGACGTCGTGGCCGGCCCTGGCCAGCGCTTCGGCCCATCCGTACGAGGTGTGCTGGAGATCGAAACCGGCCAGCGCCGGCACGCTCCGGCCGTGCAGCATGAGGACGGGCTTGCGATCGGCCGGCGGCACCGACGCGTCGTAGCGTTCGCGCACGAAGAGCTGGACCTGCTTGTCCTTCGTGGCGGGGACCGACGACTTGTGGGGGACCCAGTGGTCGGTCATCTTGAGGGCGGCCATGGGCGTCCCTTCCGTTCGGCGCGAGCGCAGGCGGTGCACGTGGAGGCGTCCTGACCAGCGTCGGTACGGCGGGTCCCGCGCGCCACCCCGGAAGGTCCGATCGCCTGACGCGCCGACCGCAGGAGCAGGAACGGGCCCGGCGCGGGGCGGCGCCGGGCCCGTGGGTCTCGCAGGGGGACGGAACTCAGAGCGAGGACGCCGCCGAGGCGATCGCCGAGGCGAAGGTGGAGACCTCGGAGTAGACGCCGGGGGCGTTGGGCCGGGCGCAGCCGATGCCCCAGCTCACGATGCCGACCTGGATCCACTCGTTGGCGGCGTCGCGGCGGAACATCGGGCCGCCGGAGTCGCCCTGGCAGGTGTCCACCCCGCCGGAGGCGTACCCGGCGCAGATCTCGTCGCTCGCGACCAGCCCGCTGTAACCGCTGTACGTGCGACAGGTCGCGTCGCTCACGAAGGGCACGGTGGCCTTGAGCAGGTACCGCTGCTGGGCGCCGCCCTCGGTCGCGGCGCCCCAGCCGGCGACGGTGAAGGTGCCGGTGTTGTACTGCGTGGTCGTGGCGATCTTCAGGGTCGGCAGGTTGATCGGCTGCGCGAGCTTGATGAGCGCCCAGTCCTTGCCGTTGCCGTTGTAGCCGGGGGCCCGGTAGACGTACGTGGACCGCACCTGGACCCGGCCGCTGGTCGACTGGAGGTCCGCGACGCCGGCGGTGGCGGTGATGCCGGTGTTGGCGCCGGTGCCGCTGACGCAGTGGGCGGCGGTCAGGACGATCTGCTGGGTGTAGAGCGCTCCGCCGCAGCCCATCGAGAGCCGGACCATGAACGGGAACTCGCCCTGCGTGGCCCGGGTTCCGCCGACGACGGGGGAGGGGGCCGCCTGCGCGGCCGAGACGGGCTGCAGGCTCGCGACGGCGAGGGCGGTCGCGCCGGCGGCCGCGAGTCTCTTGAGCGCGGTGAGGAGCTTCTTCATGGTGCTGCCTCCGTGGGGGGTGGCGAGGGGGGACCATGCGTGACGTGCTCATGTCAGCCATCAAGGCAAAGAAACGACCATGGACTGACATGGTCAGGCCAAATCTGTCGCTGAATTATGTGAACCCTGTGAGCCCCCGCACAAGGGGGCCGATTCGGCCACGCCCGGGCGACTCCGCCGGCAGGGGCCGGGTGCCGAGGCGGCAGGGGCCGGGGACCGAATAGGACGGCATCTGTCCTAGTCCGCGTCTACGGTGACCGTATGACCGCAGCAGCCGACCCCCAGGCGCCCCTGTCCTTCGCCTCCGTGGCCGCCCTCGACGCCTGGCTCACCGAGCATCCCGCGCCGCACCCCGGTCTCTGGGTGAAGATCGCCAAGAAGGGATCCGGACTGGTCTCCGTCACCGCCCGGGACGTCAACGACGTCGCCCTGTGCCACGGCTGGATCACCGGACAGCGCAAGGGCCTCGACGACCGTCACTACCTGCAGCGGATCACCCCGCGGCGGCCGGGCAGTCTCTGGTCGATGGTGAACGTGCGTCGGGTGGCGGAGCTGGATGCCGAGGGGCGGATGCGGCCCGGCGGTCTCGCCGAGGTGGCCGCCGCGCAGGCGGACGGCCGATGGGCGGCGGCCTACGCCTCGCAGAAGGACGCGGACGTCCCCGAGGAGCTCGCGGCCGCCCTGGCCCGCAGTCCGCGTGCCAGAGCGGTGTTCGACGGGCTCGGCAGGACCGACCGGTACCTCGCCATGCTCGGTCTGCTCCGGGCCCGCACCCCGCAGAGCCGGGCGGCACAACTGGCGGCCGTCGTCGCGAAGTTGGAGGCGTCCGCCGATACGTCCCGGTGAGCCGTCGTCAGTCCTGCGCGGCGGACCTGGCGAAGTCGAGCAGTGCCTCGAAGTCGATCGCCCCGGGATCTCCGTGCTGGTTCTCCGGGACGTGCATGTGCCCGCACACCCCCTTGAACGCGTTCCACCGCTCGTGACTCATCCGCTGCCCGCCGCCGTTTCCGGCGGACTTCGGGTACGCCGGCCACAGCGCCGGACCGCGCAGCGGCACATGGTGGTGGATGTGCATCCACGCCAGGTACTGGGCGACACCCCGCAGCGCCCACTCGGGGGCCTTGGGCCAGTAGATGTGGGGCAGGTCGCTCGTCCGCCACTTGGTGTGCCGCTCGGGATCGCAGGTGCCGACGAATTCCACCTGGCAGACGTTCAGCGTGTTGGTCTCGACGCCGCCGCGCAGATTGACCAGCGCGCGCGAGGAGATGTCGATGTCGAAGTGCTGGTACCACCGCAGCCGCTTGGCGCCGAAGTCCGGCACGGCCGTGAGGTTCGGTGCGCTCGCGCCGCCCTGGTAGCCGGGCAGTGAGCGGCCCTCGGTGGTGTGGAGAACGATGGCGTTGACCTCCATGCGGTCACCGCCGAACTTGCTCTGATACCAGTGGTCGCGGTTCGCGCCCGGGTAGTGCTGGGGTCCGGTCCTGGTGCTCATGGCCGCGACTGTGGCACAGATCACAGGCAGCGGCCGGGCATATACCGATTCCGGCCGCTATCCGCCTTTTCCTGTTGTTTTCTGTCCCGGTCGGACGCCGGTTCACGCGTTCTTGATCGCCGAGATGTCGAAGTTCAGCTTGATCTTGTCCGAGACCAGAACGCCACCGGTCTCCAGCGCCGCGTTCCAGGTCAGGCCCCACTCGGAGCGCAGGATCTCCGCCTTGCCCTCGAAGCCGACGCGCTCGTTGCCGAACGGGTCCTTGGCGGAGCCGTTGAACTCCAGGTCGATGGTGATCGTCCGGGTGACGCCGAGGATGCTCAGGTCGCCGGTGACGCGGTAGTCGTCACCGCCCAGGGCCTCGGCGGAGGTGGAGCGGAAGGTCATCTCCGGGAACTCGTCGGTCCGGAAGAAGTCCGCGCTCTTCAGGTGGCCGTCCCGGTCGGCGGACCCGGTGTCGATGCTGTCCATCCGGACGTCCAGGGACGCGGTGGAGCGGGACGGGTCGCCGCCGTCCAGGTGCAGCGAGCCGGTGAAGTCGTTGAACTTGCCCTTGACGTTCGTCACCATCGCGTGCCGGGCGACGAAGCCGATCGTCGTGTGTGCCGGGTCGATCGTGTAGTCGCCGGTGAGCGCGGCGAGGTCCGGGTTCACCGTGGCGGTGGTGGTGGTCTCGCCGGTGTCCTTGCGGCCGAAGATGCCCATGACGTGCCTCCTTGAGAAGGGGGAAGACCCCTGATGTTTAATCTTCAACCAGGTTAACGCGGGCCGCCGCGAACCTATTCCGGGGCGCGGCCGAGTCCGCCGGGTCACTCCACCGGCCGACATCGCGCGGCGCGGCGCACAGGCCGATGTGAACTGACTCTCACCGCTCCCCTTTGTGTGACCCCTACAAGCCACACACCTCCTGAGCAGTCAGAACGGCTGCATGCCCCCCTGCTTCTGTTCGGTGGTACCAGGAAAACGCGCCGGAGACTGTACGGAGTCGACGTCTCCCTTTCCTTGGCGGGCTTCGTAAGGTCACTACATGACCGTTTTGGAAGAGACGACGGGTGAGCCCACCGCGGAGCCCTCGGAACCCTCGGAGCCCACGGACGCGCGCGGGCGCGTGGCCGAGCTGCACGAGATCCGTGCGCAGGCGCTGGCCGGTCCGAGCGAGAAGGCGACCGAGGCGCAGCACGCCAAGGGCAAGCTGACCGCGCGGGAGCGCATCGAGCTGCTCCTGGACCCGGGGTCCTTCCAGGAGGTCGAGCAGCTGCGCCGGCACCGGGCGACCGGCTTCGGCCTGGAGGCCAAGAAGCCGTACACCGACGGTGTCATCACCGGCTGGGGCACGGTGGAGGGCCGCACGGTCTTCGTCTACGCCCACGACTTCCGCATCTTCGGCGGCGCCCTGGGCGAGGCCCACGCCACGAAGATCCACAAGATCATGGACATGGCCATCGCGGCCGGGGCCCCGCTGGTCTCCCTCAACGACGGCGCCGGTGCCCGTATCCAGGAGGGCGTCTCCGCGCTCGCCGGCTACGGCGGCATCTTCCAGCGCAACACCAAGGCCTCCGGGGTCATCCCGCAGATCTCGGTGATGCTCGGCCCCTGCGCGGGCGGCGCGGCCTACAGCCCCGCCCTCACGGACTTCGTGTTCATGGTCCGCGAGACCTCGCAGATGTTCATCACCGGCCCGGACGTCGTCAAGGCGGTCACCGGTGAGGAGATCACCCAGAACGGCCTCGGCGGCGCGGACGTGCACGCCGAGACCTCCGGCGTCTGCCACTTCGCGTACGACGACGAGGAGACCTGCATCGCGGAGGTGCGCTACCTCCTGTCGCTGCTCCCGCAGAACAACCGCGAGAACCCCCCGCGCGTCGAGTGCTCCGACCCGGCCGACCGGCGCGGCGACGTCCTGCTCGACCTGGTCCCGGCGGACGGCAACCGGCCGTACGACATGACCCGGGTCATCGAGGAGATCGTCGACGACGGCGAGTACCTGGAGGTCCACGAGCGCTGGGCGCGCAACATCATCTGCGCGCTGGCCCGTCTGGACGGCCAGGTCGTCGGCATCATCGCCAACCAGCCGCAGACGCTGGCGGGCGTCCTGGACATCGAGGCCAGCGAGAAGGCCGCGCGTTTCGTGCAGATGTGCGATGCCTTCAACATCCCCATCCTCACTCTTCTGGACGTACCCGGCTTTCTCCCCGGCGTGGACCAGGAGCACGGTGGGATCATCCGCCACGGCGCGAAGCTGCTGTACGCCTACTGCAACGCGACCGTGCCGCGGATCTCGCTGATCCTGCGCAAGGCGTACGGAGGTGCCTACATCGTCATGGACAGCCAGTCCATCGGTGCCGACCTCACCTACGCCTGGCCGACGAACGAGATCGCCGTGATGGGTGCGGAAGGTGCCGCCAACGTCATCTTCCGGCGCCAGATCGCCCAGGCCGAGGACTCCGAGGCCATGCGGGCCCGCATGGTCAAGGAGTACAAGTCCGAGCTGATGCACCCGTACTACGCGGCCGAGCGCGGTCTGGTCGACGACGTCATCGACCCGGCCGAGACCCGCGAGGTGCTCATCCGCTCGCTGGCGATGCTGCAGTCGAAGCACGCCGACCTGCCCTCGCGCAAGCACGGCAACCCCCCGCAGTAACCCGGCGGACTTTCCGCGACACCCCAGCGGAAACCTCTCTCACGGAGACTGACACCCATGAACACTCCCGACATCCGCGTCGAGAAGGGCCATGCCGAGCCCGAGGAAGTCGCCGCCATCACGGCGATCCTCCTGGCCCGCGCAGCGGCCCGCACCTCCGAGCCCGTCCAGGCCCACCGTCCGCACCGCAAGGCCGGCTGGCGCCGCCTGGAGCGCGAGGGCGGCTTCCGCGCCCCGCACAGCTGGCGCTGAGCCCGCAACGACAAGAAGGGCCCCTCTCCTTGAGAGGGGCCCTTCTTCACGCCTCAGGGGCGCCAGGACGCCCGTGCGGACCACGGACTGCCCGGGACGGCCCACGACCGTCCCGGGCAGCCCGGTGGCCGCACGTCCACTACCGCAGGCGAGCCATCAGGGCGTGCTCCACGAGCGTGATCAGCGCCGACTTGGCGTCGGCGCGATGGCGCGCGTCCGTCGTGATGATCGGGGTGTCGGGGCCGATCTGCAGGGCCTCGCGCACCTCGTCCGGGTTGTACGGCTGGTTGCCGTCGAAGCCGTTGAGGGCGATCACGAACGGCAGGCCGCTGTTCTCGAAGTAGTCGACCGCGGGGAAGCAGTCGGCCAGGCGGCGGGTGTCCACGAGGACGATGGCGCCGATCGCGCCGCGCACCAGGTCGTCCCACATGAACCAGAAGCGGTCCTGGCCGGGCGTACCGAAGAGGTACAGGATCAGGTCCTGGTCCAGGGTGATACGGCCGAAGTCCATGGCGACCGTGGTGGTCGTCTTGTCTCCGGTGTGGGTGAGGTCGTCGATACCTGCCGAAGCAGATGTCATGACGGCCTCGGTACGCAGCGGGTTGATCTCCGAGACGGCCCCGACGAACGTGGTCTTGCCCACGCCGAAGCCACCCGCCACCACGATCTTCGCCGAGGTGGTGGAGCGGGAAGGACCGCCGCTAGAGCTTGCGAAGTCCACTGAGCACCCTTTCGAGCAGTGTCACGTCTGGCTGGCCGCCGGCGTTCTCGTCGCCGCCGGGCTGATGGATGGCGACCAGTCCCGCCTCCGCCAAGTCGGCGACGAGGATCCTGGCCACGCCGAGAGGGATCGTCAGGAGGGCCGAGATCTCGGCCACCGACTTGATCTCACGGCAGAGGTTGCAGATCCGCTGATGCTCGGGCAGCTGGCCCTGCATCTGGTGCGGCTGCGCAGTGGTGTGCACCAGCGCCTCGATGGCGAGCTGGTAGCGCGGGCGGGTCCGGCCGCCGGTCATGGCGTACGGACGCACCAGGGGGTTGTTCGACGCCCCGGCGGGCGCCGGCTCGGGGGTGCGGCGATGCGGCTGCACGGGCTGGATGCGCGGGGCCGGCGGCTGGTCGTACGGAGACGGCCCGGGGCCCTGCGGCCCCTGGGGCGAGTACGGCCGCTGCTGGCTCGGGGTGGAGGGGAAGTTGTAACGGTTCGGGTTCTGGGAACCGTCGTTCGGGCCCTGGGCAGGGCCGTACGACCAGTTACCCGTATTGGAACCGCCTGGGGGTGTTGCCACTTTCTCTCCTCCTCCGACTGTGCCGGGCACCCATCACTGTGGAGCCGCGTCCCGAAACCCTACGGCCTCGGGACGCCAAAACGCACCGTCCGACTGTTAGTTGAGAAGGCTCCCTTGGAGCTCTGCACGAAGGTCGGGCGTCAGAACCGTGCCGGCACGGTCCACCAGAAGGGCCATCTCGTACCCAATGAGGCCGATGTCCGCCTCGGGGTGCGCGAGAACCGCGAGCGAGGAACCGTCGGAAATGGACATGATGAACAGGAATCCCCGCTCCATCTCCACAACCGTCTGGTTCACACTGCCTCCCTCGAAGATCCGGGAGGCGCCTGCCGTCAGTGACGTCAGACCGGAGGCGACGGCCGCGAGCTGGTCGGCGCGGTCGCGGGGGAAGCCTTCGGACATCGCCAGAAGGAGTCCGTCGGCGGAGACCACCACCGTGTGGGACACCCCCGGGGTGTTGTCCACGAAGTTGGTGATCAACCAGTTCAGGTTCTGTGCCGCCTGGCTCATCGGGCTCACACTAACGCTCCTGGTTGTAGGTGCTGTCAGGACCGAAGCCCTGGCCGTTCGTTTCACTGCCTGCGTTGCGTCCGCGCTGGACGCCCCGGCGCAGGTTGCTCAACCTGCCTCGGACGTCCTCCGGAGCGCGGGAGACCTGTGGGCCTCCCTGAGGGGTGCTCTCGGCGGTGCCCTCGACCAGGTTGGCCTTGGGTACCCGCCGCGGCAGACCGGACGAGGTGACCCCGCCTGCCTTGGGCTTCCGGAGCTGCGAGGCCTGCTGCCAGCGCGCGTCGTTCGCCGAACGCCAGGCGCTGTCGCCGTTGCTCTCCGAAGTGGGGGCCGGCGCTTCCGCGTTCCCGGGCCGTACGGCGCCGTTCGAACCGTTCGCCGCGGTGGATCCGCGGCGGGGAAGCCCGGCGTCGGTCAGCTCGTGGGCGGCGGAGGGGGCCGGTCCCGGACGGTCGAAGCCTACGCGGTCCTGCTCACTCGCGTCAGCAGCCTGCGCGGATTCCGCTTCCGGAGCGTACTGGTCCGGGTAGCCGTTCTGGTAACCGGACTGCTGCGGCCAGTCGTCCTGGTAGGACTTCTCCTCGTACGCCTGGTAACCGTCCGCCGCGGACGCGTGCGCGGACGGGCGCTCCTCCTGGGCCGGCTCCGCATACGCGGGGTCCGGGTAGCCGCCGTTGGCCTGGAAACCGTCGTGCTGCGGCATGCCGCCGTTGTGCGAGAAGGACTCGCCCTGCGGCAGACCGTCGTTCTGAGCGAAGTACTGGTCGTCGTACGCCTGGCGCTGCTGCTCCTCGTACGACGCCTGCCGCTCCTCGTACGACGCCTGCCGCTCCTCGTACGACGCCTGCTGCGGCTCCTGGTACGCCGAACGGCCGTTCTGGCCGTCGAACGCCCCGGGCTGCTCCACGAAGGCCGTCCGGCCGCTGTCGTAGCCCGTCGGGGCGGCGTCGAAGCCGTTGTCGTACGCGGGCTGCTGGCGCGGGGTGCCGTCGAAGCCCTCGCCGAAGGAGGGCACCTCCTGCGTCTCCTGCGGCTGGCCGGACTGGGACTCCAGGGCCGCCTTGCGCTCCTCGCGCATCAGGGAACGGCCCACGGGGTCGAGGTCGCGCAGGTCGTCGGGGACCTCGTAGCGGCTGTCGTCGAAGCCGAGCTCCGCGGCGGTGCGCATCGGCAGGCCGTTGCTGAAGTCCTCGCCCGGCAGCTGCTGCTCCGGGATGATCTGCGAGACGGTGAACTCGTCGCGCTCCGGCTGCTCGCCGCCGCCACCGTGGGTGATGGCGTCCGGGAGCATGACCAGCGAGGTGGTGCCCGCCTGCTCGCCCGAGGGGCGCAGCTGGACCCGGATGCCGTGCCGGTCGGACAGCCGGCCGACCACGAAGAGGCCCATGCGCTGGGAGATCGCGGCGTCCACGGTCGGCGGGTTGGCCAGCTTGTGGTTGATGTCCGCGAAGTCCTCGGCGGTGAGGCCGATGCCCTTGTCGTGGATCTCGATCATCACGCGGCCGTCGGGAAGACGGGTCGCGGTCACGCGGACCTTGGTCTGCGGGGAGGAGAACGTGGTGGCGTTCTCCAGCAGCTCGGCGAGCAGGTGCACGAGGTCGGTCACGGCGCGGCCGTGGATCTCGGCCTCCGGGACGCCCGACAGCTCGATGCGCTCGTACTGCTCCACCTCGGAGGAGGCGGCGCGCAGCACGTCGACCAGCGGGACCGGCTGGTCCCAGCGGCGGCCGGGCTCCTCGCCGGCGAGGACCAGGAGGTTCTCGCCGTTGCGGCGCATACGGGTCGCGAGGTGGTCCAGGCGGAAGAGGTTCTCCAGCTGGTCCGGGTCGGCCTCGTTGTTCTCCAGGTCGGTGATCAGGGTCAGCTGGCCCTCGATCAGCGACTGGTTGCGGCGCGAGAGGTTGGTGAAGATCGCGTTGATGTTGCCACGGAGCAGGGCCTGCTCGGCGGCGAGCCGGACGGCCTCGCGGTGCACCTGGTCGAAGGCGCGGGCGACTTCGCCGATCTCGTCCCTGGTGTTGATCGGGATGGGCTGGACACGCGTGTCCACGCGGCCGGGATCGGTGCGCGAGAGCTGGTCGACCAGCATCGGCAGGCGCTGCTCGGCGATGCCGAACGCGGCGTTGCGCAGCTGGCGCATGGAGGTGCTCATCTGGCGGGCCATGAGCGAGGCGATGATGAACGCCGCGAGCAGGGCGATGATGACGATCGAGGCGTTGATGATCGCGTCGCGCTGGGCGTCGGAGGCGATCTGGCCGGCGTCGTCCACCGCCCGGTTGATGAGCTCGGTCTCGACCTGGCTGTAGCCCTCGAACTTCAGGGTCGCGGCCGACATCCACGAGCTGGCGGTGACGCCCTGCGCGGACAGCTGGGCGGGCGTCTGGCCGCTGCCGATCAGCTTGATCATGTCGGTCATCGAGGGCGGCGGGGTGAAGTTCTTGCCCGCGGCCTCGGCCTTGGCCTTGGCGTCGGCGACCTGCTTCTCGCCCTCGGCCTGCTTCTCCTTCATGACCTCGGTGAGCCGGGCGGCGTCCTGGGTGGTGCCACCGGAGCCGTACTCCTGGACCGCCACCTGCTCCAGGTAGGCGTACGAGGTGAAGGCGACGAGCTGCTGGCGGTAGACCGTCTCGTCGGGGCTGGGCCGGACCAGCAGGTGCATGCCGATCGCGCGCTGCAGGGACTCGGCGCCCTTGGCCAGGGCGATGGCGTAGACCGTACGGCCGTAGGCGGTGATGTTGCCGGTGCCGAGGCCGAGTTCGTTGGAGAACTCCATCAGCAGGTGCTCGACCGCGACGTAGCCCTCTTCGGTCTTCACCGGGTCCATGGCCTTGGTGTAGGCGGCCGCGCGGATCTTCGTCAGCGTCGGCTCGGCCTGTTCCACCAGGTTCAGACGGCGCTTGAGGCCCTCCTTGTCGGGCATCCCGACGGTCTCCTGGTGGAAGGCGGTGGCCTTCTCGTCGGTGAGGGCGCGGGCCTGCTTGACCGCCGAGTCGTTCTTCTTGTTCTCCAGCAACGGCTCCGCGGTGAGGTCGCGCTCGTTGAGGAGGGCCTCGGCGTACTCACCGGCGGCGGCCACGATCTTCGCGGTCTTCTCCGCGTCGCGGGCCTCCTGCCAGGTGTCGATCGAGCCCTTCACCTGGAAGCCGCCCATGACGAGGCCGACCAGCACGGGTATGAGCAGGATCGCGTTCAGCCGGGTCGGCACGCGCCAGTTGCGCGGAGAGAGGCGGCCGCCGCTCTTCGCGGGCGCGGCCGACGGCTCCGAGCCGGGCACAGGGGCGGACGCCGCTCCGCGCGGCGGCGGGGTGAAGTTGCCCCGGGCCGCAGGCTCGGGACTTTTCTTGCTTCGCCTCACTCGACCAACAACCTCTCGGCGGTCGGCACCTTCCGTGCCGCAGTGACTCAGAGCCCGGTCAGCCATCGACCATCAGTACGTCATTGACTATTGGGCAGTTCAGGCATTCCAGCACGACGGCCTGCGCTCTTCCAAACATGGAGAAGTGCCGGTTCGAAGTGATGTAAGCCCCAGATAAAACGGTCAAAAAGAGCGAGCCCCGCCAAAAGGCGGGGCCGTCGTGCGCACAGCGAGACCAAGCGACCGCGACGCGTTGCGGTACCACCCGATTCCTCTGCCGAAACGTTATGAACACCGGAGCCGGCCGTGTCAAAGGCCACAGCCGGCTCCGAAGCGTCTACGACAACTGCCCTATGCGACCGTGTACTTGAAAGTTACCGCAGTCGCGCCATGAGCGCGTGCTCGACCAGCGTGATCAGCGCGCTCTTCGCGTCCGAGCGGTGTCGCGCGTCGGTCGTGATGATCGGGGTGTCCGGACCGATCTGCAGCGCCTCGCGCACCTCTTCGGGCTGGTAGGGCTGCTGCCCGTCGAAACCGTTGAGGGCGACCACGAACGGCAGGCCGCTGTTCTCGAAGTAGTCGACCGCGGGGAAGCAGTCGGCCAGCCGGCGGGTGTCCACCAGCACGACCGCGCCGATCGCACCGCGCACCAGGTCGTCCCACATGAACCAGAACCGGTCCTGGCCCGGCGTACCGAACAGGTACAGGATCAGGTCCTGGTCCAGAGTGATACGGCCGAAGTCCATGGCCACCGTGGTGGTGGTCTTGTCCCCGGTGTGGGTGAGGTCGTCGATGCCCGCGCTCGCGGACGTCATGACGGCCTCCGTGCGCAGCGGGTTGATCTCGGAAACCGCTCCCACGAACGTGGTCTTGCCCACGCCGAAGCCACCCGCCACCACGATCTTCGCGGATGTGGTGGCCCGGCCTCCGTCAGAGCTTGCGAAGTCCACTGAGCACCCTTTCGAGCAGCGTCACGTCCGGAGCGCCGCCGTTGTTCTCGTCGCCGCCCGGCTGGTGGATGGCCACCAGGCCGGCCTCGGCGAGGTCCGCCACCAGGATCCGCGCCACACCCAGCGGCATGGCCAGCAGCGCCGAGACCTCGGCGACAGACTTCACCTCGCGGCACAGGTGGCAGATGCGCTGGTGCTCCGGGAGCAGCCCCATGAGTGCTGCCGGGTCGGCCGTGGTGCTGATCAGCGCCTCGATGGCGAGCTGATAGCGCGGCCGGGTCCGGCCACCGGTCATCGCGTACGGACGCACCAGCGGCTGGTCGCCCTCATCCCCGTACGGCTCCGCGTACGGATCATGATGGGCGGGGGGCGGGGTCATGGATCCTCCGGGCGGGACAGCATTCTCGGTCAGTCGTGCCGTCCGTCGAGGCCGGTGGGGGGATTGTGTCGGCCGGACGGTGATTTCGTGAGGCGGGTGGAACCGGGGCGGGTCAGTGGAGCAGACTGCCCTGGAGCTCGGCGCGCAGGTCCGGGGTGAGGACCGCGCCCGCGCGGTCGACCAGCAGCGCCATCTCGTAGCCGACGAGGCCGATGTCGCACTCGGGGTGCGCGAGCACGGCCAGGGAAGAGCCGTCCGAGACGGACATGAGGAAGAGGAACCCTCTCTCCATCTCCACGACCGTCTGTGCCACGTTGCCGCCCTCGAAGATCCGGGAGGCACCGGCCGTGAGCGAGGTGAGCCCCGACGCGACCGCCGCCAGCTGGTCGGCACGGTCGCGCGGGAAGCCCTCGGACATCGCGAGCAGGAGCCCGTCGGCGGACACGACGACGGTGTGGGACACCCCAGGGGTGTTGTCCACGAAGTTGGTGATCAACCAGTTCAGGTTCTGTGCAGCCTGGCTCATCTGGCTCAACTAACGCTCCTGCGGGTGAGTGGGGCTCGGGAAACTGCCGGTCTGACCGTTGCCGGCCTGACGACCCTGCGCGATGCCCCGACGAAGATTGGTCAGCCGTCCGCGCACGTCGTCAGGCGCACGCGAGACCTGCGGACCGGTTTGGTGCTGTTGCTGCTGAGCCGTGCCCGGGACGAGGTTCGCCCTCGGCACCCGGCGCGGCAGGCCGGACGTGGTGACGCCGCCCGCGGCGGGCTGCCGGACGCGCTCGGCCTGGCGGACGAGTTCGTCGTTCGGCGAGGTACGCCACGAGGGAGCCGAGGCGCCGGTGGCCGCGGGACGCTGGGGGGCAGCCGGAGCCTGCGGCTGCTGCTGCGGAGCCTGCGGTGCCGGAGCCTGACCACCCGCCTGCGAACCGTGGAACCAGTTGGTCTCCAGCGTGTCGTACAGCGGGGTACGTCCGTCGCCCGGACCCTGGGCCGGCGGCAGCGCCTCCGGCTCGGGACGGTGGGCCGGACGCGGCGGAACCTGCGGCTGCGGGGTGCCGTAGCCGTTGGTCCCGTTGCTCTGGGGGCGCTCGAACTGTCCCGTCGACGACAGGTCCTGGCGGCCGGGCAGCGCGTGCTGGCCGGTGGAGGAGTTGTCGTAGCCGGGCGCGGCGAACTGGCCGGTGGAGCTGTTGTCGTACGCCTGCGGAGCGAACTGGTTGGGGTTCGCCGGGGCGTTCTGCCCGCCCGGGGCGCCGTAGACGTCGGACCGGGAGAAGCCGTTGTCCTGCGGGGCACTGGTACCCGGGCGCTGGAACTGGCCCGTGTCCTGGCGTCCGCCGCGGCCCTGGGGACCGCCCACGGCCGGGAACTGGCCCGTGCCCTGCAGACCGGTCGCACTGAAGTCGGCCGGACCCTGGCGGTCGTCGAAGCGCGGGATCGCCGGCATCTCCGTGGTGGAGGGGCCCTGGCGGTCGTCGATGCGCGGCATGCGCGAGGTCTGCGCGACGTCCGGCTCCTCGTGGCCGCGCGGGGCGTCCAGCGGGGTGCGCGGCACCGGCGGCTGGGCGTTCTCGTCGCCCCAGCTGGTCACACGCGGCTGCGGGTTGCCGCCGGGCAGCTCGGCGCGCGGGCCGCCGCGCGGCGGGAGCTGCGGCTGACGGCCGCGCGGCTCGTTGTTGTTCTTGCGCTGCGGAGAACGTCCGCCGCCGAAGAAGTCCTGGTTCTGGCCGTTGGCACCGGCGCTCTGCAGACCCTGCGAAGCACCGGGCGCCTGACCGCCGAAGCCGGCGCCCGCACCGGCCGGAGCCGGGCGGCCCTGCTGGGGCGAGGCGGGAGGCTGCGTTCCGCGTGGCGGCTGACCGCCGGGACGGCCACCGCCGTCACGGCCGGGCAGCGCGGCCCGGGGACCCTGGCCGGCGCCGAGCCTGCCGCCTCCGCCGGGACCGGAGCCGGTGCCCGCGCCGAGGGCGCCGCCACCGGAGGGAGCACCGAGGGAACCGCCCTGCTGACCGCCCTGGCGGCGCGCGGCAGCCGCGCCCGCGGCGGCCTGCGCGGCGGCGGGGCCACCCGCGGCGCCGCCCTGACCGGGCTTGGGCTGGGGCTTCTTGCCGCCCTGGGCGACGTCGACGGGCAGCATGACCAGCGCGGTCGTGCCACCGGAGTCGGACGGGCGCAGCTGGATGCGGATGCCGTGGCGCTGCGACAGACGACCGACCACGAAGAGGCCCATGCGCCGGGACACCGAGACGTCCACGGTGGGCGGCGAGGCGAGCCGCTCGTTGATCGCGGCCAGGTCCTCGGGGGAGAGGCCGATACCGGTGTCGTGGATCTCGATCAGCACCCGGCCGTCGGGCAGGGCGTGACCGGTGACCTTGACCTTGGTCTGCGGCGAGGAGAACGAGGTGGCGTTCTCGAGCAGCTCGGCGAGGAGGTGCACGAGGTCGTTGACGACCCGGCCGGCCACTTCGGTGGTCGGCACGGAGGCCAGCTCGATGCGCTCGTACTGCTCCACCTCGGAGGCGGCGGCGCGCAGGACGTCGACCAGCGGGACCGGACGGGTCCAGCGACGGCCCGGCTCCTCACCGGCGAGGACGAGGAGGTTCTCACCGTTACGGCGCATACGCGTCGCGAGGTGGTCGAGCTTGAACAGCGAGGACAGCTGGTCCGGGTCGGCCTCGCGGGACTCCAGCTCGGAGATCAGCGACAGCTGGCGCTGGATCAGACCCTGGGAGCGGCGCGAGAGGTTGGTGAACATCGCGTTGACGTTGCCCCGCAGCAGGGCCTGCTCGGCGGCGAGGCGGACCGCCTCGCGGTGCACGTCGTCGAAGGCCGCGGCCACCTGGCCGATCTCGTCCCGGGAGTGCACACCGACCGACTCCACGGACGTGTCCACGTCCTGCGGGTCGGCCTCGGACAGCTGCTTGACCAGCTCGGGCAGCCGGTCCTGGGCGACCTTGGTGGCGGTCTCCTGGAGCCGGCGCAGCGAGCGGATCATGGACCGGGCGACGACGAACGCGCCGACCAGCGACACACCGAGCACCAGCAGGATGAGCGCACCGGAGATGATCGCTTCGCGCTCCGACTCGGCGCGCAGCTCACGCGCCTTCTGCTCCATGTCCTCGAGCAGCGTGTGCTCGATGTTGTTCATCTGCCGGATCTTGGTGGTCGAGTCGTCGATCCAGTCCTGGTAGGACCGCTGGTCCTGCGACGTCAGACCGGAGGCGGAGGCGAACGCACGGGAGGCGTAGGTGTCGGCCTCCTCGATCACCGGGTTGCCCTGCTCGATGGGCTTCAGCAGCTCCTCGGCGCCGTCGTCGCCGTAGATGCTGCGGAAACTCGCGAGCTCGGAGTCCTCGTTGTCGAACGCCGCGCCGCCGTACTGCCGCTCGTTGTTGGAGAGCTCGCCGTACGAGGTGTTGTTCGCGGGCAGCGCCGCCGCGAGCACGGCGCGCTGGATGGAGGCGTACTCCTTGGCGTTGGAGAAGGCGGCCAGGGCACGCGTGCGCTGGATCATCTCCGGGTTGCTGGTGGCCTGGGCCATGTCCTGCGAGAGGTCGAGCAGCTTCGTGATGAGCTGGTGGTAGGCATCGACCGTCTGGGAGGAGTTGCCCTTCTCCGAGTACGCCGTCTCGCGGATCTTCTGGAGGTTGTTGAGGTCGTCGAGCAGACCGATGAGGCTGTCGCGGACACCCTGGAGGTTGCCGTCCTGGGTGGCGTCGTTGATCTCCTCGGACGCGTCCTGGAAGGCGGTCACGGCCCGGTCCGCCTTGGTCCGGTAGCCCTTGATGCCGAAGTCGGTCGCCTTGGTGCCGTGCGCCAGCGGTCCGGCCGAGCGGTCGCGCTCCTCCTGGAGGGCGACGGCGAGCTCGGTGGCCTGCTTGGTCATGTCCGTCAGCAGCTTCATGTTGTCGAGCTGCTGGATGTCGTCCATGGACTCGTTGATGCGCAGCGCGCCCAGCGTGGTGGCCGCGACCACCGGCAGGGTCAGCAGCGCCACCAGACGCGTGGAGATGCGCCAGTTGCGCAGCGCCACGCGGGGACCGGGGCCGGGGGGACCGGCCGGCGGCTTGACCGTCGGAGTCGGGGGAAGGGAGCTCGGCGACGCGGACGCGCCGGGGCGCCCGGAGCGCTCACCGCCGTCGCCGGACGCAGCCGGGCCCGGGTTCTGGGCGTGCTGGGGCGAGGAGCTGCCATTGCTGGGGGCAGTCCCGCCGTGCGGCTCCGGCTCCGCCGAAGCACTGCCATCCCTCTTGAAACGTCCCTGCACTAGCGTCGCAACCTCTGGACCAGGCGCCCTTCCGGGTGAACGGAAGGACGGTGTCGGCGTGTTGGGGGACGCCCTGAATTACGTCCCTCGAATGGTCGTGAGTGACCGGCGCTGGCTCCCCCTTCCCGCCGCCACTACGGCGCTGATGCGCCCCGGTGCGCCGGCTCGATCCAGCGGCGGTCCGTGAGATTCCAGCACAGTGCCGGATCTCCAACAAGGTGTGTTGGCCGGGCTGTGACATGCGTGACAGCTTGTGAGGGGCGCGTCACGGGATGTAGAAAAGGTTCCCGCATAAAGCAGGCATAAGGGTGCGAAGCACCGAAGGGCGGTGCGTGTCCCAGTCGCCATGATCAGGAGCGGAATGAGTGCTTCAGGTGCCGAATGTCCCTTTCGCGGTAGTCGGCCGCCAGTCTGAATTGACCGCTTTGGGTGGCGATTCGTGAGCAAACTCACATGCTGATCATGCGACCTTCACGCCTTCCCCGGGAATCGCGTGTTTAGCCTGACGCTTTACAGGGATGGCATATCCGACAAGCCGGCAGCACGAGCAGACAGGGCCCCGTACAACAGTGAAGACGACGACGATGTTCCACAAGATCGCCAACCCGCGGCGCACGACGCTGGCGCACCTCCAGGACGCCGACGAACTGCAGCTCCCGGAGCCGGAGCACGCCCTCGACCTCCCCGCCCAGACTGCCAA
Source organism: Streptomyces sp. NPDC000345 (assembly GCF_042898825.1). NCBI lineage: Bacteria > Bacillati > Actinomycetota > Actinomycetes > Kitasatosporales > Streptomycetaceae > Streptomyces > Streptomyces sp. NPDC000345. Next base: position 132,077 of record NZ_JBIAZE010000011.1, read on the forward strand.
TCCCAAGCGCACCGTCCTCATGGAGGCCCCGGTCGCGGCCTCCGTCGCGGAGTAGATCCCCCGAGGGGATCCACGAGATCTTCACCGATCTCGCGGAGCAGTACGGGTACGGGCCGCCGAATGCTCAAGGCGCCCGCCCACGGATGTCAAGGGCGTCCCCGGCCGGGGGCGCCCTTCCGCGTTAGCCTGGAGCGTCACACTCCAGCCAGCTCAGTCAAGGGGCCAACCAACCCGTGCGCATCGCCAGGTTCTCCATCGACGGCAACGTCGCCTTCGGCGCGGTCGAGGGCGACAAGCCGGACGAGCTCGTCCTCGACATCATCAAGGGCATCCCGTTCGCGGAACACGAGCTCTCCGGCACGAAGGTGCCGCTGAGCAAGGTCCGGCTGCTTCCGCCCGTGCTGCCCAACAAGGTCGTGGCCTTCGGCCGCAACTACGCCGAGCACGCCAGGGAACTGGGCAACGAGGTGCCGGACGCCCCGTTCGCCTTCTTCAAGCCGTCCACCTCGGTGATCGGCCCCGGCGACGACATCCAGTACCCCCCGTTCTCCGAGGAACTGCACCACGAGGCGGAGCTCGCCGTCGTCATCGGCCGGATGTGCCGCGAGGTCCCGCGGGAGCGCGTGGCGGACGTGATCTTCGGCTACACCTGCGCCAACGACGTCACCGCACGGGACGTCCAGCGGCGCGAGAAGCAGTGGGCGCGGGCCAAGGGCTTCGACACCTCCTGCCCGCTCGGCCCCTGGGTGGAGACGGACATGGACCTCGCCACCGCGTCCGACCTCACGATCCAGCTCACGGTCGACGGCCAGCAGCGCCAGCTCGGCCGCACCAGCGAGATGATCCACTCGATCGAGGATCTGATCGTCAACATCACCGAGGCCATGACGCTGCTCCCCGGCGACGTGATCCTCACGGGCACCCCGGCAGGGGTCGGCCCCCTGGCTGTCGGCGACGAGGTCGCCGTCACCATCGAAGGCATCGGCACTCTCACCAACAAGGTTGTCAAGCGTGGCTAGCGCACCCGGCTCACCCGTCCGCGTACGTTTCTGTCCTTCCCCCACCGGTAACCCCCACGTGGGCCTGGTCCGCACCGCCCTGTTCAACTGGGCGTTCGCCAGGCACCACCAGGGCACGCTGGTCTTCCGCATCGAGGACACCGACGCGGCCCGCGACTCCGAGGAGTCGTACAACCAGCTGCTCGACTCCCTGCGCTGGCTGGGCTTCGACTGGGACGAGGGCCCCGAGATCGGCGGCCCGCACGCCCCCTACCGCCAGTCGCAGCGGATGGACCTCTACCGGGACGTCGCGCAGAAGCTCCTGGACGCCGGCCACGCCTACCACTGCTACTGCTCCCAGGAGGAGCTGGACACCCGCCGCGAGGCCGCCCGCGCCGCCGGCAAGCCGTCCGGCTACGACGGCCACTGCCGCGACCTGACCGAGGCGCAGGTCGAGGAGTACCGGGCCCAGGCCCGCACCCCGATCGTCCGCTTCCGGATGCCCGACGAGACGATCACCTTCACCGACCTGGTCCGCGGCGAGCTGACGTTCACCCCGGAGAACGTGCCGGACTACGGGATCGTACGAGCCAACGGGGCGCCCCTCTACACGCTCGTGAACCCGGTCGACGACGCGCTCATGGAGATCACGCACATCCTGCGCGGCGAGGACCTGCTCTCCTCCACCCCCCGCCAGATCGCCCTGTACAAGGCGCTGATCGAGCTGGGCGTCGCCCAGCGGATCCCCGCCTTCGGGCATCTGCCGTACGTGATGGGCGAGGGCAACAAGAAGCTGTCGAAGCGGGACCCCCAGTCCTCGCTCAACCTCTATCGCGAGCGCGGCTTCCTCCCCGAGGGCCTGCTCAACTACCTCTCCCTCCTTGGCTGGTCGCTCTCCGCCGACCAGGACATCTTCACCATGGACGAGATGGTCGCGGCCTTCGACATCACGGACGTCAACCCCAACCCGGCGCGCTTCGACCTGAAGAAGTGCGAGGCGATCAACGCCGACCACATCCGTCTGCTGGAGGTCAAGGACTTCACGGAGCGCTGCCGCCCGTGGCTGAGGGCCCCGTTCGCCCCCTGGGCGCCGGAGGACTTCGACGAGACGAAGTGGCAGGCGATCGCCCCGCACGCGCAGACCCGTCTCAAGGTCCTCTCGGAGATCACCGACAACGTCGACTTCCTCTTCCTCCCGGAGCCGGTCTTCGACGAGCCGAGCTGGACGAAGGCGATGAAGGAGGGCAGCGACGCCCTGCTGCGCACGGCCCGCGAGAAGCTGGAGTCCGCCGACTGGACCTCGGCGGAGTCCCTGAAGGAGGCCGTCCTGGCCGCCGGTGAGGCCCACGGCCTCAAGCTCGGCAAGGCCCAGGCGCCGGTCCGCGTCGCCGTCACCGGCCGCACGATCGGCCTTCCCCTCTTCGAGTCCCTGGAAGTCCTGGGCAGGGAGACGACGCTGGCCCGCATCGACGCGGCACTGGCGAGGCTCGCGGCCTGACGCGGGCGTGCGTGAGGGGCGGTACCCGGACCACCGGGTGCCGCCCCTTCGCCGTCGGCCCGGACAGCCCGGCCGGCTCCGGGTTACCGTCGGGTCATGAGCATTCACGCCGTGGTCTGGGACGTTGACGACACCCTCTTCGACTACACGACCGCGGACCGGGAGGGAATGCGGGCCCATCTCGTGGCCGAGGGGCTGATGGCCGGGTACGGGAGCCCCGAGGAGGCCCTCGGCCGGTGGCGGGAGGTCACCGATCGGCAGTGGGCACGGTTCTCGGCGGGGGAGGTCACCTTCGAGGGGCAGCGGCGGGACCGGGTGCGGGTGTTCCTGGGGGCCGAGCTGACCGACGCGGAGGCCGACGCCTGGTTCCAGCGGTACATCAGGCACTACGAGGCCGCCTGGGCGCTGTTCCCGGACGTCCTGCCCGTCCTGGACGCCCTCGCCGCCAGCCACCGGCACGCGGTGCTCTCCAACTCCAGCCTCACCGTCCAGGACCACAAGCTGCGCGTCCTCGGGGTGCACGACCGGTTCGAGACCATCCTGTGCGCGGCCGAGCTGGGCGTCTCCAAGCCGGAGGCCGCCGCCTTCCTCGCCGCCTGCGACGCCCTGGGACTGCCCCCGCACCAAGTGGCGTACGTCGGCGACCACCCGGAGATCGACGGGCGGGGCGCCGCCGACGCGGGCCTGCTCTCGGTGTGGATCGATCGCTACGGCGGTACGGCGGCCGTCGAGACCCCGGCCGGCCGGCACCGGATCGCCACCCTCGCCGAACTGCCCGCGATCCTCGGCCCGGATACCCGTTTTGGAGCGCAGTCCACCTTCGGGTAATGTTCTTCCTGCGCCGCCGGGAGCGGGCCGAAAGGCCGGAAACCGGAGGAGCGAACTAGAACAAGATCCCCTCCGGGGCTTGCGTTCCAGTGGCCTATGGTGTAATTGGCAGCACGACTGATTCTGGTTCAGTTAGTCTTGGTTCGAGTCCAGGTAGGCCAGCTCGCAGAGCTCATCTGCAAAGCCCCCGTTGTGTAGCGGCCTAGCACGCTGCCCTCTCAAGGCAGTAGCGCCGGTTCGAATCCGGTCGGGGGTACTGGTTCCGATCACCTCGGGACTGCTAGGGCCCCCGTTGTGTAGCGGCCTAGCACGCCGCCCTCTCAAGGCGGTAGCGCCGGTTCGAATCCGGTCGGGGGTACTGACTGGTCTAAACCACATTGGTCTATGGTGTAATTGGCAGCACGACTGATTCTGGTTCAGTTAGTCTTGGTTCGAGTCCAGGTAGACCAGCTCGGACCTGCGGAAACGCAGTGTCCACGCCCCCGTTGTGTAGCGGCCTAGCACGCCGCCCTCTCAAGGCGGTAGCGCCGGTTCGAATCCGGTCGGGGGTACGTCACGGAAGGCCCTCCGCTTCGGCGGGGGGCCTTCCGCGTGTCCGGGGTCACTCGAAGCCGTACCGCCGCGCCGACTCCTCCTCCTGCGCCAGCCGGTGCAGCGCCTGCAGCATCGGCTCGACGAGGATCGCCCCCAGCACCGCGGTCTCGATCCGCTCCGCCTCCGACTCCCGCGACTCCACGAAGTCCAGGTCTAGGACGGCGGCCCGGTGCATCAACCGGGCGTAGGACGCGAGCAGTTCGGCGTCCCAGTCGTAGCCGAGGCGGCGCAGCGCGGCGACCGCCACCACCAGCGAACGGTAGGCGGGGGAGATGGTGGTCAGCAGGCGGGCGTTGGCCCAGCCCAGCGTCCGCAGCAGTGCGTCGGCCTCCGCTTGCGCGGCCCGTACGTACTCGTCCTCCGCGTCCGGCTCCGGGACCTGGGGCAGCGCCCACAGGGCCGCGCCGAGCCGGATCGTACGGCCGAGGGAGTCGTCGTCGACGTGTCCGAGGACCTCGCGGACCGTCGCCACCGGGATCCGCCCCACCTGGATCATCGCCCGCACCAGCCGCAGCCGGCGCAGGTGCTCCTCGTCGTACTCGGCGGTCGTCGCGTTGATCTGGCGGCCGGGCGGCAACAGGCCTTCGCGCAGGTAGTACTTGATCGTCGCCGTGGGGATCCCGCTGCGCTCGCTCAGTTCGGCCAGTCGCACGTCTTGCGCCCTTCCTTGGTCAGCGGCACTATCCAAGCATGTCTGTAGCCACCCGTACCACCGCGGACGCACGGGGTGACGTGGTCGTCCTGCTCATCGGCATGCGAGTCAACCACTTCTGGGCCGTGCACCAGTGGGTGCCGGTGATGCTGGCGATGTTCCGGATGCTGGCCGAGCTGAAGAAGGATCCGGGCCGAGGGCTCCTCAGCCGGGTCCTGCTGACGGCCTCGCCGCGGACGTACTACGTCGTCCAGTACTGGGAGTCCAAGGAGAAGCTGTACGCGTACGCGAGCGCGCCCGACGCGTTCCACCACCGGGCGTGGGCCAGGCTCAACCGCATGGAGCGGGAGGGCAGGGTGCGCGGGCACGTGGGGATCTGGCACGAGGCGTACGTCGTGCCGGAGGGGTCGTACGAGGCGGTCTACGGGGACATGCCGGCGTTCGGGCTGGCCGCCGCGCATGGGCAGGTGCCGTTGGCGGAGCGGGGGCGGTACGCGAAGGACCGCTACGCGTACCGGTCCGCCCGGGCCGGCGAGAAGACCGGGTGACGGGGGGCTCCGGGGGGCCGGGGAGGGCCTGCCGCGGCGTTGGGGCCGGCCCTCCCCGGTGATGTCCGGGGTCTTCCGTCGGTATGCGCTCAGCCCGTGCGGCGCAGGGCCTCCGACAGGCGGGCCGCCGCGTCGATGACCGCCTGGGCGTGCATCCGGCCCGGGTGGCGCGTCAGCCGCTCGATGGGGCCGGAGACGGACACCGCGGCCACCACGCGGTTGGACGGGCCCCGCACGGGCGCGGAGACGGACGCGACGCCCGGCTCGCGCTCGCCGATGGACTGGGCCCAGCCGCGGCGCCGTACGCCCGACAGGGCCGTCGCCGTGAAGCGGGCGCCCTGCAGGCCGCGGTGCAGCCGCTCCGGTTCCTCCCAGGCCATGAGGATCTGGGCCGAGGAACCGGCCTTCATCGTGAGTGTGGAGCCGACCGGGACCGTGTCCCGAAGGCCGGACAGGCGCTCCGCCGCGGCGACGCAGATGCGCATGTCGCCCTGGCGACGGTAGAGCTGCGCGCTCTCGCCCGTCACGTCGCGGAGGTGGGTGAGCACCGGGCCGGCGGTCGCGAGAAGGCGGTCCTCGCCGGCTGCCGCCGCGAGCTCCGCGAGGCGGGGGCCGAGGATGAAACGGCCCTGCATGTCGCGCGCCACCATACGGTGGTGTTCCAGGGCCACGGCCAGTCGGTGGGCCGTGGGTCGTGCGAGTCCGGTGGCCGCGACCAGCCCCGCGAGGGTGGCCGGGCCGGACTCGAGGGCGCTCAGGACAAGGGCCGCCTTGTCCAGAACGCCCACGCCGCTACTGTTGTCCATGAAACGATATTCCCGTCTCACTCTGTGAAACGCAAGTTCATTTTTCCGTGAGACGCGCAACCCTTGGACGCATGGCGGCCCGGAGACCAGCGGGCCTGGCGGCGGGTGCCCGGGAACAGGGGCCGTGGGCGTCGCCTCCACAAGATCTCTAGTTGGGCCGGTGCGTCATTGCCGGCCGGAGGGAAAGCGATGGGTAGGACACTCGCGGAGAAGGTCTGGGACGACCACGTCGTCCGGCGCGCCGAGGGCGAGCCCGACCTCCTCTTCATCGATCTGCACCTGCTGCACGAGGTGACCAGCCCCCAGGCCTTCGACGGCCTGCGGCAGAACGGCCGCCCGGTGCGGCGTCTCGACCTCACCATCGCGACCGAGGACCACAACACCCCCACCCTCGACATCGACAAGCCGATCGCCGACCCGGTCTCCCGGGCCCAGCTGGAGACGCTGCGCAAGAACTGCGCCGAGTTCGGCGTCCGGCTGCACCCGCTCGGCGACGTCGAGCAGGGCGTCGTCCACGTCGTGGGCCCCCAGCTGGGTCTGACCCAGCCCGGCACCACCGTGGTCTGCGGCGACTCCCACACCTCCACGCACGGTGCCTTCGGCGCGCTGGCGTTCGGCATCGGCACCTCGCAGGTCGAGCACGTGCTGGCCACCCAGACGCTGCCGCTGGCCCGCCCCAAGACCATGGCCATCACGGTCGACGGCGAACTGCCCGAGGGCGTCACCGCCAAGGACCTGATCCTGGCGATCATCGCCAAGATCGGTACGGGCGGCGGCCAGGGCTACATCCTGGAGTACCGCGGCTCCGCCATCGAGAAGCTCTCGATGGAGGCCCGGATGACCATCTGCAACATGTCGATCGAGGCCGGCGCCCGCGCGGGCATGATCGCTCCCGACGAGACCACCTTCGCGTACCTCGAGGGCCGTCCGCACGCCCCCGAGGGCGAGGACTGGGACGCCGCCGTCGCGTACTGGAAGACCCTGAAGACGGACGAGGACGCGGTCTTCGACGCCGAGGTCCGCATCGACGCCGCCGCGCTCTCGCCGTTCGTCACCTGGGGCACCAACCCCGGCCAGGGCGCGCCGCTTTCGGCGGACGTCCCCGACCCGGCTTCGTACGAAGACGCTTCGGAGCGCTTCGCCGCCGAAAAGGCCCTGGAGTACATGGGGTTGGAGGCCGGACAGCCGCTGCGCTCCATCAAGGTGGACACCGTCTTCGTAGGCTCCTGCACCAACGGCCGCATCGAGGACCTGCGCGCCGCCGCGGACATCCTCCGGAGCCGCAAAGTCGCCGACGGCGTACGGATGCTGGTCGTGCCGGGCTCCGCGCGGGTCGGTCTGCAGGCCGTCTCCGAGGGCCTCGACGTGGTCTTCAAGGAGGCCGGCGCCGAATGGCGGCACGCGGGCTGCTCGATGTGCCTGGGCATGAACCCCGACCAGCTGGCCCCCGGTGAGCGCTCCGCCTCCACCTCCAACCGCAACTTCGAGGGCCGGCAGGGCAAGGGCGGTCGTACGCACCTGGTGTCGCCGCAGGTCGCGGCCGCCACGGCCGTCCTCGGTCACCTGGCCTCCCCGGCCGACCTGTCCGCCGACACCCCCGCGCCCGCTGGAGTCTGATCAGTCATGGAAGCATTCACCACGCACACCGGCCGGGCCGTCCCGCTGCGCCGCTCCAACGTCGACACCGACCAGATCATCCCTGCTCACTGGCTCAAGAAGGTCACGCGGGACGGGTTCGAGGACGGTCTGTTCGAGGCCTGGCGCAAGGACGGGACGTTCATCCTCAACCGTCCCGAGCGGCAGGGTGCGACCGTCCTGGTCGCCGGCCCCGACTTCGGCACCGGCTCCTCCCGTGAGCACGCCGTCTGGGCGCTGCAGAACTACGGCTTCAAGGCCGTGATCTCCTCCCGCTTCGCCGACATCTTCCGCGGCAACTCGCTGAAGAACGGCCTGCTCACGGTGGTCCTGGAGCAGAAGATCGTGGACGCGCTGTGGGAGCTCACGGAGAAGGACCCCACCGCAGAGGTCACGGTGGACCTCGAGGCGCGTGAGGTGCGCGCCGAGGGCATCACCGCCTCCTTCGAGCTGGACGAGAACTCCCGCTGGCGGCTGCTGAACGGCCTGGACGACATCTCCATCACCCTCCAGAACGAGGCGGACATCGCCGCTTACGAGGCCAAGCGTCCGTCGTACAAGCCGAGGACGCTCCCGGTCTGAGCCGCGGCCCCGGCGCAAGTCGAGATTCGGCCAGCCCAACACCCCTCCTGTACCCCCGATCGGTCCGATCGGGGGTACAGGCGTGTCTGGGGTCCCGCGCGGCCGCGAAGCGTCGTCCGACCTCCCAACTTCCCACGTTAGGGCGGTGGTTGCCGGGGTACGCGCCCTGTGTGGACGTGGCCTCCGTCGGTGCCCGGACGGCCGTTTGAGGCGTCAGTTGCCCCCTGGGCGGGCGACAACTCGCCCCAGATGGCACAATCTGTGCATGGAACACGACGGCCAACTCGAGCTCTATACGGCGGTCGCGAACCAACTCAAGGAAGCGCACGCAGCCGTGCGCGCACTGCAAGTCCCGGAGGGCGTACGGATGGCGCTGACCCGGAAGCTGCTGGTCATTACGGCCGCGGCCAAGCACGATCTCGCCGATGCGACAAGGCGTCTGGAGGGGTTCATGAGGGACCTCGACGAAGGGCGAATGCCCGAAGAGGAGCGTTGATCGCCTCCAAAGCAGCCGAGTTCGTTGCGGCACAAGGGTGATTAGCCCGTTTCGTGTTTGATTTGCGGTATATATCTGCCTAACGTGCGAAAAAGCTTGAACACTTTCGTTCTGGCGATGTCTCCGAAGGGGAAGACGTGAACAAGGCGCAGCTCGTAGAAGCGATTGCCGACAAGCTCGGCGGCCGACAGCAGGCCGCCGACGCGGTCGACGCGGTCCTGGACGCCATCGTCCGCGCGACCGTCGCGGGGGACCGGGTCTCGGTCACCGGCTTCGGTTCGTTCGAGAAGGTCGACCGGCCGGCCCGCTACGCTCGCAACCCCCAGACGGGCGAGCGGGTTCGGGTCAAGAAGACGTCCGTGCCGCGCTTCCGCGCAGGCCAGGGCTTCAAGGACCTGGTGAGCGGCTCCAAGAAGCTGCCGCGCGGCGGCGAGGTCGCCGTCAAGAAGGCCCCCAAGGGCAGCCTGTCCGGAGGCGCCTCCGCGACGGTCAAGAAGGCCGCCGCGAAGAAGGCCACCACCAAGACCGCCGCCGCGAAGAAGGCCACCCCCGCGAAGAAGACGACGGCCGCCGCGAAGAAGACCACGGCCACCGCGAAGAAGACCACCGCGAAGAAGACGACCGCCAAGAAGACGACGGCGGCCGCCAAGAAGACCACCACCGCCAAGTCGGCCACGGCGAAGAAGACCACCCCGGCGAAGAAGGCGACGGCCAAGAAGGCCCCCGCCAAGAAGTCGACCGCGCGCAAGACCACCGCCAAGAAGGCCACGGCCCGCCAGTCGTAGGACGCCTACGGCGGCGAGGGCACTCACGCGCCGGGCCGGACTCCCTCTCGGAGTCCGGCCCGCGGCGTGTCCGGCCCGCTTCCCGGATTCCGGGTGCCCGGGTGCGCCGCCGTGCCGCTCAGAACGTGTGCAGGGTGACCAGAGTGATGCGCCGGGCGTCCCCTTCGCCCTCGGTCTCGATCCTCACCCGCTGCCCCGGCCGCAGCAGTCGCAGCCCGCCCGCGTCGAACGCGGGCGCGTCGAAGGGCACCGGAGTGCCGTCGTCCAGCAGCACCTGCCCGCTGTGCGTGTCGGGGTCGTACGTGTATGCGGTCGCCTGCATGAGGCGCAGCCTACTGCCCGGACCCGGGGGCCGCCGCCCTCCTGCGGCCCGGTTCGCCGGACAGGCCCAGCAGCCGCGCCGCCGCCGCGGCCGTCCGGGGCCCCACGCCCAGGGACAGCGCCGCCCGCAGATCCTCCCCGGTGTCCACGTCCTGGCGCACGGAATCGACCGCCGTCAGGATGAGTTCCGCGGCGCCCGAGGCGCGATGACGGGAGCGGGAATCCGGGCCGAATGCCGGGAGCAATTCACGGCCGGGGGAAACCGCGAGAAGTGTGGTGCCGATTGCCGCCGCGTCGGCGAGAAAAGCGCGGGGGAATTCCGCGGCCGCGTTCAGGACCCGGCTCAATTCCGGCGGGCGCAGGGCGGGCAGATCCGCGTTGAGTGCCGCCACCGCGGCGTCGGGACGCGTGCGGCGCACGGCGGCGGCGCCGTACGCCAGTGCCGCGTTCAGGCCCGCGCCGGGCCCGTCGGGGACGACGCGGGCGCCGAGCGCCGCCAGGGTGTGCCCGGCCAGCGTGTCGTCCGTGACGACCACCACATCCCCCACCGCGGCGCAGGCCAGCGCGGCCGCCACCGTGTCCTCGGCGAAGGCGAGGGCGAGGCCCGGGCGCAGACCGTCGGCGGCGGTGTCCGCGAGCCTGCTCTTGGCCAGCGCCAAGGGCTTCAGGGGTATGACCACGCTCCACTGCACCGGCGTACCGCCCCTCTCTTCTCGCGGCCATTGTCACCCGGCCCCTCCGCCGGCCGGGCGGGCGGGCGTACGGTGTTCTCGACAGACCGGCGGCCCGGGGCGACACTTGTGCGTCCCCAGCCCCGAAGGGAAGCCTGGGAACCCTAGAGGAAGGTGTCCGCGTGCCCCGCCGCAGAATCGGCTTCTGGTACCGCTTCGCAGCGGTCCTCTGCAAACCACCGCTGGTGGTTCTGATCAAGCGGGACTGGCGTGGAATGGAGCACATTCCGGCCGAGGGTGGATTCATCACCGCGGTGAACCACAATTCGCACGCCGATCCCTTCGCGTACGCGCACTTCCAGTACAACACCGGGCGAGTGCCGCGCTTCCTGGCGAAGAGCGCGCTGTTCAAGGACGGCTTCGTGGGCGCCGCGATGCGCGGCACCGGACAGATCCCCGTCTACCGCGAGTCCACGGACGCGCTCAGCGCCTTCCGGGCCGCGATCGACGCCGTGGAGCGGGGTGAGTGCGTCGCGTTCTACCCCGAGGGCACCCTCACCCGCGACCCGGACGGCTGGCCGATGACCGCCAAGACCGGTGCCGCGCGCGTCGCCCTGCAGACCAAGTGCCCGGTGATCCCGGTCGCCCAGTGGGGCGCCAACGAACTGCTGCCGCCGTACGCCAAGAAGCCCAGCCTCCTTCCGCGCAAGACCCACCGCGTGCTCGCGGGCCCGCCCGTCGACCTGACGCGTTTCTACGACAAGGAGATGACCCCGGAGCTCCTGAAGGAGGCGACCGAGGTCATCATGGCCGCCATCACCCGCCAGCTGGAGGAGATCCGCGGCGAGAAGGCGCCCGACACGCCCTACGACCCGCGCCGCGAGCGGATCGAGCAGCGGCGCCGGACCGAGGCGGAGACCGGTGTGCGGACCCGTCCCGAGGGGGAGAAGAGCAAGTGAGCAAGCCCGTCAAGGCGGCCGTCTTCAGTGCCGGTTCATGGGGGACGGCCTTCGGCATGGTGCTCGCCGACGCGGGGTGCGAGGTCACCCTGTGGGCGCGCCGCCCGGAGGTGGCCGAGGCGATCAACACCAGCCGCGCCAACCCCGACTACTTCCCCGGCATCGAGCTCCCGGAGAACCTGCGGGCCACGACGGACCCCGCCGAGGCCGCCGCCGGCGCCGACTACACGGTCCTGTCGGTGCCCTCCCAGACCCTGCGCGCCAACCTCGCCGAGTGGTCCCCCCTGCTCGCCCCGGACACCGTCCTCGTCTCCCTGATGAAGGGCGTCGAACTCGGTACGACCATGCGGATGAGCGAGGTGATCGAGGACGTCGCCAAGGTCGGCCGGGACCGCGTCGCCGTCGTCACCGGGCCCAACCTCGCCCGGGAGATCGCCTCCCGCATGCCGGCCGCCGCCGTGGTCGCCTGCACCGACGAGGGCGTCGCCCGGCGGCTCCAGGCCGCCTGCCACACGCCGTACTTCCGCCCGTACACCAACACCGACGTGGTGGGCTGCGAGCTGGGCGGCGCGGTGAAGAACGTCATCGGCCTGGCCGTCGGCATCGCGGACGGCATGGGTCTCGGTGACAACGCCAAGGGCTCCCTGATCACCCGCGGCCTCGCCGAGACCACCCGGCTGGGCCTCGCCATGGGCGCCGACCCGCTCACCTTCGCCGGACTCGCCGGCCTGGGCGACCTGGTGGCCACCTGCTCCTCGCCGCTGTCCCGCAACCACACCTTCGGCACCAACCTGGGCAAGGGCATGACCCTCCAGGAGACCATCGCCGTCACCCGGCAGACCGCCGAGGGCGTCAAGTCCTGCGAGTCCGTGGCGGATCTGGCCCGCCGGCACGGCGTCGACATGCCGATCACCGAGACGGTCGTGGACATCGTCCACGAGGGCAAGCCTCCGGTGGTCGCGCTCAAGGAGCTGATGTCGCGCAGCGCGAAGCCCGAACGACGCTGAGCGAACCCGGCGGGTGGCCGCTGACTCCCGCCCCGGCCACCGGGTACTCTCAAGCCGATATGAGCACCGAGAACCTCCCCCAGAGCCCCGAGCAGCCGTCGCGCAAGCCGCGTGTGGCCGTCGTGTCCGGTGGCCGCAGCTCCGAACACGGGATCTCCGTGGTCACCGCCGGCGCCGTCCTGAAGGCCATCGACCGGACCAAGTACGAGGTCCTGCCGATCGGCATCACCCGGGACGGGCGCTGGGCCCTCATCGCCGACGACCCGGAGCGCATGGCGATCACCGACCGCCGTACGCCCGACATCGACGCGCTCGCCGAGTCGCAGGAGGGCGGCGTGGTGCTTCCCGTCGACCCCGCGAACCGCGAAGTCGTCTACAGCGAGCCGGGATCGGTGCCCAAGGCGCTCGGCGAGGTCGACGTGGTCTTCCCCGTCCTGCACGGCCCCTACGGCGAGGACGGCACCCTGCAGGGCCTGCTGGAGCTCTCCGGTGTCCCCTACGTCGGCTCGGGAGTGCTCGCCTCGGCCGTCGGCCAGGACAAGGAGTACATGAAGCGGGTGTTCACCTCCTTCGGGCTCAAGGTCGGCCCGTATGTGGTGATCCGGCCGCGTGAGTGGCAGCAGGACGAGGCGGCCGCCCGCAAGAAGATCGTCGACTTCGCCGGCGAGCACGGCTGGCCGCTGTTCGTGAAGCCCGCGCGCGCGGGCTCGTCGATCGGCATCACCAAGGTCGACGACCTGTCCGGGCTCGACGAGGCGATCGAGGAGGCCAAGCGGCACGACCCGAAGATCCTGGTCGAGGCGGCCGTGCGGGGCCGTGAGATCGAGTGCGGCGTCCTGGAGTTCGAGGACGGCCCGCGGGCCTCCGTACCGGCCGAGATCCCGCCGCCGGACGCGCACGCGTACTACGACTTCGAGGCGAAGTACATCGACTCGACCCCGGGCATCGTCCCCGCGCCGCTCACCGAGGAGGAGACGGCCGAGGTCCGCAGGCTCGCCGTGGACGCCTTCGAGGCGGCCTCCTGCGAGGGCCTGGTCCGCGCGGACTTCTTCCTCACCGAGGACGGCGAGTTCGTCATCAACGAGATCAACACGATGCCCGGCTTCACGCCGATCTCGATGTACCCGGCGATGTGGCAGGCGAGCGGCATCAGCTACGAGGAGCTGGTGGACAGGCTGATCCAGGCGGCACTGAGCAGGTCCACGGGACTGCGGTAGACGTCAGTCGGCGATCCCCTCGGGGATCGCCTTCCTGACGGCGGGGGCGAGGTCCACGAGGGGGGCCATTCCGTTCCCCGTACGGGCCTCGGGGATGGTGACCTCGACGTACGCCCTGCGCAGCGTGCTGGTGAAGCGGAATGATCCGTTCTCCTGCTCCTCCAGCAGCCAGCCCACCCCGTTCACCTCGACCCCGTCAGCCTCCGCGTCACTCATCTTCGCGGGCCGCTCCACACCGCAGCGCAGTATGATCGCCGGGTTCCCCCAGCCCGAGGTCAGCGCGGAGGCGGGCTCGGGATCCCGGCGGTCTTGGCCGTCCACCTTCGACGGCAGCGCCTCGTCCAGGTTCCCGCACAGTTTCGCGACCTCGGTCGCGGGACGGGGAACCGCCGCGGACGCGCTGTCGTCTGCGGAGGAGCAGCCCGCGGCGGCACACAGCAGGGCGAGGGCGGGCAGACCACTGAGCCGGTGACGGAAAAGGTTCACCGGCCAAGGGTAGACGGGGGCTACAGATGCACGACCGGGCAGGTCAGGGTACGGGTGATCCCGTCCACCTGCTGGACCTTGGCGACCACCATCCGGCCGAGGTCGTCCACCGTGTCGGCCTGGGCCCGCACGATCACGTCGTACGGTCCCGTCACGTCCTCGGCCTGGACCACGCCAGGAATCTTGCTGATCTCCTCGGCGACGGTCGACGCTTTGCCGACCTCCGTCTGGATCAGGATGTACGCCTGTACCACGGAACCTCCAGGGCGGCCACGAGGATCATGTGGGGAAAAGGAACGCCACGGTATCGCGTCGCCGCGCGCCGCGGGGAGACCTGCGGGGAGCGCGGCCCCCGTGCCGGGGTGCAGGGATGGCAGAGGTTGACGGTCACGTCGGCCGTCCGGGTCGGGTGGGCCGTGTCGGCCCCTTCGACCGTATCGAGGACACTGGTGCTGCGCGACCGGGCACGGACAGGCACAGAAGGGGCGAAAGGGCAATGAAGGGCACTGTTGGTGAGCTCGGGGAGTTCGGGCTCATCAGGGAGCTCACCTCCCGTCTCACCACCACCTCGGCGGTGCGGGTCGGCCCCGGCGACGACGCCGCGGTGGTGGCCGCGCCCGACCGCCGGGTCGTGGCCAGCACCGACATCCTGCTCGAGGGCCGGCACTTCCGCCGCGACTGGTCCACCGCCTACGACGTCGGCCGCAAGGCCGCCGCCCAGAACCTCGCCGACATCGCCGCCATGGGCGCGGTGCCGACCGCCCTGCTGCTCGGTCTCGTCGTGCCCGCCGAACTACCGGTGACCTGGGCGAGCGAGCTGATGGACGGACTGCGCGACGAGTGCCAGGTCGCCGGTGCCTCCGTGGTCGGCGGCGACGTCGTACGCGGCGACACGATCATGGTGTCGATCACCGCGCTCGGCGATCTGCGCAACCAGGAGCCGATCACCCGGGGCGGCGCCCAGCCCGGCGACCTCGTCGCCGTGACCGGCTGGCTGGGCTGGTCCGCCGCCGGGTACGCGGTCCTCTCCCGGGGCTTCCGTTCCCCCCGCGCCTTCGTCGAGGCCCACCGCCGCCCCGAGCCGCCGTACCACGCGGGCCCGGCCGCCGCCGCGCTGGGCGCCACCGCGATGTGCGACGTCAGCGACGGGCTCATCGCCGACCTCGGGCACATCGCCGAGGCCAGCAAGGTCCGTATCGACATCCGCTCGGGCGCCATAGACATCCCCACCCAGATGAACGACATCGGGCAGGCCGTCGGCGTCGACCCCATCCAGTGGGTGCTGACCGGGGGAGAGGACCACGCGATCGTGGCCACGTTCCCGCCCGACGTGAAGCTGCCCGCGCGCTGGAAGGTGATCGGCGAGGTCCTCAACCCGTCCGCGCTGCCCCAGGTGACCGTCGACGGGGCGCCCTGGACCCGGCAGGGCGGCTGGGACCACTTCGGGGACATGGAGTCGTGAAGCCCGCCGTGCTGACGGTCGCCGGCTCCGACTCCGGCGGGGGCGCGGGCATCCAGGCCGACCTGAAGACGATGCTGGCGCTCGGGGTGCACGGCATGAGCGTCGTCACGGCGGTCACCGCACAGAACTCCCTCGGCGTGCAGGGGGTTTGGGAACTGCCGGCGGAGGCGGTGCGGGCCCAGTACCGCAGTGTCGTGGACGACGTCGGCGTACGGGCCGTGAAGACCGGCATGCTCTCCTCCGCCGTACTCGTCGACACCGTGGCCGAGTTGATCGCCGGCACGGACGCCCCGGCCGTCGTGGACCCGGTGGGCGTCTCCAAGCACGGGGACCCGCTGCTGGCCGCCTCCGCGCTCGACTCCGTCCGCACCGGACTGCTCCCGGCCGCGACCGTCGCCACCCCGAATCTTGACGAGGTCGCCCAACTCACCGGCGTACAGGTCGAGTCGGAGGACCAGTTGCGGGACGCGGCGGCGGCCGTCCTGGCGTACGGACCACGGTGGGTGCTCATCAAGGGCGGCCATCTCCCCGGTGACGCCGTCGACTTGCTGACGGACGGGACCGAGGAGCACTGGCTGCGCGCGCCGCGGCACGACAACCGGCACACGCACGGCACGGGCTGCACCCTCGCGTCCGCGATCGCGTCGCAGCTCGCGCACGGGCGGTCCGTGCCGGACGCGGTGAAGGCGGCCAAGCGGTACGTCACCGGGGCGATCGCCGCCGGCTTCGCGCTCGGGGGCGGGATCGGCCCCGTGGACCACGGCTGGGACCTCAGCCCCGGGCGGGCGGGTAGGCCCTCAGCCTGATGTCGGTCGCGGCCTTCTCGGTGAGCTTCCTGAAGAAGCCCGCCAGCAGGCGCGAACCGAGCAGCCGGTACATCCGGTCCCGGCTGCGGATGCGGCGCTCGGTCGCCGGGGCGAAGAACGGACCCGCGTTGCCGGAGATCTTCTGACAGCCCTGGGCGAAGGACCGGATCCGGGTCTCGTACTCGGCGAACGCGGTCCGGTGGTCGCCGCCCGCCAGCGCCAGTTCCCCGGCGAGGACGTACGCGCCGACGACCGCCACGCCCGTCCCCATGCCGCCCATGGTCGGCCCCGTACCCGGCGTCCCCGAGCAGCGCCACCCGGCCCTTGGTGAGCCGGTCGACGTGGATCTGCGCGATCGCGTCGAAGTACAGGTCGTCGGTCTCCTCGAGGGCCTCGAGGACGTGCGGCGTCTCCCAGCCCATCCCCGCGAAACGCTCCCTGAGGATCCGCTTCTGCGCGGCGATGTCGTGGCGGTCGTACGACAGCCGCTCGGACCGGAAGACCAGCATCGCCCCCGCGCGGTCCGGGTCGCCGTCGTAGTTGCCGACGGCCACCGCGCGGCCGGGCTCGCTGTAGATCCGGCCGGTGCGGTCCAGGCCCAGACGGTTGGGGACCGCGAAGCCGGCCACGTAGTGGTCGAGGAAGCGCGGGTAGCGGGACCCGAGGTCGAGCAGCGCGTGCCGCCAGGCCCCGTCCCCGAGCTGCACCCGCACATGGTCGTCGAGGGACGTCGACAGCGGCCCCCCGGTCAGCGACCACAGCACCATCGTGAACGGCAGCCTCAACGGCCCCGCCAGCGACGTCATCACGGCCGCCACGCGCGTGACGCGTCCGGCCTCCGCGGGGTCGTCGCCCCGTCCGGTGACGGTGTTCATCAGGCACAGCGCGTACTCCTCGGCGAGCCCCTCGGGCGGCTCGTCGCCCACGGCCGCGAGCAGCGCACGGGCCTGCGGCACCTGCTCGCCGTGCAGGCCGCGCAGCCGCCGGAACCAGGTCAGCGCCGCCATCAGCCGCAGGGCGGCGGCGGGGTCGGTGCCGGTGAGGTGGTCCAGGGCGGCGTCCAGATCGGCGTGCTCGGCGTCCAGCAGGGCCAGCCAGGGCAGCTGCTCCCGCCGCGCAGATACGGTTCCGCACGCTCGGCAAGGCGCAGGAAGTAGCCGGCGTGCGCGTCCCGCAGGTCCGCCTCACCGGTGCGCTCCCCGGCCGCGAAGACACGGATCGTCTCCAGCATGCGGTAGCGGCCCTCGCAGACCTCCAGGAACGACTTCTCGACCAGGGAGGCCAGCACGTCCTCCGGGTACGGCAGCCGGCACACGGCCTCCACCGCCTCCAGCGTGGCGCCCCCGGCGAACACCGTCAGCCGCCGCGCCAGCTCCCGCTCCTCCTCGTCCAGCAGGTCCCAGCTCCACTCCACGACCGCGCGCAGGGTGCGGTGCCGCGGTGCCTTGGAACGGTCGCCCCGGGAGAGCAGCCGGAAGCGGTCGTCGAGGCGGTCGGCCAGTTCCCCGGGGGTCAGGGTGCGCAGCCGGGCCGCCGCCAGCTCGATCGCCAGCGGCAGCCCGTCGAGGGCCGCGCAGATGCCGGCCACCCGCGCGTGCCCCCCGAACCCGGGCCGCACGGCCCGCGCGCGGTCCACGAAGAGCCGTGCGGCGGGATCCGGCGGCAGCGGCGGCACCGGTACCAGGACCTCGCCGGTGATCCCGAGGGACTCCCGGCTGGTCGCCGGCACACGCACCCCGGGACAGCCCGCGAGCAGCAGCGCCGACAGCCGGGCCGTGTCCTGCACCAGGTGCTCGCAGTTGTCGAGGACCAGCAGCACCTCCCGCTCCTGCAGCGCGGCCAGCAGCCGGTCCGTCGCGTCCCCGGCGGGTGTGCGGAACCCCTCGCGCACGCCGAGCGCCGTGAGGACGGCGTACGGGACGCGGGCCCCCTCGGTGAGCGGGGCCAGCTCGACGAAACACACGTCCACGCGGGTGCGTGCCGCGCCGGGACCGGAGGGCTCGGCCCGCGCGCGTGCCGCCTCGATCGCCAGCCGGGTCTTTCCGGCGCCGCCCGGTCCGGTGAGCGTGACGAGCCGGGTCTCGGACAGGGCCTCGGAGATCCGGGCGTGCTCGGCCTCCCGCCCCACGAACCGGGTGAGCTGCGCCGGCAGCGCGGGCCGCGCCGGGCCGCCGCCGTGAAGCAGCTCCAGGTGGAGCGCGGCGAGCTCGGCCGAGGGGTCGGCGCCCAGCTCGTCGGCGAGGGTGCGCCGGGCCTCCTCGTACACGGTGAGCGCCTCGGCGGGCCGCCCGCCCGCGTGCAGCGCCCGCATCAGCTGCCCGTACAGCCGCTCGCTGAGCGGATGCGCCGCCAGCAGGCCGCGCAGCTCGGGCACCAGCTCCGGCCCGCCACCGAGCGCGAGGTCCGCCTCGACCCGGTCCTGTACGGCGGCCAGCCGCAGCGCGTCCAGCCGGGCGCGCTCGGCGTGCGCGTCCGGCAGGTCGGGCAGCGCCGGGCCCCGCCAGAGCGCGAGGGCCTCCCGCAGCCGGGCGGCGGCCCGCGCGGGGTCCCCCGCGGCGAGAGCGGTCCGTCCCCGCGCCGCCGGCCGCTCGAAGCGGTGGACGTCGACGGCGTCCGGCGGGGCGGTGACCCGGTAGCCGACGGGAGTGGCCTCTATCCCGGCGTGTGGGGCCAGCCGGCGGCGCAGCCGGGAGACCTGGGACTGGAGCGCGTTGGCGGCCCCGGCCGGCGGCTCGGCGCCGTACAGGCCGTCGGTCAGCTGTTCGAGGGAGACGCTGCGGCCCGCGTCGAGCAGCAGGAGTGTGAGCAGGGCGCGGGGGCGGGGACCGCCGGGATCGAGGGGGGTGCCGTCATCGGTACGGAGGTCCAAGGAGCCCAGGATCCCGAAGCGCATGGGCCGCAGTCTGCCAGGCCGAGCCGGTGCCGGGCACAGCAAAAAGCCGACCCACACGAGGTGGATCGGCTAGATGCAGCGAACCAGCATGGCCGCGCACGATGGCGGTCCCCCTGCCTCGAGCGGAGCCGAGAGGTGGGGGATCTGCGTCAGCGCGAGACCTTGCCGGCCTTGATGCACGAGGTGCAAGCGTTCACGCGCTTCGGCGTCCCGCCGACCACGGTACGCACACGCTGGATGTTCGGGTTCCAGCGGCGGGACGTACGGCGGTGCGAGTGCGAGATGTTGTTGCCGAAGCCCGGCCCCTTGCCGCAGACGTCGCAGTTGGCAGCCACGGGTCACTCCAAAGACTTCAGATGCACTTACGGTTGATCCCGGCATGCCGGGATCAGGATCGTAGGATCTGAGTGGCGGTGCCAGGGGGAAGAGCCCGATCTGCATCGGGCAACCGGAGCAGCATACAACGACTGCGCCAGTGGAACGAAACTACCATGGCGGCGCACACCTCCCGCCCACGGCCCCCATCAGCCCGCTTTCCGTTGGACCCCGGCCCGGGGTCTACGCTGCGTCCATTCCAGGAGTCCGAGGAGGCGCAGGTGGCGCAGGTGCCGCAGACATTCTTCGATGCTCTCGCGGTGCGCACCTGGTGCGGGCTCGCGCTCACGGCGCTGGGCCGGGCGCGCGAGGAGATCGACGCGATCAACGTGTACCCCGTCGCGGACGGGGACACCGGCACCAACCTCTATCTGACCGTCGAGTCCGCCGTGACCGCCGTCGAGGCCGTGTTCGCCGGGTACCGGGCCGGTCCGTCGGCGGTGCGCAGCCCCTCCCTCGCCGACGCCGCGCACGCGATGGCGCACGGAGCCCTCATAGGGGCGCGCGGGAACTCGGGGACGATCCTCGCCCAGCTCCTGCGCGGCATGGCCCAGGTACTCGCCACCGAGGGCGAGGCCCCGCACACCGACGGCGACGGGCTGCGGCTGGCCCTGCGGCACGCCGCCGACTCCGCCCGCCAGGCCGTCGCCCACCCCGTCGAGGGCACGGTCCTGTCCGTCGCCTCGGCCGCCGCCGCCGCGGCCGAGGAGGCCGAGGGGGACTGCGGGACGGTCGCCCGCGCCGCCTACCGCGGGGCGTGCGCGGCACTGGCCGCGACCCCGGCCCAGCTGGCCGTCCTGGAGCGCGCCGGAGTGGTCGACGCGGGCGGGCGGGGACTGGTCGCGGTCCTCGCGGCCCTGGTGGAGACGTTCACGGGGGAGACGCCGGCCCTCTCCGGTGCCGTCGCCGCGGCGGGGACGGGGATGCACGCACGCGTGGAGGCCTTCCGGACGGAGAGCGCCGGGGACTGCGCCGACGCCCCCGACGGGGAGGGCGGCCCCGCCTTCGAGGTGATCTATCTCCTGGAGGCCGAGGACGCGGCCGTGGCCCGCCTGCGGCAGCGGCTGGACGACCTCGGGGACTCGCTCGTCGTGGTCGGCGGCGACGGCCTGTGGAACGTCCACGTGCACGTGGACGACGCGGGCGCCGCCGTCGAGGCGGGCGTCGAGGCCGGCCGGCCGTACCGGATCCGCATCACGCACTTCGGCGCGGGCGACGCGCACACGCGCGGGGGCGAGCGCCCCGTCCGTGAGCGCGTCCAGCGGGCCGTCGTCGCCGTCGTGCCCGGCGAGGGACTGGCCGGGCTGTACACCGGGGCCGGCGCGACCACGGTCCTGGCCCGCCCCGGCGAGCCGCCCGCCAGCGGGGAGCTCGTCGAAGCCGTACGGCGGGCCCACGCGCGCGAGGTCGTCCTGCTGCCCAACGACGCCGACCTGCGCCACACGGCGGCCGCGGCCGCCGAACAGGCCCGCACGGAAGGCATCCGGGTGGCCCTCATCCCGACCCGGTCCGCCGTCCAGGGCATCGCCGCGCTCGCCGTGCACGAGCCGGACCGCCGCTTCGACGAGGACGTCGTCTCCATGACCTCGGCGGCCGGCGCGACCCGCTACGCCGAGGTCGCCGTCGCCGAGCGCCAGTCGTGGACCATGGCCGGCATCTGCCAGGCCGGCGACGTCCTCGGGCTCGTCGACGGTGACGTCGCCGTCATCGGCGCCGACGTCACCGTCACCGCCGAGACCGTCCTGGACCGCATGCTGTCGGCGGGCGGCGAACTCGTCACCCTCGTGCTCGGCGACGACGCCCCCGAGGGGATCGCCGAGCACCTGGAGGCACGGGTGCGGGAGGCGTACCTCGCCGTCGACACGGTGGTGTACCAGGGCGGACGCCAGGGGGCACTGCTGCTGATCGGGGTGGAGTAGCCCTACTCGGCGGTCTCCTCCGCCACCTGCAGCAACTGCTCCGCCTCCGCCCGCCGGGCCCGGACCGTCTCGGCATCCCCGCCGTCCGCACCGTCCCCGGCACCCGCGCCGGCCCCGTCCGGGTAGGCCCCCAGCACCGCACGCGCGCGTGCCGCCGCCTCCGCCGGGCGCCCCAGGTCGGTCTCCAGCCAGCCCGCGGCCAGCTCGGCGCCGGTGCGGGCGTGCAGGGCGTCGTCGTCCAGGGCGACGAACACCGCGACCGCCTCCGCCATCTGCGACAGCGCCTCCTCCAGGGCGTCCCTGATCGAGTCGTCGTCCGCGTCCTCGGCCGCCGAACGGGCGAGCAGGTCGCCGAACTGGCGGTGCGTGTGGCCGAGTTCGGCGACCAGCCGGAGCCGCTCCTCCTCCTCGTCCGCCACGGCGAGCGCGTCCGCGCACTCCTCCACGGCGCCGGTCATCAGCGCCCGCGCCCCCTCCGTGCCGTCCTCCGTGCGCAGCGCCAGCCACGCGCGGGCGCGCAGCGAGCGGACGAGACCGTGCACATTGCCCAGCTCACGCCACAGCTCACCCGCGCGCGCGTACGCCTGGTCCGCCTCGTCGTGCAGTCCCGCGTGGCCGAGGGACTCGGCGGCCAGGTGGGCGAGGGTCGCGTGGTCGTGCTGCTCGGGCCAGTGCCGGGCGATCTCGGCGGCCTGCAGCCGCCGCTCGGCGGCGTCCCGGTGCTCACCCAGCTCGCTCAGGCAGTCGCCCAGCCACCACTGCGTCTGGACCACCGCCCCGTCGCCGTGCGTCTCGGCGCGCAGATCGGCCAGCGCCGACTCCAGCACCTCCGCGGCCTCGGCCCAGCGGCCCAGCCGGACCAGGTACCCGCCGAGCTGGTGCCGCGCCCAGGCGCCGAGCGTCGGACCCTCGCCCGCCTCGTCGGCCCAGTGCGCCGACTCCAGCGCGTGCTCGGCGGCCTCCTCGGCCTGCCCCCGGCCCCCCACCACCTCGGCGAGCTGAAGGTACAGCTGGGCCCGCCCGACCGGCTCCAGATAGGGGCCGCCGTGCTCCAGGGCCGCCCGCAGCGCCCGCTCCGCCTCCGCCATGTCGCCCAGATGGTGCGCGAGACCGGCCAGCCGGGCCTCGTACTCCACGGCGAACCACGGCAGGTCCGCCCCGGTGAACCCGGCCGCGGCCCGCGCGAACATCTCGGCGCCCGTCTCCACGTCCCCGGACCGGGTGGCGAGTTCCCCGAGCATCGCGTGCCCCTCGGCGACCCGCGCGGTGAGCCGAACGTCGTCCCCGGTCCGCCCGTCGACCAGCGCCAGCAGCTCCCGTACGGCGGCCTCCGCCTCCGCCAGAACCGTTTCCGCGACCGGCCCGTCCGCCTCGTGGACGCGCCGCATCAGGATCCGCGCCCGTGCCATCAGCACGCCCGCAGCCTGCCGCACCTGGGTGCCGCCGTCGGCGTACAGCGCGAGGACGTCGTCGTACGGGCCGGCGACGGCCGCCAGCGCCTCCTCGACATCGCCCCCGGCGAGCACGCGGACGTACGCCCCGCGCGCGCGGGCCGCCAGCGCCTCCCCGGGGTCGCCCGCCTCCGCGTACAGCTCCGCGGCCCGCTCGAACGTCTCCGCGCCCTCCGGGCCGAGCGCGAGCGCCTCGTGCTCGGCGATCTCCGCACGGTCGCGGGCGTCCAGCTCCACCCCCTCGACGCTCCCGGCCGCCCGCGCGACCGCCGCCCACGCCTCCACGGCGTCCGGCCGCAGGGTGTCCGACAACCGCCGCGCCTCGGCGAGCAGGGCGTCCAGACCCGCCCCGCCGACCTCCTGGGTCTCCTCGGCCTCCCGCATCGTGGGGACCGGGGGCGGCGCGACCGCCGCGGCCCGGGCCGGCCGTGCCGCCCGCACCCCCAGCGGCAGCCGCTCCACCAGCGGACGCTGCTCCATACGCGCGCGTGCCCGCTCGCTGACGTGCGCCGTGCCGTTGCGCTCGTCGAACCGCGCGGCCAGCGCCAGAGCCTCCCCGCGGGCGTGCGCGGCGAGTCCGCCGGCCGTCCACTCCCGCCCCGCGGGACCGGGCACCGGCTGGCCGCCCAGCCCCCGCTCCGACAGCCGCCCCATGAGCAGCACCACGACACTCAGGAACTCCAGCTTGCTGCGCGGATGCCCCTCGTCGGTGAAGTAGGCCGGCCGCTCCGCGAGCAGCTCCAGGCCCCGCGCCTCGTTGCCGGTCAGCGCGCAGAACTCCACGTGGTCGGCGTACGCCCCCCGCATGCTCTCCATGGACCGCACCAGCCGGAAGCCCCGCAGATGGTGGGCGCGCGCCTCGTCCACGCGGCCCAGCCGCAGCAGCGGCACCAGGGACGACGCGAGCACCGTGTGCGGCTCGTGCGCGCACGTGTACTCACCCTCCAGGACCGGCGCCCACAGCCGCAGCGCCTCCTCGTCGCGGCCCTGCTCCGCCCGCCACCAGCCCTGACCGTGCAGCTCGCACGCGTGACAGTCGGCCATCGCGTCCCGGTCCGCGGCCAGCCAGGCGGCGAACGCCCGCTCCGCGCGCGCAACGTCCCCGACATGCGCGGCCACGCTGAACTCGGCACTGCGCACCGCGCGCTCGGAGTGCCCGGCGAGCCGGTAGCGGTGCTCCATCTCGCCCAGCCACTTCTCCACCGACGCCAGCGGCACGTGCGGCTGGTCGAGCATGCCCGCCGACATCCACTTGAAGACCCAGTGCAGCGAGTGCGTCTCGTACTCGTCGAAGTCGCCGGGCCGCTCGTCCCACATGCGCAGCAGCCGCGCGAACGGGACGAACATCTTGTCCTTCTCGGAGCTGTAGTTGTAGACCTTCAGCTGGTGCCCGAGCGCCTCGATCACGGCGAGCGGGATGCTCAGCTTCTCGGCCTCCGCCAGCAACTGCTCCGCGCGCGCGTTGCGCGCCGGACCCTCCGGCCGCTCGCCGTTCTCCGCCATCGCACGGCGGAGGGAGTCGAAGTCCCTGATCTCACTCGTCACTGGTCGTCCTCCCGGTGTGCGTCCTCCCCGTGCGTGGCCCATTCCAGAAGGCCGATGAACGCCCGGTTCAGCAGCGCCGAGTCCGCGGGCCGGAGCGGCCGCTGCGCCATCAGCAGCGCCTGCCCGTACAGGGACTCCGTCGCGGTGCCGATCAGTTCCGCCTCCCGCAGCGAACCGATCCTGCGGATCAGCGGGTTGAGATGGTTCAGCACCAGCCGCGCGCGCGGGGCACCGCCGCGCAGCGAGCCCAGGATGCCCGCCCACAGATCGTCGGCCTGCGCCTCGGCCTCCGCCCGCGCCTGCTCGTGCCGCGCCGCCCGGTCGTCCAGGTGCAGCGCGGGCACCGACAGCGGATGGAAGGCACGCAGCACGACGTCACAGCCCAGCGGGTCGAGCTTCGCCCGCGCGGCCGCCAGGAACCCCGACAGCGCCAGCTCCTCGGCCGGGTCCACGGCGTCCAGATGAGCCGTCACGGTGTCCGCGTCCAGCTCGGCCACCACCGTCCCGGGCCGCACCGACGGCAGCGCCTCGACCAGCTCGCTGTCGTACGTGTAACCGCCGTTGATCACCCCGACGCCCTGCGCGGACGCGATCGGCGCGACCTGCCGGTACTCCTCCACGGTCCGCGTGAAGTGCACCACCGGGTGCCGCTGCGCGAACTCCTCCAGCGACAGCCGCCCGTCGGTCGTCTCGAACGGCAGCCACGGCAGCATCGTCCGCAGCATCTCCGTGTCGTGCCGCGCCAGCGACTTCACCCCCAGGTGGTGCACGGCCAGGAAGGCCGACAGCCGCTCCGGGTCACCGGCAGCGAGGCCCGTCAGCCAGGACCGGATCCGTTCCCCCAGCGCCTCCCGGACGGCGGCCAGCGTCTCGTCCTCGTACAGCGACTCGCGCGAGGCCGTGGGCCGCAGACTGTCGGTGTCCAGGACGCAGCGCACGAAGAACGCCCAGTCCGGCAGCAGCTGTTCGGCCCGCTCGGTCAGCAGCATGCCCTTCAGGTGCACCCGGTGCGAGGCCCGCTGCGCCGGGCTCACCGCCGCCGGCAGCACGTACGCCACCCCGCGGACCCCCGCCGCCGGCACGTCCAGCTCGATCGTGTCCAACGGCGTGAACCCGAACAGCCGGTGGCAGTGCCGGGCCAGCGCCACCCGCCGGTTGGCGGGGGAGGGGTACGGCCGGTCCCAGGGCGCCGGCAGATCGGTGACGGCCTCGTCGCCCACCCGCACGTCGTACGGCAGCAGCGAACCGAAGTCCCGCGCCAGCCCGAGCACCCGCTCCTCGGTGAGCCATTCCCCGGCCCCGGCCCGCGCCACGAGATGCACGGTGGTGCCCGGCTCGGGCCGCGCGTCGTGGGGCAGCGTCCGCACGGTGTACGAGCCGTCGTCGCGCGCCGTCCACTCAACGGGCGGCGCACCGGGCGTACGGGAGCTGCGGCTGACCACCCGGATCCGCTCGGCGACCACGAAACAGGCCAGCAGCCCGATGCCGAACTGCCCGAGGAAGTCGGACCGGGCCTCCCGCAGATCGTCCGCCCGCTTGGAGCTGCGCCCGATGGTGGCGAGAAGCCGGTGCACGTCCGACTCCGTGAGCCCGACGCCGGAGTCCTCCACCCGCAGCGCCCCGTCCGCCGCGTACAGCCGCACCCGCGCCGGGGCGCCGGGCTCCTCGGCCCGCCGGGCGGTGATGGCGTCCACGGCGTTCTGCAGCAGCTCCCGCAGATAGACCTTGGGACTGGAGTAGAGGTGATGGGACAGCAGGTCCACCAGACCACGCAGGTCGACCTGGAACGAGTGAGGTGACGGTGATGCCTGGGATGACTGTGAGGTCTGGGAGTCCATCGCTGCAGCGCCGCGAAGTGGGGATGAGCACGGCGCGGGGTCGGGCGGTCCCGGTGGGGCGGTGACCGCGGATGATGGCGGAGCGCGCCATCCTAGAGCCCGAACGAGCCGTCTGACCAGGGGTTTCAGGACACATATACGGCAATGTCAGTGACGTGGTGTGCAATGGATCTCGTGCCCGCACTCGAAGAACCGCTGAAGAAGGTGCTCGGCCCACCGACCGCGAAGGTGATGGCCGAGCACCTCGGCCTGCACACCGTCGGCGACCTCCTGCACCACTATCCCCGCAGATACGAGGAGCGCGGCCAGCTCACGCACCTGGCCGACCTCCCCATGGACGAGCACGTCACGGTGGTCGCCATGGTCGCCGACGCCCGGCTGCACTCCTTCGCCTCCGCCAAGGCCCCCCGGGGCAAGGGCCAGCGGCTGGAAGTCACCATCACCGACGGCAGCGGCCGGCTCCAGCTGGTCTTCTTCGGCAACGGCGTGCACAAACCCCACAAGGAACTCCTGCCGGGCACCCGCGCGATGTTCGCCGGCAAGGTCTCCGTCTTCAACCGCCGCCTCCAACTGGCGCATCCGGCCTACGAATTGCTGCGCGGCGACGGCGAGGAGACCGTCGAGACCTGGGCGGGCGCCCTGATCCCGATCTACCCCGCCACCGCCAAGCTGGAGTCCTGGAAGATCGGCAAGGCCGTCCAGACCGTCCTGCCCAGCGCCCAGGAAGCCGTCGACCCCCTCCCCGAGACCCTCCGCGCGGGCCGCGGCCTGGCCACTCTCCCCGAGGCCCTCCTCAAGATCCACCGCCCCCACACCAAGGCCGACATCGCCGACGCCCGCACCCGTCTCAAGTGGGACGAGGCCTTCGTCCTCCAGGTCGCCCTCGCCCGCCGCCGCCACGCCGACGCCCAACTCCCGGCGGTCCCGCGCAGACCGTCCCCCGACGGCCTCCTGGCCGCCTTCGACGACCGCCTCCCCTTCACGCTCACCGAGGGCCAGCAGAAGGTCTCCCAGGAGATCTTCGACGACCTGGCGACGGACCATCCGATGCACCGCCTCCTCCAGGGCGAGGTCGGATCGGGCAAGACCTTGGTGGCCCTGCGCGCCATGCTCGCCGTCGTCGACGCGGGCGGGCAGGCCGCCATGCTCGCCCCCACGGAGGTCCTCGCCCAGCAGCACCACCGCTCGGTCGTCGAGATGATGGGCGAGCTGGCCGAGGGCGGCATGCTGGGCGGGGCCGAGCACGCCACCAAGGTCGTGCTGCTGACCGGCTCCATGGGCACCGCGGCCCGCCGTCAGGCCCTGCTCGACCTCGTCACCGGCGAGGCCGGAATCGTCATCGGCACACACGCCCTGATCGAGGACAAGGTCCAGTTCCACGACCTGGGCCTGGTGGTGGTCGACGAACAGCACCGCTTCGGCGTCGAACAGCGCGACGCCCTGCGCGGCAAGGGCAAACAGCCCCCGCACCTCCTCGTCATGACGGCCACCCCCATCCCGCGCACGGTCGCGATGACGGTCTTCGGCGACCTGGAGACCTCCGTCCTCGACCAGCTCCCGGCCGGCCGCTCACCCATCGCCAGCCATGTCGTCCCGGCCGCCGACAAGCCCCACTTCCTGGCCCGCGCGTGGGAACGGGTCCGCGAGGAGGTCCACAACGGCCACCAGGCCTACGTCGTCTGCCCGCGCATCGGCGACGACGCCGACGAACCCGCCGACCCGAAGAAGGCGGGGAAGTCCGCTGAGGACGAGGCCGAGAAGCGCCCCCCGCTCGCCGTCCTCGACGTGGCCGACCAGCTCGCGAAAGGCCCCCTGCGAGACCTCAGGATCGAAGTCCTGTACGGCCGTATGCACCCGGACGACAAGGACGCGGTCATGCGCCGCTTCGCCGCCGGCGAGACCGACGTCCTGGTCGCCACGACCGTCATCGAGGTCGGCGTCAACGTCCCGAACGCCACCGCGATGGTGATCATGGACGCCGACCGCTTCGGCGTCTCCCAGCTCCACCAGCTCCGCGGCCGCGTCGGCCGGGGCTCGGCACCCGGCCTCTGCCTGCTGGTCACCGAGATGCCGGAGGCCGCCCCGGCCCGCCAGCGCCTGAACGCGGTCGCCTCCACCCTCGACGGCTTCGAACTCTCCCGCATCGACCTCGAACAGCGCCGCGAGGGCGACGTCCTCGGCCAGGCCCAGTCGGGCGCCCGCACCTCCCTGCGGGTCCTGGCCGTGATCGAGGACGAGGAGGTCATCGCGGAGGCGAGACGGGAGGCGGTGGAGGTGGTCGCGGCGGATCCGGAGCTCAAGGAGCTCCCGGCTCTGCGGACGGCTCTGGACGCCCTGCTGGACGACGAAAGGGAGCAGTACCTGGAAAAGGGGTGAGTGGACCTGCCTCAGGGGCGCGGGGCTGCATACGCCGTACGGCTACCGCCGCGCGGGCGCGACCAGCCACACTGAACGTAAAGCCGCCCACGAACAAGGACCGAAGATGACCCGCGTGATCGCCGGCGCAGCCGGCGGACGTCGCCTCGCAGTACCGCCAGGCACCGGAACCCGTCCCACCTCCGACCGCGCTCGCGAAGGTCTCTTCTCCACCTGGCAGTCCCTGCTCGGCGGCCCCCTGGACGGCGAACGAGTCCTCGACCTCTACGCCGGCTCGGGGGCGGTCGGCCTGGAGGCCCTCTCCCGGGGCGCGGGCCACACCCTCCTCGTGGAGGCCGACGCGAGAGCGGCGCGCGTCATCCGGGAGAACGTGAGAAACCTCGCGCTCCCCGGAGCCGAGGTCCGCGCCGGCAAGGCGCGGCAGGTCATCGAGACGGCGCCCGCGCAGCCGTACGACCTCGTCTTCCTCGACCCGCCGTACGCCGTCACGGACGACGATCTTCGGGAGATTCTCCTCACACTCCGCTCGGGGGGCTGGCTCGCGGACGATGCCCTCGTCACCGTGGAGCGCAGCACCAGAGGCGGGGAGTTCCACTGGCCGGACGGCTTCGAAGCGCTCCGGGCCCGTCGCTACGGCGAGGGAACGTTTTGGTACGGTCGCGCCGCCTCTACGTGCGAAGACGCACGATGACCGGACCGGAGAGCGAGGGATCACTAGTGCGCCGCGCCGTCTGTCCCGGGTCGTTCGACCCGATCACCAACGGACACCTCGACATCATTTCCCGCGCCTCCCGTCTGTACGACGAGGTCTATGTCGCGGTGATGATCAACAAGTCCAAGAAGGGCCTCTTCGAGGTCGATGAGCGACTCGACCTGATCCGCCAGGTCACCGCCGAGTACGGCAACGTACGGGTCGAGGCCTTCCACGGCCTCCTCGTCGACTTCTGCAAGCAGCGCGACATCCCCGCCATCGTCAAGGGTCTGCGCGCGGTCAGCGACTTCGACTACGAGCTGCAGATGGCCCAGATGAACAACGGGCTGTCCGGGGTCGAGACGCTCTTCGTGCCGACCAACCCCACCTACAGCTTCCTGTCCTCCTCCCTGGTCAAGGAGGTGGCGACCTGGGGCGGCGACGTCTCCCACCTGGTGCCGCCGGTCGTCCTGGAGGCGCTCAACCAGCGCCTGCGCAAGGACTGATGGGACTACAGTCGTCCCGTCCGTCTCCAACACAGCTGTAGAGAGTGGCGAGCAACCGGTGGACGTGCAGAAGAAGCTCGACGAGATCGTCACGGCGGTCTCCAGTGCCCGGTCGATGCCCATGTCGGCCTCGTGCGTGGTCAACCGCGCCGAGCTGCTCGCCCTGCTGGAAGAGGTGCGCGCGGCCCTGCCCGACTCCCTGGCCCAGGCGCAGGAGCTGATCGGCGGCCGGGAGCAGATGGTCGAGCAGGCCCGCCAGGAAGCCGAGCGGATCATCTCCACCGCGCACGCCGAGCGTGGCTCCCTGATCTCCGACACCGAGATCGCCCGCCGCTCCCAGGCCGAGGCCGACCGCATCCTCGCCGAGGCCCGCAAGGAGGCCGAGGACATCCGCGCCGAGGCCGACGACTACGTCGACTCCAAGCTCGCCAACTTCGAGGTCGTCCTCACCAAGACCATCGGCTCCGTCGGCCGGGGCCGCGAGAAGCTGCTGGGCACCGGCCCGGGGCCGGACGACCCGGGCTACGTCGGCCCCGAAGAGGACGACGCCCCCGAGCGCAGCCACGACCCCGAGACCCTGCGCCGCGACGCCGACGCCTACGTCGACGCCAAGCTGGGCGCCTTCGAGGCGGTCCTCTCCAAGACCCTGGAGGCCGTCGGCAAGGGCCGGCAGAAGCTGCACGGCCGGATCGCCACCGACGACCTCGGCGCGCTCGCCGAGGACACCACGACCTACCAGCACTCCTCCGACGCCGACTACCTCGCCGACCTGGCCGCCCTCGCCGAGCAGGACACCGCGGCCGAGCAGCCCGCCCAGAGCCCGTACGGCCAGCAGCAGGAGGCCTACGCCTACCAGCAGCAGCCGGACCCGTACGCCGGCGGCTACGGCGGCCGGCAGCAGGGCTACGGCCAGCAGGCGGACCCCTACGGCTACCAGCAGGCCGACCCGTACGCGTACCAGGGCTACGACACCCACCAGGCCGCCTACGACCCGAACCAGGTCCCCCAGCAGGCCCAGCAGCACCAGGAACCACAGCACCAGGACCAGCAGGTGGGCTACGCCCTCGACGAGACCAGCCTCTTCGACACCAGCATGATCAGCGCCGAGCAGCTGCGCGCCTACGAACAGGGCCGCGGCCTGTAGGAACAGGGGAGAGGCCCTCGGGGAGGGCCCGGATTGGGCTGCGGGCGAAAGCTCCAGTATCCTGGCTCTTCGGTCGCGCCTACGTCCGCGATCACCGCTGCCCGGGAACACGAAGGGCAGCGCTCCGAGCTGAGAAGATCGAAAGCAGGAATGGCCCTGAACGCCCGCCTCGACCACCGCAACCCTCTCGTGTTCGACACACACGAGCTGGGGCGGCGTCCTGGCGCGCTGCAGCGCCTGACCCGTGAGATCGACGCCCCCAGGGACCTCGGTATCCAGGGAGTCATCGGAGTGCCGGAAGGCGCCCCGGTGGAGCTCGAACTCCGCCTCGAGTCGGTCATGGAAGGGGTGCTCGTCACAGGCACCGCCCGTGCACGGGCCGAGGGGGAGTGCGTAAGGTGTCTGGAGCCGCTCGAGCTCGAACTCGAAGCGGACTTCCAGGAGATGTTCTCGTACCCTGACGCCGACGACCGTGGCCGCCCCAAGGCGGAACCGGCCGACGACGCCGAGGAAGACGAGGACAGGCTCTTCATCGAGGACGGCCTGTTCGACCTCGAACCCGTGCTGCGCGATGCGGTGGTGCTCGCACTGCCGATGCAGCCGGTGTGCCAGGACGACTGCCCCGGCCTGTGCTCCGAGTGCGGAGCCCGGCTGGCGGACGACCCGGACCACCACCACGACGCCGTCGACATCCGTTGGGCGGCACTGCAGGGACTCGCCGGTTCACTCGAAGACGGCGAGAAGGACGAGATGAGCGGCGACGCGCCTCGATCAGCACGCGCCGCCGAGAAGCAGGAGAAGTAGCCGTGGCTGTTCCGAAGCGGAAGATGTCGCGCAGCAACACGCGCCACCGCCGGTCGCAGTGGAAGGCTGCGGTCCCCACCCTGGTTGCGTGCGAGCGCTGCCACGAGCCCAAGCAGCAGCACATCGCGTGCCCGTCTTGCGGCACCTACAACAAGCGCCAGGTCCTCGAGGTCTGAGCGGCTGGTGAGAGGCTTCATGTCTGACGCCAAGGCGGACTCGACCGCCAAGAAAAAGGCGGACACCACGGCCTCGTCCCACACGCTTCTGGAAGGGCGGCTCGGCTACCGGCTCGAGTCCGCCCTTCTGGTGCGTGCGCTGACCCACCGCTCCTACGCGTACGAGAACGGCGGCCTGCCGACGAACGAGCGGCTGGAGTTCCTCGGGGACTCCGTGCTCGGCCTCGTCGTCACGGACACGCTGTACCGCACCCACCCCGACCTGCCCGAAGGCCAGCTGGCCAAGCTGCGGGCCGCGGTGGTCAACTCTCGTGCGCTGGCGGAGGTCGGTCGCGGCCTCGACCTGGGCTCCTTCATCCGGCTCGGCCGCGGTGAAGAGGGCACGGGCGGCCGGGACAAGGCGTCCATCCTCGCCGACACCCTCGAAGCGGTGATCGGCGCGGTCTATCTCGACCAGGGCCTCGACGCGGCCTCCGAACTGGTGCACCGCCTGTTCGACCCGCTGATCGAGAAGTCCTCGAACCTCGGTGCCGGCCTGGACTGGAAGACCAGCCTCCAGGAGCTCACCGCGACCGAAGGGCTCGGCGTGCCCGAGTACCTGGTCACGGAGACCGGCCCCGACCACGAGAAGACCTTCACTGCTGCCGCCCGCGTCGGAGGCGTCTCGTACGGCACCGGCACCGGCCGCAGCAAGAAGGAGGCGGAGCAGCAGGCCGCCGAGTCCGCCTGGCGGTCCATCCGGGCCGCGGCGGACGAGCGTGCCAAGGCGGCGGCGACGGCCCAGGCCGTCGCGGCGGCCGACGCCGGCGCGGACTCCGAGTCCGAGTCCGCCTCCGCCTGATCGGAACACGACAGCACGGCGCCCGCCCTTCGCCGACCGGGGGGCGGGCGCCGCGCATCCGGGGGATCCCATGCCCGAGTTGCCCGAGGTCGAGGTCGTCCGGCGCGGCCTGGAGCGATGGGTCGCCCATCGCACGGTCGCCGACGCCGAGGTGCTGCACCCGCGCGCCGTACGCCGTCATCTCGCGGGCGCCGACGACTTCGCGCACCGGCTCAAGGGGCATCGCATCGGCACCCCCAGCCGTCGCGGCAAGTACCTCTGGCTGCCGCTGGAGGACACCGGGCAGGCGATCCTCGCCCACCTCGGGATGAGCGGCCAGTTGCTGGTGCAGCCGCAGGGCTCACCGGACGAGAAGCACCTGCGGATCCGGGTGCGCTTCGCCGACGCGCTGGCCACCGAACTCCGCTTCGTCGACCAGCGCACCTTCGGCGGTCTCTCGCTGCACGACACCACCGACGACGGCCTGCCCGACGTCATCGGGCACATCGCCCGCGACCCTCTCGACCCCCTGTTCGACGACGAGGCCTTCCATCAGGCCCTGCGCCGCAAGCGGACCACCATCAAGCGGGCCCTGCTCGACCAGTCCCTGATCAGCGGCGTCGGCAACATCTACGCGGACGAGGCCCTGTGGCGCTCCCGCCTGCACTACGACCGCCCGACGGCCGGCTTCACCCGGCCCCGTACCCGGGAACTCCTCGGGCACGTCCGGGACGTGATGAACGCGGCGCTCGCCGTCGGCGGCACCAGCTTCGACAGCCTCTACGTCAACGTCAACGGCGAGTCGGGCTACTTCGACCGGTCCCTGGACGCGTACGGGCGGGAGGGCCTGCCCTGCAAGCGGTGCGGCACGCCGATGCGCCGGCGGCCCTGGATGAACCGGTCCAGCTACTTCTGCCCGAGGTGTCAGAGGGTGCCGCGCGTCCCGTCGTAGCGCTCGCGGGCGGCCAGGACGTCGTCCATGCGGCCCTCCACGCAGTGGATGAGGGACAGCAGCCGCTCGGCGACCTCGCGGCCCAGCGGGGTCAGTGCGTAGTCCACCCGCGGCGGGTTGGTCGGCTGTGCGTGCCGGTGCACCAGGCCGTCGCGCTCCAGCGCGTGCAGGGTCTGGGACAGCATCTTCTCGCTCACGCCGTCGACCCGGCGGCGCAGTTCGTTGAAGCGCAGCGAGCCCTCGTACAGCGCCCCCAGCGTCAGGCCGCCCCAGCGGCCCGTGACGTGCTCCAGCGTGCCGCGCGACGGGCAGGCCTTGGCGAACACGTTGTACGGGAGGTCCATGTCCTCCGTGCGCTCCTGGGTGCTGGTCATGCTTCCAGCGTACGCGAAGGCAGCGCTAACCGACAGGTTGCACTAACCAGAAGTTAGTGCTTTCCTTTCGTCATCGCCGGTGAGCTGCGTATCCGTTCGCAGCTCCCGTATCTCACCTTCTCTGAGGAGTACGCACGTGACGACCCCTGTTGTCTCCATCGCCTACCACTCCGGCTACGGCCACACCGTCGTGCTCGCCGAGGCGGTCCGCGCCGGTGCCGTCCAGGCCGGCGCCGAGGTGCATCTGATCAAGGTCGACGAGATCACCGAGGACCAGTGGACGGTGCTCGACGGCTCGGACGCGATCGTGTTCGGCTCGCCGACCTACATGGGCACGGCGTCGGGCGCCTTCCACGCCTTCGCGGAGGCGACGTCCGCGCGCTGGGCCACCCAGGCGTGGAAGGACAAGCTGGCCGCCGGTTTCACCAACTCGGGCTCCAAGAGCGGCGACAAGCTGCACACCCTGCAGTTCTTCCAGATCCTGGCCGCACAGCTCGGCATGCACTGGGTCAACCTCGGGCTGCTGCCCGGCTGGAACAGCTCCACCGCCTCCGAGGACGACCTCAACCGTCTCGGTGTGTTCCTCGGCGCGGCCGCGCAGACCAACGTCGACGAGGGTGCCGAGGCCGTCCACAAGGCCGACGTCGCGACGGCGGAGCACCTGGGCCGGCGGGTCGCCGAGACGGCGAAGACCTTCCTGGCCGGCCGGACCCAGGCTGCATGATCGTTTCTGCGGTCTCCTCGGCGCGGGTCCCCGGCCGGGCCCCCTTCCGGGCCCGCTTCCGCGGCCCTGGCGGGCCTAGTAGCCGAAGTCCTGGGTCCACCAGGGTCCGCCGGACCCGAAGTGGACGCCGACACCCAGCGTCTTGAAGTCGCAGTTCAGTATGTTCGCCTTGTGGCCGGGGCTGTTCATCCAGGCCTCCATGACGGCGGCCGCGTCGGCCTGGCCCCGGGCTATGTTCTCGCCGCCGAGGCCGGATATGCCGGCCTTCCCGGCCCGGTCCCACGGGGTCAGCCCGTCCGGGTCGGTGTGGTCGAAGAAGCCCCGCGCGGCCATGTCGTCGCTGAACTTCTCGGCCAGCTCGGACAGGGAGCTGTTCGCGGAGACGGCACTGCAGCCGACCTTGGCCCGCTCCTCGTTGACGAGCTTCAGCACCTCGGCCGCGGCCTGCGCCTCGGCCGAGACCGTCACCGGGGACTCGGACTTCTGGGGCGCCTTGCTGGCCGCCTTCGACTTGGACGCGGTGGTCTCCGGCTCCTTTGAGGGGGTGACCTCGGGCTTCTTCTCGTCCGTCTTGCTCGGCGACGCCGAGGCGGAGGCCGAGGACTTGGAGGCGGACGGGGACGGCGAGGTGGAGCGGCCGGCGTCGCGGCTGGTCGACGTACCGGAGCGGCCGGCGTCGGCGGAGCCGGAGGTGCCGCCCTGCTCGGAGTTCGCGTTGCTCGGGGTGTCGGCGGCCTGCACGTTGTCCCCGGGGCCGGTGCTGCCGCCGAGCCGGTAGCTCTCCAGCCCGGGCACCACGCCCGTGGCCACCGCGACGGTGCCGAGGGCCACTGCCGCGGACATGCCGAGCAGACCCGTCTTGACCGGGGTGGCGGCCTTCTTCTTGCGGCGGCGGCCCGGGCCGCCCGGACCGGAGCCAGGCCGCACGGCACTGCCGTCGGGCCGGAAGCCGTCGGCCGCGAACACCGTCGTGGCGGTGTACTCGTCGTCCGTCGCGTACAGGTACTCGCGGCTTCGCGCGACGGTGTCGGCGTACGCCTCCTGGTGCAGGTACGGCGCGATGCCGAGCGTGTCCGGGCCGTCCGGGTACGAGTCCCGCGGGTCGCTGCCTGGCGTGTACGAGCCGTGCGTCTCGGTGACCCCCGTGGCGCGGCCCGTGGCGGCGCGGCCGGCGGCGGAGCGTCGGTGGCGTCCCATGTCCTTGCCTTCCTCGTCCATCGGTCAACCCGTCTCACACGATCTCTGGGAGTAACCCAGCTCACCCGATCGAGTGAGTTTCATATGAGAATCATTGGGTCGGGACGGTACCGCATGGCGCCGGGGGAGGAAGTGCCCGGAGGGACATTGCCCGGTTAGGTTGCACCCATGAGCGAGGATGTACGGCTGGTCGCCTGGGTGCGCGGACGCGTGCAGGGCGTGGGATTCCGCTGGTTCACGCGGGCCAAGGCACTGGAGATCGGCGGCCTGAGTGGCTTTGCTCTCAATTTGGCCGACGGCCGGGTCCAGGTGGTCGCGGAAGGGGGCCGGGAGGGCTGCGAAGGCCTGCTGGAGTGGCTCGAGAGTGACGACACGCCCGGGCGCGTGGACGGAGTCACAGAGATATGGGACACACCTCGCGGCGGCTACGAGGGCTTCGCGATCCGCTGACCGCCGCGTGCGGAGAGCGCCCGCGTAGGCGGAGGTTCGTGCCACCGGCATGTGCCCACCGCAGAAATGAGCAGGTGGTTGCCAAGAATCGCTTGCGGTGGCAGGCTCCGCACGCAAGGATGATCGCCACGCCCCGGGGGTCCCGCAGGAGCCGCAACGCTGCCGTCACGGCCGTGTGCGAGCGGGTTGCCCGCCAATACGGGGCGTGATCGTGTTGACCGTCAAACTTTTTGGTGAGACGCTGAAAGCACCCCGCGCACCTAGCTGTTTGGCATGGATGAACGGCAGCACGAACAAGATCCTGCCAAGCTCCGCGGGTGCGAATCCCTCACGACCCACACCGCTTCGGTCGGTCACTCAGTGTGGAGGACCATCCATCATGGCAAAGGCGCTTCTCGGTTACGTCGGCGGTTCCGACCCGCGGCTCCTCGCCGAGATGCGACGGCTCCAGCAGCGCGTCCAGGACCTCGAATCCGAGCTCGTACGGATCCAGGCCGAGAACGACGCTCTGACGGCTGCCGCTTCTCACGACACGTTCATGAAGAGCATCGACGCACACCAGGCGGAGCCTGCGCTCACCTGATCGCTGCACCGCTCCACGACAGCACGCGCAGCGGTTGGGCGAATCCATTCAACCGCGTCGGACCGCTCAGTTGTCAGAAGTTGCAAGGGACGCTTCGGCGTCCCTTCTCTCTTTCCCCCGCGTCTTCGGTGCCGTCCCCGACCGTCCTGGCCCCGCCCTTCCCTCTCCTTAACGTGTGGTGTGCCCTGCGCGTTCATGGGTGAAACCGCGGGGTTGCCCTGCGTTCATCGTGTGAGACGACCCCGGAAGGTAGAGTCCAGCGCCGTGCACCTCAAGGCCCTGACCCTCCGAGGGTTCAAGTCGTTCGCCTCGGCGACCACACTCCGGTTCGAGCCGGGCATCACGTGTGTCGTCGGGCCCAACGGCTCGGGCAAGTCCAACGTCGTGGACGCGCTCAGCTGGGTCATGGGCGAGCAGGGCGCGAAGTCGCTGCGCGGCGGCAAGATGGAGGACGTCATCTTCGCCGGCACCACCGGGCGCCCCCCGCTCGGCCGCGCCGAGGTGTCCCTGACCATCGACAACTCCGACGGTGCCCTGCCCATCGAGTACGCCGAGGTCACCATCACGCGGATCATGTTCCGCAACGGCGGCAGCGAGTACCAGATCAACGGCGACACCTGCCGGCTCCTCGACATCCAGGACCTCCTCTCCGACTCAGGCATCGGCCGCGAGATGCACGTCATCGTCGGCCAGGGCCAGCTCGACTCCGTCCTGCACGCCGACCCGATGGGCCGCCGCGCCTTCATCGAGGAGGCGGCGGGCGTCCTCAAGCACCGCAAGCGCAAGGAGAAGGCGCTCCGCAAGCTGGACGCGATGCAGGCCAACCTCGCGCGCGTGCAGGACCTGACGGACGAGCTGCGCAGGCAGCTCAAGCCGCTGGGCCGCCAGGCCGCCGTCGCCCGGCGGGCCGCCGTCATCCAGGCCGACCTGCGCGACGCCCGCCTCCGCCTGCTCGCCGACGACCTGGTACGGCTCCGGGAGGCGCTCCAGGCCGAGGTGGCCGACGAGGCGGCGCTCAAGGAACGCAAGGAGGCCGCCGAGCAGGAGCTGAGGAAGGCCCTCCAGCGCGAGGCGCTCCTGGAGGACGAGGTCCGCCGGCTCGCACCGCGCCTCCAGCGCGCCCAGCAGACCTGGTACGAGCTGTCCCAGCTCGCCGAACGCGTCCGCGGCACGATCTCCCTCGCCGAAGCCCGCGTGAAGAGCGCCACCTCCGCGCCCCCCGAGGAGCGGCGCGGCCGCGACCCCGAGGACATGGAGCGCGAGGCCGCGCGGATCCGCGAGCAGGAGGCCGAGCTGGAGGCCGCCCTCGAAGCGGCCCAGCGCGCCCTCGACGACACCGTCGCCCACCGGGCCGACTTGGAGCGTGAACTCGCCGCCGAGGAACGGCGGCTGAAGGACGTCGCCCGGGCCATCGCCGATCGCCGCGAGGGCCTCGCCCGGCTGAACGGACAGGTCAACGCGGCCCGCTCCCGCGCCGCCTCCGCGCAGGCCGAGATCGACCGCCTCGCGGCGGCGCGGGACGAGGCCCGTGAGCGGGCGTTCGCCGCGCAGGAGGAGTACGAGACCCTCAAGGCGGAGGTCGACGGCCTCGACGCGGGCGACGCCGAACTGGGCGAGCAGCACGAGACGGCCAGGCGGCGGCTCGCCGAGGCCGAGGCCGCACTCACCGCCGCCCGTGAGGCGGCCACCGCGGCGGAACGCGACCGCGCGGCGACCAGGGCCCGGCACGAGGCCCTGGCGCTGGGGCTGCGCCGCAAGGACGGCACGGGAGCGCTGCTCGGGGCGAAGGACCGTCTCACCGGTCTGCTGGGCCCGGCCGCCGAACTGCTCACGGTGACACCCGGATACGAGGTGCCGCTGGCCGCCGCGCTCGGAGCGGCCGCCGACGCGATCGCCGTCACGACCCCGGCCGCAGCGGCAGAGGCCCTGCGTCTGCTCCGCAAGCAGGACGGGGGCAGGGCGGCACTGCTGCTCGCCGGTTCACCGGACGCGCCCCACAGGGGCGCGGGGAACTGCGCGACCAGCCACAACGAACCCGCTGACGCCCGACATCCTCACGCAGCCGATTTCGTCCGCGCCCCCTCGGACCTGATGCCCGCCGTACGCCGTCTGCTCCGCAACATCGTCGTCGTCGGCACCCTGGAGGACGCGCAGGAGCTGGTCCACCGGCACCCCGAACTCACTGCCGTGACCGCCGAGGGCGACCTGCTCGGCGCCCACTTCGCGCACGGCGGTTCCGCCGGGGCGCCCAGCCTCCTCGAAGTGCAGGCCTCCGTGGACGAGGCCGCCGCGGAGCTCGAGGAGCTGGCCGTGCGGTGCGCGGAGCTGACCGAGGCTCAGCACGCGGCGGGGGAGCGGCGCAGGGAGTGCGCCGCGCTCGTCGAGGAGCTGGGCGAGCGGCGCCGGGCCGCCGACCGGGAGAAGTCGGCGGTGGCCCAGCAGCTCGGGCGGCTCGCCGGCCAGGCCCGTGGTGCCGCGGGCGAGGCCGAGCGGTCCACCGCGGCGGCGGCACGGGCGCAGCAGGCGCTCGACCGGGCCGTGGAAGAGGCCGAGGAGCTGGCCGAACGGCTGGCCGTGGCCGAGGAGATGCCCGTCGAGGAGGAGCCCGACACCTCGGTGCGGGACCGCCTCGCCGCCGACGGGGCCAACGCGCGCCAGACCGAGATGGAGGCGCGGCTTCAGGTCCGCACCCACGAGGAGCGGGTCAAGGGGCTGGCAGGGCGGGCCGACTCGCTGGACCGGGCCGCGCGGGCGGAACGTGAGGCACGCGCGCGTGCCGAGCAGCGGCGGGCCCGGCTGCGGCACGAGGCCGCCGTCGCCGAGGCCGTCGCCTCCGGGGCGCGGCAGCTGCTCGCCCATGTCGAGGTGTCCCTGGGCCGGGCGGACGCGGAGCGCGTCGCCGCCGAGGCCGCCAAGGCGCGCCGTGAGCAGGAGCTGGCCGCCGCCCGCACCGCCGGGCGCGATCTCAAGGCCGAGCTCGACAAGCTGACGGACTCGGTCCACCGCGGCGAGGTCCTCGGTGCCGAGAAGCGGCTGCGGATCGAGCAGGTGGAGGCGAAGGCGCTGGACGAGCTGGGCGTGGAGCCGGAGGGGCTCGTCCGCGAGTACGGCCCCCATCAGCTCGTACCGCCCTCCCCGCCCGCCGAGGGCGAGGTACTGCCGGAGGACCCCGAGCACCCGCGCAACCAGCCCGTGCGCTTCGTCCGCGCGGAACAGGAGAAGCGGCTGCGGGCCGCCGAGCGGGCGTACCAGCAGCTCGGCAAGGTGAACCCGCTGGCGCTGGAGGAGTTCGCCGCGCTGGAGGAGCGTCACAAGTTCCTCAGCGAGCAGCTGGAGGACCTGAAGAAGACCCGCGCCGACCTGCTTCAGGTGGTGAAGGAGGTCGACGAGCGCGTCGAGCAGGTCTTCACCGAGGCGTACCGGGACACGGCGAGGGAGTTCGAGGGCGTCTTCAGCCGGCTGTTCCCCGGCGGCGAGGGCCGGCTCGTCCTGACCGATCCCGACAACATGCTCACCACGGGTGTGGACGTGGAGGCCCGGCCGCCGGGCAAGAAGGTCAAGCGGCTCAGTCTGCTCTCCGGCGGTGAGCGGTCGCTGACGGCCGTCGCCATGCTGGTGTCGATCTTCAAGGCCCGTCCCAGTCCGTTCTACGTCATGGACGAGGTCGAGGCCGCCCTCGACGACACCAACCTGCAGCGGCTCATCCGCATCATGCAGGAGCTGCAGGAGTCCTCGCAGCTGATCGTGATCACGCACCAGAAGCGGACCATGGAGGTCGCCGACGCGCTGTACGGCGTGTCCATGCAGGGCGACGGTGTGTCGAAGGTGATCAGCCAGCGGCTGCGCTAGCCCGCCTACCCCGGTTTCGCTTCTTCAATCCTTGAACGCAATCTCCTCACAGGTACCAGCTTTCTCACACCACCCCCCCTGGTGGTTTCGGAACTTGAAGGCATAAGGTCTGCAACGTTGTTCTTGCCTTCAGGCAGCGTTGCCGATGGCCTTAGGAGTTGAACGTGACCAGCACAACGCAGGCAGAGAAGTCAGGAGCCAGGACGGCTCCCCCCGATCATCTCGGGCACGTCATCTTCATCGCGGCTGCGGCGGCGATGGGCGGATTCCTCTTCGGCTACGACAGCTCCGTGATCAACGGCGCCGTCGAGGCCATCCGGGACCGCTACGACATCGGCTCCGCGGCCCTCGCGCAGGTCATCGCCATCGCCCTGATCGGCTGCGCCATCGGCGCCGCGACCGCCGGCCGGATCGCCGACCGCATCGGCCGCATCCGGGTCATGCAGATCGCCGCCGTCCTCTTCACCGTCAGCGCGGTCGGCTCGGCCCTGCCCTTCTCCCTGTGGGACTTCGCCCTCTGGCGCGTCGTCGGCGGCTTCGCCATCGGCATGGCCTCCGTCATCGGCCCCGCCTACATCGCCGAGGTCGCCCCGCCCGCCTACCGAGGCCGGCTCGGCTCCTTCCAGCAGGCCGCGATCGTCATCGGCATCGCCGTCTCGCAGCTGGTCAACTGGGGTCTGCTGAACGCCGCCGGCGGCGACCAGCGCGGTGAGCTCATGGGCCTGGAGGCCTGGCAGGTCATGCTCGGCGTGATGGTCGTCCCGGCCGTCCTCTACGGCCTGCTCTCCTTCGCCATCCCCGAGTCCCCGCGCTTCCTGATCTCCGTCGGCAAGCGGGAGCGTGCCCGCGAGATCCTCGCCGAGGTCGAGGGGGACTCCGCCGACCTCGACGCCCGTGTCACCGAGATCGAGCACGCCATGAACAGCGAGCACAAGTCCACCTTCAAGGACCTGCTCGGCGGCGGCTTCTTCTTCAAGCCGATCGTCTGGATCGGCATCGGCCTGTCGGTCTTCCAGCAGTTCGTCGGCATCAACGTCGCGTTCTACTACTCCTCGACGCTGTGGCAGTCGGTCGGTGTCGACCCGACGGAGTCGTTCTTCTACTCCTTCACCACGTCGATCATCAACATCGTCGGCACCGTGATCGCGATGATCTTCGTGGACCGCGTCGGCCGCCGCCCGCTCGCGATCATCGGCTCGGTCGGCATGGTGATCGGCCTCGCCCTGGAAACCTGGGCCTTCTCCTTCGACCTGGTCGACGGCAAGCTGCCGGCCGCCCAGGGCTGGACCGCCCTGGTCGCGGCCCATGTCTTCGTCCTCTTCTTCGCCCTGTCCTGGGGCGTCGTCGTCTGGGTCATGCTCGGCGAGATGTTCCCGAACAGGATCCGCGCCGCCGCCCTCGGTGTGGCCGCCTCTGCGCAGTGGATCGCCAACTGGGCCATCACCGCGAGCTTCCCGTCGCTGGCCGACTGGAACCTCTCCGTCACCTACGTGATCTACACGGCCTTCGCCGCCCTCTCCGTCCCGTTCGTCCTCAAGTACGTCAAGGAGACGAAGGGCAAGGCGCTGGAGGAGATGGGCTGAGCCTTCACCGGTGAGCCTCCACCGGAGGCCCTCGGACTCGAGGAGCCGGGCCACATCCCCGCTGCCCGCTCCTCGACCCCCGTGAGACGTGCCGCCCCGGCTCATTCCCCGAGCCGGGGCAGCACGTCCTCGCAGAACAGCCGCAGACTCCGCCACCCCTCGGCCACCGGCATCCCGCCCGCCAGTGGGTGCAGGACGAGGTTGTCGAGGCCCTGGGCCACGCAGTCGTCCGGAGTGAGGATCCGGTACACCCCCTCCGCCCGCAGCTCCTCGACCGTCGACGCCCCCGACCGCACCGCCGAGCGGATCTCCCCGGACTGCCAGGAGGCGTAGGTCCGCGCCTCGTGCAGGAAGTGCTCGCCGTACCGCGCCCACGCCCGGTCCGGGTCCTCGGCGATGTGCAGCAACGGGGTCTCGGCCGCCGGCATCATCGTCCAGCCCTCGGTCCCGTACTCCACGAGCCGTTCCTTGTAGTAGGCCTCCAGCTCCGGCAGGTGCGCGCTCGGGAAGAAGGGCAGCCCGAGCCGGGCGGCCCGGCGGGCGGCGGCCCGGGAGGAGCCCCCGACCAGCAGGAGGGGGTGCGGGTCGGACGCGGGGCGCGGGGTGACCCGTACCGTACGGCCCCGGTACGCGAACTCCTCCCCGGTCCACGCCGTCAGCACGGTCTCCAGCAGCTCGTCCTGGAGCCGGCCCCGCCGCCCCCAGTCCACGCCGGCCCGGGCGTACTCCTGCGGCCGGTATCCGATCCCGGCGACCGTGACCAGCCGTCCGCCGCTCAGCAGATCCAGTACGGCGATGTCCTCGGCCAGCCGCAGCGGGTCGTGCAGCGGGCCGATCACCGCCGACACCGTGACCGCCAGCCGCCGGGTCGCCCCCAGCACCGCCCCCGCGAACACGAACGGCGACGGCAGCCAGTTGTCGTCGACCCCGTGGTGCTCCTCGGTCTGCACGGTGGTCACCCCGTGCGTGTCGGCGTACGCGGCCATCTCCAGCGCGGCCCGGTAGCGCTCGCCCAGCTCCGCGGGGGAGGCACCGGGAGCGACGAGGTTGAAACGGACGACGGTGACGGGCATGGGGACCCCCTTCGCGGATGTGGAGGGACGGTAGCTGACGGTCCGTCAGGTGGCCAGAGGTGCGAGACACCCGCACCGGGGAGCCGGGCCCCCGCCAGGGGAGGGATGGATACTGGACGCGTTAT
Organism: Streptomyces sp. NPDC000345; assembly: GCF_042898825.1. Lineage (NCBI taxonomy): Bacteria > Bacillati > Actinomycetota > Actinomycetes > Kitasatosporales > Streptomycetaceae > Streptomyces > Streptomyces sp. NPDC000345. Next base: position 175,876 of record NZ_JBIAZE010000011.1, read on the forward strand.
GGAAACCGTCATCCTTGCTGTAGTCATCGCCGTGGTCGTGCTCGCGGTGCTCGGCGGACTCGTCGTCGGCAGCCGGCGGAAGAAGCCGCTGCCCCCGCCGCCCCCCGCCGCGCCCGACATCACCGCGCCTCCGGCCGAGCCGCACGTCGGCGACGAGGCCGAGACGCCGCGCGACGAACCGCGCCGCACGATCGAGGAGGTGGACCTGCCCGACGGCGGCTCGACCGGAGTCGCGGTCGAGGAACCGCCCCTTGTCGAGGCCCCCGGGATCGAGATCCCGGAGCCCACCGCAGGCCGCCTGGTGCGCCTGCGCGCCCGTCTCTCCCGCTCCCAGAACGCCCTCGGCAAGGGCCTGCTCACGCTGCTCTCGCGCGAGCACCTGGACGACGACACCTGGGAGGAGATCGAGGACACCCTGCTCACCGCCGATGTCGGCGTGCTGCCCACGCAGGAGCTCGTGGAGCGGCTGCGCGAACGGGTGAAGGTCCTCGGCACCCGTTCGCCCGAGGAGCTGCGCGCCCTGCTGCGCGACGAGCTGCTCAAGCTGGTCGGGACCGATGTCGACCGCACCGTGAAGACCGAGCCCGCGGACCGCAAGCCCGGCATCGTGATGGTCGTCGGCGTCAACGGCACCGGCAAGACCACCACCACCGGCAAGCTCGCGCGCGTCCTCGTGGCCGACGGGCGGACCGTCGTCCTCGGCGCCGCCGACACCTTCCGCGCCGCCGCCGCCGACCAGCTGCAGACCTGGGGCGAGCGGGTCGGCGCCCACACCGTGCGCGGGCCGGAGGCCGGTGACCCCGCCTCCGTCGCCTTCGATGCGGTCAAGGAGGGCAAGGAGATGGGCGTCGACGTCGTCCTCATCGACACCGCCGGCCGGCTCCACACCAAGACCGGGCTCATGGACGAGCTCGGCAAGGTCAAGCGGGTCGTCGAGAAGCACGCCCCGCTCGACGAGGTGCTGCTCGTCCTCGACGCGACGACCGGCCAGAACGGTCTCGTCCAGGCCCGGGTCTTCGCCGAGGTCGTCGACATCAGCGGCATCGTGCTGACCAAGCTCGACGGCACGGCCAAGGGCGGCATCGTCGTCGCCGTCCAGCGCGAGCTGGGTGTCCCGGTCAAGCTCGTGGGGCTCGGCGAGGGCGCGGACGACCTGGCGCCGTTCGAGCCGGAGGCGTTCGTTGACGCCCTTATCGGAGACTGACCACCACCTACGGACATCCGTACGTGGTGACGCGAGAAGCGCCCGCCCCCAGGTGCAGTGGGAGCGGGCGCTTCGCTGTGTGCGCGGGTACCTCACGGCCGGGCCGCCGGGCGACCGCCGGCCGGACAGGACCTAGGCGCGTGACCGGTGGGCCACGTACGCCAGTGTCCCCAGCAGCAGCCGGGCCTCCGGCGGGCGGGTGGCCGAGTCCAGGGCCGGCGGGCGCAGCCAGCGCACCGGGCCCAGGCCGCCGCGGTCGGAGGGCGGCGCCGTGACGTACGCACCGGGGCCGAGGCCGCGCAGGTCGAGGGCGGCCGGGTCGTCCCAGCCCATGCGGTAGAGGAGGTCGGTCAGCTCGGCGGCGGCGCCGGGGGCGACGAAGAACTGGGCGCGGCCCTCGGGGGTGACGGTGACCGGGCCGAGGGGGAGGCCCATGCGCTCCAGCCTGACCAGGGCGCGCCGCCCGGCGGGCTCGGCCGCCTCGATCACGTCGAACGCGCGCCCGACCGGCAGCATCACCGCGGCGCCCGGGAACTCCGCCCAGGCCCTGGTCACGTCGTCGAGGGTGGCGCCGGCGGGCACGCGGGCGGCGAACTCCAGGGGGTGGGCGCCGGGCGCGTGGCAGTCGGGGCGGCCGCAGGAGCAGACGCCGGCCGCGGCCCGGGCGCCCGGTAGCACGTCCCAGCCCCACAGTCCCGTGAACTCGGCGACGGCGGTGCACTCGGACGAGCGACCGCGCCTGCGCGCGCCGGAGCGGATCTCGCGAATGCCGCCGATCGTGAAGCCCATGCCCCCTCCAACGGGTTCGACGCGCCATTGGTTACGTAACGGACGCATGTCGTGACTCTGCGTGTTTCCGGTGCCCGTCGGCCACCTGTTCCATGCGGCGTCCGGAAGCGCGCCGGGTGGTGCGGTCGGCTGCGCGCGCCCCTGAGTGCTTCGCTCCGCTCACTCCCGGCCGTCCTGTGTCAAGTGAATCGCGTGCGAGCCATCGGGAGTTCATTCGAAGGGGTGGCGAATGGTGGCGTTTCCGGGATCGCCGTGGCCGGGGCCGTGATCGTGGGATTACGCTGAGTGTGCGGGTCCTGGGGGCACATGCACAGGTGGGTATGCCGGAGGCAAGTCGGCTTTCCGTTCGAAGGGTGACAACTACCGTACGAGGGGCCGTATTTACCGGCATTCTGATAAGGCTTGGCGCACTCAGTGACAAGTGGTCTCAGGGATGGGGGCGTTCCAGTGAGCGGCAACGACGGAAGCGGGAGCAGCACGGCGAGTGCGGACAAGCGCCCGAACGAGCTGCTCGCCTCGTGGTTCGTGCGCAGCGGCTGGTCGAAGGGCGAGCTGGCCCGTCAAGTCAACCGCCGGGCCCGCCAGTTGGGCGCCAACCACATCTCCACGGACACCTCGCGCGTGCGCCGCTGGCTGGACGGCGAGAACCCCCGTGAGCCCATCCCCAGGATCCTGTCCGAGCTGTTCTCCGAGCGGTTCGGCTGCGTCGTCTCCGTCGAGGACCTCGGTCTGCGCGCCGCGCGCCAGGCGCCCTCGGCGACCGGCGTCGACCTGCCCTGGACGGGCCCGCAGACGGTGGCCCTGATCAGCGAGTTCTCGCGCAGCGACCTGATGCTGGCGCGGCGCGGCTTCCTCGGAACCTCGCTGACCCTGTCCGCGGGCCCGTCCCTCATCGAGCCGATGCAGCGCTGGCTCGTCCCCTCGCCGCCCGCCCCGCCCCAGGAGCCGGAGTCCGTCCCCACCAGCCGGGCCCGCGGCCGGCTCTCCAGGCCCGAGCTGGACCTGCTGGAGTCCACCACGGTGATGTTCCGGCAGTGGGACGCCCAGTGCGGCGGCGGACTGCGCCGCAAGGCCGTCGTCGGCCAGCTGCACGAGGTGACGGACCTGCTCCAGGAGCCCCAGCCCGAGGCGACGTCCAGGAGGCTGTTCAAGGTCGCCGCCGAGCTGGCCGAGCTCGCCGGCTGGATGTCGTACGACGTGGGGCTCCAGCCGACCGCCCAGAAGTACTTCGTCCTCGCCCTGCACGCCGCCAAGGAGGCCGGTGACCGGCCGCTCGGCTCGTACGTCCTCTCCAGCATGAGCCGCCAGATGATCCACCTCGGACGGCCCGAGGACGCCCTGGAGCTGATCCACCTCGCGCAGTACGGCAGCCGGGACTGCGCGAGCCCGCGCACCCAGTCGATGCTGTATGCGATGGAGGCCCGCGCCTACGCCAACATGGGGCAGCCGGGGCGGTGCAAGCGGGCCGTGCGGATGGCCGAGGACACCTTCGCCGAGGCCGACGAGTGGGACGAGCCCGACCCGGACTGGATCCGCTTCTTCTCCGAGGCCGAGCTGTACGGCGAGAACAGCCACTCCTTCCGCGACCTCGCCTATGTCGCCGGCCGCAGCCCCACCTACGCCTCGCTCGCCGAGCCCCTGATGCGCAAGGCCGTCGAGCTGTTCGCGGGCGACCCCGACCACCAGCGGTCCTACGTGCTGAACCTGATCGGCATGGCCACGGTCCACCTGCTGCGGCGTGAGCCCGAGCAGAGCGCCCAGCTCGCCGCGCAGGCCATGAAGGAGGCGAAGAAGGTCCGCTCCGAGCGGGTGAACACTCGTATTCGAAAGACCGTCGACACCGCCGTACGCGACTTCGGGGACCTCTCCGAGGTCGTCGACCTCACCGAGCGGCTCGCCATGGAGCTGCCGGAGACGGCCGAAGCCGTCTGACCGCCCCTGATCCACCTCGCGAAAACCCTTGAACCCCGGCCGCGGCCGGCCCTCCCGAAGTGCCCGACTCGGCTCCCCCATGCCAGGTCATCGGAAGGCCGCCCGCGGCCGGTTTTCCTTCCTCGAGTGAAGGTTGCGCCACGATAACGATCCGCTCGGCGGACATCAGGCAGTTCACCGAGGCGTAACGCACGGGGTGCCTTCGTCACGGCGGCGAAACAACGAGGGGCTTCCACCGAAACCGCGCTGCGTCAATCTCATGGCGCATAACCGGCCCACCCCTCATGACCCCCGCCTCTGGCTTCGCCCGCACGGGGCCGTACCTACGACGAGGAGACGCCGATGGCACCAGCCATCACGCTTGCCGCAGACAAGTTGTCTGTGGCCAACACAGGCTTCATGCTCATCTGTTCCGCCCTGGTGCTGATCATGACGCCGGGCCTCGCCTTCTTCTACGGAGGCATGGTCCGCGTCAAGAGCACCCTCAACATGCTGATGATGAGCTTCATCAGCATGGGTATCGTCACCATCCTGTGGGTGCTGTACGGCTTCTCCATGGCGTTCGGGACGGACCACGGCTCGCTCATCGGCTGGGAGTCCGACTTCGTCGGATGGACCGGCATCGACAAGGCGGACATCTGGTCCGGGTACACCATCCCGGTCTTCGTCTTCGCCGTCTTCCAGATGATGTTCGCCATCATCACGCCCGCCCTGATCAGCGGTGCCCTCGCTGACCGCGTGAAGTTCACCGCCTGGTCGATCTTCCTCGTGCTGTGGGCGACGATCGTGTACTTCCCGGTCGCCCACTGGGTGTGGGGCACCGGCGGCTGGGCCTTCGAGCTCGGCGTGATCGACTTCGCGGGTGGTACCGCGGTCCACATCAACGCGGGTGCCGCGGCACTCGGCGTGATCCTGGTCATCGGCAAGCGCGTCGGCTTCAAGAAGGACCCGATGCGCCCGCACAGCCTGCCCCTGGTCATGCTCGGCGCCGGCCTGCTGTGGTTCGGCTGGTTCGGCTTCAACGCCGGCTCCTGGCTGGGCAACGACGACGGCGTCGGCTCGCTGATGTTCGTCAACACGCAGATCGCCACCGCGGCCGCGATGCTCGCCTGGCTGATCTACGAGAAGCTCCGCCACGGCGCGTTCACCACGCTGGGCGCCGCCTCCGGCGCGGTCGCCGGTCTGGTCGCCATCACCCCCTCCGGTGGTGCGGTCACCCCGATCGGCGCGATCGCGGTCGGTGCCATCGCCGGCGTCGCCTGCGCCGCGGCCGTCGGCCTGAAGTACAAGTTCGGCTACGACGACTCGCTGGACGTCGTCGGCGTCCACATGGTCGGCGGTGTCATCGGCTCCCTGCTGATCGGCTTCTTCGCCAGCGGCAAGGGCCAGTCCGAGGTCAAGGGCCTCTTCTACGGCGGCAACGCGGACCAGCTCTGGAAGCAGTGCGCCGGTGTCTTCGCGGTCCTCGCCTACTCGCTGGTCGCCTCCGCGATCCTGGCCTTCGTCCTCGACAAGACCATCGGTATGCGGGTCAGTGAGGACGAGGAGGTGTCCGGCATCGACCAGGCCGAGCACGCCGAGACCGCATACGACTTCAGCGGCGCCGGCGGCGGTGCCGCCCGGACCGCCGTGCCGGCCGCCGTCGGCGCCGACAGCAAGAAGGTGGACGCATGAAGCTCATCACCGCCGTCGTGAAGCCCCACCGGCTGGACGAGATCAAGGAAGCCCTGCAGGCCTTCGGCGTCCACGGTCTGACGGTCACCGAGGCGAGCGGCTACGGTCGTCAGCGGGGACACACCGAGGTCTACCGCGGTGCCGAGTACACCGTCGACCTCGTCCCCAAGATCCGCATCGAGGTGCTGGCCGAGGACGACGACGCCGAACAGCTGATCGACGTCATCGTCAAGGCGGCCCGCACCGGCAAGATCGGTGACGGCAAGGTCTGGTCCCTTCCGGTCGAGACGGCCGTACGGGTCCGCACCGGCGAGCGCGGCCCGGACGCGCTCTGACCGCAGAACAGAACAGGAGTCGCTGGGTGACGAGCACGGACGTGCGAAACGAAGCAGAGGACTCGGGACCCAGCGGCTACGCGGCGGCCCGGCTGCGCCTCCTCACCGAGGGGGCGCGGTCCGGGCCGCCGCGCCGTGCGGCCCTCTCCGGACTGACGGACGACTGGCTGGCCCAGCTGTTCGCCGCCGGCAGCGAGGAGCTGAAGGGCGTCTCGCTCGTCGCCGTCGGCGGCTACGGCCGCGGCGAGCTCTCCCCGCGCAGCGACCTCGACCTCCTGCTGCTGCACGACGGCAGCGACCCCAAGGCGGTCGCCGCCCTCGCCGACCGCCTCTGGTACCCGGTGTGGGACCTGGGCCTCGCCCTCGACCACTCGGTGCGCACCCCGGCCGAGGCCCGCAGGACCGCCGGCGAGGACCTCAAGGTGCAGCTGGGCCTGCTGGACGCCCGGCATCTCGCCGGCGACCTCGGCCTCACCGCCGGACTGCGCACGGCCGTCCTGGCCGACTGGCGCAACCAGGCCCCCAAGCGCCTGCCCGAACTGCAGGAACTGTGCGCCGAGCGGGCCGAACGCCAGGGCGAGCTGCAGTACCTGCTGGAGCCCGACCTCAAGGAGGCCCGCGGCGGTCTCCGGGACGCCACCGCCCTGCGGGCCGTGGCCGCCTCCTGGCTCGCCGACGCGCCCCGCGAGGGCCTCGACGACGCCCGCCGCCGGCTCCTCGACGTCCGTGACGCCCTGCACCTGGCCACCGGCCGCGCGACCGACCGGCTGTCCCTTCAGGAGCAGGACCAGGTCGCGGCCGAGCTGGGCCTGCTCGACGCGGACACACTGCTGCGGCAGGTGTACGAGGCGGCGCGGGTCATCTCGTACGCGAGCGATGTCACCTGGCGCGAAGTGGGGCGCGTGCTGCGGTCCCGCGCCGTGCGGCCGAGGCTGCGCGCCATGCTCGGGGGCGGCAAGCCCGTCCCCGACCGCTCTCCGCTGGCCGAAGGGGTGGTGGAGCAGGACGGCGAGGTGGTGCTCGCCCGCGCCGCGCGCCCCGAACGCGACCCCGTGCTTCCGCTGCGCGCCGCGGCCGCCGCCGCCCAGGCCGGCCTCCCGCTCTCCCTGCACGCCGTACGGCGCCTGGCCGCCACCGTGCGCCCGCTGCCCACGCCCTGGCCCGCCGAGGCCCGCGAACAGCTGGTCACCCTGCTCGGCTCCGGCCAGCCCACCATCGAGGTCTGGGAGGCGCTGGAGGCCGAGGGCCTGATCACCCGGCTGCTGCCCGACTGGGAGCGGGTGCGCTGCCGGCCGCAGCGCAACGCCGTGCACATCTGGACCGTCGACCGGCACCTCATCGAGACCGCCGTCCGCGCCTCCGAGTTCACCCGCCGCGTCAGCCGCCCCGACCTGCTGCTGGTCGCCGCGCTGCTGCACGACATCGGCAAGGGCTGGCCCGGCGACCACTCGGTGGCGGGCGAGATCATCGCCAAGGACGTGGCCGCCCGCATCGGCTTCGACCGCGCGGACGTGGCCGTGCTCTCCTCGCTCGTACGCCATCACCTGCTGCTCATCGAGACGGCCACCCGGCGTGACCTGGAGGACCCGGTCACCGTGCGCTCGGTCGCCGAGGCGGTCGGTTCCCAGAGCACACTGGAGCTGCTGCACGCGCTCACCGAGGCGGACGCGCTGGCCACCGGGCCCGCCGCCTGGTCCTCCTGGCGGGGTTCGCTCGTGGCGGACCTGGTCAAGCGGGTCGGGGCGGTGCTCGCCGGGGACGAGCCCGACGAGCCGGACGCCGCCGCGCCCACCGCCGAGCAGGAACGCCTCGCCATCGAGGCCGTCGCCACCGGCAGCCCGGTGCTGGCCCTGCGCGCGCAGACCGAGGCACCCGCCGACGAACAGCCGTCCGGCGACCCCGAGCCGCTCGGCGTCGAGCTGCTCATCGCCGTACCGGACCAGGCGGGCGTACTGCCCGCGGTGGCCGGCGTGCTCGCCGTGCACCGGCTGACCGTGCGCACCGCCGAGCTGCGCGCCCTGGACCTGCCCGACGGCGTCGAGGGCTCCGTCCTGCTGCTGAACTGGCGGGTCGCCGCCGAGTACGGCTCGCTGCCCCAGGCCGCCCGGCTGCGCGCCGACCTCGTCCGCGCCCTCGACGGCTCCCTGGACATCGCCGGACGGCTCGCCGAGCGCGACGCGGCCTACCCCCGCCGCAGGGGCGTGGTCGCCCCTGCGGCGCGTGTGACGGTCGCCTCGGCGGCCTCCCGGCACGCCACCGTCATCGAGGTACGCGCCCAGGACGCCCCGGGGCTGCTGTTCCGGATCGGCTCGGCGCTGGAGGACGCGGCCGTGCGGGTGCGCAGCATGCACGTCAGCACGCTGGGCGCCAACGCGGTGGACGCCTTCTACGTCACCGGCGCGGAGGGCTCACCCCTGCCGGTCGACGAGGCGGCGGCCCTCTCGCGCAAGCTGGAGGAGACCCTGCGGGGCTGAGCCCGACGACGGGTGGGACCGGGTCTCGGTGACGACCGTGACCCGGTCTTGCCTCGCCGGGATACCCTTGAAGACGCTCGTACCGCCCCCGACCCCGAGGACCGACGCCGCCGTGTTCGATACTCTCTCCGATCGCCTCTCAGCGACTTTCAAGAACCTGCGCGGCAAGGGACGGCTCTCCGAGGCGGACATCGACGCCACCGCGCGCGAGATCCGCATCGCCCTCCTCGAGGCCGACGTGGCCCTGCCGGTCGTGCGGACGTTCATCAAGAACGTCAAGGAGCGTGCCCTCGGCGCGGAGGTGTCCCGGGCGCTGAACCCCGCCCAGCAGGTGCTCAAGATCGTCAACGACGAGCTGGTCACCATCCTCGGCGGCGAGACCCGCCGGCTGCGCTTCGCCAAGCAGCCGCCCACCGTGATCATGCTGGCCGGTCTGCAGGGTGCCGGTAAGACCACCCTCGCGGGCAAGCTCGGCCGCTGGCTGAAGGAGCAGGGCCACTCGCCGCTGCTCGTCGCCTGTGACCTCCAGCGCCCCAACGCCGTCAACCAGCTCAGCGTGGTCGCCGACCGGGCCGGCGTGGCCGTGTACGCCCCGCAGCCCGGCAACGGCGTCGGCGACCCGGTCCAGGTCGCCAAGGACTCCATCGAGTACGCGAAGTCCAAGGTCCACGACATCGTGATCGTGGACACCGCCGGCCGTCTCGGCATCGACCAGGAGCTGATGCAGCAGGCCGCGGACATCCGCGACGCCGTCTCGCCCGACGAGATCCTCTTCGTCGTCGACGCGATGATCGGCCAGGACGCCGTCAACACCGCCGAGGCCTTCCGCGACGGCGTCGGCTTCGACGGCGTGGTGCTCTCCAAGCTCGACGGCGACGCCCGCGGTGGCGCTGCCCTGTCGATCCGCCAGATCACCGGCAAGCCGATCATGTTCGCGTCGAACGGCGAGAAGCTCGACGACTTCGACGCCTTCCACCCGGACCGGATGGCCTCCCGCATCCTCGACATGGGTGACCTGCTCACCCTGATCGAGCAGGCCGAGAAGACGTTCAGCCAGGAAGAGGCCGCCAAGATGGCCTCCAAGCTGGCGTCCAAGAAGGGCCAGGACTTCACCCTGGACGACTTCCTGTCCCAGATGGAACAGGTCAGGAAGATGGGCTCGATCTCCAAGCTCCTCGGCATGCTGCCGGGCATGGGCCAGATCAAGGACCAGATCAACAACCTCGACGAGCGGGACGTCGACCGCATGGCCGCGATCATCAAGTCGATGACGCCGGCCGAGCGCCAGGACCCGACGATCATCAACGGCTCGCGCCGCGCCCGTATCGCCAAGGGCTCCGGCGCCGAGGTCAGCGCCGTGAAGGGCCTGGTCGAGCGGTTCTTCGAGGCCCGCAAGATGATGTCCCGGATGGCCCAGGGCGGCGGCATGCCGGGCATGCCGGGGATCCCGGGCATGGGCGGCGGCCCCGGCCGGCAGCGCAAGCAGCCGAAGAAGGCCAAGGGCAAGCAGCGCTCCGGCAACCCGATGAAGCGCCGGCAGCAGGAGCTGGAGGAGGCCCAGCGCCGCGAGGCCGGCGCCCAGGGCGCGGGCGCGTTCGGGCTGCCGCAGCAGGGCGGCCAGGACTTCGAGCTGCCGGACGAGTTCAAGAAGTTCATGGGCTGACAGGCCCGACGGCTTCCGGCCCACGTCGTCGAGGGCGCCCTTCCACCGGGGAGGGCGCCCTCAGCGCATGCCGAGGCCCGTGGTCTGCCGTAACGTCCAGATATGAGCAATGCCGCTCCGCCGCGCAGGGCACCCGATCAGCCGTGGCGCACCGAGGGCACCCCGGACGAGCCGCCAAGGCCCCCCGGAGGCAGGCGGATCCGGGGCCGGTGGTGGGGCCTCGCCGTCACCGCCGTGATCGTGTTCCTGCTGGTCTACATCGGGCTGAACTATCTCGGCTCGGGCGACGAGCCGACGATCTCGTACACGGAGTTCAGCCGTCAGGTCGACGACGGCAACGTCGACAAGATCTACTCCAAGGGCGACGCGATCCAGGGCCAGCTCAAGAAGGCCCGCGACGACCCCGACGGGGGCGGCGAGTACACCAAGTTCAAGACCCAGCGCCCGGCCTTCGCCGACGACGACCTCTGGCAGAGCCTGGACCGCCAGGACGTCACCGTGACCGCACAGCCGGTCGTGCAGCAGCGCAGCCTGGTGTCCAACCTGCTGCTCTCGCTGGTGCCGATCGTGATCCTGGTCGCGGTGTGGGTCTTCTTCGCGCGGCGGATCGGCGGCGGCCTGGGCGGCGCGGGCGGCATGCTCGGCCGCAAGGCGCCGCCCAAACCGGTCGAGCTGCGGCCCGGCACCGAGCGCACGACCTTCGCCGACGTGGCCGGCATCGACGAGGTCAAGGGCGAGCTGGACGACGTCGTCGACTTCCTGGAGCACCCCGACGTCTACCGCAGGATGGGCGCCAAGATGCCCCGCGGGGTGCTGCTGGCGGGCTCGCCCGGCACCGGCAAGACCCTGCTGGCGCGCGCGGTGGCCGGCGAGGCGGGCGTGCCCTTCTTCTCCGCCTCCGCGTCCGAGTTCATCGAGATGATCGTCGGCGTCGGCGCCTCCCGGGTGCGTGAGCTGTTCGCCGAGGCACGCAAGGTGGCGCCGTCGATCATCTTCATCGACGAGATCGACACCATCGGACGGGTCCGCAGCGGCGGCGCCTCGGTGAGCGGTCACGACGAGCGCGAGCAGACACTGAACCAGATCCTCACCGAGATGGACGGCTTCTCCGGGGCCGAGGGCGTCGTCGTCATAGCGGCGACGAACCGCGCCGACATCCTGGACCCGGCGCTGACCCGGCCCGGCCGCTTCGACCGGGTGGTCAACGTCTCCCCGCCGGACCGCGGCGGGCGCGAGGCGATCCTGCGCATCCACACCCGCGAGATCCCGCTCGCCCCGGACGTCGACCTCACCCAGGTGGCCCGCACCACCCCGGGCATGACAGGGGCGGATCTGGCCAATCTCGCCAACGAGGCCGCCCTGCTCGCGGTCAAGCGCAAACAGCGGCGGGTGACCCAGTCCGACCTGTCGGAGGCGCTGGAGAAGGTGCAGCTCGGAGCCGAGCGCACCCTGGTGATGCCGGAGGAGGACCGCCGGCGCACCGCGTACCACGAGAGCGGCCACGCCCTCCTCGGCATGCTGCAGCCGGGCGCCGACCCCGTCCGCAAGGTCACCATCGTGCCGCGCGGCCGCGCCCTCGGGGTGACCATGTCGACGCCCGAGGTGGAGCGGTACGCGCACTCGGAGGAGTACCTGCGCGGCCGCATCATCGGCGCCCTCGGCGGGATGGCGGCCGAGCAGGTGATCTACGGGGTCGTCACGACCGGCGCGGAGAACGACCTCGAACAGGTCACCAACATCGCGCGCGGGATGGTCGCCCGGTGGGGCATGAGCCCGCGCGTGGGCCGGCTGTCCGCCCTGCCCAGCGACGCCCAGCAGGCCTACGGCCTCGCCGCCGCTCCGGCCACCCTCGACGTCATCGACGACGAGATGCGCCGGATCGTCGACGAGTGCTACGAGGAGGCGTGCCGCAAACTCCGCGATCACCGGGGCCAGTTGGACGCCCTCGCGCAGGCGCTGCTGGAGCACGAGACCCTGGAGGAGGCGGACGCGTACCGCATCGCGGGGATCACCCGGCTCCGCAAGGACGAGGGGTGACTTCGCGAGGCGGCTCCCGGTGGATGCCGAGCCCGGGGTGCGATGCCGAGCCTGCGGTGGGATGCCGAGCCTGCGGTGCGATGCCGACGGTCCGGCGCGATCCGGGCGGCCGGTCGTCCGGGCGTCAGGGCGTCCGGGCGATCAGGTACCGGAACACGTTCGGCATCCACACCGTGCCGTCCGGCCGCCGGTAGGGGTGCAGCGCCTCCGTCAGCTCCTTGCCGACCTGCTCCTGGTCCGTCGCCGCGAGCGCCGCGTCGAACAGACCGGTGGACAGCAGGCCCTTCACGGCGCTGTCGACTCCCGCGTAGCCGAAGGGGCAGGCCACCCGCCCGGATCCGTCGGGCCGGAGACCCGCCTGCTGCGCGGCCTCCTCCAGGTCGTCCCGCAGGGCGGGCCGCAGCCGCACCGAGCCGCGCGGGCAACCGTCGGACCCCGTGGCCCCTGATCCGGCGCCGGGTCCCGTGGTGCCGGGTGCGGTGGCGCGGGGCGCGGCGCCCGGTTCGGCCGTGCGCGGCGAGGCGCCGGGCGCGGTGGTGCGTAATCCGGCGTCCGGGCCGGTGGTGCGCTGTGCGGCGCCGGGGCCGGTGGTGCGTGTCAGGCCGTCCGGGCCGGCGACGGCCCGCAGCACCTCCCAGGTGGCACAGCGCTCCGGCGGTCCCCAGCCGACGAGCACCACGGGCGCCCCCCGCTCGGTCAGCGGGGTCGCGGCCGCGAGCAGGCCGAGCAGTTCCTCCGCGTCGTCCGCGAGACAGCCGATCGGCTCGAAGGCGGTCACCAGGTTGTACGCGCGCGTCTCCGGGCCGGCCGCGTCCTCGGGCGATCCGTCGGTCAGCCGGATGTCCCCCCGCGCGTGCGCCTGCCCCGCCCCGGGCAGCAGCCGCTCGCGCGCGAGGGCCAGCCGCTGCGGGGAGGAGGGCTCGACACCGGTGACGGCCGCGCCTCTGGAGGCCGCCATCAGCAGTGCGAGCCCGGAGCCGCAGCCGAGGCCGAGGAGCCGTGTGCCGGGGCCCACCTCCAGTCGTTCGTAGACGGCCTCGTAGAGCGGAACCAGCATCCGTTCCTGGATCTCGGACCAGTCACGCGCGCGGGCACCCAGATCCGCGCGGGGCACCGGCCCGGCGTGAGGAAGGTGCTGCCGCACGAGCACAGGTGTCATGAATTAGCGCCCCAATCCGCCGAGAATTGCCGCTGTACCGGTCAGGTGGCCCCCGTGCAGTGCGCTCGCACTTCACCCGTATGCCAGGTAACTCCCCCTCTGCGGCCGCGTCCAGGGGTCTCGGGGCCCCGCTTGTGGACTCATGCGGGGAGTGGCGAGAATTCACATTCCGGCAACGTGGGCCCGTACCATCACGCCATGGCCGAGGCACCCGTCTCACCCGGCGGGCGGACGACGCGGACGCGCCCGGTAACGTCGCGACCGCCGCGCACGCTGACCGAGACGACGCCCTCCGGCGGGAAGAGCGACCGAAACGCCCCTTGCGCCGCGCCGTACTCCTGTTCCCCGGCGCGCGGACCGGGGCTACGCGCCGGGGCGTACGGCGAACTACGCACCACCTTGTGCTGAGCTGTGAGGCTTCTCCGCAGATCAGCGCACCCGCCCTCGTCAGGACGCATCAGCGGCAACTGACGGGTACGTGCAAATTATTTGGGATGCCCCGGAATAGGAACACAGCGGCACCCCCGCTCGTTGTCATTACGTGAGCACGACACAGACACCACCTGTTCTCGCCGCAGAGCTGGCACAGGCGTGGGCCGACATTCAGCGGTACCACCCCGAACTGCCGGACCTTGCCGCGCCAGAGTCCCTGATCGGGGAGTCGTCGTCCGCCTGCGGTCACGAGCTCTCCTTCGAGCGACTGCTTCATGAGGCAGTCCATGGCGTCGCCGCCGCCCGCGGCGTCCGCGACACCTCCCGCGCCGGCCGCTACCACAACCGCAGATTCCTCGCCATCGCCGAGGAGCTGGGCCTGGACCATCCCGAGGAACCGCATCCGAGCAGCGGCTTCTCCCTGGTCACGCTCAACCCCGAGGCCAAGCGCCGTTACCGCCCGACGATCGAGCGCCTGCAGCGGGCCCTGAAGGCCCACACGGCGGCCACCTCCGCCGAGAGCACCACCCGCACCTTCCGCGGCCCCGCCGCCCGCCACGGCTCCTCCGGCGGCGGCGTCCGCGTGAAGGCGGTCTGCGACTGCGGTCGCAACGTCCGGGTGGTCCCGTCGGTCCTGGCCCAGGCCCCGATCGTGTGCGGCGGCTGCGGCAAGCCGTTCCGCATCCCGGAGATCGCGGGCGCGGCGTAACGCCGGACGGCCCAGCACCGGCATCTCGTGGCTGCCGGTCGGGGGACGTCGAGGGGAGCCGCCGCCCCCGTGCGCGGGCGCGGCGGCACCCCGCGGGCGCCGGGCCGCGCACCCGACGTACGCCCACCGCGGCGCCGGGTGCGATTCAGGCATGCCCGGACGCGGACCGACCCTCGGCCTCAGGCGACCCGCGGGGTGTGGCAGAATGGCTAGCTGTACTCGACAGCCGCACAGGACCCCTCTCTCCTCCGGCTGACGCGTCCATCGGGCACTCGGGTACCGCAACCCCACGCGGCTCTCTCGCCGTGCCCAACCACGTCAAAACCAGGAGAACCCACTCCAGTGGCAGTCAAGATCAAGCTGAAGCGTCTGGGCAAGATCCGTTCGCCTCACTACCGCATCGTCGTCGCCGACTCCCGTACCCGTCGTGACGGCCGTGCGATCGAGGAGATCGGCAAGTACCACCCGACCTACCACCCGTCGGTCATCGAGGTGGACGCCGAGCGCGTGGCGTACTGGCTGGGTGTCGGCGCGCAGCCGACCGAGCCCGTGCTCGCCATCCTGAAGAAGACCGGCGACTGGCAGAAGTTCAAGGGCGAGCCCGCCCCGGCTCCGCTGCTCGTCGCCGAGCCGAAGAAGGCGCGCCCGTCGTTCGAGGCCCTCGGTGGGGACGACCAGGGCAAGGGTGAGGCGATCACCCAGAAGAAGAAGGCCGAGAAGAAGGACGAGGCTGCGGCTGAGTCCGAGTCGACCGAGGCCTGAGCATGCTCGAGGAGGCTCTCGAGCACCTCGTGAAGGGCATCGTCGACAACCCTGACGATGTGCAGGTCGCCTCGCGCAACCTGCGCCGCGGGCGCGTGCTCGAGGTCCGGGTCCACCCGGACGACCTCGGCAAGGTGATCGGCCGAAACGGCCGCACCGCGCGCGCTCTGCGCACCGTCGTGGGCGCCATCGGCGGCCGGGGTGTCCGTGTCGACCTCGTCGACGTGGACCACGTCCGCTGACGCCAAACGCAGCACCGGCTCGGGCCGGGGAGGGCCACTGGGCCGTCCCCGGCCCGTCGTCGTATCGACAGGAGATTAGGACACGTGCAGCTGGTAGTCGCACGGATCGGCCGTGCCCATGGCATCAAGGGCGAGGTCACCGTCGAAGTACGGACCGACGAGCCGGAACTCAGGCTCGCGCCGGGTGCCGTACTCGCCACCGATCCCGCTTCCGCGGGACCCCTCACCATCGCGGCCGGCCGGGTGCACAGCGGCCGGCTCCTCCTGCGCTTCGAGGGCGTCGGCGACCGCACCGCCGCCGAGGCCCTGCGCAACACCCTCCTGATCGCCGAGGTCGACCCGGAGGAGCTGCCGGAGGAGGAGGACGAGTACTACGACCACCAGCTGATCGACCTGGACGTGGTCACGGCGGACGGCGCGGCGGTCGGCCGGATCACCGAGATCTCGCACCTCCCCTCCCAGGACCTCTTCATCGTGGAGCGGCCGGACGGCAGCGAGGTGATGATCCCGTTCGTGCAGGAGATCGTCACCGAGATCGACCTGGAGGAGCAGAAGGCGGTCATCGACCCGCCGCCGGGTCTGATCGACGACCACGCGGAGATCGCGTCCGCCCGGGAAGAGTCCTGATGCGCCTCGACGTCGTCACGATCTTCCCCGAGTACCTCGACCCGCTGAACGTCTCCCTCGTCGGCAAGGCACGCGCGCGGGGCCGGCTGGACGTGCGGGTGCACGACCTGCGGGAGTGGACGTACGACCGGCACAACACGGTCGACGACACGCCCTATGGCGGCGGGCCCGGCATGGTCATGAAGACCGAACCCTGGGGCGACGCCCTGGACTCGATCCTCGCCGACGGCTACGAGACGGGTTCGGCGCGGCCCGCGATCGTCGTCCCGACCCCCAGCGGCCGCCCGTTCACCCAGGAACTCGCCGTCGAACTGTCCGAGCGGCCCTGGCTGATCTTCACGCCGGCCCGCTACGAGGGCATCGACCGGCGCGTCGTCGACGAGTACGCCACCCGGCTCCCGGTCTACGAGGTCTCCATCGGCGACTACGTCCTCGCCGGCGGCGAGGCGGCCGTACTCGTCATCACGGAGGCCGTCGCCCGGCTGCTGCCCGGCGTGCTCGGCAACGCCGAGTCCCACCGCGACGACTCCTTCGCACCCGGCGCCATGGCGAGCCTCCTGGAAGGGCCCGTCTACACCAAGCCGCCCGCCTGGCGCGGCCGGGAGATCCCCGAGGTGCTGCTCAGCGGCCACCACGGCAAGATCGCCCGCTGGCGCCGCGACGAGGCCCTGCGCCGTACGACGGCCCACCGGCCCGACCTCATCGAGCGCTGTGAGCCCGGGGCCTTCGACAAGAAGGACCGCGAGATGCTCTCCATCCTGGGCTGGGAGCCCGACCCGGAGGGCGAGCCGTACGGCCGATTTTGGCGCAGGGCCGGCGACGTGGAAGAATAGGCCGCTGTTGTGCGCCGTCCGGTGTGCGCCCCTGCCACAGGGGGACACGACGCCCGCCCCGACGGGCACACGGCACTCACTCGTTGAACATCTAGTTCCGTTGATGACCTGTGGCATCAGCGAAGAAAGCAGACGCAATGTCCCACCTGCTCGACTCCGTCGACGCCGCGTCGCTGCGCAGCGACGTCCCGGCCTTCCGCCCGGGTGACACCGTCAACGTCCACGTCCGCGTCATCGAGGGCAACCGCTCCCGTGTGCAGCAGTTCAAGGGCGTCGTCATCCGCCGCCAGGGCGCCGGTGTCCGCGAGACCTTCACGGTCCGCAAGGTCTCCTTCTCCGTCGGCGTCGAGCGCACCTTCCCGGTGCACACCCCGATCGTCGAGAAGATCGAGCTCGTCACCCGTGGTGACGTGCGTCGCGCCAAGCTGTACTACCTGCGTGAGCTGCGCGGCAAGGCCGCGAAGATCAAGGAGAAGCGCGACAACTGAGCATCCCCGGTGGGTCCACTGGTGATCCACTGAGCGCACTCGGGAGATCCACAGAGGGGCCGGATAGCATCTGACCCCGATGGACACCGAAGCTCAGCCGACGACGGAGCGCGACCGCTCCTCCCACCCCCGTCCAGGGGCTGGTGAGGACCGGTCGCGTTTCTCGTTGACGGCACGGATCACGTCGTGGCTGCCGGGCGGCCGGATCAGTCTGACCCTGCTGATCTGCCTGGTGTCCTTGCTGTTCCTCAACGCTTTCGTGGTCCAGCCGTTCCAGATTCCCAGCGGATCCATGGAGAACGGATTGAGGATCGGCGACCGCGTTCTCGTAAATAAGTTCGCGTACCGTTTCGGTGCCGAGCCGCGGCGTGGTGACGTCGTCGTCTTCGACGGCACCGAGTACTTCGGGAACTCCGACTACGTCAAACGCGTCGTGGGGGTAGGCGGAGACCACGTGGTCTGCTGCGACAAGGAGGGGAGGATCCGGGTGAACGGCCGGTCGGTCGACGAGTCGACGTTCCTGTATCCAGGCGACAGCCCGTCCACGGTGGACTTCGACGTGAAGGTGCCCGAGGGGACCCTGTTCGTCCTCGGCGACCACCGCGCCGCCTCCAGCGACTCCCGCGACCACCTGGGCTCACCGGGCGGCGGCATGATCCCCGTGGACCGGGTGATCGGCCGCGCCGACTGGATCGTATGGCCGTACGGGCACCTGACCCGCCTGTCCCGCCCGAGTGCCTACGCGCGCGTGCCCGGCGCGGAGGGCGCCGATGGGTAACCGAGGCAAGCCGCGCGGCGTGCCCTCCTCCGCCGCGGACCAACTCCTGCCCACCGGTGTCCGGCGCGCCTCCGGCCCGGGCGGCGGGCGTACGCGCGCGGAGCGGCGCAAGCTCCAGCGCAAGGTCAAGCGCAAACGCAGGCGGTCGGCCGTCCGGGAGATCCCGCTCCTGGTCGGCGTCGCCGTCCTGATCGCCCTGGTCCTGAAGACCTTCCTGGTGCAGGCCTTCGTGATCCCGTCCGGGTCGATGGAACAGACGATCCGCATCGGCGACCGCGTCCTGGTGGACAAGTTCACCCCGTGGTTCGGCTCCAAGCCGCAGCGCGGGGACGTCGTCGTGTTCAAGGACCCCGGCGGCTGGCTCAACGACGAGACGACCACCGCGAAGAAGGACGACCCCGTCGTCGTCAAGCAGGTCAAGGAAGGGCTCACCTTCATCGGTCTGCTGCCCTCCGACAACGAGAAGGACCTCATCAAACGGGTCGTCGGTGTCGGCGGCGACCATGTGCAGTGCTGTGACACGCAAGGGCGAGTCACCGTCAACGGCGTTCCCCTGGAAGAGGGAAGTTATCTGTACCCCGGGAACGCCCCCTCCGACGCCGCGTTCGACATCACCGTCCCCCAGGGCCGGCTGTGGGTGATGGGGGACCACCGCGCCAACTCCGCGGACTCCCGGTCCCACCAGAACACGGACTACGGCGGCACCGTCTCCGAGGACGAGGTGGTCGGCCGGGCCATGGTGATCGCATGGCCGCTCGGACACTGGGAACGTCTCAAGGAACCGCAAACTTTCTCTTCGGTGACCGGCTCGACCGCCACGGCGACTTCGTCCGCCCAGCCGTCGCATAGGGTTGCTCCGGACGATCCGAACGGAAGCGTCCGACAACTCCCGAGCCCTGCGGAACTCCCGCTCGTTATGGGAGTGGTGGGCCTGCGTCGTGCATGGGGCAGGCGGCGGCACGGAGTAAGGAGTTGGCGTGGGGGATGTGGCGGTTGGCGCACGGTCCGGGCACGACGGCGAGGAGCACCGCGGACACCCCGTGGAAACCGCCGACCCGGCTGGGGACGGCGCCGTGACCTCCGGGAGTGACCCGGTGGCGGGCGGCGAGGGCCCGCCGGCGGACGAGCCCCCCAGGGGCGGCGGTGACGGGCCGGGCGATCCGGCCCCGAAGGCGAAGAAGCCGCGCTCCTTCTGGAAGGAGCTGCCGATCCTGATCGGCATCGCGCTCGTCCTCGCGCTGCTGATCAAGACCTTCCTGGTGCAGGCGTTCTCGATCCCGTCCGCCTCGATGGAGAACACCCTCAAGGAGGGTGACCGGGTCCTCGTCGACAAGCTGACCCCGTGGTTCGGCTCCGAGCCCGAGCGCGGCGAGGTCGTCGTCTTCCACGACCCGGACAACTGGCTGGCCGGCGAGGCGACGACCGACCCGAACGCCCTGCAGACCTTCCTCAGCTGGATCGGCCTGATGCCGTCCGCCGAGGAGAAGGACCTGATCAAGCGGGTCGTCGGCGTCGGCGGCGACACCGTCTCCTGCAAGGGCACGGGCCCGCTGACGGTCAACGGCAAGGCGCTGGACGAGCCGTACGTGTACCCGGGGAACACCCCGTGCAGCCAGGACGACCAGGGCGGCCAGTTCTCCGTGAAGGTCCCCAAGGGCTTCATCTGGGTCATGGGCGACCACCGGCAGAACTCGCGCGACTCCCGCTACAACCAGTCGGACAAGAACCACGGCATGGTGCCCGTCGACCAGGTCGTCGGCCGCGCCATCGTCAAGGCCTGGCCGATCAACCGCTGGGGCACGCTGCCGGTTCCGGACACCTTCGACCAGTCCGGCCTGAACAACCAGTCCTCGGCCGCCGCGGCCCTGACGGTCGCGCCGGAGGGCCTCGCGCTCGCCGGAGCCGTCCCGGTGGTCCTGTGGCGCCGCCGCCGCGCGGTCGCGCAGTCCGAGAACGGCTGACCTCGGCACCCGCATCAGTAAACCCTTTCCCAAGCTTGTGACCATGGCCGGGGAGGAAGGGCTGACCCGGTTCGGTACCGCCGGGTAGGGTGCGGACCCATGGGCGGCGAGAGCACGACACGTACGGCCCCGCGCAGCGGCGGTGGCACCAGCAGTGGCCCGGTGGGCAGCCGGACCGGACAGCGTCTGTCCGGACTGGTCGTCGCGCTGGGCCTTGTGCTGTTCCTCGGCGGATTCGGCTGGGCGGCCCTGGTCTACCGGCCCTACACCGTGCCCACCAGCTCCATGAGCCCGACGATCGAGGGCGGGGCCCGGGTGCTGGCCCAGAAGGTCGACGGCGACGACGTGCGCCGTGGTGACGTCGTCGTCTTCAGCGACAAGGAGTGGGTGAGCAACGCGCTCGTGGTCAAGCGCGTGGTCGCGGTCGGCGGCGACACCGTCGCCTGCTGCACCGACGGCAAGCTGACCGTCAACGGCAAGCAGATCGAGGAACCGTATCTGCCCGCGGGCAGCCTGGCCGAGATCACCGGCTTCCCGACCGTGAAGGTTCCCGAGGGCCGGCTCTTCCTGCTCGGCGACGAGCGGCAGGGCTCCCTGGACTCCACCGCGCACCTCACGGACGCGGCCCAGGGAACGGTGGCGCGCAGCGCCGTCACCGCCCGCGTGGACGCCGTCGTCTGGCCGTGGGACGGCCTGCTCAAGCGCCCCACGGGCTTCGAGGCGCTGGGCACCCTGTCGCAGCCGGGTCCGCTGCGCACCGTCTTCTGGCTGATCGTCGGCGGCACCGTGCTGATCCTCGGCGGCGCCGCGTACGGCCCCGTCGCCAAGCGGACGTCCGGTCGCAGCCGCACGGAGCCTGCCGGTGCCGGCTGAGACGACCGACCCGGCCGCCGACGCCTACGAGGGCGGGCTGCGCAAGGTCGCACGGGTCGTCCTCCTGGACCCCCGGGACCGCATTCTTCTGCTGCACGGCCATGAACCGGACGACCCCGCCGACGACTGGTGGTTCACCCCCGGCGGCGGGGTGGAGGGCGACGAGACCCGTGAAGAGGCCGCGCTGCGGGAACTCGCCGAGGAGACCGGCATCACCGATGTCGAGCTCGGCCCGGTGCTGTGGCGGCGGATGTGCTCCTTCCCGTTCGCGGGCCGCCGCTGGGACCAGGACGAGTGGTACTACCTGGCCCGTACGACCGTGACGGCGACCCGGGCCACGGCGCTGACCGAGCTGGAGCGGCGCAGTGTCGCCGGAGCGCGCTGGTGGACGTGTCAGGAACTGACCCGGGCACATGAGACGGTGTATCCGACCAGACTCGCCGAGCTGCTGAGCAGGCTGCTCGACGAAGGTCCCCCGGCCGGACCCGTGACCCTTGACACCGAAATCGTCTAGAGGCTCACGGGACTGGCGCACAATGGGGGGATCGCACGGCTGAAGGGGAACATGCCATGAGCGCCGAGGACCTCGAGAAGTACGAGACCGAGATGGAGCTGAAGCTCTACCGGGAGTACCGCGATGTCGTCGGGCTGTTCAAATACGTGATCGAGACCGAGCGGCGTTTCTATCTGACCAACGACTACGAGATGCAGGTGCACTCGGTCCAGGGTGAGGTGTTCTTCGAGGTCTCGATGGCGGACGCCTGGGTGTGGGACATGTACCGGCCCGCGCGGTTCGTGAAGCAGGTCCGGGTCCTCACGTTCAAGGACGTGAACATCGAGGAGCTGAACAAGAGCGACCTGGAGCTGCCGGGCAGCTGAGCGGTGCCGCTCCGGCACCCGTGTGGGTGACGGGGTTTTCCACAACCGCCGAGTTGCACACCAAGATCCTTTTCTTGGCGCCGGACGCGTGAACGTGGGCACCGGAGGTGGTGCCGACATGAACGCGGATCTGGCACGTGGTGCACTCGGCAGGTACGGCGAGGAACTGGCCGCCCGACGGCTGGCCGACGCCGGGATGACGGTCCTGGAGCGCAACTGGCGCTGCGGCAGGACCGGTGAGATCGACATCGTCGCGCGGGACGGGGACGTCCTGGTCGTCTGCGAGGTCAAGACCCGACGGGGCGGTGCTTTCCAGCACCCGATGGCGGCCGTGACGCCCGAGAAGGCGCAGCGCCTGCGCGGCCTCGCCGAGCGATGGGTCCACACCCACGGAGGAGCTCCCCCGGGCGGCGTCCGCATCGACCTGGTCGGGGTCGTCCTGCCCCACCGCGGGGCGCCCGTCGTGGAGCACGTGCGGGGGGTGGCCTGAGATGGGGTTCGCGCGTACGTGTTCGGTGGCGCTGGTGGGCGTCGAGGGTGTCGTCGTCGAGGTCCAGGCGGACCTGGAGCCCGGGGTGGCCGCGTTCACGCTGGTGGGGCTCCCGGACAAGAGCCTGAGCGAGAGCCGGGACCGGGTGCGGGCGGCGGTGGTCAACTCGGGCGGCGACTGGCCGCAGAAGAAGCTCACCGTCGGACTCAGCCCGGCGTCGGTGCCGAAGGGAGGCAGCGGCTTCGACCTGGCCGTCGCCTGTGCCGTACTCGGCGCGGCGGAACGGATCGATCCCCGGGCCCTCGCCGACATCGTGATGATCGGGGAGCTGGGACTGGACGGACGGGTGCGTCCGGTCCGGGGCATCCTGCCGGCCGTACTGGCCGCGGCGGACGCGGGCTACGACCAGGTGGTCGTCCCCGAGTGCGCCGCCGCCGAGGCCTCGCTGGTGCCGGGCGTCTCCGTGCTCGGGGTGCGCAGTCTGCGGCAGCTGATCGCCGTCCTCGCCGACGAGCCGGTGCCGGAGGAGGACCCGGACGACCTCGGCCGCCCTGACCCGCTCCTCGCGGGCCTTCGGTTGCCCGGCACGGGCGCGGCCACCGGGATGCACAGCGTCGGCGCCGCCCAGCCCGACCAGGTACACGACCTCGCGGACGTGGTGGGCCAGCGCTCGGCGCGCACGGCGGTGGAGGTGGCCGCGGCCGGCGGACACCACCTCTTCCTGGAGGGCCCGCCGGGCGCGGGCAAGACCATGCTCGCGGAGCGGCTGCCGGCCGTCCTGCCTCGGCTGACCAGGCAGGAGTCGCTGGAGGTCACGGCGGTGCACTCGGTGTCCGGACTCCTGCCACCGGGCAAGCCCCTGATCGACCTCCCGCCGTACTGCGCCCCGCACCACTCGGCCACCATGCAGGCACTGGTCGGCGGCGGCCCGGGGGTCGCACGGCCCGGTGCCGTCTCGCTGGCCCACCGGGGCGTGCTCTTTCTGGACGAGACCCCGGAGTTCAGCAGCCGGGCTCTCGACGCGCTGCGCCAGCCCCTGGAGGCCGGCCACGTCGTGATCGCCCGGAGCGCGGGTGTGGTGCGGTTCCCGGCGCGCTTCCTGATGGTGCTGGCGGCCAACCCCTGCCCCTGCGGACGCTTCTCGCAACGGGACACCCTCTGCGAGTGCCCGCCGTCGGCGATCCGCCGCTACCAGGCCCGGCTCTCCGGGCCCCTGCTCGACCGGGTCGATCTGCGCGTCGAGGTGGACCCGGTCGGCCGGCACGAACTCACGCACCGCGGCCCGGGAGGAGAGTCCACGGCCACGGTCGCCGACCGGGTCCGGGCCGCACGCGAGCGCGCGGCGGCGCGACTGGAGGGCACCCCGTGGCGGACGAACAGCGAAGTGCCGGGCCGGGAACTGCGCAGCCGCTGGCACGCGGCGGCCGGCGCGATGGACGAGGCCGAGCGGAACCTGGAGCGGGGGGTGCTCACCGTCCGGGGCCTCGATCGCGTCCTGAAGGTCGCCTGGACCGTCGCCGACCTCGTCGGCCACGACCGGCCCGACGCGAGCGACGTCGCCCTGGCCCTGCAACTGCGCACGGGTGTGCCGCGCGGGGTGCCGATGGCGCTCGGGGCCCTGACATGACCGGCACCGGCGAGCCGGACGCCGAACGGCTCGCCCGGGTCTTCCTCACCCGGGTCGTCGAACCCGGCGACGAGGTCGGCGGGCGGTGGGTGCGCGAGCGCGGGGTCCTGGAGGTGGCGCGGCGGCTGCGGGAGGGCGGGGAGCCGCTGCCCGGGGTGACCGCGCGGCGGTGGGAGGGGCTGCTGGCGCGGGCCGCGGGGGCCGGGCCGGAGCGGGACCTGGAGACGGCCGAGGCCGCAGGGGTGCGGTTCGTGTGCCCCGGGGACACGGAATGGCCCGGGCCCCTGGACGACCTCGGGGACGGCCGGCCGCTCGGGCTGTGGGTGCGCGGGCGGCCCAGCCTGCGGATGTGGGCGCTGCGGTCGGTCGCCGTCGTCGGCGCCCGCGCCTGCACCGAGTACGGCGCCCACATGGCCACCGTCCTGGCCGCCGGACTCGCCGAGCGGGGGTGGGTGGTCGTCTCCGGCGGCGCCTACGGGGTCGACGGCGCCGCCCATCGGGGCGCCCTCGGCGCGGGCGGGGCCACCGTCGCCGTCCTGGCCTGCGGGGTCGACCGGCCCTACCCGCGCGGCCACACCGAGTTGATCAACAGGGTCGCCGCACAGGGGCTGGTGGTGGGGGAGCTGCCGCCGGGGGAGCATCCGACGCCCAGCAGGTTCATCCTGCGGAACCGGGTGATCGCCGCGCTCACCCGGGGCACGGTGGTCGTCGAGGCCGCCTACCGCAGCGGCTCGCTGGTCACCGCGCGGGCGGCCCAGCGGCTGGGCCGGCACACCATGGGGGTCCCGGGGCCGGCCACCAGCGGTCTGTCC
Organism: Streptomyces sp. NPDC000345; assembly: GCF_042898825.1. Taxonomy (NCBI): domain Bacteria; kingdom Bacillati; phylum Actinomycetota; class Actinomycetes; order Kitasatosporales; family Streptomycetaceae; genus Streptomyces; species Streptomyces sp. NPDC000345. The sequence continues at coordinate 200,656 of NZ_JBIAZE010000011.1, forward strand.
GCCGGGGTGCACGAGCTGCTGCGCGGCGAGGCCGAGCTGGTCACGGACGCCGCGGAGGTCGTCGAACTGGTCGGCGACATCGGCGACCTCGCCCCCGTCCGGCGCGGCCCCGTCCTCCCGCGCGACCTGCTGGCGCCCGGCGCCCGCCGCGTCCTCGCCGCGCTCCCCGCCCGCCGTGCGGCCGGCGCCCGCGAGGTCGCCCGCGGCGCCGGGACCACGCCCGACGACGCGATCGCGCGACTGTACGAACTCAGAGCACTCGGCTACGTCGAACGACTCGGCGACGGCTGGAAGTTGACACGCCAGGCGGTGGTCTCCGTTCGAGGGGGCCGAAGCCCGCGCTGACCGAGCGTGTTCGGCCGTCCGGGGGAACGCCGAAGGCCTTGGGAATTCCCGTAGTTGGCCCCCTGCGGCGGTCACCCGGAGCGACCGCCGTGACCCGCTGGGGCGGTCAGCGGAACGTATCTGCGTACAAGTGCGGTCACGTCCTTCGCGCACCGCGACACTCCAGTCACGCTACGCTCACGAGGATTCCGGTACAGAACGGCAGCAGAACGACTTCAGGCCAGCAGGACACCCAGGCACCCCCGACTCCACGTACTTCACGGCAGAACGGCACAAGGCGACGAATGCCCCAGCACACCTCCGGGTCCGACCGGGCGGCGGTCCCCCCAGCCGCCCGCGACGGTGGCAGCGTGCGGCCCCCCGCTCCCTCGACGCTCGACGAGCTCTGGCGCTCGTACAAGGCGACGGGGGACGAGCGGCTGCGGGAGCAGCTGATCCTGCACTACTCGCCGCTGGTGAAGTACGTGGCGGGCCGGGTGAGCGTCGGCCTGCCGCCGAACGTGGAGCAGGCCGACTTCGTCTCCTCGGGGGTCTTCGGGCTGATCGACGCGATCGAGAAGTTCGACATCGACCGGGAGATCAAGTTCGAGACGTACGCCATCACCCGCATCCGGGGCGCCATGATCGACGAGCTGCGGGCGCTGGACTGGATCCCGCGGTCCGTGCGGCAGAAGGCGCGCAACGTCGAACGGGCGTACGCGACGCTGGAGGCGCGGCTGCGGCGGACCCCGTCGGAATGCGAGGTGGCCGCCGAGATGGGCATCGCCGTCGACGAGCTGCACGCGGTGTTCAGCCAGTTGTCGCTGGCGAACGTCGTCGCCCTGGAGGAGCTGCTGCACGTCGGGGACGAGGGCGGCGACGGGCTCAGCTTCATGGACACCCTGGAGGACACCGCCGCGGACAACCCCGTCGAGGTGGCCGAGGACCGGGAACTGCGGCGGTTCCTGGCACGGGCGATCAACACACTGCCCGACCGGGAGAAGACCGTCGTCACGCTGTACTACTACGAGGGCCTGACCCTCGCCGAGATCGGGAACGTACTGGGCGTGACCGAGAGCCGGGTCAGCCAGATCCACACCAAGTCCGTGCTCCAGCTGCGCGCGAAACTGGCGGGCTTCGGCCGCTGACCCGGCCGGATGAGGGCAGTGCGGGCGCAGTGACTCCCGCCCGGGGGGCTGCGTCCGTAGAGTGGTCGACGTGCCAAGGATTCGAGCGGCCTCCGTGGCCGAGCACCGGTCGATGCAGCGTGCCGCCCTGCTGGACGCGGCACGCTCCCTGCTGTCCGAGGGCGGTACGGAGGCGCTGACCTTCCCCGCCCTCGCCGAGCGGACGGGGCTCGCCCGCTCGTCCGTGTACGAGTACTTCCGGTCACGGGCCGCCGTGGTCGAGGAGCTGTGCGAGGTCGACTTCCCCGTCTGGGCGGCGGAGGTCGAGGCGGCGATGGCCGCGGCCCAGGGGCCGGAGGCCAGGGTCGAGGCCTATGTGCGGCGGCAGCTGGCGCTGGTCGGGGACCGGCGTCACCGTGCCGTGGTGGCGATCTCGGCGAGCGAGCTGGACGCGGCGGCCCGGGAGAAGATCCGGGCGGCGCACGGCGGCCTGGTCGCGATGATCGTGGCGGCGCTCGCGGAGATGGGGCACGCGGAGCCCCGGCTGGCGGCGATGCTGGTGCAGGGCGTCGTGGACTCCGCGGTGCGGAGGATCGAGCTGGGGGCGGCGGAGGAGCCGGCCGCGATCACCGAGGCCGCGGTCTCGATGGTGCTGCGCGGGGTTCTGGGCTGAGGGCCCTCGCGGGCCGGGGGACCGGGAGCAGCCTCGACGGGCCCCTGTGCAGCAGCCACGGGGGCAGCAGGGTGAGCGGGTTCAGGTAGGTTCCGCCTCTGCGCAGGCCCCAGTGCAGGCAGGGCGCCGTGTAGTGCGAGCCCGTGGATTCCACCTCGCCGATCACCTCGCCCGCGGCGACCTCCTCGCCTTTCGGGACCGAGGCCCGTACCGGCTCGTACGTCGTCCGGAGGCCGGTGCCCGCGAGGTCCACGGACACCACCCCTCTGCCGGCCACCCGGCCCGCGTAGGACACCCGGCCCGCCGCCACCGCCCGTACCGGTGTGCCCGGTGCCGCCGCCAGGTCCACCCCCCGGTGGCCCCTGGCGTACACCGTCGCCGGGGGGTCCCAGCCCCGTACCACCGACGGACGGGTGCCCACCGGCCAGGTCCGGGCGATCGCCGGGGCCGGGCGGGGAGATGCCGTCGGGGGTGGGGGCGGGGGATCCGCCCGGGCCATCGTCGTCGTCAGGGTGAGCAGCGGGAGCAGCAGGAGGGCCGGCCGGCGCGTCGCGTTCATGGGAACAGCGTTCCGCGGGCCCGGCGATCATGGCCCGGACTGTGGACAACCCTCCGGTTGTGGAGAGCGGCGTCACCCGGTGCCTCCCGGGTCCCGTACACTTCTTCTGGCGATCCGGGTCACCGGGTCGACTTCGCACGCCCCGGTATCGGGAGCCGGCCCAGGCCGGTCCTCCGGTATCCGCGCCCCTCGGTCCTTCGTGGCTCGGCGCACCGCGGGCGTCAGGCGCGGGAGCCGTCCGGCATCCGCGGCACAACCGAGAAACCCAAGGAGAACGGCCATGGCCGTCGTCACGATGCGGGAGCTGCTGGAGAGCGGCGTCCACTTCGGTCACCAGACCCGTCGCTGGAACCCGAAGATGAAGCGCTTCATCTTCACCGAGCGCAACGGCATCTACATCATCGACCTGCTCCAGTCGCTGTCGTACATCGACCGCGCCTACGAGTTCGTCAAGGAGACCGTGGCCCACGGCGGCACGGTCATGTTCGTCGGCACGAAGAAGCAGGCGCAGGAGGCCATCGCCGAGCAGGCCACCCGCGTCGGCATGCCCTACGTCAACCAGCGCTGGCTGGGCGGCATGCTCACCAACTTCTCGACCGTCTACAAGCGTCTGCAGCGCCTCAAGGAGCTTGAGCAGATCGACTTCGAGGACGTCGCCGCGTCCGGTCTGACCAAGAAGGAGCTTCTCGTGCTCTCGCGCGAGAAGGCCAAGCTGGAGAAGACCCTCGGTGGTATCCGTGAGATGTCCAAGGTTCCCAGCGCCGTCTGGATCGTGGACACCAAGAAGGAGCACATCGCGGTCGGCGAGGCCCGGAAGCTGAACATCCCGGTCGTCGCCATCCTCGACACCAACTGCGACCCCGACGAGGTCGACTACAAGATCCCGGGCAACGACGACGCGATCCGCTCCGTCACCCTGCTCACCCGTGTGATCGCCGACGCCGTCGCCGAGGGCCTCATCGCCCGCTCCGGCGTCGCCACCGGCGACAAGGGCGAGAAGGCCGCGAGCGAGCCGCTCGCCGAGTGGGAGCGCGACCTGCTCGAGGGCGAGAAGAAGGCGGAGACCGAGGAGGCGGCCCCGGCTGCCGAGGCCGCTGCTGAGGCTCCCGCCGCCGAGGCCGCCGCCGAGGCCCCCGCCGCTGAGGCCGCCGAGGCCCCGGCCGCGGACGCCGAGCAGGCCTGACCGTCCAGCGTCAAGGTTGACGGCGGGGGCGGCGACATGAAGTCCGCCCCCGCCGTTCACCCGTAGGTCAGTGGCGTGTCAGCCGTCCCCCGCTCCATGGGGACCACCGGGAGCGGCAGGGAACGGCCGATCCCCTGATCTTCGATCTTCCAGACTTCGAGAAAGATTCACAGACTCATGGCGAACTACACCGCCGCCGACGTCAAGAAGCTTCGTGAGCTCACGGGCGCCGGCATGATGGACTGCAAGAAGGCGCTGGACGAGGCCGAGGGCAACGTCGAGAAGGCCGTCGAGGCGCTCCGCATCAAGGGCCAGAAGGGCGTCGCCAAGCGCGAGGGCCGCTCCGCCGAGAACGGCGCCGTCGTCGCGATCATCGCCGACGACAACGCCTCCGGTGTCCTGGTCGAGCTGAAGTGCGAGACGGACTTCGTCGCCAAGGGCGAGAAGTTCCAGGCCGTGGCCAAGGCCATCGCCGAGCACGTCGCCAAGACCGCCCCGGCCGACATCGAGGCGCTGCTCGCCTCCGAGATCGAGCCCGGCAAGACCGTCCAGGCGTTCGTGGACGAGGCCAACGCCAACCTCGGCGAGAAGATCGTCCTGGACCGCTTCGCGCAGTTCACCGACGGTTTCGTCTCCGCGTACCTGCACCGCACGATGCCCGACCTGCCGCCGCAGATCGGTGTCCTCGTCGAGCTGGACAAGCCGAACGCCGAGGTCGCCAAGGGCGTCGCCCAGCACATCGCCGCCTTCGCGCCGAAGTACCTCTCCAAGGACGACGTGCCGGCCGAGGTCGTCGAGTCCGAGCGTCGCATCGCCGAGGAGACCACCCGCGCCGAGGGCAAGCCCGAGGCCGCGATCGCCAAGATCGTCGAGGGTCGCCTCAACGGCTTCTTCAAGGACGCCACGCTGCTCGGCCAGCCGTACGCGCTCGACAACAAGAAGTCCGTCCAGAAGGTCCTGGACGAGGCCGGTGTCACCCTGAAGCGCTTCTCGCGCATCAAGGTCGGCATCTGAGTCCGTACCGCGATCGACGCGCGACCCCGATAGGGTCGACGTAAGTCGTCCGCGTACGCCGTCACGCACGCGTGACGGACAGCAGATCTGACGAGGAGGCCATTGCCGCGCATGGGTTGCCCAGGACACCCCACCGGCAATGGCCTTCTTCGCATGTGCACCACGTGAAAGAGGCGGGATCTCCCATGACCACCAAGGCCCAGAAGAGCGACGACGGCAAAGTACGCGGCCGGTTTCTGCTGAAGCTGTCCGGCGAGGCATTCTCCGGCGGCGGGGGCCTGGGCGTGGACCCCGACGTGGTGCACAAGATCGCCCGGGAGATCGCGGCCGTGGTCCGGGACGGCGCGGAGATCGCGGTCGTCATCGGCGGCGGCAACTTCTTCCGCGGCGCCGAACTCCAGGTGCGCGGCATGGACCGAGCCCGCTCCGACTACATGGGCATGCTCGGCACCGTCATGAACTGCCTCGCCCTCCAGGACTTCCTGGAGAAGGAGGGCATCGACAGCCGGGTGCAGACCGCCATCACCATGGGGCAGGTGGCCGAGCCGTACATCCCGCTGCGCGCGGTACGGCACCTGGAGAAGGGCCGTGTGGTCATCTTCGGTGCCGGAATGGGCATGCCGTACTTCTCCACCGACACCACCGCCGCGCAGCGCGCCCTGGAGATCAACGCCGAGGCGCTGCTGATGGGCAAGAACGGCGTGGACGGCGTCTACGACTCCGACCCCAAGACCAACCCCGAGGCCGTCAAGTTCGACGCCCTCGGCTACGGCGAGGTCATCACACGCGACCTCAAGGTCGCCGACGCCACCGCCATCACCCTGTGCCGCGACAACAAGCTCCCGATCCTCGTCTTCGAGCTTCTGGCCGAGGGCAATATCGCTCGCGCCGTCAAGGGTGAGAAGATCGGCACGCTTGTGGGTGAGCAGGGCAGCCGGGCCTGACCGGAAACCCCCCGGTTCCTGACCGGAAAGCCCCCGGTTCCTGACCGGTAGGGACTCCGGGTTCGAACGACAACACCTGACCGGGGGACGGACCCTGGTCGGAGGATGGACAATGTCCTGCCGGTCGGGAACCGTGCAGGAAGAAGACGCGACGCAGCCGGCCGCCGCCACCGACAGGGAACCGCAGCCGGGCCTTACTCAAGACACGCAGGAGCAAGTGGTGATCGAAGAGACCCTCCTCGAGGCCGAGGAGAAGATGGAGAAGGCCGTCGTGGTCGCCAAGGAGGACTTCGCCGCGATCCGCACCGGCCGTGCGCACCCGGCGATGTTCAACAAGATCGTGGCCGACTACTACGGCGCGCCGACGCCGATCAACCAGCTGGCTTCGTTCTCCGTGCCGGAGCCGCGCATGGCGGTCGTGACCCCGTTCGACAAGACGGCGCTGCGCAACATCGAGCAGGCGATCCGTGACTCCGACCTGGGCGTCAACCCGAGCAACGACGGCAACATCATCCGTGTGGTGTTCCCCGAGCTCACCGAGGAGCGCCGCCGGGAGTACATCAAGGTCGCCAAGGGCAAGGCGGAGGACTCCCGGGTGTCCATCCGTTCCGTGCGCCGCAAGGCCAAGGACGCGATCGACAAGCTCGTCAAGGACGGCGAGGTCGGCGAGGACGAGGGCCGCCGTGCGGAGAAGGAGCTCGACGACACCACCGCGAAGTACGTCGCCCAGGTGGACGAGCTCCTGAAGCACAAGGAAGCGGAGCTGCTCGAGGTCTGATGAACGACTCTTCCTGGGGCTCTCCGCCTCAAGCCGGGGTGCCCGGTTCACGAACCGGGGCACACCCCGGGTACTGGGGACCCGTCGACCAGGGGCCTGTCCAGGGGGCTGCCCCGGCGGGTCCCGCGTACGATGCGCCTGAGGCGCAGCAGACTCGCCCCATGCCCATCGTCCCCGACGTACCCGCACACGGCGGAAACCAGGATGACGACCCGGGGGCCGCTCGGCTGGGCGGCCCCTCGTTCCGAGACGAGACGTACCGCCCCGGAACGCCCGACGAGGCGTTGCGCGCGGAGACGTTCCGCCACGAGACCACGCCGGCACAGCCCCCCGCGGCGGTGCCGCAGAATCCGGAACCCATGCCCGACGCCCCGCAGCCCGCGCCCGCACCGCAGAAGAAGAGCGCGGGCCGAGACCTGGGCGCGGCCATAGGGGTCGGGGTCGGGCTCGGCGTGGTGATCGTCGCCTCGCTGTTCATCGTCAAGGCCGTGTTCGTCGGCGTGATAGCCGTCGCCGTCGTCGTGGGCCTGTGGGAGCTGACCAGCAGGCTGCAGGAACGCAAGGGGATCAAGGCACCCCTCGTGCCGCTCGCGCTCGGCGGCGCAGCGATGGTCGTCGCCGGCTATGTGCGGGGACCCGAGGGCGCCTGGGTCGCCATGGCCCTGACCGCTCTCGCGGTCCTGGTCTGGCGGATGACGGAACCGCCGGAGGGCTACCTCAAGGACGTCACGGCCGGCGTCTTCGCGGCCTTCTACGTCCCGTTCCTCGCCACCTTCGTCGCCCTGATGCTCACCGCCGACGACGGCCCGCAGCGCGTCCTGACGTTCCTGCTCCTCACGGTCGTCAGCGACACCGGCGCCTACGCTGTCGGCTGGCGCTTCGGCAAGCACAAGCTCGCTCCGCGCATCAGCCCCGGCAAGACCCGCGAGGGCCTGCTGGGCGCGGTGTCGTTCGCGATGGCCGTGGGCGCGCTGTGCATGGAGTTCCTGATCGAGGACGGCACCTGGTGGCAGGGCCTGCTGCTCGGCCTCGCGGTCGCGGCCAGCGCCACGCTCGGCGACCTCGGCGAGTCCATGATCAAGCGGGACCTGGGCATCAAGGACATGGGCACGCTGCTCCCGGGCCACGGCGGCATCATGGACCGCCTGGACTCCCTCCTGCCGACGGCTCCGGTCGTCTGGCTGCTGCTCGTGCTGTTCGTCGGGTCCGGCTGACCGGCGGCCCGTACCCGAGGCCCGCGGGCCCCCGTCCCGGTCACCCGGGGCGGGGGCCCGCTGCCATGGCCCGGCGGGCCGGCGAGTGGGACGATTGCTCCAGGAGGACTTTTCCCGGCGTTACGCGTTCTCCGCAGGGATTCCCAGGGGGGATCGTCCTGAAAGGGGGCGGGCGTCATGTCCGGCTTCCGTGAATCGATCGACGTCGACCGCAGCCCCGAGGATGTGTGGGCGTACCTCATCGATCCGTCCCATCTGCCCGAATGGCAGGCGAGCGCGGTATCGGCCGAGCCGCTCGACTCCGGGCCCGTCGGGGTCGGCTCCCGGGTGCGCATCACACGGCACGTCGGGCGCCGGGACATCCCGATGACCATGGAGTACACCGAGTGCGACCCCCCGCACGCCTGGGGCATGCAGGGAGTCGACGGCCCCATCCGCGGCCATGTCCACGGCGAGATCGACCCGCTCGACGACGGCCGCCGCTCCCGCGTGACCATGGAGCTCGACTTCGAGGGCAAGGGCATGGGCAAGGTCCTGCTCCCCCTGGTCGTCCGGCCCCAGATCCGCAAGGAGCTGCCGCTCAACGAACGGCTGCTGAAGGACCGGCTGGAGCACGGGACGGCATAGGGAGACTCCTGCTCTGCCGGCGTCGCCGTCGATTATCGCCAGACCTGGATCCGCACCGAAAAGGCGCCGGATCCGTTCCCGGGTTTGTTGTCGTTGATGCGGAGGGCCAGGCGTGTTTCTCCCGGGCCGAGGCTCTCGTTCCGATAGGTGCGCCGAAGGGAGGTGCCGACGAAGAAGTAGCCGTCCTCCGCGGTCTTGCCGAGCAGACTGAACGGCGCGGCACCCGGAAGAGGGCTGTCATTGCCGGCGCTCCAGCCCGCCCAGCCGTTGGGGCCGTTCTCGCCGGTGAACCAGACGCCGGCCCAGATGCTTCCGCTCGCACTGATGTCGACCCAGTCGCCGTTCTTGAGGTGCACGTTGGTGTCGACGTCGGTGTTCCATTCCGCAACAGTGATGTACTTGTCCACGATGACAGGCATGTGCCCTCGTTTCTTCACCGGAGTTGCCCTGAGCCGCCGATTCATTCGGCTGCCGATCGCCAAAACTGCTCCTTGGTGTTCGCTGATCGCAACCCGCGCCGAGGCGTATATTTTCTCGCTCCGTGATTTTCAGCTACGCCTTTTCCTGCTCCGCAATCTCCAGAAATAGGGAATTCGAATACGCCGCGCGCGTGACACCGCTCGCGGCAGCGCGGGGACGGGCCGTCCGGGGGCGAGGGGGCGACGGCAGACCGACTACGGGACTGGTGCGGCCCGCGGCTCGGCCCAGGACCGCGCCCAACTCGTGCGGCGGCAGACAGGTCGGCTCCGAGCTCCGAGACGATCACGCCCAGCTCCCGGCGCGTTCGGGCCACTCCTTCCGGACCGCGGGACTTCTGGTCAGCTCGCCGACCGGCCGGCTGTCCACAAAACCGATCGCCTTCCGGCCCGGGCCGTGGCTACGGTTCACGCATGACTGTTACGCCCCGTGTTTCTTAGCTCGGACACCAGCTTCGACGTCACTCGTGTGTCCTTGATCTGTCACGGAGCGTAACTTCCTTGAATACTCTTCGCGGTCCCGGTCTGTTCCGGAACCGGGACTTCTCGCTGCTGCTGAGCGGCCAGTTGGTCTCTGCCATCGGTGACCAGGCTCATCTCATGGCCCTGCCGCTGATCGTGCTGGCCCTCACCGGGTCGGCTGCCCAAGCCGGGTTCGTCCTCGGCCTTGGCACCCTGTCGTTCCTGGTGTTCGGTCTGATTGCCGGCGCCCTGGTCGACCGGTGGGACCGTAAGGCCACCATGATCTGGTGTGAGCTCGGCCGGGCCGTGCTCACCGCCGGCGTCGCCATCGCGCTGTGGCTGAACAGGCTCGCCATGCCCCAGCTGTATGCGACAGCGGTGCTTGTCGGGATCCTGACCACTCTCTTCCAGGTGGCGAACACAGCGGCGTTGCCCAACGTGGTCGGTCCGCGTCAGTTGTCCGCCGCGCTCGGCTACTCGCAGTCCGCCGCCGGCGCGGTGGGCATCTTCGGAGCCTCACTCGCCGGTGCGCTCTACTCCGTCGGCCGGACCGTGCCGTTCGCCGTCAACGCTGTTTCCTTCGCGGTGTCCGCGGCGTCGCTGCGCTTGATGCGTGCTCGATTCCAAGTGGACCGGCAGGACGTGCGGACGACGTCCCGACTCACCGCCGAGATCCGAGAGGGGCTCGGCTGGCTCTGGCGCCGGCCGGTCATCCGCTTCCTCACTCTGGTCTCGGCCGCTGACAAGGTGCGATACGGCGCCGGATACCTGTTGATCATCACCCTCGCCCGACAGGTGGGTGCCTCACCGCTGTGGATCGGCGTCATCTTCAGCGGCGCGGCGGTCGGTGCCATGGCGGGGGCACTGGTCTCGGACAAGGTCACGCGCCGCTTCCCGCTGGGCCGGATCGCCGTGGTGATGCTGTGGCTGGAGGCATTGATGTTCCCGCTGTACGCGCTCGCGCCCAACCCGCTGCTGCTGGCTGCGGTCGCGGCCGCCGAGTCGCTGGTGGCCCCGGTCTATGCGGTGGCCATGACCACCCACCAGCTGGCCATCACTCCCGATGAGCTGCGGGGCCGCGCTACGAGCGCGGTCTCCACGCTCACCACGGGCGCCTTGTCGATCGGCACGCTCGCAGGCGGCGCGCTGATCACCGCACTGGGTGCCGAGCCGCTGGTCTGGCTCTGCGGAGCATGGCTGCTCATCCTGGCCCTCCTCACCACCGCCAACCGGGCCGTGCGGCAGGCGCCGCCGGCGGGTGCGCTTCCACAGCAGCAGACCGCCGGCGCGGCCGAGACCGCCGATGTGACGGACTAGCACACAGGGCTGCGGCCACCGTTGACCGTCAGTGGGCGAAGGTCACCGACGGCTCAGCGGTGGCCGCTGGTCGCACCGCCGGCCCGCTCCTGCGCTGACGCCGGCCACGTCCTGGAACAGGCGGAGAGGCCCTCCACATGCCTTGATCCGGGAAAGGCCGGTGGGCTTACGGAGTTCCCTGCCCAGGTGCGGCGCGGGCGGGCGAAGCCCTGCTCAGCCTCGGGTGCCAGGGCGAAGCGGCTCCACCTGGCTCGCGGCGCAGGTCACAGAAATCGATCTGCGACACTGGTACAGCCATGCCTAAGCCCGGAGAACTCACTTTCGTCGCCCCCCGCGGAGCCAAGAAGCCGCCGCGGCACCTTGCCGACCTCTCGCCGGCCGAGCGGAAGGAAGCGGTCGCGGAGATCGGTGAGAAGCCGTTCCGTGCCAAGCAGCTCTCGCAGCACTACTTCGCGCGGTACGCGCACGACCCCGCGGAGTGGACCGACATCCCCGCCGGGGCGCGGGAGAAGCTGCGGGACGCTCTGCTGCCGGATCTGATGACCGTCGTACGGCACCTGTCCACCGACCAGGGCACCACCCGCAAGACGCTGTGGCGGCTGTTCGACGGGACGCTCGTGGAGTCGGTGCTGATGCGGTACCCGGACCGGGTGACCATGTGCATCAGCTCGCAGGCGGGGTGCGGGATGAACTGCCCGTTCTGCGCCACCGGGCAGGCGGGGCTCGACCGGAATCTGTCCACCGCCGAGATCGTGCACCAGATCGTCGACGGGATGCGGGCCCTGCGGGACGGGGAGGTCCCCGGTGGGCCCGCCCGGCTGTCCAACATCGTGTTCATGGGGATGGGCGAGCCCCTCGCCAACTACAAGCGGGTCGTCGGAGCCGTCCGGGCGCTCACCGATCCGGCGCCGGACGGGCTCGGGCTCTCGCAGCGCGGGATCACCGTGTCGACGGTCGGGCTCGTGCCCGCCATCCACCGGTTCTCCGACGAGGGCTTCAAGTGCCGTCTCGCCATCTCGCTGCACGCGCCGGACGACGAGCTGCGCGACACCCTCGTCCCCGTGAACACGCGGTGGAAGGTGCGCGAGGTGCTCGACGCCGGCTTCGAGTACGCCGAGAAGTCGGGCCGCCGGCTGTCCATCGAGTACGCCCTCATCCGGGACATCAACGACCAGGCCTGGCGAGGCGACCGGCTCGGGCGACTGCTCAAGGGCCGGCCCGTGCACGTCAACCTCATCCCGCTCAACCCGACCCCCGGGTCGAAGTGGACCGCGTCGCGGCCCGAGGACGAGAAGGCGTTCGTCGAGGCCATCGCGGCGCACGGGGTGCCCGTCACCATCCGGGACACCCGCGGCCAGGAGATCGACGGGGCGTGCGGTCAGCTCGCGGCCACCGAGCGGTAGTCTGACCTCAGTACCAGTACATCTTCATATTCCGACAGGGGAGCGCCACAGCGCTGAGAGTGCGGCACCAGGCCGCAGACCCTCTGAACCTTGCCCAGGTCATTCTGGGTAGGAAGTTCGGTCATCGCTCAAGCTGTTGTGCCCCGCCCGGCCGCCCCGGGCGGGGCCGCGTCTCTTCCTGGTCAACCCCAGGAGGAAAACCAGTGCACACCAGGACGTTCGTGGCCGCCGCCGTCGGCCTCGGTCTCGTCACACTGTCCGCGTGCGGTACGGAGTCGTCCGACGACAGCGCGTCGAACAGCGGTTCCAAGACCGTCACCCTCGTCAGCCACGACTCGTGGGCCGTCTCCAAGAGCGTGCTCGCCGGCTTCGAGAAGGAGTCCGGGTACAAGGTCAAGGTCCTCACGGACGGCGACGCCGGGCAGGCCGTCAACAAGGCCGTCCTCACCAAGGACAACCCTCAGGGCGACGTCTTCTTCGGCGTCGACAACACCCTGCTCTCCCGCGCCCTCGACAACGGTCTGTTCCAGTCCTACGAGGCCAAGGGGCTCGACCAGGTCGGCAGCGCGTACCAGCTGGACTCCGGCAAGCACCGGGTCACGCCCATCGACTACGGCGACATCTGCGTCAACTACGACAAGAAGTACTTCGCCGACCACGAGCTGGCCCCGCCGGCCACCTTCGCCGACCTGGTCAAGCCCGCGTACAAGAACCTCCTCGTCACCGAGAACGCCTCCACCTCCTCGCCCGGCCTCGGCTTCCTGCTCGGCACGGCCGCCCGGTACGGGGACGACGGCTGGGAGGGCTACTGGAAGCAGCTCAAGGCCAACGGCGTGAAGGTGGTCGACGGCTGGGAGCAGGCGTACAACGAGGAGTTCTCCGGCTCGGCCGGCGGCAAGAAGGCCAAGGCGGACCGGCCGCTCGTCGTGTCGTACGCCTCCTCGCCGCCCGCCGAGGTCATCTACGGCGACCCGAAGCCGAGCACCGCGCCCACCGGCGTCGCGACCGGCACCTGCTTCCGGCAGGTCGAGTTCGCCGGGCTGCTGAGCAACGCGCGCAACAGCGCGGGCGGCAAGGCGCTCATCGACTTCCTGATCACGAAGAAGTTCCAGGAGGACATGCCGCTCAACATGTTCGTCTACCCGGTGGTGAAGGGCGCGGGCGTGCCCGCCGAGTTCACGCAGTACGGGCCCGCCGCCGAGGACCCCGAGACCATGGACCCGGCGAAGATCGCCGGCCATCGCGACCAGTGGGTCAAGTCGTGGACCTCGCTCGTACTGAAGTAGTCCCCGCCGGGAAGCGGTCCGGGAACGCGGCGCGGCTCGGGCTGATGGCCCTGCCCGTCGCGTTCTTCGGGCTCTTCTTCGCCTACCCCGTCGCCGCGATCGTGGCGCGCGGGCTGAGGACCGACGGGGTGTGGCGGTTCGGACGGCTGGCCGACGTCCTGGGCCAGTCCGACATCCGGCACGTCCTGTGGTTCACCACCTGGCAGGCGTTCGCCTCCACCGCGCTCACCCTGCTGGTGGCGCTGCCGGGCGCGTATGTCTTCGCGCGCCTCGACTTCCCCGGCAAACAGGTGCTGCGGGCCGTGGTGACGGTCCCGTTCGTGCTGCCGACGGTCGTCGTCGGCACGGCGTTCCTCGCGCTCGTGGGACGCGGCGGACTGCTCGACGAGCTGTGGGGCGTACGCCTGGACACGACCGTGTGGGCGATCCTGCTCGCCCATGTCTTCTTCAACTACGCGGTCGTCGTACGGACCGTGGGCGGACTGTGGGCGCAGCTCGACCCGCGGCAGGAGGAGGCCGCGCGGACGCTGGGCGCGTCCCGCCTGCGCGCCTGGCGCACGGTCACCCTGCCCGCCCTCGGGCCGGCCGTGGCCGCCGCGGCGCTGATGGTCTTCCTCTTCACCTTCACCTCCTTCGGTGTGGTCCAGATCCTCGGCGGGCCCACCTTCTCCACCCTCGAGGTGGAGATCTACCGCCAGACCTCCGAGATCTTCGACCTCTCCACCGCCGCGGTGCTGACGATCGTCCAGTTCGCGGCCGTGGGCGCGATCCTCGCCGTGCACGCGTGGACCGTACGGCGCCGGGAGAGCGCGCTGCGGCTGGTGGACGCGAACCTGACCGCCCGACGGCCGCGCGGGGCCGGGCAGTGGGCGCTGCTGGCCGGGGTGCTCGCGAGCATCGCCGTGCTGCTGGTGCTGCCCCTCGCCGTGCTGGTGCAGCGGTCCCTGGACGCGCCGGACTTCGCCTACTACCGGGCGCTGACCAGCGAGGACGGGAACGTCTTCCTCGTCCCGCCGATCGAGGCGATCGGCAACTCGCTGGAGTACGCCGCCGCCGCGACCGCGATCGCGGTGGTGATCGGCGGCCTGGCCGCGGCCGCGCTCACCCGGCGGGACGCGGGACGGCTCGTCCGGGGCTTCGACGCGCTGCTGATGCTGCCGCTGGGCGTGTCGGCGGTGACCGTCGGCTTCGGGTTCCTGATCGCGCTGGACGAGCCCCCGCTGAACCTGCGGAGCAGCTGGATCCTCGTCCCGCTCGCCCAGGCGCTGGTCGGGGTCCCCTTCGTCGTACGGATCATGCTGCCCGTGCTGCGGGCGGTGGACCAGCGGCTGCGGGAGGCCGCGGCCGTGCTCGGGGCGTCGCCCTGGCGGGTGTGGCGGGAGGTGGACCTGCCGATGGTGCGGCGGGCGCTGCTCGTCGCGGCCGGGTTCGCCTTCGCGGTGTCGCTGGGGGAGTTCGGGGCGACCGTGTTCATCGCGCGGCCCGACAACCCGACGCTGCCGGTGGCGGTGGCGCGGCTGCTGGGGCGGGCCGGCGAGCTCAACTACGGGCAGGCGATGGCCCTGTCGACGATTCTGATGGTGGTGTGCGCGGTGGCCCTGCTGGTGCTGGAGCGGTTGCGGACCGACCGGACGGGGGAGTTCTGATGCCACTGCTCGAACTGGAGCGTGCCACCGTGCGGTTCGGTGGACGGGCGGTGCTCGACGCCGTGGACCTGGGGGTCGCCGAGCACGAGGTGGTGTGTGTGCTCGGGCCGAGCGGCAGCGGCAAGTCGACGCTGCTGCGGGCGGTCGCCGGGCTGCAGCCCCTGGATGCCGGGCGTGTCTCGCTCGACGGGCGGGACCAGGCGGGGGTGCCCGCGCACCGGCGGGAGCTCGGGCTGATGTTCCAGGACCATCAGCTCTTCCCGCAGCGGGACGTCGGCGGCAATGTGGCCTTCGGGCTGCGCATGCACGGCGCCTCCAGGAAGGAACAGGAGCAGCGGGTGCGGGAGTTGCTCGACCTCGTCGGTCTGCCCGGCGCCGGCCGCCGGGCCGTCGCCGCGCTGTCCGGCGGTGAGCAGCAGCGGGTCGCGCTGGCCCGTGCGCTGGCGCCCCGGCCGCGGCTGCTGATGCTGGACGAGCCGCTCGGCCAGCTGGACCGTTCACTGCGGGAGCGGCTGGTCGTCGAACTGAGGGAGCTCTTCGGGCGGTTGGGCACCACGGTCCTCGCGGTCACCCATGACCAGGGCGAGGCGTTCGCGCTCGCCGACCGGGTCGTGGTGATGCGGGACGGGCGGATCGCCCAGTCCGGTACGCCCCTTGAGGTGTGGCAGCGGCCCGCCGACGCGTTCGTCGCCCGCTTCCTCGGCTTCGAGAACGTGGTGGAGGCGACGGTGGCCGGCGAGGTCGCGGTCACGCCCTGGGGCAAGGTGCCGGTGCCGGACAGCTCCCCGCAGGGGCCGCGCACGCTGCTCGTCCGCCCCGCCGGAGTACGCCTGACCGACGCCGACGAGGGCCTGCGCTGCACGGTCGCCGCCCGCACCTTCAAGGGCACCCATGTCGCCGTCCACCTCCAGCCGGAGGGCGCACCGCGACTGGAGGCCGCCTGCCCCCTGCGCGAGGCGCCGGAGGTCGGCGCCGCGGTCGGAGTGACCTTCGACCCGACGGAAACCGCGGTGCTCGGCTGACGGGCGCGCGCCTGGGGTGCAGCGCTGGTACGGGCGGGTGAACGCGGCCCCGTTGCCTGAGCCCGCCCCTCCTGATGCACAGGGGCGGGCTCGCCTACGGCGGGAACGCTGATGGCGCGTGGCTCAGCGGTTGCTGGAGCCGCGGCGGCGCATGCCGAAGAAGACCGCGCCGCCGCCGATGACGACCAGCAGGGCCGCGATGCCGGCGATCAGGCCGGTGTTGGAGGCGCCGGTCTCGGCGAGGTTGGACTCCTGGGCCGCGGGTGACGGGGCGTTGCTCGCGGACGGCGCGGCGCCGTCGTCCGCGGAGTCCGAGGGGCTCGGCGACGCGGTGTCGGCCGGGGCCGAGGCGGAGTCCGACGGCTTCCCGGACTCCGGCTCCGACTCCGAGGGCGAGGTGGAGGGGGTGGAGGCGTCGTCGGCCTCGCAGGCCTCGGCCGGGGTGGTCAGGTTGCCGGCGATGTCCTCGTCGACCAGGACCTTGCTGTTCTTGGTGGCCTTGACGTGGATCCGGTAGACGGCGTTGGGCGCCCAGTCCTCGGTGAAGGCGATGGTGACGCCCTTCTTGGACCCCTCGACCGTCTGCTCGCCGACCTGCCTGAGGTCGGCGCCGTTGTTCTCGAGGAACACGGTGACGACGGCCGGGGTGCCCGACGGGTCCTTGTCGGTGACGGTGATGACGCCCTTGGCGCCGTCACAGCCGGCTGCCGCGGAGAACTCACCTATCTCGCTGGCCAGCGCGGTGCCGGCGGCACTGAACGCGAGGGCGGCGGAGGCGGCGGTGACGCCGAGGAAACGCACCGAACGGGCGGCGGTACGGCGGGAAAGGGACACGTTTGTCCTTTACGGGAAGCGCAACTGCGGGGGGTGGAGGGGGAGATGGCGCCCCCGGTGATGCCGAGTGCGTCACCATCCCCAGCAGGCTCACAGGTCTATAAGCGTTCCATAAGAAGTGTCAATGCGGGGACGCCTCGGAGTCATTGGCTTTGCCCGCTTATTAACCACCGAGACGTTTCAACGCCCCCGGAGCCTCCTCGATCCGGTCAACGAGGGCGATACGGGACTCCCTCGACCGCTCCCGGGCGAGTGAGCGCAAGAGCGGCCACGCGGGCAGCCGTTCCGTCCAGTGCGTCCGGTCCGCTGTTGTCGAAGATCTCCCGTACGGTCCCGGCGGCGCCCGGCAGAAAGACCACTCCGGCGTTGCGACGGGCCGGCGGGCCGTCGTCGCAGGGGGCTTTCCGCCGGGCGCCGCCGGGCCAGTTCGCGCGCACCGGAGCCGCGGGGCGTCGGTGAGCATCCCGCCGTGGAACGGGGCGGAGTACGGGCCCAGGTTCGCCGCCTCCATCGTGCCGGGGCCGGCTACGGTCGACACCGTGCGCCCGGCGCGGGCGAGTCCACGGCCGAGCGGGCCGCGCCGGCGTACGCCTCCGTGCCGCGCGCCATGGCGTGTCCGCCCTCCACCGTCGCCCACCACCCGTGCCCCGACGAGCAGTTCGTCGAGCGCGTCCGAGACGGCTTCGTCGTGGAGGGAGCGGAGCATCGAGCCGAAGACGTCGCCGTCGGACTTCGTCTGCCGCAACCCGGCGCCCGAGGTGTCCAGGGCGAGCAGGGCGGCCGTACGGTCCGTCAGGTCGACGGCCTGGACGCGATGGGGGTCCCCGCGGGACTCGATCTCACGGTCGTGGGAACCGTCGAACGGCTGGGCGGGTGTCGTCGGATGCACCCCCCATGCCAGGCACCGCCCGGTGGGAGGAGGGTCAGCTCTCGATGGCCGCCGGGTCCATCCAGACGACCTCCCAGGTGTGACCGTCGAGGTCGTCGAAGGAACGGCCGTACATGAAGCCCATGTCCTGCGTCTCGCCACTGGCCGAGCCGCCGAGCGACAGCGCCCGGTCGACCAGTTCGTCGACCTTCTCGCGGCTCTCGGCGCTCAGCGCGATCAGGACCTCGCTGGTCTTCGTGGCGTCCGCGATCTCCTTCTTGGTGAAGGTCGAGTAGAACGGCTTGGTGAGCAGCATCGCGACGATCGTCTCGCTGATGACCACGGAGGCCGCGTTGTCGTCGCTGAACTGCGGGTTGATCGAGTAGCCCAGTTCCGTGAAGAACTTCTTCGAGGCGTCGAGGTCGTTCACGGGCAGGTTGACGAAGATCATCTGCTGGTAGGCGGGGGCGGTCATCGGTCTCTCCCATCGGGTGGATGCGGGTGTGCGTCTCGTGCGTGCTGTTCGGTGGGGTAGACCGGGGGGCCGCGCGGAACTCATCGGTGCCCGCGATCTTTTTCCTACGGGCTTCCGGTGCGCGTTCCTCAGCGGGCCAGCGGGAGCGACGCCAATTCCGCCACCACCAGGGTCAGCGGGACGAAGAGGCTCAGCAGGGCGCCGGTGCGCAGCGCGGCCGCGGTGCGCAGCGTCCTGGTGGGGGCGCCGAGGCGGCGCAGGGCGGCGGTGGTGTCGGCGCGGGCCTGCCGGGCCTCCACGGCGGCCGTGAGGAGCGTGGCGACCGTACAGCCCGCCACGACCGAGGCGCCGAGGGCGGTGAGGGGACCGGAGGAGGGGTCGGCGGGGTCGTACAGGGCGGCCACCGCGTACGCGCCCGAGGCCACCGCGCAGACCACGCCCAGGGGGCTGCCGATGCGGGAGGCCTCCTGCATGAGGCCGCGGCCCGCGAGCAGGCGCAGCGCGCCGGGGCGGGCGGTCTGCAGGAGGCGGCCGCAGAGGTGGGTGAGGCCGGGGCCCGCCAGGGCCAGACCGAGCGCGGTGAGGGTCCAGCCGAGGAGGACCGCCGTGGGGGCGGTGGGCAGGCCGGTGGGGAGGGTGAGGTCGGCGGCGGTGGAGGTGCGGCTGGCGTAGCCCTCCACCGCCAGCCCGGTGGCCAGGAGGGCGGCGCCCCAGGGGAGGGCGGTGGGGTTGAGGGGCGAGGGGTCGTGGGGGGTGAGGTCGGGCGGACGGGGCGGGGTGTGCTGGGTGCCGTCGGCGGGGGCGGTGGTCGGGGCTGGGTCCGCGGCTTGCGCTGGGGGCGCGGGCTGGGCCGTGCGGCTGCCGAACCGCCCGTACGTCCCGAAGCGGTCCCCCGGTCCACGGCCGCCGCCGATGGTGCCGATCCCGCCGATGCCGCCGAAGCGGCCGAGGAGCCCGGGGGCCGACTGCGCTGCCAGGAGGGTGTCGCGGGGGCGGAGCATCAGGGCCACCGACACCGACGCCGTGACCGGGACCAGCGACAGCAGGGTCAGCGCCGCCGGCAGCGGCAGGGGATGCTCCGCCGCCAGGAAGTCCGCTGCCGCCCCGTCGAAGGGCATGCCCGTGAGGTCGCCGCGCAGGTGGAGGAAGAGGAGGAGGGCCAGCATCGAGCCGAGGAGGGTGGACAGGGCCGTAGTGGTGGCCGAGACGGCCATCAGACGGGCCGGGCCCAGACCGATGGCCGCCAGGCCGGGGCGGGGCCGGGTGCCGGGGTCGGTGCGGGCGACCGCGAGGGCGAGGTGGACCGTCGCGGCCAGCGGTACCGCGCACCAGGCCAGGCGGAGGAGGGAGGCCGGCGAGGCCTCGGGGTGGGTCAGGGCGTTGCCGAGGGTGGAGAGGAGAAGGAAACCGGTGGCCGCCGAGGCCGCCGCGACCAGCAGACGGCGCAGCTGGACGGCGGGGTGGGCGCTGCGGGTCAGGCGGAGAGCGAGCACGTGGCCCCCTGACCTTCCGGTTCGGCTCCCTGCCCCCGCGGCTCCCCCCGACCGTCCGCCTCGTCCGTCAGCCCGCCCGGGCCGCTCCCGCGGCGGTCCGCGTCGCGCCCGCGCCGTTCCGACCCGGCCCCGCCCGGGCCGCTCCCGCGGCAGTCCGCGGCGCTCCTGCGGCGTTCCGGCCCGGCTTCCCGGCCGAGTGGCTCGGTCGGCCGGTCTTCTTGCGTGGCTTCCCGGAGTTCTGGGGCTGGGGTCCTGTGGTGTTGCGGTGCGTTCCCGCGGCCGTCTGGCCTGGCACTCAGGTGTTCCGGGCCGGCCAGTCGGCCGAGTGGCTCGGTCGGCCGGTCTTCCTGCGTGGCTTCCCGGAGTTCTGGGGCTGGGGTCCCGTGGTGTTGCGGTGCGTTCCCGCGGCCGTCTGGCCTGGCACTCGGGCGTTCCGGTCCGGCCCCTTGGCTGTGCGGTTCGAGCTGTCGGCCGTCCGGCGTGGCCGTCCGGCCGTGCGGCTCGGCCCCGCGGGCCTCTGACGCGACCTCGTGGTGCTGCGGCTCACTCCCGCGCCCGTCTGAGCCCGCCTCTTGGCCGTCCGGCTCGCTCATCCGGCCGTGCGGATCTGGCCACCGGCCCTCTGACGCGGCCCCTTGGAGGTGTGGCCCGCCAGTCCGGCTGTGCGTCTCGGCGCCCCGGCCGTCCTGCTCGGGCCTCCGGGCTTCCAGCTCGGTCTCCTGGCCCTTCAGCTCGGCCTGGCGGCCGTGCCGTTCGGCCTCGCGGCCGTGCGATGCGGCTGCGCGGTCGTCTGGCTCGGGCCTTCGGTCTTCCAGATCGGCCTTCCGGCCCTTCAGCTCGGCTCTGAGACCAAGCGGCTCGGTCTCCCGGCCGCGCGGTTCGTCTGTCCGGCCGCGCGGCTCGGGTCCCCGGCCATAGGCCTCGGATTCCCGGGCGTGTGGCTCGGGCCCCCGGGCGTGTGGCTCGGGTCCCCGGCCATAGGCCTCGGGCCCCCGGTCGTGTGGCTCGGGCCCCCGGCCGTGCGGCTCGGGTCCCCGGCCATAGGCCTCGGATCCCCGGCCGTCCGGCCCCTGGGGCTCGGGTTTCTGGGTGGGGCTCTGGGGTTTTGGGGTGCGGGGGCCGGTGTTCGGGTGGGTGATCGGGGGGAGGTGGATCGTTGTGACGCGGCGGCCGTCCAGGAGGGTGATCCGGCGGTCGGCCAGGGCCGCGGTTTCCGTGTCGTCGGTGGCCAGGACCACCGTGATGCCGTGGGAGCGGGCCGCCGTGGTGAGCGTCCGCAGGACGTGGGCCCGGTCCGCCCGGTGCAGCGGGGCCGTCGGTTCGTCCGCGAAGAGGATGGAGGGGGCCGGAGCGAGCGCGCGGGTGATGCAGACGCGCTGGCGTTCGGCCTGGGTGAGTTCGTGCGGGCGGCTGCGGGACTTGTCGCCGACGTCGAGGCGTTCCAGCCACTCCAGCGCGGCGGCCTTGGCCCGGCGGCGGCTGGTGCCGCGCAGCATCAGGGGGAGGGCCGCGTTCTCCCAGACGTTCAGCTCGGGGACCAGGACCGGCGCGGGGTCGATCCAGCCGAAGCGGTCGCGGCGCAGCCGCTCGCGGGCCATCGGACCCATGGTGTGCAGGGGCACGCTGTTGAACCAGACCTCGCCGCGCTGGGCGGGTACCAGGCCGGACAGACAGTGCAGCAGGGTCGTCTTGCCGCTGCCGCGCGGGCCGCTGACGGCGAGGATCTCCCCCTCCCGCACGCCCAGCGAGACACCGCCGAGGGCGGGGGAGCCGTCGCGGTGCGTGAAGTGCAGCGAGCGTGCCCAGAGCACGTCGTGGTCCGGCGGGGCCTCCATGGGCGTACACCTCGGTTCAGATCCGTGATTCCGTGCCGTCCCCCGTCCGGGGGAACGAAGGCAGGGCCGATCGGTCACGAGCACGCTAGGCAGGCATGGGGGAACGGCAGGACAGCACACGGCCCCGGCCCGCCGTTTCTCACTCGAACGGCAGACGCCGGGGCCGGTGTTGATCAGCTGATCAGGCCGTGACGATCACAGCTTCGTCCACGCCTCCGTCAGCGTGGCGCGCAGGATCTGCTCGATCTCGTCGAAGGTCTCCTGGTTGGAGATCAGCGGCGGGGCGAGCTGGACGACCGGGTCGCCGCGGTCGTCGGCACGGCAGTACAGGCCGTTGTCGAAGAGGGCCTTGGACAGGAAGCCGTACAGGACGCGCTCGGTCTCCTCCGCGTTGAAGGACTCCTTCGTCGCCTTGTCCTTGACCAGCTCGATGCCGTAGAAGAAGCCGTTGCCGCGGACGTCGCCGACGATCGGCAGGTCGTGCAGCTTCTGCAGGGTCTGCAGGAAGGCGCCCTCGTTGTCGAGCACGTGCTGGTTGATGCCCTCGCGCTCGAACAGGTCGAGGTTAGCCAGGCCCACCGCCGCCGAGACCGGGTGGCCGCCGAACGTGTAGCCGTGCAGGAAGGTGTTGTCGCCCTTGTAGAACGGCTCGGCCAGCCGGTCGGAGATGATGCAGGCGCCGATGGGGGAGTAGCCCGAGGTCATGCCCTTGGCGCAGGTGATCATGTCCGGGACGTAGCCGAACTTGTCGCAGGCGAACATCGTGCCCAGGCGGCCGAAGGCACAGATGACCTCGTCCGAGACGAGCAGGACGTCGTACTGGTCGCAGATCTCGCGGACGCGCTGGAAGTAGCCGGGCGGCGGCGGGAAACAGCCGCCGGCGTTCTGCACCGGCTCCAGGAAGACCGCGGCGACCGTGTCCGGGCCCTCGAAGAGGATCTGCTGCTCGATCTGGTCGGCGGCCCATCGGCCGAAGGCCTCGGGGTCGTCGCCGAAGATCGGGGCGCGGTAGATGTTGGTGTTCGGGACCTTGTGGGCGCCCGGGACGAGCGGCTCGAAGGGGGCCTTCAGACCGGGCAGGCCGGTGATGGACAGGGCGCCCTGCGGGGTGCCGTGGTAGGCGACCGCGCGGGAGATGACCTTGTACTTGGTCGGCTTGCCGGTGAGCTTGAAGTACTGCTTGGCGAGCTTCCAGGCGGTCTCGACGGCCTCGCCGCCGCCGGTGGTGAAGAAGACCTTGTTCAGGTCACCGGGCGCGTGGTCGGCGAGCCGTTCCGCCAGCTCGACGGCCTTGGGGTGGGCGTAGGACCAGACGGGGAAGAACGCGAGCTCCTGGGCCTGCTTGAAGGCGGTCTCCGCGAGCTCCGTGCGGCCGTGACCGGCCTGCACCACGAACAGGCCGGCGAGACCGTCCAGGTAGCGCTTGCCCTTGTCGTCGTAGATGTAGGTCCCCTCGCCCCGGACTATCGTCGGGACCGGGGAGTTCTCGTACGAGGACATGCGGGTGAAGTGCATCCACAGGTGGTCGTACGCGGTGCGGCTGAGGTCCTTGGTGCTCACGGTTATCGGGTCCTCACGGTTATCGGGTTCCCCACATGTAGGTCTGCTTCTTCAGCTTCAGGTAGACGAAGCTCTCGGTGGAGCGCACGCCGGGCAGGGCACGCATGCGTTTGTTGATGACGTCCAGCAGGTGGTCGTCGTCCTCGCAGACGATCTCGGCGAGGATGTCGAAGGAGCCCGCGGTCATCACCACGTACTCGACCTCGGGCATGCCGGTGAGCGCGTCGGCCACGGATTCCACGTCGCCCTCGACGTTGATCCCGACCATCGCCTGCCGGCGGAAGCCCACGGTGAGCGGGTCCGTGACGGCGACGATCTGCATCACGCCCTGGTCGAGCAGCTTCTGGACGCGCTGGCGCACGGCCGCCTCGGACAGGCCCACCGCCTTGCCGATCGCGGCGTACGGCCGGCGGCCGTCCTCCTGGAGCTGTTCGATGATGGCGAGGCTCACGGCATCCAGGTGAGGGGTGCTGCCGTTCCTGGACTCGCGGGAGTCCCTGTGCTCTGCGCTTCGACTGGCCACGGCCTCACTGTGCACGACGTCTCGACAGTTCCGCAAGGCCGGGGCGATGAAATTCGTTGTTTACGTGAGTGAGATCTGCGGATTCCGCAGCGCTGGTGGGAGTGGGGGTGTTGAAAACGTCGGAGCAGCGATTAGTGTGGTGTCTCAGTCAATGGACACATGGCACACGCGAACTTGGAGGGCCGGTCAGTGAGCACCGAGCTGCGTCGTCTGCGCAACTACATCGACGGTGAGTTCCGGGACGCCGCCGACGGACGGACCACCGAGGTGGTCAACCCGGCGACGGGCGAGGCGTACGCGACCGCGCCGCTGTCCGGCCCGGCGGACGTGGACGCCGCGATGGCGGCCGCCGCCGCGGCCTTCCCGGGCTGGCGGGACACCACGCCCGCCGAGCGCCAGAAGGCCCTGCTGAAGATCGCGGACGCCTTCGAGGAGCGCGCCGAGGAACTCATCGCGGCCGAGGTGGAGAACACGGGCAAGCCGATCGGGCTGACCCGCTCCGAGGAGATCCCGCCGATGGTCGACCAGATCCGCTTCTTCGCGGGCGCGGCCCGGATGCTGGAGGGGCGCAGCGCCGGCGAGTACATGGAGGGGATGACGTCGATCGTCCGCCGTGAGCCGGTCGGCGTCTGTGCGCAGGTCGCGCCGTGGAACTACCCGATGATGATGGCCGTGTGGAAGTTCGCCCCCGCGATCGCGGCGGGCAACACGGTCGTCCTGAAGCCCTCGGACACCACCCCGGCCTCCACCGTCCTGATCGCCGACATCGTCGGCTCGATCCTGCCCAAGGGCGTCTTCAACGTCGTCACCGGCGACCGCGACACCGGCCGGCTGATGGTCGAGCACCCCACCCCGGCGATGGCCTCCATCACCGGCTCGGTCCGCGCCGGCATGTCCGTCGCCGAGTCCGCGTCCAAGGACCTCAAGCGCGTCCACCTGGAGCTGGGCGGCAAGGCGCCGGTCGTCGTCTTCGAGGACACCGACATCGCCAAGGCCGTCGAGGACATCTCCGTGGCGGGCTACTTCAACGCCGGACAGGACTGTACGGCGGCCACCCGCGTCCTCGTCCAGGAGTCGATCCACGACGAGTTCGTGGCCGCGCTCGCCAAGGCCGCGTCCGAGACGAAGACCGGGCAGCCGGACGACGAGGACGTGCTGTACGGGCCGCTGAACAACCCCAACCAGCTGAAGCAGGTCTCCGGCTTCATCGAGCGCCTGCCCGCCCACGCCAAGGTCGAGGCGGGCGGCCACCAGGTCGGCGACAAGGGCTACTTCTACGCGCCGACCGTCGTCTCCGGGCTGAAGCAGGACGACGAGATCATCCAGAAGGAGGTCTTCGGACCGGTCATCACCGTCCAGTCCTTCTCGGACGAGGAGCAGGCGGTGAACTGGGCCAACGGCGTCGAGTACGCCCTCGCCTCCTCGGTGTGGACCAAGGACCACGGGCGTGCGATGCGCATGTCCAAGAAGCTCGACTTCGGCTGTGTGTGGATCAACACCCACATCCCGCTGGTCGCCGAGATGCCGCACGGCGGCTTCAAGAAGTCCGGCTACGGCAAGGACCTTTCGGCGTACGGCTTCGACGACTACACGCGGATCAAGCACGTGATGACGTCCCTGGACGCGTGATTGCCGGTCCACAGCGGTGAGGGGCATGCTGCGCGCATGCCCCTCAGCCCGCACTCGCCCCCGCTGTCCCGCCGTTCCCTGCTGGGCGCCCTGGGCGGCACCGCCGTCCTCGGCGCGCTCGCCGGCTGCGGGGTGCGGGCCGCGTACGTGGCGCCCGGTGAGCGGGCCGCCGTCGACGTCTCCGCCACGGACAAGCGGCTGACCTGGGCGAACTGGCCGCTCTACATCGACACGGACGACGACGACCCGACGAGGCGGCCGACGCTGGACGCCTTCGAGAAGAGCACCGGCATCTCCGTCGACTACGCCGAGGAGATCAACGACAACGACGAGTTCTTCGGCAAGATCAGTCCCGCGCTGATGAACCGTCAGCAGACCGGCCGGGACCTGATCGTCGTCAGCGACTGGATGTGCGCGCGGTTCGTCCGGCTGGGCTGGGTGCAGGAGATGGACCGGGACCGCCAGCCGAACGTCGCCGAGCACCTCGACCCGCTGCTGCGTTCACCCGCCTTCGACCCCGGCCGCAGGCACACCGTGCCCTGGCAGTCCGGGATCACCGGCATCGCCTACAACCGCCGCGCGCTCGGCCGCGAGATACGCGCCGTGTCCGAGCTGTGGGCGAGCGACCTGAAGGGCCGCGTCACCCTGCTGTCCGGTCTGGACGAGGCGTTCGCGCTGCTCATGCAGGGCCACGGGGTCGACATCACCCGGTGGGCGGCGGACGACTTCCACGCCGTGTGCGACGAGGTGGAGAAGCAGGTCGGCAACGGCCAGATCCGCCGCTTCACCGGCAACGACTACACCAAGGACCTGGTGAGCGGCGACGTCCTGGCCTGTCAGGCGTACTCCGGCGACGCCCTCCAGCTCCAGGCGGACAACCCCGACATCCGCTTCGTCGTGCCCGAGGAGGGCGCGGAGCTGTGGTCGGACTCCCTGATGATCCCCGACCTCGCCCGGCACAAGGGCAACGCCGAGCGTCTCGTCGACCACTACTACGAGCCCGGGGTGGCCGCCGAACTCGCGGCCTGGGTCACCTACGTCTGTCCCGTGCCCGCCGCCCAGGCGGTGCTCGCCGACTCCGGCGACGAGGAGACGGCGGCCCTGGCGGACAACCCGCTGATCTTCCCCGACGCGGCGATGCGCGACCGCCTCGCCGTCGCACGCGACATCACCTCCACGGAACGCCCGGAGTTCGCCCGACGGTGGAACGCGATCGTGGGCCTGTAGGACACCGGCTCCGGTGCGCGGCCGGTGCCGCTCGCTCAGCCGCCCGGGATCGTGCGGATGGCGGCGATGTCGAACTGCAGACGCACCTTCTCGCTCACCATCGCGCCGCCCTCCGCCAGTCGCTGGTTGTACGTCAGACCCCACTCGGAGCGGTTGATGGTGGTCGTGCCGTCGAAGCCGACCCGCTCGTAGCCGAAGGGGTCGGTGACGTGACCGATGTAGGTCAGTTCCAGATCCACGGGGCGGGTGGTGTCCTTGATGGTGAGGTCGCCGGTCATGCGGTAGACATCGTTGCCGTCGAGCCGCACGGCCGTGCTCGTGAAGCGCATGCGCGGATAGGCGGCGGAGTCCAGGAAGTCACGGCCGGTGAGGTGGGCGTCGCGTTGCTCCACCCCCGTGTCGACGGAAGCCGTCGACAGGATGATCTCGGCGCGGGAGCGGGCGGGATTCCGGCCGTCGAAGTAGAGCCGGCTCTGATACTCGGTGAAAGCACCGCGCACGGTCGTCACCAGGGCATGGCGGACGGAGAAACCGATACGGCTGTGTGCGGGGTCGATCATCCATTCCCCGGTCAGCGCCGCCAGGGCGGGGTCGGGCAGTCCGCCGCCGGGAGCGAACGCCGCGAGGTCGTGGGGGAGTTGGGGGTTCGTGGGGGGAGCCGGGCGGCGCCGGGACGCAGCACGGGTGAACAGGTTCATGATTCACGTGACTACGCCACGGCGGAAACCGCCGCAAGTGTGCTCCAGGACTCGCGCACAGGGTCACCACGAATTCTCCCGAGGCATCGGGGGAATTCGCCCCGGCGGGGCGTGAAAAAGCGGGAAGAATCGCCTTCTCGTGCCCGCCCTCCGGCCTGGCTCACGGCGGGCACGGTCCGGGCGCACGGCGACTTTGCCATCTCTTTGCAACGCGTGTCCCCGCTGCCTCGTCTCTCCGCTCGATCCGTCAACGGACCGATGAAAGAGAGCGACACATGCGACTCATGTCCCGAACGGGCCTCGCCGCCCTGGCCCTCGGCACCGCCCTGCTGGCGGGAGCGGCGCCGGCGTTCGCCGACGAGACGGCGACCCCCGTGCCCAGCGGCACCGAGGCGGCCGAGGCCACCCCCGCCCCCGCGGAGGACCGCGGCGCGGCCCCGTCCGCCGTGCCGAGCCAGGTCGGCGTCGTGCCCAGGGGCGCTGCCGACACCGGCGTGGGGGAGACCGCCGAGGGCCACGGCGGGCTGATCGGCGGCGGTGCGGCCGCCGCGGTGTGCGCAGCGGCCGGCGCCGGCGTCCTCGTCGTACGCCGCCGGAGGGCGACCGGCGCATGAGCCGCCTCTCCAGGCGCGCCGCGGCCGCCGCGGTCCTCGCCGTCCTGCTCGTGGGCTGCGGCGGCTCCCCGTCCGACCGGGCCACGGACCGGCCCGCGGACCGGTCCACGGCACGCACCGCCCCCGGTACGTCCCCGGCGTCCCCCTCGCGGACCGGGCGGGCCGCGCGGCCCCTCGCGCGCTCGGTGCCGGTCGCGCTGCGGATCCCGGCCATCGGCGTCGACACCGCGGTGATGCGGCTCGGGCTGGCGGCGGACGGCACGGTGCGGGTGCCCCCGGTCGAGGCACACGACCGGGCGGGCTGGTACGGGCACTCGCCGACGCCGGGGCAGACCGGACCGTCGGTGATCCTCGGCCATGTCACCGTGGGCGAGTACGGCGACGGCGTCTTCCGGCACCTCGACCGGCTGCGCCGGGGCGACCGGATCACGGCGCGCCTGGGGAACGGCACGACGGCGGAGTTCGCCGTCACCGGGGTACGGACCGTCGACAAGGCGGACTTCCCGACCGAGGACGTCTACGGGAACGTGGACCGGCCGGAGTTGCGTCTCATCACGTGCGGAGGTCCCCGCAGCGGGGACGGATACCGAGACAACGTGATCGTCTTCGCAGCCCTGACCTCCGCGGGAGAACGTTGAAACGGCCCGCTCGCTCCCGTGAGCGTGAGAGGGCGGCGTCCGAACTGTTCGCCGCCCTCTACCCACGCCTCGCCGGCTGGTGCCGCCGGCTCGTCGACGACGACGGGACCGCCCACGAGATCGCCTCGGAGGCGTTCACCCGGCTCTGGGCCCGCTGGACGTCCGTGGCGGAACCCCAGGGCTTCCTCTACGTCACCGCCGCCAACCTGGTCCGCGACCACTGGCGCAAGCTGGAGCGCGAACGCCGGGCCGTGCGCCGGGCGACCGCCGAGGCCGCGACGCACCCGCCGGCCGAGGCGGACGACCCGTCGGTCCGTCTGCTCGTGCAGTCGCTGCCGGACCGGCTGCGCGTGCCGATCATGCTGCACTACTACGCTGACATGCCGATCCGGGAGGTGTCCGTGCTGACCGGGCGCAAGGAAGGGACCGTCAAGGCCGACCTGCACGCGGCCCGCGAACTGCTCCGCGCCCACTTGAGGAGAAGCCTTGATCACACCCGCTGACGACTTCGACGACGGCCCGGACCTCGACCGCCCCGACCCCGACGACCCGCTCACCGTCGTCCTGCGGCCCGCCCACGGACACCTCGCCCCGCCGCCCGGCCGCTACGCGGAGATCCGCCGGGGCGCGGCCCGCCGCCGGGTGCTGCGCGCGGCGGCCGGGGTCGGCGCGACCTGCGCCGTCGCCGCGCTCGCCGTACTGCTGCCGCTGCGGCTGACGGCGCACGACGCACCGGCGCGTCCGGCGGTGCCGCTCGCCCCGCCGCCGGCGAGCAGCCCGTCGGCCGGCCCCGGCACCCCGACCGCACCGGACACGTCGGCCACACCCGGTCCGTCGACCGTGCCCGACCGGTCGGCGACCCCCCGGCCGAGCGCCCCGGCCCCCGCCGGGGAAACCCGCGGCGTCGAGGCCCGCGACACGGGCGACAGCCGCGGTGCCGTTCCCACCGGCAGCCGCTCGTCCACCGGTACCGGCGCACCCTCGGAAGCGCCCTCGGCGTCAAGTACGCGCCGCTGAGGCCGATTTGCACGCCGTAGCCGTCGGCCGGTCGATGCTCCTACCATGGAAGTCGCCGTCGGGGGAGGGTGGGGGACGTGTCGCGCAGCACACCGCAGCCGTCAGGACGCAGGCTGGAGGACTCGATCGCCTGGGCGGTCAGGAACGCGGACGGCGTCGTCGCCCTCGGCGTCGCCCTGACCGTCGGCCTGCTGGACATCACGGACAAGGGCTTCGACAAGGACAACGACATCGTGTCCGGCGCCATCCTGCTGGTGCTGGCCGCCCTGGTCTTCGGCTCGCTGACCGAGCGCCGGCGGCGGATCGCCGACATCCGGGCCGCCACCGCCGCGACCGGGCGGGCCATCGAGGACCTGGCCATGGTGCGCACCCTGGCGGGTCCCGAGGTGGGCCTGGCGCACGAACAGGCCCGACGTTCCACCTCCCGCTGGGTGTTCAAGGGCGGCACCGGCACCTACCTGCGGGCCGTCACCCTCCCGCAGTGCGTGCTGGAGGCCCAGCGGCAGCGCCGCGCCCTCAGCATGAAGATCGACATCGTCAACCCGGCCGACGACCGGGTCTGCGAGGCCTACGCCCGCTTCAGACGCACCTTCGGCCACGGCGACACCGGCGGCTGGACCACCGAACGCACCCGCAAGGAGTCGTACGCCACCGTCCTGGCGGCCGGCTGGCACCGGCAGCGGCTGGACACCCTGGAGATCGACGTGCACCTGAGCTCCGTGGCCCCCGCCCTGCGCTTCGACCTGTCCGACACCTGCCTGATCATCACCCAGGACGACCCGCGCCGCGTCAGCCTCTGCGTGGAGCGGGACCGGCCGCTGTACGACTACTACGTCACCGAGCTGCACCAGAGCCGCGAGCAGGCCGTCAAGCTCGATCTGCGGGAGGCCACCGAGCTGAGCGACGAACCGACCGTCGACGAGGTCAGACGGCTCCTGGACCGGCTCGGGCTGCCGCTGCCGACGAGCTACACCGACCGTGACGTCGGCGACATCATCGACAAGGCGCTGCGCGCGGAGGATCCCTACCGCAGGTGAGCGCCCTTCTTCGGCCCGGCGAGGGGGACACCATGGACTACCCGGCCCTGGAACGGGCCGCCCGGCGGGGTGAGACCGCCGAGCTGGTGCGGCACGCCGCATCGGAACTGCGGCAGGTCGTGTCCGGCCGCCGCCAACTGCGCGCGGTGCGCCATCCACTCGGGTTCGTCTGTCTGCCCGTGCTGCGGGACGGACCGGACGGTGTCTGCGTCCACGTCTTCGGACCGACGGACCCGATCCTGACGCACCATCAAGTGCACTCGCACAGCTGGGACCTGATCAGCACCGTGCTGTACGGGCAGCTGGACAACCGGCTGATGGGGGTGGCCGAGGAGACCGCGCAGCCCACCCACCGGGTGTTCGAGGTACACAGCCGGCCCACCGGCGTGGACGAACTGCGGCCCACACGGCGGCTGGTGCGCTGTGTGCCGGGTGCCGGGCAGACGAGCTCACGGGGCCAGACCTACGCCCTGCCGGCGGGTGAGTTCCACACCACCGCGGTGCCGGACGGCCGTCCGACCGCCACCCTGGTGCTGGGGCGGACGCTGCCCGGCCGGGCGGACCTCTCCCTGGGCCCGTTGCGGGCCCCGGGCCACCGGGTGGTCCGCAGGATGTGCGACGCGGCCCAGACCGCCCGGATCGCCCAGGCCGCGCTCAGGAGGATCGATGAGCCCGAACGCCCTCCCCGCTGACCCGTCCGCCGCCTCCCCGGCCGGCTTCGTCTCCGAGTGCCGTACGGCCGTGGCGGCCGCCGAGGCGGCGGGGGCGCTGCTGCGCTCCCGCTTCCCTGACGGCTTCGCGGCCCGCCCCAAGGGCGGACACGGCGATGTCGTCACCGATCTGGACCTGCTCGCCGAACGCCTGATCGTCGACCGGATCCGCGCCGACTTCCCGCACGACCGGATCCTGGCGGAGGAGACGGGAGACGTGGCCGCCGGGGACGGAGGCGCCCGCACCTGGCTGGTGGACCCCCTCGACGGCAGCAACAACGTGGTGATCGGGCTGCCCGTCTACGTCGTCGGCATCGCCCTGTGCGTCGACGCCGTGCCGGTGGTCGGTGTGGTGCACGAGCCGGTCACCGGACGCACCTGGTCGGCCCGGCACGGCGCCGGCACCCACGGCCCGGCCGGCCGGCTCGCCCCCGGCCCCCGGCCGTCCTCCCCCTCCGGACCGCTCCTGGCCTGGACCCAGGGCCACGCGGTGCGCCGCGACGACCCCGCCGCCCGCGCCCTGCGGCACACCCTGGAACTGCGCTCCCGCCGGCTGCTCCAGCTCTGGGCCCCGCTGGCCGCCTGGGCCATGCTCGCCCGGGGCGACATCGACGGGTTCGTCGGCTACCGCGCGGAGGCGATCGACCTGCCGGCCGGCGCCCTGCTGGCCCGTGAGGCCGGGGTGGCCCTGCGGCACCTGGACGGCAGCGAGTTCACCGCCGCCTTCACCGGCCCCGACACGAACCGCACCTTCGTCGCGGGCCGCCCCGAGATCCTCCCCACCCTGCTGAACCTGACGGCGGCGTCCACACCCCCACTCCTCGGCAGCACGCCGTAGCTCCCGGCCCGCGCCCCACCGACGTCCCCACCGCCACCGTCCCCGAGCCGCCCACCGCCACGCCGACCGCCCCGGCATCCGCACCCACCAGCCGTGCCGCCGGTCCCGGTGCGGGGCCCAGCGCGTCGCCGTCGGCGCCCTCGCCGAGGCCCCGCCGGGGTGACGGCCGGCGCGGTGTCGGGGAGCGTCAGGCCGGTTCGCCCGTCACCGTGCGGGGCCCAGCGCGTCGCCGCCGGCGCCCTCGCCGAGGCCCCGCCGGGGTGACGGCCGGCGCGGTGTCGGGGAGCGTCAGGCCGGTTCGCCCGTCACCGTGCCGGGGCTAGCGTGTCGCCGCCAGTGCCGTCACCGCGGCCGTCACCGAGGTGAGGGCCAGGGCCGCGCCCGTGGCCATCAGGCGGGCCATCGGTACGCGGACGCCGTACGCGACGCACCGTTCGTACCAGAGGAGGGTCGCCAGGGAGGCCCACGGGGTCACCACCGGGCCCGCGTTGGTGCCGATGAGGAGGGCGAGGAGCTGGTCGTGGTTGCCGGCCGGGACCGCGCCCTCGCCGGCCAGGTAGACGGGCAGGTTGTTGAGGACGTTCGACAGTCCGGCGCCGACCGCCGCCGCGCGGAACAGGCCGAGGGTGCCGCCGTCGTGGCCCACCGCGGAGGCCAGCAGCTCGTGCAGACCGTGGGCGTTGACCGTCTCCACCACCAGGAACATGCCGGGCACCATCACCAGCAGCCGCCACGGCACGAGGGACCAGCGCAGCGCCGGACGGTCACGCACCGCGAACACCGCGACGGCCACCGCCGCGGCCGTCGCGGACGCCGTCCACAGCTCCACGTCCGCGACCAGGATGGCCAGCAGGAAACCCCCGCAGGCCAGCGCGCAGGCACGGAACACGACGGGGTCCGCGGGCCGGTGCACGCCGGGCGGCAGGTAGCGGTCGGCGCCCTCGTGGCCCGGCGCGCGCACCTCCTCCACCCGGGCCGCGCCCGGCCCGCCCCCCGGGCGCCTCCGCGGCGCGGGAGCCCGCCGGTCCCGGCGCCAGTAGAACCCCCACAGACACGCCGTCGTCACCGCGATCGCCGCCAGCTGCGGGGCCCACATCCGGCCGGCGAGCCCCAGCGAGGACAGCGCCACCCGGTCCGCGGCCAGCAGGTTCGTCAGGTTGGAGACGGGCAGGAGAAGAGACGCCGTGTTCGCCAGCCACACCGTCGTCATGGCGAGCGGGACCGCCGCGATCCCGACGCGGGCGGCCAGCGCCAGCATCACCGGTGTCAGCAGCACCGCCGTGGTGTCCAGGTTCAGCGCGATCGTCGTGACCGACGCGAACGCCACGCACAGCAGGAACAGCAGCGGATAGCTGCCCCGCCCCGCCCGTGCGACCCGGGCCGCCACCACGTCGAACACCTCGGCCCTGCTGGTCAGTTCGGCCAGCACGATCACCGTGCCGAGGAACGCCAGCAGCGGAGCGATCCGGCTCATCGCGTCGCCCGCGTCGGCGACCGGCAGCAGCCCCGAGGCCACGCACACCAGTCCGGTCACGAGCAGACCGATCGCCACCCGGTCCAGCACATGCAGACGCCGTAAGACAGACACGGGGGAAGGGTCGCACACATGTGCTGCCGTGTGACCAGGGGGTTGGCGTGAAATCAGCCCAAAACGACGCTCGTCCATTGCATCATGAATATATGGGGGACCGTCAGATGACCGGTGACACCGGGCCGTTGGACTTCTTTGTCAGCTATTCGCCCGCCGACGAGCGGTGGGCGTCCTGGATCGCCTGGACGCTGGAGGAGGCCGGGTACCGGACCGTCCTGCAGGCCTGGGACTTCGTGCCGGGCACGAACTTCGTCGACTTCATGGACCGGGGCGTGAGCGAGTCCGCGGCCGTCATCGCCGTCCTCTCGCGCAACTACGAGCGGTCCCGGTACGGCCGGATGGAGTGGCAGGCCGCCCTGCGCGCCGACCCCGACCTGCCCGAGCGGCGGCTGATCACCGTCCGGGTCGAGGACATCCCGGTGGAGGGGCTGCTCGCCACCATCACCTACGTCGACCTGGTGCCCGTCACCGACCCGTCCGCCGCCCGCGACCTGCTGCTCACCCGGGTCCGGCAGGCCCTCGACGGCCGGGCCCGGCCCGCTCTGCGCCCCGACTACCCGGGGAACGGACAGCCCGTGCCGCCCGCCCCCGCCGTACCGGTCGCCCCGCGCACCGGCCGGCCGCTCGGGCGTCCCGGCTGGGCCGGCCGGCGCAGGCCCGCCGCGCCGCCGGTCTATCCGAGGGCCGCCGGGGAAGCGACGGTCCGCGAGGCCGTCACCGTGCTGCACCTCGCCGGGCCGGCCTTCGGGCGGGGACAGGAACCGGCCGAATTGCAGGCGGCGATCTGGGGGGACCTCGTCGAGCTCGCCGACGCGGGAGCGCCCTCCCCGGACCTGCTGGTCGTCACCGGCGACCTCACCGCCTCCGGCAGCCCCCGCGAGTTCGACCAGGCCCTCGCCTTCCTCACCGGCCTGCGCGCCCTGCTCGGCCTCGAACCGCACCGCGTCGCCCTCGTCCCCGGCGGCCACGACGTCAACCAGGCCGCCTGCCGGGCCTACTTCAGTACCTGCGAGGCCGACGAGATGCCGCCCCGGCCGCCCTACTGGCCCAAGTGGCGCCACTTCGCCCGGGTCTTCCAGGAGCTCTACCAGGGGCTCGACGCCGTCTTCGACAGCGACCAGCCCTGGACCCTGTTCCCGGTCCCCGAGCTGCACACCGTCGTCGCCGGCCTCAACTCCTCCATGGCGTACAGCCACCGGCCCGACGACCAGTACGGCATGGTCGGACCCGAACAGGCCGCCTGGTTCGCCCAGGCCCTCAGACCCTACGAGGAGGAGGGCTGGCTGCGGATCGGCGCGCTGCGCCACGCCCCGGGGACGGCCCGGCCGGGGGTGCCGCACGGCGCGGCCCAGGACGGCTCCGGGCCGCTGTGCGACACCGAGGTGCTGGCCCGGCTCACCGCACCACGCCTCCACCTGCTGCTGCACGGCCCGGCCGGACCCGGCGGCCGCCCCGCGCTCGCCACCGCCTCCGGCGAACTGCCGCTGCTCGGCGCCACCGGACCCGCCCGGCACCAGCTGCTGCGCATCGGCCGGGACGGTCTCGCGACCTGGCCGCGCCCCGGTGAACCGCGGCGCGACCGGGTCGAGTGGCGCCGCGTCCACCGCGTGTTCCCGCCCGACGACTCCCCCCGCGACCCGGCCGTGCCCACCACCCCCGAACCGGAGCCGCGCGCGGTGCCGTCGGCGGCGGAGGTGCTGCTCGCCCGCGTCGCCGAGGTCTGCCGCACCCGGCACGAGGGCGCCCAGCTCCGCCAGGTCGACGGCCCCGTGCCCCAACTCCTCGTCACCTGGACCCAGGCGGGCTTCGTCCGCCAGCAGCGCGTCGTCGTGCACATCGGCACCCCGGCCGAACAGGACGTCGACCGGGTCGTCGCCCTGGTGCACGCGGCCGACGCCGAGACCGAGGCCGAACTCGTCCACGACGGCCCGCCGCCCACCCGCGAACTGCGCGACCACGCCCGCCGCAGAGGCGTCCGGGTGCGCAGCTTCACCGAGTTCCAGGGGCTCCTCGACCTGCGCGCCTACGTCGGCGCCCAGAACGAACGGCTGCGCACCGACCCCCGCTACCCCCCGGGCATGTACCTGCCCCAGCGGTACCGCGAGGTGGAGCGGCTCGACGCCGAGGACCGCGACGGCCTGGTCGACGAGATGCTCCGGCTCCTCGACTCCGACCAGGGCCGCTTCCTGCTGCTGCTCGGCGACTTCGGCCACGGCAAGACGTTCGCGCTGCGCGAGCTGGCCCGCCGCATCCCGGCCGAACTCCCGCATCTCGTCCCGCTGCTGGTGGAACTGAACGCGCTGGACCGGGCCTACTCCTTCGAGGGCCTGGTCGCCGCCCACCTCGCGGCGCACGGCGTCGACAACATCGACCTGCGCGCCTTCCGGTACATGCTCCAGCAGGGCCGGATCGTGCTCCTCTTCGACGGCTTCGACGAACTCGTCACCCGCGTCACCTACGACCGTGCCGCCGAACGCCTCCAGGTGCTGCTGGACTCCGCCGTGGACAGCGCCAAGATCGTCGTCAGCAGCCGCACCCAGCACTTCCGCTCCCAGGGCCAGGTGCTGACCGCCCTCGGCGAACGCGTCGGCATGCTCCCGCACCGCCGCGTCCTCGCGGTCCAGGAGTTCACCCCGCAGCAGATCCACTCCTACCTGGTCAACCGCTACGACGGCGACGAGCGCGCCGCCGACCGCAGACTGCGCCTCCTCGACGCCATCCCCGACCTGCTCGCCCTGTGCCGCAACCCCCGCCTGCTGGGCTTCGTCGCCGACCTCGACGACGAGCAGCTGCGCGCGGTCGCCGGAGCCGGCCGCGCCCTCAGCCCCGCGGGGCTCTACCAGGAGGTCCTCACCGCCTGGCTCACCTTCGAACAGCACCGGGCCGGCGGCCCCGGCCGCGCCCCGGGACTCAGCCTCGACCAGCTGTGGAACGCGGTGACCGCGCTCGCCCTCCGGCTGTGGCAGAGCGGTCAGGAATCCCTGCGGCTCGACGAGCTGACCGACGTGGCCGAGACCCTCACCGGGCTCGCCGGCAGCCGCCTCTCCCCGGGCCAGGCCGCGCACGCCGTCGGCTCCGGCAGCCTGCTGGTGCGCAGCGAGGACGGGGTGTTCCGGTTCATCCACGGATCGGTGGTGGAGTGGCTCATCGCCCGCGAGTGCGCGCTCCGGCTGGTCGCCGGGGACAGCGCCCTGCTCGGCCGGCGTCCGCTGAGCCAGCTCGCCGTGGAGTTCCTGTGCGACCTCGCCGACCACCGTGCCTGCCAGGAATGGGCCGAACGCACCCTCGACGGCGACGACGAGGTGGCCCGCGCCAACGCCGTGAAGATCCTCTCCCGGCTGCGGGTGCCCGCCCACACCGATCTGCGGGGCGCCGCGCTCGCCGGGGAGGACCTCTCCTACCGGGACTTCTCCGGCGTCGACCTCACCCGCGCCGACCTGACCGACGCGCGGCTGGTCGGCGCCAACCTCTCCGGCGCGGTCCTGCGCGAGGCCCGGCTGACCGGCGCCCGGCTCGACGGCGCCGACCTCTCCGGCGCCGATCTGCGCGGCGCCGACCTGCGCCGGGCCCGGCTGATCCGCACCGATCTGACCGGCGCCCGGATCGCGGGCGGCCGCTGGCAGCGGGCCGCGCTGATCCGGGCCACCACCGATCCCGCTCTGCCGGCCGCCCCCGAGCTGACGTCGGCCGCCCTCGCCCCGGGCATGGCCGTCGACTCAGGCTTCCGGCCCTCCGCGGTCGGGGTCCCGTACGGCTTCGACATGCGCACCAGCCGGCTGCCCGAGCCCATCTCCTACAGTCCCGACGGCGAACTGCTGGCCGTCGGCGCCGAGGACGGCGGGGTGCTGGTCTGCGACGCCGTCACCGGCACCGCGCTGCGCACCCTGGAGGGCCACACCGACCGCGTCTACGCCGTCAAGTTCCGCGAACGGGTCCTCGCCACCGGCAGCGCCGACGGGACCGTACGGCTGTGGGACCCCGTCTCCGGCCGCTGTCTGCACCTGCTGGAGATCCACCCGCGCGGGGTCTGGCCGGTCGCTCTGGACGCCGACGGCTCCCTGATGGCCACCGGCGACGCCGACGGGGTGGTCACGGTCTGGGACACCGCCTCGGGCACCCCGCTGCACCGGCTGCCCGGACACGCCGCGCCCGTCTACACCGTGGCCTTCGGACCGGGCAACGCCACCCTGGTCACCGGGGACGCCTCCACCGCCGTACGCCTGTGGGACCTCGCGACCGGGCGGCCGGCCGGTGAACTGCCCGGCCACCGCAGCGCCGTGTACCGGGCGCGGTTCAGCCCGGACGGGACCCTGCTGGCCACCGGGGACCGGGGCGACGGGCGGCGCAACGGCACGGTCCGGGTGTGGGACCTCGCCGGCCGTCGCCTGCGACACGAGTTCACCGGGCACACGGGCCGGGTCTACACCCTCGACTTCCATCCCGGCGGCCGGTTCCTGGTGAGCGGGGACACCGAGGGGGAGGTACGGCTGTGGGACCTGGCCGCGGGGGCGGGCGCCGGTCTGCTCGGCGGCTGCCGGGGTGCCGTGTACCAGGTGCTCTTCGACCCGGACGGCACGCTGCTCGCCGCCGGGGACAGCCAGGGCGTGGTCCGGCTGTGGCGCGTCGCGCCGGAGGCCGACTCGGTGGCCGTGCCGCTCACCCGGCAGCCCGCGGAGCACCGCGGCTCGGTCTGGGTCTGCAAGTTCCGCCCGCACGGCGACACCCCCGCCCCGGACGCCGGCGCGGTCCTGGTGACCGGAGGCAACGACGGTGTCGTACGGCTCCACGACCCCGCCACCAGCCAGGGCCGCCGCATCCTG
Organism: Streptomyces sp. NPDC000345; assembly: GCF_042898825.1. Lineage (NCBI taxonomy): Bacteria > Bacillati > Actinomycetota > Actinomycetes > Kitasatosporales > Streptomycetaceae > Streptomyces > Streptomyces sp. NPDC000345. The sequence goes on from NZ_JBIAZE010000011.1 coordinate 239,118, forward strand.
CGCGGCCACGGGCGGCGGATCGGGACGCTCTCCTTCAGCGGCGACGGCTCGATACTCGCGGCGGGCGGCAACGACGGCGTGATCCGGCTGTGGGAGCCTCCCACCGGACGGCGGCTGCGGGAGCTGACCGGCCAGAGCGACCGGCTGGTCTCGGCCGTGTTCAGTCCCGGCGGCAGCCTGCTGGCCACCGCGAGCAGCGACGGCGACATGTATCTGTGGAACGCCTCGACGGGTGAGTACCAGCGCGAGATGGACGTCGAGACGGACCACGTCTGGGCCGAGGCGTTCAGCCCCGACGGCGAACTGCTCGCCACCGCCAACGACGACGACACCGTACGGCTGTGGTACCGGGCCACCGGGGCGCATGTCGTGACCATCGGCGAGCACTTCGGGCGGGTCCGCTCCATCGCCTTCCGGCCCGACGGGGAGATCCTGGCCACCGGCTGCGACGACCGCAAGGTGCGCCTGTGGCATCTTGCCGAGCGCCGGATCACCGCCGTCCTCGACGGCCACACCGACCGGGTCTACGCGGTGGCGTTCGCACCCGACGGTTCCTGGCTGGCCAGCGCCTCCTGGGACGGGGACGCCGTCGTCTGGCGGGACGGGGCGGCGGTCCACCGGCTGTCCGGGCACACCGGCAAGCTGTGGACGGCCGCCGCGCATCCCCTGCGTCCGCTGCTGGCGACGGCCGGCGACGACCGCACGGTCCGCCTCTGGGACGCGCACACCGGCCGCGGGACGGCCGTGCTGAGCGGTCACACCGGGCGCGTGCTGGCGGTGGCCTTCAGCCCCGACGGCTCGCTGCTGGCCAGCGGCGGTGAGGACGGCACGGTCCGCCTGTGGGACGTCCCGGCCGACGGCCCGGCGCTCCTGCGCGCCACCCTGGTCGGACTGCCCGGCGGCTGGGCCGCGCTGGCGCCGTCCGGCGGCTACAAGTACGAGGGGGACGTCACCGGCGAGTTCTGGCACGCGGTCGGCATGTGCCGGTTCGAGCCGGGGGAGCTGGACGGACATCTGCCGGGGGTGCGCAACGTGCCGCCGGAGGAACCGCTGCGGTGAACCCGTGATCTCTCGTACGCGGCGCGCGGCCGCTCGCTAGTGCGCGGTGCGCACGGTGAACGCCGCCGTGTGCACCGCGCCGCCCGCCTTGAAGTCCAGGAACAGCCGGTAGGTGCCGGCGCTGGGCGTGGTCGCGGCGAAGGAGACCTCGGGCCCCGACATACGGCCGGCCCGCGCCTCGTCGTGCGGGTGCACGTGCAGGTAGGCGAGGTCGCCGGAGCGCAGGGCGACCAGGTGGCCGTAGGCGCCGAGGTACGGCTGGAGGTCCGTGACCGGCCGGCCGCCGCGCTCGACGGTGAAGGCGAGGTCGCTCTCCTCGCCGGCCTCGAGGCTCCCGCCGAGCGTGACGGTGTAGCCGTCGACCGTGGTCGTGGCGGAGGGCGGGGGCGGCTGCTCGGCGGCGTAGGAGCCGGTGACGGTGAGGTCGGCGCCCAGGGTGAGGCCCTCCTCGGCCCCCTCCGGGCGGAAGTCCGCGAGGACGCGGTAGGAGCCGGCGGCCGGGAGACCGACCCGTGCGCTCCAGGTGCCGTCGGCGGCCCGGGTGGGGTGCAGGTGGCGGTAGGCGGTGAGCTCGCGGGAGGCGATGATCAGGTGGAGCTGCTTGGTGTGCTCGGTCTCGTACGCGGTGACCGGGTCGCCGTGCGCGTCCCGGACGGTGAGGCGCAGGGTGCCGGGCCGTCCGGCGGGCAGGCTCTTCGTGGCCAGGTCGAGGGTGTAGCCGCCCTCGGAGACCTGGAGGCCGGCCGGGGTGAGGCCGGTCGGTCGCGCCGCCCCGGAGTGCGCCTCCCCGTGGGCGGCGGGCGCGGGTGGTGGGGAGCCCGGCCCGAAGGCCGCCCCGATGCCGTAGGCGGCGCCGAAGACCGCGGCGAGCGCGGCGGTGAACGCACCGATCGTCCGGAGGGGTTTCATGGCGGGCTCCCGTCGTGACTGGATACCTCTAGGGGGTATACGGCCTCCAGGTTATACCCCTAGGGGGTACCTCGCTACCTGAGCGCGGCCAGGGCGATCCGCTGCGCCACCGGGTTCATGCCCTCCCCCTTGGCGTCCGTGGAGTTGACCGAGTACACGAGCGAGCGGCTCAGATCACGGGTCGCGCCGAGCATCGTGCTGTAGCCGTACCGGGCGCCCGTCTTGAGCCACAGGACCCTCCCCCCGTACTCGAAGCGCTGGAGCCCCGCGCTGTAGGTGGCGCCCTCGATACCCGCCGGGACCGTGAACATCTCCCGCAGCTGCGGCCGGGGGACGAGCCGGCCCCGGAAGAGGGAGGTGAGCAGGCGCTCCAGGTCCGCGGTCGTGGAGATCATGCCGCCGGCCGCCTCGTCGGCGGGGATCCACTCGGTGACGTCGACGAACTCCGTGGTCCCGTCGGCCCTCCCCACCGTCTGGTAGCCGTGGTTGTGCGGGCCGAGGATGCGCGGGGAGGTACCGGGGAAGTACGTCCGGGTCATCCCGGCCGGACGGAACACCCGCCGGGCGGCCTCCGAGGCGTACGTGTGCCCGGTCACCTTCTCGACCAGCAGGCCGAGGACGGTGTAGTTGATGTTCAGGTAGTGCTGCCGTGTCCCCGGCGCGAACTCCGGCCCCTTCGCGGCCGCCGAGGCCACCACCTCCTGCGGGGTCTGGTACGCGAAGCGGTGCGCGTACAGCTCCTCGAAGGAGTCCCCGAGGCCGTCGCCCGCCGGGATGCCGCTGGTGTGGTTCAGCAGCCGGCGTACCGTGATCGGCTCGAAGTCCCGCCCCAGGAGCCCCGGCAGATAGCGCTGGACCGGAGTGTCCAGGCCGACCCTGCCCTCCGCCGCGAGCTGCAGGACGACGGCCGCCGTCACCACCTTCGTCGTCGAACCGGCCCGGAACCGGGCGTCCGGGTCCGCCGCCGTGCCGCTCGCCAGGTCGTGCACGCCCGCGCTGCCGCGCCAGCTGCCGTCGGTGCCGCCGACGCGGACCAGGGCGGCCGTCGCGTCGGCGTCCGGGAGTCCGGCGAGCGCGGCGGTCAGGGCCTGTTCGTCGAGCGTGGCCGCCTGCTGGACGGCGGGCGCGGCGAAGGCGGGGGCGGCGGCCAGCGGCCCGGCCGCCGCGAGGGCGAGAACGAGGGAGGCGGCGAGAACGGTGGTGCGGCGGCGAGCACGCATACGGGGACTCTCCTGGGACGGGTCGGTGACCGGAAGGTTCGTGACGATCTTCCGCCGGGGCGCGCGGGAACGGATCCTCACCGGGGAGGGCACCCGCCCCTGACCGAACCCGGAGCAACTGCCGCCGTCGACCGGTGAGTTGTCGGGGTCGGCCCCTACGGGTGCCGGAAAAAGTGTTATCCCGCGGCCGCTGCGGCCGTCCCCTCGGGTGTGATCTGCGACCTTGCCGACAACGGGGCCCCGGCTGAGAGGGTGCGGGCATGAGGACGTACGCCGACGCCGAGGCCGGCCGGCACTGGCGCGCCACCATCGCCGCCGCGCAGGCCGGTGACCGGCACGCGCTGGACGAACTGGTGGCGGGCTGGCTGCCGCTGGTCTACAACGTCGTCGGCCGCGCCCTCAACGGCCACGCCGACGTCGACGACGTCGTCCAGGAGACCATGCTGCGCGCCGTCGGCAACCTCGGCTCGCTGCGCGACCCCGACAGCTTCCGCTCCTGGCTGGTGGCCATCGCCATGCGGCAGATCCGCGACCGGGCGCGCCGCAGGACCGACCGGCACCTCGACGAGAGCGCCGCCCGTGACGGCGCCGCGGACTTCGCCGAACTCACCGTGCTGAAGCTGCAGTTGGAGGGCCAGCGGCGCGAGGTCGCGGAGGCGGTGCGCTGGCTGGACGACGAGGACCGGCACCTGCTGTCCCTGTGGTGGCTGGAGGTGGCGGGCGAACTCACCCGGCGTGAACTGGCCGCGGCCGTCGGCATCAGCCGGCAGCACGCCGCCGTGCGCGTCCAGCGGGTGAAGGAGCGCCTGGAGGTCTCCCGCGGCATCGTGCGCGCCCTCGACGGTGCCTGCCCCGGCCTGCGCGACCTGACCGCCCGCTGGAACGGCCGTCCCGACTCCGTCTGGCGCAAACGGCTGGCCCGGCACATCCGAGGCTGCGGCTACTGCGGCGGCACCCGCGAGACCGTCGTGCCGGCGGAACGGCTGCTCGCCGGCATCGCGCTGGTGCCGGTCCCGGTCGGCTTCACCCTCTCCCTCGGCCTCGGCGGCAAGACCGCGGCGGCCGCGACCTCCGTCGGCTGGACCGCCAAGGTGCTGGGCGTGCTGACCAAGCCCGCCGTCGCGGTGACGGCCGGCGCGACCCTCGCGGCGGGCGGCGCCTACGTCGCCGTACGGACACCCGACGACCCGCCCCCGCGCGCGGCCACCCTCCCGACGGCGGTGAGCACGTCCGCCGGGCCGTCGCGCACACCCGGCCCGTCCCCTTCCGGCTCGCCGTCGGCGTCCCCCTCTCCCTCCCCGTCGGCGAGCGGGACGTCGTCCCGCTACGGCAGTGTCGTCGACGCCGTGGACCGGGCGCCGGACCCGGACACCCCGCCCGCGGCCCTGCCGCACCGGCCCGGATCCGGCGTCACCAGCACCGGCGGCGCGCACGCCACGCTGAACCATCGCGGGGACGGCGTCACGCTCAGCGGCCGGGGCTATGTCCTCGTCCGCTGGCAGATCTCGCCGCAGTACCGGGCCGGCGCCCTGGTCATGCCGAGCTGGACCGGCCTGAGGGGCAAGGTCTTCCACGTGGCCTCGGGCGGCGGCCGCCGCATGGACGACCCCGTCAGCAGCACCGACCCCACCGCCACCGGCATGGGCAGTTCGGCCACCGGCTACGCCGTCCTGCCCGACGGCACCCAGCAGATGTGGCAGAACGAGTACTTCTACGTCGACGGCCGCGTCACCCTCACGGTGAACGAGCGGGGCGCCGACTACGGCCTGAACGTCTTCCCGACCACGTGGGACGAGGCGGAGGAGGACCTCACCCACGGTCCGGCCCAGGGGGCCGTGCGCTACGGCCTCGTCCGCGACACCGGCGGCGACGACACCCCCGTACCGCAGTACCTGACCCGCGGGACCCCGTCCGACCCGGCGACCGTGGCCCAGCGCTCGCGCGTGTAGCGCGTGCGGTCAGCCCCGCTCGCGCAGCGCGGTCAGGACGTCGACGCGGTTGGTGGTGATCGAGTCGACGCCCAGGTCGATGAGGCGGCGCATGGAGCGGCGGGTGTCGGGGGTCCAGACGGACAGCAGGTAGCCGTCGTGGTGGACGCGGGCGGCCAGGGCCCGGTCCACCAGGGTGAAGCGGTAGTTGAGCCAGCGTGGCTTCACCGCCGCGAGCAGCCCGGCCCGCGGCGGGGCCAGGCTGGTGCAGGTCAGCGCGATCTCCGCGGACGGATCCGCCGCGCGGACGGCGAGCATGGCGGCGGCGTCGGCGCAGTAGTACACGCGGTCCGCCGCCCCCGCGTCCCGGACGGCGTCCACGACGCGGCGCGCCGTGCGGACCTCCCGGGTGCCCGGCAGGTCCAGCATCACCCGGCTGCCGTCCGTCGCCGCGAGCGCCTCCGCGAGGGTGGGCACCGCGCCCGCCGTCAGCCCCCGCACCTCGGCGGCCGACAGCGACGCCAGCGGCCGGTCCAGCTCCCACAGCCGTTTCAGCGTCGCGTCGTGCAGCAGCACGGGCACGCCGTCCCTGGTGAGGCGTACGTCGAACTCGACGGCGTCCGCGCCCAGGGCGAGCGCGGAACGCAGCGAGTCGAGCGTGTTCTCCCGGAAGCGGTAGGGGTCGCCGCGATGGGCCACGGCAGTCAGGGTCTGCATGCAGCCCATTGTGTCCGGGGTCCTCAGGGAGCGAGCCACCCGGCCGTGAAGGTGTCGATCTCGTCCTTGATCCGGCTCTTGCCGGCCTCGTCCAGGAAGGACGCCTCGACCGCGTTCCTGGCGAGGCCGGCGAGGCCGCGCTCGTCGAGGCCGAGGAGGCCGGCGGCGACGGCGTACTCGTTGTTGAGGTCGGTGCCGAACATCGGCGGGTCGTCGGAGTTGATCGTGACCAGGACCCCGGCCCGCACGAAGTCCTTCAGGGGGTGCTCGTCGAGCGTGCGGACCGCGCGCGTGGCGATGTTGGAGGTGGGGCACACCTCCAGCGCGACGCGGTGCTCGGCGAGGTGCGCGAGCAGCTTCTCGTCCCGCGCCGAGCTGGTGCCGTGCCCGATGCGCTCGGCCCGCAGATGGATCAGCGCGTCCCACACCGTCTCCGGCCCCGTCGTCTCGCCGGCGTGCGGCACGGACCGCAGCCCGGCGGCGATCGCCCGGTCGAAGTACGGCTTGAACTGCGGGCGCGGTACGCCGATCTCGGGACCTCCGAGCCCGAAGGAGACCAGCCCCTCGGGGCGGATCCGGTCGTCGGTGGCGAGTCGCGCGGTCTCCTCGGCGGACTCGAGCCCGGCCTCGCCCGGGATGTCGAAGCACCACCGCAGCACGGTCCCGAACTCCGCCTCGGCCGCCTTCCGGGCGTCCTCGATGGCGTCCATGAAAGCCAGTTCGTCGATCCCGCGCCTGGTCGAGGAGAACGGCGTGACGGTCAGCTCGGCGTACCGCACCTGCTGCCGGGCCAGGTCCCGGGCGACCTCGTACGTCAGCAGCCGGACGTCCTCCGGGGTGCGGATGAGGTCCACGACGGACAGGTACACCTCGATGAAGTGGGCGAAGTCCGTGAACGTGAAGTAGTCGACCAGGGCCTCGGGGTCTGTGGGCACCCTGGAGTCGGGGTGCCGGGCGGCGAGTTCGGCGACGATGCGGGGGGAGGCGGAGCCGACGTGGTGGACGTGCAGTTCGGCCTTGGGCAGTCCGGCGATGAACGCGTGCAGATCGCGGGCACCGGCGGTGTCACCGGCAGCGGCGGCGGTGGGGCCGGCGGGAGCACCGGCGGCGGTGGGGCCGGTGGCGGTGCCGGACGCGGCGGCTGCCGAGGCGTCGAGGCGGTCGGTCAAGGGGTCCTCCCCGGGACGGCGCCCCGGGCCGTGAGGAAGGGCCGGACGGGACGCGGGTGATCGGCTGATCGGTGAGTCAGGATCATCGTAGGCGGGGAGCCGGGGGAGAGGGGCGGCCGGCCCGTGGCCGGAAGTCGTGGGGTGCGCCCGCCGGGCCCGCGGCCCCGGGCCCCTCGCGCCTCACCCCCGGCCTCACGGGCCGTAGCATGACGGGACGTTCGACAGAACAGAGGGGAACCCGCGCATGTCCGACGACGCGCCGACTCCGGCCGGTGACGCCGGCCGTGAAACGTGGCCCGCGCCCGCCGCCGACGAGGCGGCCGGCCCGCGGGACGCGGCTCCCGAGGCGCGGTCGGTCGAAGGGCCGCGGGACGCTCCCGCGAACCCCGCGAACAGGGTGCGGTTGGACAAGGCGCCGGCGGACGAGCCGCCGATGGCCGAGGCGCCGACGGCTGCCGATCCCGCACCGGACCCCTCGGCCACGGCCGGCGACGGCACCCAGGACGGGCCGGGCCGCACCCTCGCCGAGATCGCGCCGCCGGCACCGCGGGACCAGGCGCCGCCCTCCGCGCACGACCGGTTGACGGTCACGTCCCTGCCCGGTGCCACCCCGCAGCCGCCCGCGGACGCCGGGCCGCAGCAGGCCCCGGCCGGCGGCGGCCCGCAGCCCTGGGCCAGTCCCGTCGCCCCGCCGGTGAACGGCTCCTTCGCCTCCTTCCCGCCGCCGGACCCCGCCACGGCGTCGGGCGGTCCGCCGCCCCACCCCTTCACCCCCGGCACCGTTCCTTCACCGCCCCACCCCTTCACGCCGCCCTTCGCCCCGCCGCCGCCCAGCCCTTTCGCCCCGCCCGCCGCCCCCACCGGCGCCGTGCCCCCGCCGCCGATCTCCCCGGACGGCCCCGGACAGGTCCCCTACGGCTACCCCGGCGGCTACGGCTACGGCTACCCCGCCCCGCCCCCGGGCGGCTCCTACTGGCCCGGTGGGCCGCAGGGCGAGAGCAACGGCATGGGGGTGGCCGGGATGGTGCTGGGGATCGTCTCGGCCGTGATCTTCTGCCTGTGGCCGCTGGCGATCGGCATCGGCATCCTCGGCATCGTCTTCGGCGCGATCGGCCGCCGCAAGGCCCGCCGCGGCGAGGCCACCAACCCGGGCCAGGCGCTGGCCGGCATCATCTGCGGCATCGCGGGCATTGTCCTCGGCGTGGGTCTGGGCGTCCTGGTGATCCTGGCCCCCGCCTAGCCAGGCCGTGTCCGTGAAGACACGGGAGACACAAACGGTCCTCAAGGCGCTGCGGGTGCCGAGCCGGCCGACCGCGGACCGGGCCGGCCGGGCACCCCGCCGCCGGCGCCGATCGAACCGGACCTGCCGGGCGCGGACATCCGCGTCGGGCACGTGCGCGCTGCCCGACACCCGGGCAGGAACTCAACTACCAGCCGGACGCGCTCAGCACGTACGGCATCCCGGGGGCAAGATCGGCAAGCCGGTCGTGCCTCATGGCGACGGCCGGGTGGCGCCGGACCGATCCCGGGAACAGACCCCGGCCCCGGCCGTCGCACGCTCCGTGTGAGGCCCCCGGCTCACTCGCCCCGCAACCGCCCCCGGGCCTCCATCAGCGCGAAGCCCAGCAGGTTCGGGCCGCGCCAGCGCTCCGGGTCGTCGGCCGCCTCGTCGTCCGCCGCGAGGCCGATGCCCCAGACGCGGTCCACGGGGCTGGCCTCGACCAGGACGCGCTCGCCCGTGCCCAGCAGAAAGGCGGCGAGCTCCGGGTGCGCGGCGAACTTGTGGACGCTGCCCTCGACGACGATCCGGAACCGCTCGCGCTCCCACACGGCCTCGTCGAAGCCGCGCACCAGCCGCCCGGCCTTCTTGGCCTGCGAGGGATGACCGGCGGCGAGCGCCCGCCGCTCCGCCTCCGCGTCGCCGAACAGCCGGGCCTTCCGCGCCATCATCCAGTGCTCGGCCGTCGCGTAGGAGACCCCGTCCACCACGAACGGTGACGGCCACCACTGGCTCAGACAGCTCGGGCCCACCCGGCCGTCCGGCCTCGGCCGGTGTCCCCAGAAGTGCAGATACCTGATCCTCGCCCCCGCCCGGACCTCCCTGACCAGGGCCTCCCGGCAATCGATCTTCTCCATGCACGCCAGCATGGCAGGCACCACTGACACTGCGTCCTGCCTTTTCCGCCCCGACTCGACACCTGGTCGACAGATTCCGTCGCGTAACCAAAAGGCAACAACGGAATCACTTGTTGGAGTGCCATTGCTCTGTCAGGATCGGCACTCAAATCAAGCTGGAGCTACGCCACCCGCCCCCGCACCACGCGGGGCGAAGGCGGAGGAGAGCGACATGCAGAACCCGGGCACCGCCACCCCGGACACCACCGAGAGGTTCCCCGCACGGGAACGCTTCGCGGACGGCGCTCAGTACGTCGCGGGCCGTCTCACCCACGGCACCTCGGGACACACCCACGCCGTGGTCGACCCGGCCACCGGCGAGGAGGTGTACCGCTACGAGCTGGCCTCGGCCGCCGACGTCGACGTGGCCGTGGCCGCCGCCCGCGCCGCCTTCCCGGGCTGGTCGGGGGCCACCCCCGCCGAGCGTTCCGAGGCCCTGCACCGCTTCGCCGCCGTCCTCGCCGACCGGGCGGAGGAGTTCGCCCGTGCGGAGTCCCTGCAGTGCGGCAAGCCGCTGAAGCTGACCCGTGAGTTCGACGTCCCCGGGACCATCGACAACACCGCCTTCTTCGCCGGTGCCGCACGCCATCTCGCCGGGCAGTCCGCCGGTGAGTACTCCGGCGACCACACCTCGTACGTCCGCCGCGAGCCCATCGGCGTCGTCGGCTCCATCGCCCCCTGGAACTACCCCCTCCAGATGGCCGCCTGGAAGATCCTGCCGGCGATCGCGGCGGGCAACACCATCGTCCTGAAGCCGGCCGAGCTCACCCCGCTCACCTCCCTCCTGTTCGCCCAGGCGGCGACGGAGGCCGGCATCCCCGACGGTGTGATCAACATCGTCACGGGGACGGGCCGGGAGGCCGGCGAACACCTCGTGGCGCACCCCGACGTCGCCATGACCTCCTTCACCGGCTCCACCGCCGTCGGCAAGCGCGTCGCGGAGGTCGCCACCGCCACCGTCAAGCGCCTCCATCTGGAACTCGGCGGCAAGGCGCCCTTCCTGGTCTTCGACGACGCGGACCTGGAGGCCGCGGCCCACGGAGCGGTCGCGGGCGCGCTGATCAACACCGGCCAGGACTGCACGGCCGCCACGCGCGCGTACGTGCAGCGGCCCCTCTACGAGGCGTTCGTCGAGCGGACGGCCGCCCTCATGGAGACCGTCCGGGTCGGGGATCCGTTCGCCGCGGGCACCGACATCGGTCCGCTCGTCTCGCACGTGCAGCGCGACCGCGTCGCCGGCTTCGTCGACCGGGCGCGTGCCCACGCGCGCGTGGTGACCGGCGGCGAGGCGCCCCAGGGCGACCTCGGGAAGGGGGCGTACTACCTCCCCACCCTGATCGCGGACGCGACCCAGGACAGCGAGGTCGTCCAGTCCGAGATCTTCGGGCCGGTGCTGGTGGTCCTGCCCTTCGACGGCGACGACGAGGGCATCCGGCTCGCCAACGACACCCCGTACGGCCTCGCGGCCTCCGCGTGGACCCGGGACGTGTTCCGGGCGAACCGGGCGACCCGCGAGATCGAGGCGGGGTGCGTGTGGATCAACGACCACATCCCGATCATCAGCGAGATGCCGCACGGGGGCTACAAGGCCTCCGGCTTCGGCAAGGACATGTCAGCGTATTCGTTCGACGAGTACACCCAGATCAAGCACGTTATGTTCGATAACACCGCGGTGGCCCGGAAACCCTGGCACCGCACCGTCTTCGGGGACTGTTAGCGACCGGAACCGGGCCGCCGACCACGGCCGAACCTCCCGAAAGGGCACCACGCGCATGGAGCAGTACGAGCCCGACCGCCTGAGCCCGGCCCAGGTGGCCGCCATACGGCGCAGCTTCCGCAACGGCAGGGCGGCCATGACCCGCCGGTCGCTGCTGCGCGCCTCCGCCGGCGGCGCGCTCACCCTGGGCGGCCTCGGGGCGCTGAGCGCCTGCGGGATCCCCGCGGCCGGCAAGACCGAGGGCGGCACGTCCGCCGAGGACCACTCGGACACGGAGAAGACCGTCAACTTCTCCAACTGGACCGAGTACATGGACGTCGACGACAGCGGCAAGCACCACCCCACGCTCGACGCCTTCACCGAGCGGACCGGCATCAAGGTCAAGTACACCGAGGACATCAACGACAACAACGAGTTCTTCGGCAAGATCAAGCCGCAGCTCGCCGCGGGCCAGGACACCGGCCGCGACCTGATCGTCCTCACCGACTGGCTGGCCGCCCGTCTGATCCGGCTGGGCTGGGTCCAGAAACTGGACGCGTCCAACCTGCCGCACGCCTACGCCAACCTCTCGCAGCAGTTCCGCAGCCCCGACTGGGACCCGGGCCGGGCGTACTCGTACCCCTGGCAGGGCATCTCCACGGTCATCGCCTACAACAAGAAGGCGCTCGACGGCGTCGAGGTGAAGTCGGTCTCCGACCTGCTCGACAACCCCAAGCTGAAGGGCCGCGTCGGCTTCCTCACCGAGATGCGCGACAGCGTCGGCATGACGCTGCTCGACATGGGCAAGGACCCCGGGAAGTTCACCGACGACGACTTCGACGCGGCCATCGCCCGCCTCCAGAAGGGCGTCGACAGCGGCCAGATCCGCCGCTTCACCGGCAACGACTACACCTCCGACATCACCAGCGGCGACTTCGCGGCCTGCATCGCCTGGGCCGGTGACGTCGTCCAGCTCAAGGCGGACAGCCCCGACGTCGACTTCGTCATCCCCGACAGCGGCTACCTGACGTCCAGCGACAACATGCTGATCCCCAACAAGGCACGTCACAAGACGAACGCCGAGCGGCTCATGGACTACTACTACGAGCCCGAGCCGGCCGCCGAGCTCGCCGCCTACATCAACTACGTCTGTCCCGTCGACGGAGTGCAGGGCGAGCTCGCGAAGATCGACAAGGACGCGGCGGCCAACCCGCTGATCATCCCCGACAAGGCCATGCAGGCGAAGTCCCACGCCTTCCGCTCCCTGAGCTCGAAGGAAGAGACGGCCTACGAGGCAAAGTTCGCGAAGCTCACTGGGGCGTGACGACGATGAAGACCACAGACAACGGCAGCGGCGACGTCCGCCTCTCCGGCATCAGCAAGACCTACGGCTCCTTCACCGCCGTCCATCCGCTGGACCTGACCGTCCCGCAGGGCTCCTTCTTCGCCCTGCTCGGCGCCTCCGGCTGCGGCAAGACCACCACCCTGCGCATGATCGCCGGCCTGGAGGAACCCTCCTCCGGGACCGTCCACCTCGGCGACCAGGACGTCACGGCCCTCCCGCCGTACAAACGCCCGGTCAACACCGTCTTCCAGTCCTATGCCCTCTTCCCGCACCTCGACATCTTCGAGAACGTCGCCTTCGGTCTGCGCCGGCGCGGGATCAAGAGCGTGAAGAAGCAGGTCGAGGACATGCTGGAGCTCGTCCAGCTCGGCGAGCAGGCCCGCAAGAAACCGCACCAGCTCTCCGGCGGCCAGCAGCAGCGCGTCGCCGTGGCCCGCGCCCTCATCAACCACCCCCAGGTGCTCCTCCTCGACGAACCGCTCGGCGCCCTCGACCTCAAGCTGCGCCGCCAGATGCAGCTGGAGCTCAAGCGGATCCAGACGGAGGTCGGCATCACCTTCGTACACGTCACGCACGACCAGGAGGAGGCCATGACCATGGCCGACACGGTCGCGGTGATGAACGCGGGCCGCGTCGAACAGCTCGGCTCGCCCACCGACCTGTACGAGAACCCGCAGACCACGTTCGTCGCGAACTTCCTCGGCACCTCCAACCTCATCGAGGCCGAGGTCGACACGAAGAACGGCGACGACATCGTCCTCAAGGCGGGCGGCGGCAAGCTCGTCCTGCCCGGGACCCGCTGCTCCGCGCCGGCCACGGCCGGCGGCAAGGTGCTGGTGGGGGTCCGCCCGGAGAAGATCTCCCTCACCCACGCCGACGACGCCGGCGAGATCCCCGAGGGCCGCAACCGCATCTCCGGGAAGATCGCCAACTCCTCCTTCATCGGCGTCTCCACCCAGTACGTCATCGACAGCCAGGTCTGCCCCGAGTTCGAGGTCTACGCCCAGAACATCGACCGCGACGCCCGGCTGGTCCCCGGCGCGGACGTCGTCCTGCACTGGAGCCCGGCCCACACCTTCGGCCTGGACGCCACCCAGGACATCGACGCCGGCACCGAGGAAGAGGCGGCGGTCTGATGGCGACCCTCACCGAGGCGCCCCCGCCTCTCTCCCCGACGGCCCCCGAGAAGAAGCCGCCCCGCAAACGCGGCCGCTGGACGCCGTACTGGCTGCTGCTGCCCGGCCTGCTCTGGCTGATCGTGTTCTTCGCGCTGCCGATGATCTACCAGGCCTCCACGTCCGTGCAGACGGGCTCCCTGGAGGCGGGCTACAAGGTCACCTGGCACTTCGCGACCTACTGGGACGCGCTGACCGCGTACTGGCCGCAGTTCCTGCGCTCGGTGCTGTACGCGGCCGCCGCCACGGTCCTCTGCCTGGTGCTCGGCTATCCGCTGGCGTACCTGATCGCCTTCCGCGCCGGACGCTGGCGGAACCTGATCATGATCCTGGTGATCGCGCCCTTCTTCACCAGCTTCCTGATCCGCACCCTCGCCTGGAAGACGATCCTCGCCGACGGCGGCCCGGTCGTCGGCGCCCTGAACACGCTGCACGTCCTGGACGTCACCAGCTGGCTCGGCTGGACCGCGGGCGACCGCGTCCTCGCCACACCGCTCGCGGTCGTGTGCGGTCTGACGTACAACTTCCTGCCGTTCATGATCCTGCCGCTCTACACCTCGCTGGAACGCATCGACGGGCGGCTGCACGAGGCGGCGGGCGATCTGTACGCCAAGCCGATCACCACCTTCCGCAAGGTCACCTTCCCGCTGTCGATGCCGGGCGTCGTCTCCGGCACGCTGCTCACCTTCATCCCGGCGGCCGGCGACTACGTCAACGCGGAACTGCTCGGCTCCACCGACACCCGCATGATCGGAAACGTGATCCAGACGCAGTTCCTGCGCGTGCTGGACTATCCGACGGCCGCGGCGCTGTCGTTCATCCTGATGGCGGCGATCCTTTTCATGGTCACCTTCTACATCCGCAGGTCCGGGACGGAGGATCTGGTCTAAATGCCCTTCGTCAACTGGCTCAGGCGCAATCTCGTCGTCATCGCGGGACTGCTGACACTCGGCTATCTCCTGCTGCCCAACGTCGTCGTCACGGTGTTCTCCTTCAACAAACCGAAGGGGCGCTTCAACTACCAGTGGCAGCAGTTCTCCACGGACGCCTGGAAAGACCCCTGCGGCGTCGCCGGCATGTGCGGCTCGCTGTCGCTCAGCCTCCAGATCGCGATCTGGGCGACGGTCGGAGCGACCGTGCTCGGCACGATGATCGCCTTCGCACTGGTCCGCTACCGCTTCCGCGCGCGCGGCGCCGTCAACTCGCTGATCTTCCTGCCGATGGCGATGCCCGAGGTCGTCATGGCCGCCTCGCTGCTCACCCTGTTCCTCAACCTGGGTGCCCGGCTCGGGTTCTGGACGATCCTCATCGCGCACATCATGTTCTGCCTCAGCTTCGTCGTGACGGCCGTCAAGGCGCGCGTCATGTCGATGGACCCGCGGCTGGAACAGGCCGCCCAGGACCTCTACGCCGGACCGGCGCAGACGTTCCTGCGCGTCACCCTGCCCATCGCGGCCCCCGGAATCGCCGCGGGCGCGCTGCTCGCCTTCGCGCTCTCCTTCGACGATTTCATCATCACCAATTTCAACGCGGGCTCGACCGTCACCTTCCCCATGTTCGTCTGGGGCTCGGCACAGCGCGGAACGCCCGTCCAGATCAACGTCATCGGCACGACCATGTTCCTCGTCGCCGTACTGCTCGTCCTGAGCTCGATGGTCATCGGCAACCGCCGCCGGAAACAAAAGGCCGCCTGAGCCTTTCGGAACCCTCGTAGGGAGTTGGAATCATGGCCCCGAGCGCCATGAGCCGTGGCACACAAGACACCCGCTGGACCAAGGCACTCTCTGAAGCCCAGCCGGTCCCGTACTGGCTGGAAGACCCCGGCAAGCCCCGTCCCGAGCCCGCCCTCACCGGCGCCGAGACCTGCGACCTGCTGGTCGTGGGCGGCGGCTACAGCGGCCTGTGGACCGCGCTCGTCGCGAAGGAGCGCGACCCGCTGCGGGACGTGGTGCTGCTGGAGGGGCGCGAGGTGGGCTGGGCCGCCTCGGGCCGCAACGGGGGATTCTGCGCGGCCTCCCTCACCCACGGGCTGCCCAACGGGCTGGCCCGCTGGCCCGACGAGATCCACAAGCTGCAGGAGCTGGGCGCGCGCAACCTCGACGAGATCGAGGCGGCGATCGCCCGGCACGGCATCGACTGCGACTTCGAGCGCACCGGCGAGATCGACGTCGCCACCGAGACGTACCAGGCGTGGGAACTGCGCGACTGGTACGAGGAACTGGAGCGCAAGGGCCTCGCCGACGGCATCGAGTTCCTCGACGCCGACGCGGTCCGCGAACAGGTCGCCTCGCCCACCTTCGAGGCGGGCCTGTACGACCGGCGGGGCGTGGCCATGCTGCACCCCGCCAAACTCGCCTGGGGCCTGAAACGGGCGTGCCTGCGGCTGGGCGTCCGCGTCTACGAGCACACCCCCGCGCTCGACCTCACCTCCTACGGGGCGGGAACGGCCGTACGCACGCCGTACGGGCGGGTCCGGGCCCGGCAGACCGCCCTCGGCACGAACATCTTCCCCAACCTGATCAGGCGGGTGCGGTCGTACACCGTCCCGGTCTACGACTACGCGCTGATGACCGAGCCGCTCACCGCGCAGCAGCTCGGCGCCGTGGGCTGGAAGAACCGCCAGGGCCTCGGGGACAGTGCCAACCAGTTCCACTACTTCCGGCTGTCCGCCGACAACCGGATCCTGTGGGGCGGCTACGACGCGATCTACCCCTACGGCGGACGCGTCCGCGCCGAGTACGACGACCGGCCGGAGACGTACGCCAAGCTCGCCGAACACTTCTTCACCTGCTTCCCGCAGCTGGAGGGTGTCCGCTTCACGCACGCCTGGGGCGGGGCGATCGACACCTGCTCCCGCTTCTCGGCGTTCTTCGGCACGGCCCACCAGGGCCGGGTCGCCTACGCGGCCGGGTACACGGGCCTGGGCGTCGGGGCCACCCGCTTCGGCGCCGAGGTGATGCTGGACCTGCTGGCGGGGGAGCGGACCGAGCGCACCTCGCTGGAGATGGTGCGCAAGAAGCCGCTGCCCTTCCCGCCCGAGCCGTTCGCGTGGACCGGGATCGCGCTCACCAAGTGGTCGCTGGCGCGGGCGGACGCGCACGGCGGCCGGCGCAATCTGTGGCTGAAGGCGATGGACCGGCTGGGGCTGGGCTTCGACAGCTGACCCGGTTCACCCTATCGGGTGACAAAAACCCGCGTAATGCCCGCCGGGTACCTCCCTCTTCTCCCTCGTGACGCGATCGCGTCCACGGGAGAAAGGGAGGTCCTCTCATGGCTGGGGCGAAGACGGCGGCCGCATGGCTGGCATCCGTCGCACCGGATCCCGAGGCCTGCCGCTGGGAGTGGGAGCGCAACCCCCAGGGGGTCGCGCTGCTGCCGGCGGGCAGGGCCTGGGACGTACTGATCCTGCCGGGCGAGCTCGGCTACCCCACGCTCGACGTGCTCACCCGCGTCCTCGACCGGCCCGGGCCCGTGCTGGTCGACTTCGGTGACCACCGCATGGGCTTCTTCGTGCCGCCGGGCACGGCCGCCCGCTGGCTGGGCACCGGCATCCGCACGGCCGGGGCCGGCACCTGGATCGTCGTGCCCTACCCGAACCGCTCCACCGGCACCATCCGCTGGCTCGTCCCGCCGGACGGTTCCGGCACCCTGACCGACCCGGTCCTGCTCGAACTCGCGATGCACGAGGCGGCGGCGGAGCTGGCGGCGGGAGGGGACGACTGACCGCCCGCGGAGGCGGGGAGCAGGGGGCCGCGGGGAAGGCGGGGACCGTCCTCGTAAGGGACGCGCCGCCCCCGCCCCTTACGAGGCGCCGTCCGCCGAGGTCGCCTTCAGCGCCAGCCACAGCTCCATCCGCACGTCCGGGTCGTCGAGCGAGCGGCCGAGGATCTCCTCCACGCGGCGCATCCGGTAGCGCAGGGTGTGGCGGTGGACGCCCAGGTCGGCCGCGGCCGCGTCCCACTGGCCGTGACGGGAGAGCCAGGCGCGCAGCGAGGCGACGAGGTCGCCGCGGCCGGTCGCGTCGTGCTCGTACAGCGCCCGCAGCAGACCGTCCGCGAACGCCTTCACCGCGTCGTCCGCGAGCAGCGGCAGCACCGAGCCCGCCGCGAGCTGTTCGTGCTCGACGAGGACCCTGCCCCTGCGCCGCGCCACCGACAGCGCCTGCTCGGCCTGCCGGTACGCGGCCGCCGCCGCTATCGGACCGGCCGGGGCCGACAGGCCGACGACCGGTTCCTCGCTCTCGCGCCCCTCGCCGCCGGAGCGCGCACCCTCCAGGGCCGCCGTGTGGCGGGCGACCGCCGCGACGGCCGCGCCGCCGTCCGCCGCCAGGACCACCAGCCGGGCGCCCTCGGGCACCACGAGGACGGCCTCGCCGGAACGGGCGGCGGCGGACTCGACCACTTCGGTGAGGGCGCCGAGGGGGTCGGCGTCCGGCTCGGCGGTGGACGGCGGCTCGGCCACGAGCACCCGGAACGGGGCGTCCAGCAGCTTGCCGTACAGGTCGCCGGCGACGGCGCGGGCGTGGTCCGGTTCGCCCGCCAGGAGCATGCGCAGGACGGCCGTGCCGATGCGCTGCTCCGCCGCGTGCAGGGAGCGGGAGCGCTCCGTGGTGAGGGTGAGCAGGGCGATCGCGGAGTGGACGGCGTACCGCTCGGCCGTGCCCAGGGCGGACGCCGTGCCCACGGCGAGCGCGGCCCGCGGGCGGCGCCCGGTGCCCAGGGTGTGCAGCTCGATCCGGTCGGCGTTCCCGGCCGTCTCCGCGCTCTCGGCCGGCCCCGCCCCGCCCACCACCGCCGACGCCGGCGCCGGGCGCTCCCGCAGCCGCTCCACGTCCGCCGTCAGCCGGGCCGCCCGCCGGCCCGCCCACTCCGGGGCGGCCGCGACGACGGCGCCCGACGCGTCGTAGAGCGCCGCCCAGCCGTCGACCTGCGAGGCGAGCGCGGCCAGCAGCCCTTCCGGGCCGTCGGTCAGGGCCTGCTTCGTCAGCTCCCGCTGGGCCGCGAACCCGGCCGTCACCGCACGGTACTGATCGGCTGCGATCGCCGCCGACACCGCTTTGCTGATCGCGAGGAACGGCGTCCGCCGGGGCACCTCCAGGAGGGGCAGGCCCTCCTGCTCGGCCGCGTCGACGAGCGCCTTCGGCACGTCGTCGTAGTTCACGCCGACGGCGAAGCCGAGCCCGACCACCCCGGCCCCCACCAGGCGCTTCACATAGCGCCGCATGGCCTGCGGGTCCTCCGCGTCCAGCTTCAGCGCGGTGATCAGCAGCAGCTCCCCGCCCTCCATGTACGGCACCGGGTCCGCGAGCTCGCTGACATGCGCCCAGCGCACCGGCACGTCCAGGCGGTCCTCACCGGCCCGCACGGTCAGCTTGAGCGCGGAGTGGTGGACGAGCGAGGCGAGCGTGGGAGGCATGGGGCCCTCAGTCAGGGGAGTGTGATCCTTTGGCCACCGCGTAGGAAGGGCCTCTGCCGATTCTGCCTCACTGGAGGGGTCCTCGTACGCCCCTTTCAGCCCCGCAGGTCCACCAGCAGCGGCGGTGTGTGCTCGCCCCCCACGCTCGTCAGGGACAGCACCGCGTGCCCCGGCGGCACCTCGTGCGCCAGCCGGGACGCCGACCACCGCTCCCGCTCGACCTGGCGCACGGTCACCGCGTCCGTGGTCACCGCCTTGCCGGTCACCAGCTTGCGCAGCGCGTGGATGGCGCGGGTCATCGGCTGGTCGGCGAAGACGGTGTGCTTGGCGACCTCCGTGGTCTCCACCCACTCGGTGCCCCAGGTCTGCGCGAACCGGCTGCCGTCCCAGGTGGTGATCCCGGAGAACGCCATCCGGCAGCCCACCGCCCCGTACAGCGGCCCGTGCAGCGCCTCCGGCACGTCGCCGACGGTGCGCAGGGCGAGGACCACGCCCGCGTTCTGCGCGCGCAGCCGCTGGATCCGGCGCACCGAGTCGGCGGTGACCGCGCCGGTCGCGTCGTCCAGGACCAGGCAGGCGAAGTGCGCGCGCCGGCCCTCGCGTACGACGGAGTGGAACTGGGCGAGCACCAGCCGGGTGATCAGCCGCCCGGCCTCCTCGTGGCCCCGCTCGGGCAGGTCCACGCGGACCCGCAGCGGATGGTGGGCGACGGCACGGAGGGAGAACGCCCGGTGCGTGTCGCCGTCCCCGCCGAAGAACCCGGCGAACACCGGACGGTTCAGCAGCGCCAGCCGGTCGGCGAGGGCGCGGCCCGGGTCGCCCGGGGCGCCCGTCTGCCGGATCCGCGCCTCCAGCTCACGGCGCATCACCTCGTCCCCGGCGACCGCCTCCCGCAGCGCGGCCAGCGCACCCGGCTCGCCCTCGAGCAGCTCGCGCAGCTCGGCCGGCCCCGGGAAGCGGCCGTGCGCGGCACGGTAGGGGCCGAGCAGCTGGGCGAGCGCGGTCGCCGCGCCCTGGCCGCTCACCGCCTCCAGGTCGCCGGCCAGCGCCTCGGCGAGGATCCCGGCCGCCTCGTCGGGGTCGTCGGCCCCGGCGTACAGGTCCAGGTCGTGCACCGAGGACGGGTCCCCGATCCGGACGATCACGTCGTAGGAGGAGTCGGCGCCGAGCGGGCCGCCGCCGGGCGAGGACACCGCGACGACCGCGCAGCCGCCGGTCAGCGCCTGCAGCGCCAGCGCCTCCGTCAGCGGTTCGACCAGCGTGCGGGTCTTGCCCGAGCCGGACGGGCCGACCACGAGCAGCGAGGTGCCCAGCACGTCCGGGCCGAGCGCGGCGCCGGCGTCGTGGTAGGTGACCGGGGTGCGTTCGGCGGCCACCCAGCGGCCGATGCGCACCTGACCGGCGAGCAGGTCATGGCGTGCGGTGCGCCGGGGCAGGTCGCGGGCGCCGGAGGGGTGGGTCCAGGCGGCCCCGCCCTGCCGCAGCACGGTCTCCCGGAAGTCGGGCAGGCCCGCCGTCCAGGCCCGCCGCACCCGCGCGCAGTCGACGTCGTTCATCCGCCCCGCGGCCACCTCGCCGGTCAGCAGCTCGGCCGCCTCGAACTGCCCGGCGTCCCGCAGCTCGGGCCACTGGGCGGGGGGCAGCTCCACCGCGGCCGTGGTGGACTGCGGGCGGTCGCGCGAGGCGAGTCGCTCCCTCAGGTACGGCCACCAGCCGCCGGTCCTGGCGAAGGGCCACACCACCAGCAGCGTGACGACCGCGTACAGCGTGTCCGTGAACAGGACGGAGGCGAACAGCTCGTAGCTGCCGGAGATCAGGACGACCAGCGAGAAGAGCGGGTCGACGACGGGCAGCGCGTCCCAGCCGACGCCAAAGGCGCCGGGGAACACGAAGCTCAGGGCGGCCAGCGCGCACAGCAGGGCGAGCAGGGCGCGGGCGGGCTGCGGGCGGCGGCCCACGAAGTGCCGCAGGGCCTCCGGCCAGCTGCCCAGCCGGCCCATCGCGCAGACGAGGACCGCGAAGAACACGCCGTCGTAGACCACCCGGGCCTCGGCGCCCTCCATGGTCTTCGCGGAGGCGATCGTGCCGCCCCACCACCAGTCGTCCGGGGTGAACAGCCGCAACAGGGTGAACTGGTACGGCAGGCTGCCGCGCCGCCACAGCGACCACAGCACCAGGGCCACCACCAGCGGCACCAGCATGCCGATCACCGTGACCGGCGCGAGCCGCTCCGCCGGCCGGGCGGCCTTCGGCAGCCGGTACCCGAAGCGCCAGATGCCGGGCTTCGCGGCGGGCCGTTCCTCGTTCAGCCACGCGGCGACGGCGGAGGAGGGCTCCCCGGCCGGCCGGCCGGGCGCGTGGGCGGGCCGGGGCGGCATCTGCGGAGGCCCCGCAGGGCGCGGCACAGGATTCGCATGCGTACCCCGCGCGTCCCGCGTCCCGTCGCTGTCCATCGCCCTTGCCCCCTGACCAGCCGCTCCGTGCACCGTCAGCGGTCAATCTAACGCCCCCGCAAGGGGAGTTCACCGCTTACGCGGCCGGGCCTGCGACGATCGCCGTCCGGGTGTCACTGTCCACGGCGGACAACCGGCGTCGCCGACACCGCCCACATGGAGCATGCCCACCCCCCGTCACCCGTCCTAGCCTGCGAGAAAAGAAGGAAAGCGTCCCCAGAACGCCAGGACACCAGAACCTCCAGGAGCCCCTCATGACCGCCCTTCCGCAGGAGCGCCGGATCGTCACCGCCATCCCCGGCCCGAAGTCGCAGGAGCTGCAGGCCCGCCGCCTCGCCGCGGTCGCTCAGGGTGTGGGCTCCGTGCTGCCGGTGTTCACCGCGCGGGCGGGCGGCGGCATCATCGAGGACGTCGACGGCAACCGTCTGATCGACTTCGGCTCCGGCATCGCCGTGACGAGCGTCGGCGCCTCCGCCGAGGCCGTCGTACGCCGGGCCTCCGCCCAGCTCGCCGACTTCACCCACACCTGTTTCATGGTCACCCCGTACGAGGGCTACGTGGAGGTCGCCGAGGCCCTCGCCGAGCTCACCCCGGGTGACCACGCCAAGAAGTCCGCGCTGTTCAACTCCGGCGCCGAGGCCGTGGAGAACGCGGTCAAGATCGCCCGCGCCCACACCAAGCGCCAGGCGGTCGTCGTCTTCGACCACGGCTACCACGGCCGGACGAACCTGACGATGGCGCTCACCTCGAAGAACATGCCGTACAAGCACGGCTTCGGCCCGTTCGCGCCCGAGGTCTACCGCGTCCCGGTCGCCTACGGCTACCGCTGGCCGACCGGCCCGGAGAACGCCGGCCCCGAGGCCGCCGCGCAGGCCATCGACCAGATCACCAAGCAGGTCGGCCCGGACAACGTGGCCGCGATCATCATCGAGCCGGTGCTCGGCGAGGGCGGCTTCATCGAGCCGGCCAAGGGCTTCCTGCCGGCGATCAGCAAGTTCGCCCAGGACAACGGCATCGTCTTCGTCGCCGACGAGATCCAGTCCGGCTTCTGCCGCACCGGCCAGTGGTTCGCCTGCGAGGACGAGGGCATCGTCCCGGACCTGATCACCACCGCCAAGGGCATCGCGGGCGGTCTGCCGCTCGCCGCCGTCACCGGCCGCGCCGAGATCATGGACGCCGCGCACGCGGGCGGCCTGGGCGGCACCTACGGCGGCAACCCGGTCGCCTGCGCGGGCGCGCTCGGCGCGATCGAGACGATGAAGGAGCTCGACCTCAACGCCAGGGCGAAGAACATCGAGGCGATCATGAAGGCCCGCCTCACCGCGATGGCCGAGAAGTTCGAGGTCATCGGTGACATCCGGGGCCGCGGCGCGATGATCGCCATCGAGCTGGTCAAGGACCGTACGACCAAGGAGCCCAACCCGGAGGCCACGGCCGCGCTCGCCAAGGCCTGCCACCAGGAGGGCCTGCTGGTCCTGACCTGTGGCACCTACGGCAACGTGCTGCGCTTCCTGCCCCCGCTGGTCATCGGCGAGGGCCTGCTGAACGAGGGCCTCGACATCATCGAACAGGCCTTCGCGCGCGTCTGACGGACCTCCGGGCGGCCTCGCGTCGGCCTTCCGGCGCGCATCTGAGCCGGGGCCCCGCACAGCTGATTCCCATGGACGGCAGACCGTGTGAAGAAGGTGTGCGGGGTGGATGGCGGGACGGGGATCCGCCTGTCGCACCGGGTGCCGCTGCCGTACGTTCTACCCAGATGAGAGATACACCCGCCCACAGGGGACTGTGGGCGAACCCCAGGCCGGGGCCTCCCCAGCTTCGACCTGGCCGTGCCCTCGCGCACACAACCGGAGCCCTCGGCTTCGGATCTCCTCACCGATCGGACGGTCGCCCGCCCCAAACCCCCCGG
This sequence comes from Streptomyces sp. NPDC000345, assembly GCF_042898825.1. Taxonomy (NCBI): domain Bacteria; kingdom Bacillati; phylum Actinomycetota; class Actinomycetes; order Kitasatosporales; family Streptomycetaceae; genus Streptomyces; species Streptomyces sp. NPDC000345. Next base: position 262,288 of record NZ_JBIAZE010000011.1, read on the forward strand.
GGCGGTCGGCGTTCCGATCCGGACGGCCGCCCCGGAACCTCCCCCCCTGTTCCGGGGTGGCCGACCTCCTTCGCCTTCTCCGCCGTACTTCCTCCGCCGGAACGGACCACGGCGTACAACCCCGGACCCCTGTCCGGGGTCTCTTTTCTTGCCGAGCGCCCGGTGGCGGGAAATCAACTGTTAACGCGTCCACAACAGTTGAAGACTTTGCGACACCGGTAAACGAAGGGTAAAACTGGGGCTTACTTGTCATGAACGGTTCCCGGGGGGGAATTGGTGTCGGAACCAACCATCACGGTCGTCATCGGCGCGTACAACGCCATGCCCTATCTGACCCGCTGTCTGCAGTCGGTGATCGAGCAGAAGCCGGGCCCCTACACACTGGAGTGCGTGGCCGTCGACGACGGATCGACCGACGGCACCGGCGAGGAGCTGGACCGCTTCGCCGCCGAGCATCCGGATCTCGTCCGCGTCGTCCACCAGCCGAACTCCGGCGGACCCAGCGGTCCGCGCAACGTCGCGATCGGCCTGGCCACAGGGCGCTACGTCTTCTTCCTGGACGCCGACGACTACCTGGGCCCGCACGCCATGCGCCGGATGACGGAGATGGCCGAGCGCAACGGCTCCGACGTGGTGCTGGGCAAGTACGTGGGCGTGGACTGCGACGTGCCCCGCTCCATGTTCGAGGCCAGCCAGGAGGTCGTCGACCTGGCCACCTCCCGCGTCTGGTACGCCCTGACCCCGCACAAGCTGTTCCGGCGCTCGTTCCTCGAGGAGCGGGGGCTGCGCTTCGACGAGGACATCCGCATCGGTGAGGACCGCCTCTTCGTCACCAAGGCGTATCTGCAGGCCTCCGTGGTCTCGGTGGTCGCCGACGAGGACTGCTACTACAAGGTCAGGCGCGACGACAACGGCAACATCACCAGCAGCTACAGCGACCTGGCGAAACGTTTCGAGACCGCCCGGCGGATCATGGCCGCGATCAGCGCGTACAGTGAGCCCGGCCCGGTGCGCGACGCCGCGCTGCTGCGCACCTTCCGGGGCGGACTGCTGGACTCCTTCTCCTGGCGGTTCCCGCTGCTGGAGGAGAGCGAGCAGCTCAAGGCCATGGCGATCGTCAAGGAACACGTCGACGCGTTCTACACCCCGGAACTCGACGCCCGGATGACCGTCCCGCACCGCCTCTTCGCCCACTGTGCGCGGCACGGCCTGCGCCGCGAACTGGTCGAGGTCGTCGAGTTCCTGAAGGAGGAGCGGGCCGGGCAGCGGCCCCCGCACGACATCGTCGTGGACGCCGGCCGCGCCTACGCGGCCCATCCCCACTTCCGGGACGAGCGCACCGGTGTCCCCGACTCCTGCTACGACGTCACCGACGACCTGCGCCAGGACGACCGGCTGGACGCCGTGGAGTGGCAGCGCAAGGGACGCCGCGGCGTCCTCCGGCTGCGCGGCCACGGCTTCATCGAGAGGGTGCCCACCCGTGAGCCGGCCACCGAGCTGGTCCTGCGGGCCCGCGGCGACGGCCGGGAGGTGCGCATCCCCACCCGGCCCGCCCCCGCGCCCGCCCTCGACGCCGCCCACGGCACCGCGGGCTTCACCGCCGACATCGACATCACCCGGGCCCTCGACGGCGGCCCGCTGACCAAGGGCGTGTGGGACGTCTACCTCAACGTCCGCACCCAGGGCCTGAGCACCCGGCGCAGATACGGCGCCCGCAAGGCCGACGACCTCGCCCCGGCCGCCGGCGGCAGCAGCGCCGGCCTCGCGGTCAAGCCGTACTACACGGCGTACGGCAACCTCAGCCTGGACATCACCGCCGCGAAGGCGCAGCGCAAGCAGGGGCTCAAGCGGCGCGTGCGCAGAAGACTCGGCGGCCTCGGCCGGCGGATCGGCGTACGCCGGCTGAGAACCATGGCCCGCCTCCGCCGCCGCTCCACCCCGACCAGAACCAGCCGCCCCTAGGGCCCTTCTGATGGATCTCCGCGGCGTCGCGACGCCCGGCACACCGAGAGCACGCACCGAACGCAGCTCCTTCTCCCGCAAAGATCCATCAGAAGGGCCCTGGCTTCTGCCCACCGTCGTCCGCGTCGCCGCCGCACGCCCCGGCCACCGCGGGACCTGCCCTCCGGGCGAAGGACGGGAAGGGGCGGGCTGCCCCCGGCGTGCCGGGCCGCCCGGTGGCCGGGGGTGGCGTGGGCGCGGGCCCGTGCGGGCGGGTGGTTGCGTCGGGTGGGCGCGACCGGCCGCGCCGCTTCCGTGGCCGTATGGCGTCCCCGCGCCTGACATGACGCAAGCCCTTACGCCCCGCCCGGCCACCACGGGACCTGCCCTCCCCGCTGACGTCGGGAGAGCCGTCCGGGCTCCGGCCCTCCGGGCCGCTGGGCGGGCCCCGGCGTCCTGGAGGGCCGGGGTCTGGGGCGCGGTCCGCGCAGGTGTGCAGCTGTGCCGGGTGGGCGCGGCCGGCCGCGCCGCTTCTGCGGCCGTACGCGCTCTGCCCGCCCGTCAGGGGCCGAGTCGGGCGAGCAGGTGAGGCGCTGTCGGGGGCGTGGGGCGGGTTCCGGCGGTCCGACACGTCGCGTGCGTCCTGCGGCCCCTGTCCCTGAGAGGGTGTACGGCATGCCCATCAGCTCCGACCGGCGGACCGGGGACAGTCCCGGGACGGCCGTGCCCGTGCCCCCGCCCGCATCCGCCGGGCGTTTCGCCCCGCTTCTCGCTCTGCCCGCCCTTCTCTTCGCGCTGATCACCTGGCAGGTCGTCGTGGACGGCGGTCTGCTGCGCCTGGACGGCCGTCTCAGCCGGGCGCTGATCCACCCGGACAGGCTCGCCGAGCTGCTGTCCGACCTGGGGAACGTGCAGGTGGCGGTGCCCGTGCTGGTGCTGGTCACGGTGTACGTGGCCCTGCAGGGGCAGGCGTCGGGCGCGGCCCGCTGGTGGCTGCCGCCGGTCGCCGCGATCGTCCTGCTGACGCTGGTGCCGCTGATCGTCGTACCCCTGAAGGAGTGGACCGCCCGGCCCGGTACGCCCGCCGTCCCGCCCGCCACCGGCTACTACCCCTCCGGGCACACCGCGACGGCGGCCGCCGCCTACGGCTGCGCGGCGATGATCCTGCTGCCGTGGCTGCTGACGGCTCTCGCCCGGCGGCTGGTCGTCGCCACGGCCTGTCTGCTCGTGCTCGCGGTGTCCTACGGGCTGGTCCGGTGCGGGTACCACTGGCCGCTGGACGTGGTGGCCAGCTGGTGTCTGTGCACGGTGCTGCTCGGCGCGCTGTGGCTGTTCCTGCACGCGACGACCCGCCCCCGAGCGGGCTCGGCCACGACGCCGGACGCCCACCGCGCCAAACCGTAGTACACGCGCCGTCCACCAGGACGACTCGGACAAGCCCAGCCGTGCCCGGCCGCCCCTACCGTGGACACGCACACCACAGCACACCCCCAACGCGGAAGGGCCGGGAACTCGACTATGACTTCCACCCACGCCTTCTGGCTCGCCGGCCGCCAGGCCACCGGCGAGGACAGCTTCGACGTCACCTCCCCGTGGGACGGGCGACTCGTCGGCCAGGTCAGCGTGCCGACGGACGCGCAGGTCGAGGAGGCCGTGGCCGCCGCGTACGCCGTGCGCGAGGAGTTCGCCGCCACCCCGGCCCACGTCCGCGCCGCCGCCCTCGACCACGTCAGCAAGCGCCTCGTCGAGCGCACCGAGGAGATCGCCCAGCTGATCTCCGCCGAGAACGGCAAGCCGATCAAGTGGGCCCGGGGCGAGGTGGGCCGGGCCGTCTCCGTCTTCCGCTTCGCGGCCGAGGAGGCGCGGCGGTTCAACGGCGGCGAGGCCCAGCGGCTCGACACCGACCTCGGCGGCCAGGGCCGGCTCGCGCTCACCCGCCGCTTCCCGAAGGGCGTCGTGCTCGGCATCGCGCCGTTCAACTTCCCGCTGAACCTGTGCGCCCACAAGGTCGCCCCGGCGATCGCGGCCGGTGCGCCGATCATCCTCAAGCCCGCCCCCGCGACCCCGCTGTCCGGCCTGGTCATCGGCGACCTGCTCGCCGAGACGGACCTGCCGGCCGGCTCCTGGTCGATCCTGCCGGTCTCCAACGACCGCATGCCCGCGCTCGTCCAGGACGAGCGGCTGCCGGTCATCTCCTTCACCGGCTCCGAGAAGGTCGGTTACGCGATCATGGACTCGGTGCCCCGCAAGCACTGCACCCTGGAGCTGGGCGGCAACGGCGCGGCCGTCGTCCTCGGCGACTACGCGTCCGACGCCGACCTCGACTGGGCGGCCGGCCGCATCGCCACCTTCTCCAACTACCAGGGCGGCCAGTCCTGCATCTCGGTGCAGCGGGTCATCGCCGACGCCTCGGTCTACGACCGGCTGCTGCCGCGTATCGTCGCCGCCGTGGAGGCGCAGGTCACCGGTGACCCCTCCGACGCCGCCACCGATGTCGGCCCGCTGGTCAGCGAGGACGCCGCCAAGCGGGTCGAGACCTGGGTGGACGAGGCCGTCGCCGCGGGCGCGTCCCTCCTCGCCGGCGGCAAGCGCGACGGCGCCTCCTACGCGCCGACCGTCCTGACCGACGTACCGGCCGACACCAAGATCGCCTGCGAGGAGGTCTTCGGACCGGTCCTCACCGTGCAGAAGGTGGACGGCGAGGCCGAGGCCTTCGCCGCCGTCAACTCCTCCAAGTACGGCCTTCAGGCGGGCGTGTTCACCCACGACCTCCAGGTCGCCTTCCGTGCCCACCGCGCGCTGGAGGTCGGTGGAGTCGTCATCGGCGACGTGCCCTCCTACCGTGCCGACCAGATGCCGTACGGCGGCGCCAAGCAGTCCGGCGTGGGCCGCGAGGGCGTGCGGTTCGCGATGGACGACTACACGTACGAGCGGGTGCTGGTCCTGACGGGGATCGCCCTCTAGCTCATGGGAACCATTTTCATATAGGCTCCCCGAAGGGGCCCGGCACCGATGCCTTCCGGTGCCGGGCCCCTTCTCTGCGCCGGCTTCCTCCGGACCCTCAACCGGAGAAGCCGACGTGCGCCAGCCGCAGTGGGCCGCGCAGCCTGAGGTGCAGGTCGTGCACGCCGTCGGCGGTGAAGGGCGCCTCGACGCGGAGATAGTCGTACGGACCCGGCGTGGGCGTCCCGATCGTCACCGTGGCCGCGGCCGCACCGCCGCCCAGGGACAGCTCGACCGTGCCGTGCCCGGCCACCGTCACCGTCGCGCCCGTCGTACCGTCCCCGAAGTCGCAGGCCCGGTAGACCAGTTCGCCCGAGCCGCCGGCGACGGGCGTCACCGCGTCGCCCGACACCTTCGTCAGGTCGACGATCTCCGTACCGCTCTGCTCGTCGAAGTCGGCGGCTGCGATGCCGCGGCGGAGGGCGGGGCGGGCGACGGCCGCCTCCCCGTCCAGTACGACGGTCGTCCGCAGGCGGATGTCCTCGCTGGAGCCGCCGACCATGAGGTCGTACGGTCCGGGCTCCGTGCGCCACCCGCCCCGCGCCACGTCCCAGAACGCGAACGCGGACAGCGGGACCTCGAAGGACAGCGCCGCCGTCGCGCCCGGCGCGAGGGTGATCCGGCGGTGGTCGAGCAGCTCGCGGCGCGGCCGGGTGACCGACGGCTCCACGGCGCGGGTGTAGAGCTGGGCGACCTCGTCGGCCGTCATGTCCCCGGTGTTGGTGACCGTGCAGGAGATCCGCGCCCGGCCGTCCCCGACCTCCACCGCCAGACCGGCGTACGCGAAGGACGCGTAGGACAGGCCGTGGCCGAAGGGGAAGAGGGGCCGGCCCTCGAAGTACAGGTAGGTCTGGCGGGCGCCGATCACGTCGTAGTCGAGCAGATCGGGCAGGTCGGCGTCGTCGGCGTACCAGGTCTGGGGGAGCCGGCCGGCGGGAGAGACGTCACCGGCCAGTACCCGGGCGAGGGCGGTGCCCCCGGCCTGGCCGCCGTGGGCCGTCCACAGCACCGCGCCCAGCCGGCCCGTGTCGACCGCGTACGGGTACGCCGACACCAGCGCCAGCACCGTGCGCGCGTTCGCGGAACGGGCCGCGTCCAGGATCCGCTCCTGGTGGGCCGGGAGGCTCAGCGTCGTACGGTCCTCGGTCTCGCGGCCGTTGATGTGCGGGTCGTTGCCCGCCACGACCACGACCACGTCGGCCCGGGCCGCGACCCGGGCCACCGCGTCCTCGCCGCGTTCCACGACGACGACCTCGAAGACCTCGGCGTCCTCCTCGGCAACCCGGACGCCGTCGGCGGCGACACAGACATGGCGCCCTGTTCCCAGGTGCCGGAGGAGGTGACCGTTCCCGTGGGGTTCCAGACGGAACGTCTCCTGGACGATCCAGCCACCGGGCTGGTCGGCGGAGGCGCGCAGCCGGCCGTCCTCGGCCACGGAGAGATAGCGGCCGTCGGGCGCGCGCAGGGTCAGCACGCCCTCGCCCCACTCGGCGAGCGCGAGTTCCGTGCCGGCCTGGTCCGTGGTCAGCGGCGGGAGGTCGGTGCGGCCCGCGAGCAGCGCCGGGTCCAGGGCGCCCTCGGCGCCGCGCACCGCGTCGGACGCCCCGGGGGCGCCCGGCACCTTCAGGAACGTTCCCGCGGAGGTCTTCAGCAGGATCCGGTCCACGCCCTCCGCGAACTCCACCCGCTCGGCGCCGAACCGCTCGTACAGCCCCTCCAGAGGAGTGGAGCGGTGCATCAGGGTGCCGCTGTACCAGTCGAGCTTGCACTCGTCGGCGAGCAGACCGACCACCGCGATCCGGGTGTCGGCGGCCAGCGGCAGCACCCCGTCGTTGCGCAGCAGCACGATCGCCTGCTCGGCGGCCTCCCCGGCCAGGACGCGATGGGCCGGGGTGTCGAACTCGCCGGTACCCGCGTGCGGGTCGTAGTGCGGGTCGAACTCGCCCAGGCGGAACCGGACCGAGAGCTGCCGGCGGACCGCCGTGTCGATGTCCGCCTCCGTCAGCAGGCCCTTCTCCAGGGCCCCCTCGACCCGGGCGACGATCTTCGAGCCGTCCGTGCCGTGGTCGGTGAAGCTGTCGACGCCCGCCTGGAGCGCCGCCGCCGTCGCCTCCTCGTGGGTGTCGAAGTAGTGCTCGGAGTCCACCAGGTTGGAGGGCGCGCCCGCGTCCGAGCAGACCAGCAGCTCCTCCCGCGTCCAGGCGCGCAACTGCTCCCGCAGATACGGCGAGACGTGGTTGGGGCGGCCGTTGACCAGGTTGTACGCCGGCATCACGCCGGCCACGGCGCCCGCCTCGACCGTCTCCTTGAAGGCCCGCAGGTCGTACTCGTGCAGCACCCGGGGACGGACCGACGAGGAGGTGACGTCCCGGCCCGTCTCGTTGTTGTGCGCCAGCCAGTGCTTGAGGACCGGGGCCGTGCGCCAGTACGTCGGATGTTCGCCGCGCAGCCCGTGGGTGTACGCGGTGGCGATCGCGGACGTCAGCTTCGGGTCCTCGGAGTAGCCCTCCTCGTTGCGGCCCCACAGGGGATGGCGCAGCAGGTTCACCGTGGGGGACCAGACGTTCAGCCCCACGCGCTCGTCGCGGGCGCGCATCGCCCGGACCTCCTTGGACACCGCCTCGCCGACCCGCCGCACGAGATCCGGGTTCCAGGTCGCGCCCAGGCCCACGGCCTGCGGGAACACCGTGGCCGGGCCCATCCACGCCACGCCGTGCAGCGCCTCTTGGCCGGTGCGGAACGCGGCGACGCCGAGGCGCTCGACGGCCGGGGCGAACTGGTGCAGGAAGGAGACCTTCTCGTCCAGGGTCAGGCGCGACAGCAGATCGTCGATGCGCTTCGCGAACGGCAGATGCGGATCGCGGAAAGGCGGCGTGTGCGGCGTGGGTGCGGTCACGTGGTGATCCCTTTGCGATGGAGCGGGGAGGGCGCTTTCGAAGCGCTTCGATGCTCATTCGACGCAAGGGTGGGTGTCAAGAGAACCTCACGCTTATTTCAAGCAGCACATAAGAACAGGTCACCCCGTACACCTCGGAGGAATCTTGGAACCGGCCCTTGTGCGCCCCCCGGTGTTCACTTAACCTCGCAGCAACATCGAAGCGCTTCGACTGAAAATGCCCGTGACAGGGGTCGGAGGATCCGCTTCAGCTCAGCCAGTTCCACTCGAGACACCGCAGCCGACGGCCACCGCCGGGTGTCCTGGTGCGCCATGAAGGGTTGACGCAATGACGCCGAACGCCGCTTCCCCCTCTTCTGGTCCTTCCGGCCCGAGCCGGAGAAGCTTCCTCGCCTCCACGGCGGTCGCCACCGCAGCGGTGGCGGGAGGGATGCCGCTGCTGGCCGCCTGCGGGGGTTCGGACGGCGGCTCTCGCGAGGGCACCACGTCGGGCAAGGCCGCGGACAAGCTGCTCCCGGCGTACGTCGCCAGCACGGTCGCCAAGCCGGACCTCCCGTCGAAGAACGGTTCGGCGGCCGGCTTCACCGGCAAGGTCGACCTGGCGGCCCTCGCCACCTCGGTCCCGGACAAGCTCGGCACCGGCGCCCCCTTCAAGATCATGTCCCCGTTCTGGGGCTCCCCGCCGAAGGCCGGCTGCGCCTACTACACGGCGCTCGACGCCGCGGCGGGCACCAAGGTCACCTGGCAGAACCAGGACGGCAACACCTACGGCCAGAAGCTCGGCGCCGTCCTCGCCTCCAGCTCCATACCCGACATGGTGGTCGTGCCGAGCTGGGAACTGGTCGGCAAGATCTCCAACGCGGTCACCGCGAAGTTCATGGACCTCGGCCCGTACCTGGCGGGCGACAAGGTGAAGAAGTACCCGAACCTCGCCGCGATCCCGTCCGACGCCTGGCGCATGGGCATCTTCGGCGGCGCGCTGCGCGGCATCCCGATGCCCTCCGCCACCGCTTCCTGGATCGTGCCCTACTACCGCAAGGACATCTTCGACAAGAAGGGCTACACGGTCCCCGAGTCGCCCGACGAGTTCCTCAGCTGGGCCAAGGACGCGACCAGCGCCAAGGCCAAGGTGTGGGCCTGCGGCGACATGAACTGGACCGCGTGGAACATCTTCGGTGTCCGTGGATCCGGACCGATCGGCTGGAGCATCGACGACGGCAAGCTGACGTACCGCATCGAGCAGCCCGAGTACCTCGAGGCCCTGGAGTGGACCCGCAAGCTGTTCGACGCGGGCGTGGTCCACCCCGACGACAAGGCGCGCTCCGGCGACGCGGGCCAGCGGTTCACCGCCGGGCAGATCCTCGTCTTCAACAGCGACATGTCCGCCTGGTACGGCAAGACCGCCGAACAGGCCGCGTCCCAACCGGACTTCGCGATCGAGGGCATGGACATCTTCGGCGCCGACGGAGGCAACCCGACCCTGTACGCGGCCCAGCCCGCCGGCATCTGGTCGATGATCCGCAAGGGCGCGTCGAAGACGACGATCGAGAACGCCCTGGCCGCCGCCGACTTCGCGGCCGCTCCCTACGGCACCAAGGAGCGGATGCTCGTCGACTACGGCGTCGAGGGCACCCACTACACGGTGAAGGACGGCGTCCCGGTCAAGACCGACCAGGGCAACTCCGAGGTGATCAACGCCTGGGTGATGCTGGCCGCGCCGGCCGCCTACTACGCCCACCCCGACTACCCCGACGTGGCCCGCAAGCAGGTCGAGTGGCAGCAGCGGATGGGCGCCTTCATGAAGAAGACGTCCACGTACGGCATGAACATCGTCGAGCCGACCCGCTACGCGAACCTCTCCAGCCAGTTCGAGCAGCTGGAGATCGACTACGTACGCGGCAACCGCAAGCTGTCGGACGTGCAGGCGGCCATCTCCACCTGGAAGTCCTCCGGCGGCGACAAGCTGCGCGACTGGTACAAGCAGCTCATCGACAAGAACGGCAGCGGCAACTGATGTCTCTCACGGCCGGGAGCAGGCCCGAGGGGACGCGTCCCCCCGCGGCCGTCGAGGAGCCGGTGGCCGCGGTCGCCGCGGCGGCGGCGAAGCAGGGAGTGCCGCGCGGGGCGGGCAGGGCGGGCAGGGTTCCCCTGCGGATCCGGCTGCGCCGCGACCGCACGCTCATCCTGATGACGCTGCCCGTCATCGTCCTGCTCCTGCTCTTCAACTACATCCCGCTGCTCGGCAACGTCGTCGCCTTCCAGGACTACGACCCGTACATCTCCAGCAACGGTGTCACGGCGATCTTCCACAGCCCCTGGGTCGGTGTGGAGCAGTTCTCGCGGATGGCCGACGACCCGCTGTTCTGGAGCGCCGCGAAGAACACCGTCGTCCTCTTCGTGCTCCAACTGGTGCTGTTCTTCCCGATCCCCATCGCCCTCGCGCTGCTCATCAACAGCGTGATCCGGCCCCGGGTGCGGGCCGTGGCGCAGGCGATCATGTATCTGCCGCACTTCTTCTCGTGGGTCCTCGTGGTCACCGTGTTCCAGCAGATCTTCGGCGGCGCGGGCATCATCGCGCAGACGCTCGACGACCACGGGTGGAGCGGCTTCGACCTGATGACGAACGCCAGCCTCTTCAAGTACCTGGTCACCGCGCAGGCCGTGTGGAAGGACGCCGGCTGGGGGATCATCGTCTTCCTCGCCGCGCTGGCCGCCGTCAGCACCGATCTGTACGAGGCTGCCGCCATGGACGGCGCGGGACGCTGGCGGCGCATGTGGCACGTGACGCTCCCGGCGCTGCGCCCGGTGATCGCGCTGCTGCTGGTCCTGCGCGTGGGCGACGCGCTGAGCGTGGGCTTCGAGCAGTTCCTGCTCCAGCGCGACGCGGTCGGCGTGGGGGCCAGCGAGGTCCTCGACACGTACGTGTGGAACATGGGTATCCAGAACGGCGACTTCAGCTACGCGGCCGCGGTCGGCCTCGTCAAGGGCGCCATCGGAGTCTGTCTCGTCCTGGGCGCGAACAAGTTCGCGCACCTGCTCGGCGAGCAGGGGGTGTACCAGAAATGAGCCTCAACACTCAGCTCGTCCGCAGCCTCAGGGCTCCCGCCCGCCCCGCGTGGGAGGAGTCGCCCAGCAAGGCCGGACTCACCGCGAAGGGCGGCTTCCTCGCGCTCTGCTGCCTGGGGGTGCTCGGTCCGCTGTGGATCGTGATCGTCACCAGCCTCTCCCCGAAATCCGTGATCGACCGGGTCGGCGGCCTCGTCGTGGTCCCGCAGGGCATCACCTTCGTCAACTACACGGAGCTGCTCAGCGGAGGCCAGGTCAGCCGGGCGATCATGGTCTCCTTCGGGGTCACGCTCTGCGGCACGCTGTTCTCGATGACGGTGTCGGTGCTCGCGGCCTACGGCCTGTCCCGGCCGGGCAGCCTGGGCCACCGGTTCCTGCTGATGACCATGATGGCGACCATGTTCTTCGGGGCCGGCCTCATCCCGACGTACCTTCTGGTGCAGTCGCTGGGGCTCACCGACACCTATCTGTCCCTGATCCTGCCGAGTGCGGTCAGTGTCTTCAACATCCTCGTCCTCCGGGCCTTCTTCATGGGGATCTCCCCGGAACTCACGGAGTCCGCGCGCATCGACGGGGCCGGTGACCTGCGCATCCTGCTGACCATCATCATGCCGCTGTCGCGTGCGGTGCTGGCCGTCATCTCCCTGTTCTACGCGGTCGGTTACTGGAGCGCCTGGTTCAACGCCTCGATCTACCTCACCGACCAGCAGATGATGCCGCTGCAGAACGTGCTCATCCAGCTGGTCCAGAAGAACTCCGAGGCGCCGACCGGCCTCCAGCAGGCGGTGCGCACCGGTCAACTGTCCGCCCTGGGACTGCAGATGGCGGTCATGGTCCTCGCCCTCATCCCTGTCGCGATCGCGTCGCCCTTCGTCCAGCGGCACTTCAGGAAGGGCATGCTGACGGGCGCGGTCAAGGGCTGAGGTCCGAGAGGGAGTTGCCCCCCGTCACAGGGCTGACCCCGCCGTCCCGCCCGCACCGCCGCGCCGGCCGGCCGCGCGCTTCCCCTCACCCGGGGCGCCGCCCGTGCCGCACACCGCGGCCGCGGCAGTCGTGCCTCCCACCGCCCCAAGGGCCTGAGGGACCCCCGGGCGGCCCGGCGGCCCGGCCGCACCCGGCCGGCGCGGCGAGCACACCCCACCCGCCCCGCACGAACCCCCCGCATCCCGAACCCGACGAGGTACCCATGCCCCCCTCCCCGCTGAGCCGCCGCACCGTCCTCGCCGGCACGGCTGCCGCCGCCGCGCTCACCGCCGCCCCCTCCTCCCACGGGCGCGCGGAGGCCGCGGACTCCACCGGAGCCGCACCCGCCTACCGCTGGCGCACCGCCGTCATCGGCGGCACCGGCTTCGTCACCGGCGTCCTGTTCCACCCCACCGTCCGCGGCCTCGCCTACGCCCGCACCGACATCGGCGGCGCGTACCGGTGGGACGACCGGGCCGCCCGCTGGACCCCCCTCACCGATCACCTCGGCTGGGACGACTGGAACCTCCTCGGCGTGGAGGCCCTCGCCGTCGACCCCGCCCACCCGGACCGTCTCTACCTCGCCCTCGGCACCTACGCCCAGTCCTGGGCCGGCAACGGCGCGATCCTGTGCTCCGAGGACCGCGGCGCCACCTGGACCCGGACCGACCTCACCGTGAAGCTCGGCGCCAACGAGGACGGCCGGGGCGCGGGGGAGCGCCTCCTCGTCGACCCGCGCGACAGCGACACCCTCTGGCTGGGCACGCGGCACGACGGGCTCCTGAAGTCGACGGACCGGGGCGCCACCTGGACGGCCGTCAGTGCCTTCCCCGGCACCCCGACCGCAGCGGGCCAGGGCGTCACCCTCCTCGTCGCCGCCGGCCGCGCCCTCTACGCCGGCTGGGGCGATTCCGACGGCACCGCCGGCTCGCCCCGCCTCTTCCGCACCACCGACGGCACCACCTGGGAAGCCGTCCCCGGGCAGCCCTCCGGCACCTCCGCCAAGGTCCCCGTCCGCGCCGCCTGGGACCGCCACACCCGCGAGCTGTACGTGACGTACGCCGACGCGCCCGGCCCCAACGGGCAGTCCGACGGCAGCGTGCACAAGCTCGCCACCACGAGCGGCAGATGGACCGACGTGACCCCGGCCGAGCCCGGCGGCACCACGAGCGACGGCTCCGCCGACACCTTCGGCTACGGAGGCGTCGCCGTGGACGCCCGCCGCCCCGGCACCCTCGTCGTCTCCACCAACAACCGCTGGGCGGCCGTCGACACCCTCTACCGGACCACCGACGGCGGCCGCACCTGGACCTCCCTGAAGGACTCCGCGGTCCTCGACGTGTCCGAGACGCCGTTCCTCACCTTCGGCGCCGACCGGCCCAAGTTCGGCTGGTGGATCCAGGCCGTCGCCGTCGACCCGTACGACTCGCGGCACGTGGTCTACGGCACCGGCGCCACCCTCTACGGCACCCGGGACCTCAGGCACTGGGCCCCGCAGGTGCGCGGACTGGAGGAGACCTCCGTACGTCAGCTGATCTCGCCCCCGGCCGGGGAGGCGCACCTGATCAGCGGCCTCGGGGACGTCGGCGTGATGTACCACGAGCGGCTCACGGCGTCCCCGTCACGGGGCATGGCCACGAACCCCGTGTTCGGGTCGGCGACGGGACTCGCGCAGGCCGCGGCCGAGCCGTCGTACGTCGTGCGCACCGGCTGGGGCGACCACGGCAACGGCGCCCGCTCCCACGACGGCGGCAGGACCTGGGCGCCCTTCGCGGCCCAGCCCGCCCTCGCCAAGGACGCGCCGGGGCCCATCGCCGTCAACGCCGACGCCGGCGTGCTGCTGTGGACCTTCGTGCACTGGGACGGCACCAGGTACCCGGCGCACCGCTCGGCGGACGACGGCGCGACCTGGACCGAGGTCCCCTCCTTCCCGAAGGGCGCCACACCGCTCGCCGACCCGGTCGACCCGGCGCGTTTCTACGCGTACGACACCGACACGGGCACCCTGTACGCCAGCACCGACAGCGGCCGCACCTTCACCGCGCGGGCGACCGGACTGCCCTCCGGGGACAGCCAGTTCCAGCTGGCCGCGGCCCCGGGGCGCTCCGGCGACCTGTGGCTGAGCGCCAAGTGGAACGGCCTGTACCGGTCCACCGACGGCGGGGCGACCTTCACCAAGGTCACCAGCTGCTGGGCCTCGTACACCCTCGCCTTCGGCAAGGCGGCCGACGGCGCCGACTACCCGGCGGTCTACCAGGTCGGCTCCACGGACGCGATCACCGCCGTGTACCGCTCCGACGACGCCGCGAAGACCTGGGTGCGGATCAACGACGACCGGCACCAGTGGGGCTGGATCGGCGCGGCCATCGCCGCCGACCCGCGCATCCACGGCCGTGTCTACATCGCCACCAACGGGCGCGGCATCCAGTACGGGGAGCCCGTCCGATGACCGCGCCCGCCCGGTCCGCCCGGCCCACCCTCGCCGACGCCACCCGGGGCCGCCTCCTCTTCGGCGGCGACTACAACCCCGAGCAGTGGCCCGAGGAGACCTGGCAGGAGGACGTCCGGCTGATGCGCGAGGCCGGCGTCAACTCCGTCACCCTCGGTGTCTTCTCCTGGACGAAGATCGAACCCGAGCCGGGAGCAAGGGAGTTCGGCTGGCTGGACCGCCTCATGGACCTGATGCACGACAACGGCATCGGTGTCGTCCTCGCCACCCCCACCTCCTCCCCGCCCCCGTGGCTCGGCCGGCTCCACCCGGACACCCTGCCGCGCACCGAGGACGGCCGGACCGAATGGTGGGGCGGCCGCCAGCACTTCTCCCACTCCAGCGCCACGTACCGCCGGCACGCCGCCGCCCTCACCGAGGACCTGGCCGCCCGCTACGCCGGCCACCCCGCCCTCACCCTGTGGCACATCAACAACGAGTACTGCACGGCCGACCACGGCGACGAGGCGGCCGCCCGCTTCCGCCGCTGGCTGCGCGCCAGGTACGGCACCCTCGACGCCCTCAACACCGCCTGGGGCACGGCGTTCTGGAGCCAGGGCTACGACACCTGGGACGGCATCCTGCCCCCGCGCACCCCGCACTACCTGAAGAACCCCACCCAGGTGCTGGACTTCCGGCGCTTCACCTCCGACATGCTCCTGGAGTGCTACCTCGCCGAGCGGGACATCGTCGCCCGGCACACCCCGCACATCCCGGTCACCACCAACTTCATGCCGCTGTTCTCCGGCCAGGACGCCTGGCGCTGGGCCGAGGAGGAGGACGTCGTCTCCGTCGACCTCTACCCCGACCCGCGCGACCCGCTGGGCCCCCAGCACGGGGCGCTGGTCCAGGACCTGACCCGGTCCCAGGCACGCGGCCCCTGGATGCTGATGGAACAGGCGGCCGGCCCCGTCAACTGGCGGGGGGTCAACCACCCCAAGCCGCGCGGCCTCAACCGCCTCTGGTCCCTCCAGGCGGTGGCCCGCGGCGCGGACGCCGTCTGCTACTTCCAGTGGCGTCAGTCCCGCCAGGGCGCCGAGAAGTTCCACTCCGGCATGGTCAGCCACGCCGGCGAACACGGCCGTACCTTCCAGGAGGTCAAGCGGCTGGGTGCCGAACTGGCCGCCCTCGGCGCCCACACGGCCGGCCGCCCCGTGCGGTCCGACGTCGCCCTCCTGCACGACTGGCACGCATGGTGGGCCGGCAGCCAGGACGGCCGCCCGTCCACGCGGGTCGACCACCCGGCCGTACTCCACGCCTGGCACCGCGCCCTGTGGGAGGCCGGGTTCGCCACCGACTTCGCCCACCCCGCACACGACCTCACCCGGTACAAGGTGGTCGTCGTCCCCCAGCTGTACGCCATGACGGACCAGGCGATCGACAACCTGCTCGGCTTCGTCCGCGCCGGCGGCACCCTCGTCTCCGGATTCCTCACCGGGGTCGCCGACGAGGACGACCGGATCCGCCCGGGCGGCATGGACCCCCGGCTGCGCGAGCTGTTCGGCATCCGCGTCCTGCACGAGTGGTGGCCGCTGGAGGCGGGGGAGACCGCCGAGTGCGACGGCTTCCGGGGCACCCTGTGGTCGGAGGAGCTGGAGGCCTCGGGCGAGGTGGTGGAGGCC
Source organism: Streptomyces sp. NPDC000345 (assembly GCF_042898825.1). Classification (NCBI taxonomy): domain Bacteria; kingdom Bacillati; phylum Actinomycetota; class Actinomycetes; order Kitasatosporales; family Streptomycetaceae; genus Streptomyces; species Streptomyces sp. NPDC000345. The sequence goes on from NZ_JBIAZE010000011.1 coordinate 278,267, forward strand.
CGCTACAAGGGCGGTGAACTCGACGGACTGCCCGCCGTACTGCGGCGCGACCGGGCCTGGTACCTCTCCACGCTTCCCGAGCCCGACGCCCTGCGCGCCCTGCTCACCCGGATCGCGAACGGCGCGGGCGTCCGGCCCGTCCTCGAAGGGCTTCCGCCGGGCGTCGAGGCCGTCCGCCGGGGCGAGCTGCTGTTCCTCCTGCACCACGGCCGCGAGCCGGTGACCGTCGCCGTCCCCGGCACCCACCACGACCTGCTGACCGGCACCGACTTCACGGACGAGATCACCCTCGGCCGCTACGGCGTGGTGGTGTTGCACCCATGACCCACGCCCCCGCCACCCATCCCGTCCACGGCACCTGGGAGCCCGAGCCCGCCGCCCGCTGGGAGGACGCCTTCCTCAGCGGCAACGGCCACCACGGCACCCTCACGTTCGGCGACCCGAACGACGACTGTGTCATCGTCACCCACCACACCCTGGTCCGCCCCAACGGCGCCGAACACGCCCGCCCGCCGCAGCTCGCCGCCGCCCTCCCCGACCTCCAGGACCGGTTGCTCGGCGGTGAGCTCACGGCCGCCGAGGGCTTCACCGACCACCGCCCCCTGCAGTGGGTCCAGCCCTTCCACCCGGCCTTCCGGATCCGGCTGCGCAGACCCTCCCCGGCCGAGCCGAGCCGCTACCGCCGCTCCGTCGACTACACCACCGGCGAGACCACCGCCACCTGCGCGGGCTGGACCGGCCGTGGCTTCGTCTCCCGCGCCGACGACGTGATCGTCCACCAGGTCACCACCCCCGACCTGGACATCTCCCTGGACCACCGGCTCCCCGGCGCGCCCGTCGGCCTCGCCGTCGGCCACGGCGCCGTCCTCACCCCGGACGGCGCCCTGCTCACCCTGCGCGCCCGCTACCCCGGCGGCGAGCGCGCCTACACGGGCGTGACCCTCGTCGCCGTCACCGGCGGCCGCACCGCACTCACCCTGCCCGGCGTACGGATCACCGGCGCGCGGTCCGTGCTCCTCCTCACCCGGGTGCGCCGCCACACCGGCGAACTCGACGTCATCGGGGAGCAGCGCGCCCTCGCCGGCCTGCCGCTCTCCTACGACGCCCTCCTCGACCGCCACCTCGCCCTGCACCGCACCGCCTACGACCGGGTCACCCTCGACCTGCACGCCGATCCCGCCGAACGCGCCCTCCCCGGCTCCGAGCTGCTGAAACGCCCCCGCAGCACGGCGCTCCTGGAACGCCTCTTCGCCGCCGGCCGCTACCACCTGCTCTCCTCCTCCGGTCTCAACCCGCCCCGGCTGCCCGGCCTGTGGACCGGCGACTGGGACACCGCCTGGTCCGGCGCGTTCACCCACGACGCCAACGTCAACCTCCAGACCGCCTCCGCGACGGCCGCCGCCCTCCCCGAGGTGACCGAAGCCCTCGCCGCCCTGATCCACCGCCAGTTCGACGACTGGCGGGAGAACGCCCGCGCGGTCTTCGGCACCCGGGGCGTGGTCGCGCCCGCGCACAGCGACGGTGAGTCCGGGCTGACGTACCACTTCAGCCGCGAGTACCCCCTGCACCTGTGGACCGCCGGAGCCGACTGGCTGCTCAAGCCGCTCGTCGACCACGACGAGTCCCGCGGCGCCCGCGACCCGCGCACCGCCGCCGCCCTCGCCGAGGTCGCCCGCTTCTACGAGGACTTCCTGACCCGCACGGACGCCGACGGACGGCTCGTCGTCGTCCCCTCCTACTCACCCGAGAACCGCCCCGGCAACGCCGGCTGGGGCGCCCTCAACGCGGCCATGGACCTCTCGGCGGCCCGGCACGCGCTGCTCACCGCCGCCGACTACCACCCCGGCCCGGACGCCGACCGGTGGCGTGCCCTCGCCGACCGCCTTCCCCCGCACCGGACCAACGCCGACGGCGCCCTCGCCGAATGGGCCTGGCCGGGCCTCCGGGACACCTACGACCACCGCCACCTCAGCCACCTCTACGGCGTCTGGCCGCTGGACGAGATCAACCCCTACGACACCCCGCGCCTGGCGGCCGCCGCGCACCGCGCGCTCGAACTGCGCGGCGCCGAGAACGACTCCGCGCACGGCCACCTCCACCACGCCCTGATCGCGGCCCGGCTGTGCGACGGCCGGCGGGTCGCACACGCGCTCACCCAGGTCCTGGAGGGGGACTTCTTCCACGCCTCCCTGATGAGCGCCCACTACCCCCACCGCGACGTCTACAACGCGGACGCCGCCCACACCCTGCCCGCCGTGCTGATCGAGGCGCTCGTCCACTCGACCCCCGACCGGCTGGTCCTGCTCCCCGCGCCCGACCCGGCGCTCCCGTCGGGCGAACTGCGGGGCGTGCGCACCCGGTTCGGCGCCGAACTCGACCTCACCTGGGGTCCCGGCGGGGCGCGGGCCGTCCTGAAGCCGCACCGCACGCACCGCATCGAACTCCGGACTTCCTCCGGCGACCCGCGGTCCCTCGACCTGGTCGCCGGAGAGGACCACGTCCTCACCCTGGGGACGTGGTAGCTCCCCCCACCCATGGAAGGGACACCATGGCAGCGACACACACCCCCGGCAGGATCACCAAGGCCCTGCTCGCCCCCGCCCTCGCGCTCGGCGCCACCGTCGGCCTCGCCGCCGCCCCGGCCCAGGCCGCCGTCTGGAGCTCCTGCGACCAGTGGGGCAACACCAGCCTGAACGGCTACACCCTGTACAACAACATCTGGGGTTCCGGTGCCGGCAGCCAGTGCTTCTGGGCCAACTCCGGCACCAACTGGGGCGTCTGGGCCGACCACCCCAACACCGGCGGCATCAAGTCGTACCCCAACTCCAAGAAGGTGATCAACAAGACGATCACCTCCCTCGGCTCGCTCACCAGCAGCTACAACGTCACCGTCCCGTCCTCCGGCGCGTACAACACGTCGTACGACATCTGGGACACCGACTACGACTACGAGATCATGCTCTGGGTCAACAAGACCGGAGCCGTCGGCCCCCTCGGCACCTCGCAGGGGAGCGTGACGCTCGGCGGTCACACCTGGACCGTCTACAAGGGCGACAACGGTGCCAACGAGGTCTTCTCCTTCGTGCGCACCTCGAACTCCACCTCCGGCACCGTCAACATCCTGCCGATCCTGAAGTGGATCAAGGACACCAAGGGCTGGTTCGGCAACGAGACCATCGGGGACGTGCAGTTCGGCTTCGAGATCACCTCGTCGTCCGGCGGGCTCGACTTCCGGACCAACAGCGAGACGGTGAGCAGCAGCTGACCCCCGGGGCCGGGGCCGGCCGGTGCTTCTACGCCCGGTCGACCTCGGCCCGCAGCGCGTTGTAACCGGCGAAAGCCGTCTCGACGTCCGCGCGGGTGAGGCCGTAGCGGGCCAGGTCGTAGTGGTGCGGCCGGCTGCCCTTGGGGCGGGCGGCCACCTCGGGCAGCCGGGCCGCGTCGGCGTCGGTCCAGCGGGCGCCCACGGCCTCGTAGAGCTTCGGGGCGCCCGAGGCGGGGTCGGAGCCGAGCCAGGAGTACGGGACGTCGATCAGCGCCTCGCGGGGGATCGCGGCGCGGGCGGCGAGGCCGCGGGTCATGGACCGGCTCAGCAGCTCCAGCCAGGTGGCGCCCAGCTCGTGCAGGTCCAGGGGGCGCAGCGTGAGGGCCATGCCGTGCTCGATCAGGCTGCAGAAGGACGGCACGACGGCCGCCGGATCGCGGTGGGTCCACACGATCGTGGCGTCCGGGAAGACGGACAGCAGCGCGTCGAGGTTCCCGGTGTGCAGGGGGGACTTCAGCACCCAGCGGCGGCGCGGACGGCCGTGCTGGAGGACCTGGTAGACCTGCTTCAGATACGCGTAGTCGGCGGTGAAGTCCCGCGTCTGGAGCCGGGCCCGGTACTCGGGGATGCGCGCCTGGGACAGCGGCATGACCGTGTGCGGCAGGGCGAAGGTGCACTCGTCGGGGCCCTCCGCGGACATCGGGTGGATGTCGCGGTAGCGCGGGGAGAACAGGTTGATCGCGCCGACCATCATGCGCGCGGCCGCGATCGCCCTCTTCCGCTGCCGGGGCGTGCCCTTGAGGTCCGGGGTCAGCAACTCCCACAGGCGGGGACATCGGTGTTCTCCGGACAGCGACAGCACGCCGTGGGTGAGGGTGGTGGCGGTGCGCGGCAGGCCTACGACGAACACCGGTCGCTCCACCGGCTCCTGCGCGATCTCCGGGTGCTCGGCGATCAGCCGCCGTACCCGCGCGCGGTTGTCCAGGTGCCGGCGCACATGGCCCTGCGCCGACCACCAGCCGACCGGGGTGAGGTGCTCGTCCCGGGCCCAGTGGCGCAACAGGAACCGGAACTCGGCGGTGAATTCCGCACCCGCCGCCCCGGCCCCGGCGGCCAGGCGGTCGAAGGCGCGGTCGGGGGTGCGGCGGGACCCGAATCCGGGCCTGAGCAGCAGATTGGCGAGGGTGAGGGGGAGCGGGGCGGAGGACATGGCAGCAAGCCCTTTCAGGAGCGGACGAGGGAGGGTTTGTGCCCCCACAACTGCCGCTCCATGCAAGGGAGTTGCCTGATTCACCGGGAGGTGACCGGCGTCCCCCGCCCCACGGTCGCTATTCGGCCACCGGCAGCCGCGCCCCGTCCCGCAGGAACAGCGGGATCCGGTCCAGCGGGGCGTCGACCGTCACGGCCGCACCCCCCTCGTACGTCTCACCCGTCCACGCGTCCGTCCAGGTGGCGCCCGCCGGCAGGTGGACCGTGCGGTCCGTGGCGCCCGCCGTGAGCACCGGCGCCACCAGCAGGTCGCGGCCGAACAGATAGGCGTCGTCGACCGTCCAGGCCGCCCGGTCCCCGGGGAACTCCAGGAACAGCGGCCGCATCGGCGGCAGCCCCTCCTCGTGGGCCTCCCGCATGACCTCCAGCACGTACGGCTTCAGCCGCTCGCGCAGCCGCAGGTACTTCTCCAGGACCGCCCCCGCCTCCTCGCCGTACGACCACACCTCGTTGGGGCCGCCCGTCATCTCGGGGCCCAGCGGCATGCCCGGGTCGCGGAAGCCGTGCAGCCGCATCAGCGGGGACAGCGCGCCGAACTGGAACCAGCGGACCATCACCTCCCGGTACGCCGGGTCGTCCGGGTCGCCGCCGTGGAAGCCGCCGATGTCGGTGTTCCACCACGGGATGCCCGACAGCGCGGTGTTGAGGCCGGCCGCGATCTGGCGGCGCAGGGTCGGGAAGTCGGTGCCGATGTCACCCGACCACAGGGCGGCGCCGTAGCGCTGACTGCCCGCCCACGCCGAGCGGTTGAGGGTGACCACCTCCTCGCCCTCCGCGCGCAGGCCCTCGTAGAAGGTGCGGGCGTTCTCGGCCGGGTAGAGGTTGCCGACCTCCAGGCCCGGGCCCGCCCAGTAGCGCAGGTTCTCCTGGAAACCGGGCTTCAGCTCCGGCTCGCAGGCGTCCAGCCAGAACGCCGTGATCCCGTACGGGGCGAGGTAGTTGTCCCGGACGCGCGACCACACGAACTCCCGGGCGCCGGGGTTCGTCGCGTCGTAGAAGGCCACCTGGACCGTCGAGGCGACCTCCTTGTCCGGCCAGTCGGCGTGCGCCGGCGGGCCGTACTGGGTGCCGATGAAGTGGCCGCGCTGCTCCATCAGCGAGTGGTTCTCGCTCAGCGGCGACACCGACGGCCACACGCTCACCACCAGCTTGACGCCCAGCTCGTCCAGTTCGCGGACCATCGCCGCCGGGTCCGGCCACTCCGCGGGGTCGAACTTCCAGTCGCCCAGATGCGTCCAGTGGAAGAAGTCGCACACGATCGCGGAGAGCGGCAGGCCCCGGCGCTTGTACTCCCGTGCCACGGCGAGGAGTTCGTCCTGGGTGCGGTAGCGCAGCTTGCACTGCCAGAAGCCCGCCGCCCACTCCGGCAGCATCGGCGTGCGGCCCGTCACCGCGCTGTAGCGGCGCTGGCCGTCGGCCGGGGTGCCGACGGTGATCCAGTAGTCGATCTGGCGGGCGGAGTCGGCCACCCAGCGGGTGCCGTTCCCGGCCAGCTCCACCCGGCCGATCGCCGGGTTGTTCCACAGCAGGGTGTAGCCGCGGCTGGAGGTGAGCACCGGGATGCCCACCTCGGCGTTGCGCTGGACCAGGTCGAGGACGAGCCCCTTCTGGTCGAACCGGCCGTGCTGGTGCTGGCCCAGGCCGTACAGCTTCTCGTCCTCGTACGCGGCGAACCGCTGCTCCAGCCGGTGACTGCCGTGTCCGACAGGCGTGTAGAGCCGCGACCCCGGCCACCAGAAGTGGGCCCGCTCCTCGGCCAGCACCTCGCCGCCGTCGTCCGTGCGCAGAAAGCGGATCAGGCCCTCGGCGTCCACCGCGACGGTCAGCGCGCCGACGGTCAGCCGCCCCTGCCCGTCCTCGATCTTGAGGGTGGACGGCGTCGCCGGGGCGTCGTCGAGCAGGGCGCCCGGCAGTCCGTCGAGCACGGGGCCGCCGAGCCGGGCCCGTACCCGGACCGCGTCCGGTCCCCACGGCTCGATGCGCAGGGTCTCCTGGCGGCCGCTCCACTCCAGCGCGCCGTCCCGCTCGCACAAGACGCCGACGGTGGGGGACGACTGCGCGAGGCTGACCTGAGGCTGGTTTTCGGCGGGCTGATTCACGTGGGTGCTCCTGTGCTCCTGAGGAGTGCGGACATGGGGGTGCCCCGGCATGGCACAACAGCGACAAGAAAGCGGAGTGGGGGCAGGAGTGGGTCGGGGGCCGGGCGGGGTGGGTCAGGAGAGGACCGGCGCCGGGCCCGTGCTCGCCCGGACCGTCAGCTCGGGTGCGATCAGCACGACGTCGTCCTTGCCGCGCCCGTCGAGCTTGGCGACGAGATGCTCCACGGCGTACCGGCCCATCTCCTGTGCGGGGATGGCGACCGAGGTCAGCCGCACGGACGCCTGGACGGCGACCTGGTCGGGGCAGATCGCGACCACAGACACGTCCTCGGGGACGGCCCGGCCCTGCTGACGCAGCAGCGCGAGCAGCGGCTCGACCGCCGACTCGTTCTGGACGACGAACCCGGTCGTGCCCGGGCGTTCGTCGAGGACGCGGGCGAGGGTGACGGCCATCGCGTCGTACCCGCCCTCGCAGGAGCGGTGCAGCAGCCGTACGCCCAGCTCCCTGGAGCGGGAACGCAGTCCGTCGAGCGTGCGCTCGGCGAAGCCGGTGTGCCGTTCGTACACCGCGGGGGCCTCGCCGATGACAGCGATGTCGCGGTGACCCAGCGTCGCGAGGTGCTCCACGCACAGCGCGCCGGTGGCCGCGAAGTCGAGGTCGACACAGGTGAGGCCCGAGGTGTCGGCGGGCAGCCCGATCAGCACGGAGGGCTGGTCCGTCGCCCGCAGCAACGGCAGCCGCTCGTCGTCGAGTTGCACGTCCATCAGGATCATCGCGTCGGCGAGCCCGCTGCCGGTGACGCGGCGGACCGCGTCCGGGCCCTCCTCGCCGGTGAGCAGCAGGACGTCGTAGCCATGGGTGCGGGCCGTGGTGGCCACCGCGATGGCGATCTCCATCATCACCGGCACGTACATGTCGGTGCGCAGCGGGATCATCAGCGCGATGATGTTCGACCTGCTGCTGGCCAGCGCCCGCGCCCCCGCGTTCGGGTGGTAGCCCAGCTCGCGGATGCTCTGCTCGACCCGCTGCCGGGTGGTCGCGGAGATGGACCGCTTGCCGCTGAGGACATAGCTCACCGTGCTCGCCGAGACTCCGGCGTGCTGGGCGACCTCGGCGAGGGTGACCATCCAGCTCTCCAAGATTTGTGAAGCGCTTCGACAGTGCGCAAGGTGAACACGGGCGAGTGAGGGTGCTTCGACAGTAGCCCCAGCAGGGGTGGGTGTCCATAGGTTGTCGAAGCGCTTCGACAGCGAGTTGTGGCGGAATCGTGGAGAAGGTGCGCTCTGCCTACCACGTGCAAGCGCTCACCGGCGAGAGAGGGCCGGGAGAAGACGCGGAGGCACTCGTCCGGCGCAAGCCGCCGGGCAGACGACACGGAGCGTCTCCGGCACCGGGTCCGACACGGGGTCCGGCACCGAGGTGTCCGGGGGAACCGGTCGCCTCGGCACCGGGTCCTCCTCCGTCGCCATCGGCCGAGGCGGGCCGAACGGGCACGCGAAGGGTGGCGGGGTCGTCCCGGATCGGGTACCAACGATCGAGTAGCACCGATCGGTAACCGATGTGGTCCAAGATCCCTATTCGCGGCGAGGTGAGCCTCATGTCCGCACCACCCCTCAAGAAACCCACCGTCACCGAGCGTGAGGCACGCCAGGTGGCGGAGGCCGCCCGGGAGCAGGACTGGCGCAAGCCCAGCTTCGCCAAGGAACTGTTCCTGGGCCGCTTCCGCCTCGACCTCATCCACCCCCACCCGCTCCCCACCGAAGAGGCCGTCCGGCGCGGCGAGCAGTTCCTGGCCAAACTCCGCACGTTCTGCGAGACGAAGATCGACGGAGCGCTGATCGAGCGCGAGGCCCGCATCCCCGACGAGGTCGTCCACGGGCTCAAGGAACTCGGCGCCCTCGGCATGAAGATCGACCCCAAGTACGGCGGCCTCGGCCTCACCCAGGTGTACTACAACAAGGCGCTGGCCCTGATCGGCTCGGCCAGCCCGGCGGTCGGCGTCCTGCTGTCGGCCCACCAGTCGATCGGCGCACCGCAGCCGCTGAAGCTGTTCGGCACCCCCGAACAGAAGCAGGCCTTCCTGCCGCGCTGCGCCACCACCGCCATCAGCGCCTTCCTGCTCACCGAGCCGGACGTCGGCTCCGACCCGGCGCGGCTCGCGACGACCGCGGTGCCCGACGGGGACGACTACGTCCTCGACGGGGTGAAGCTGTGGACGACCAACGGCGTGGTCGCCGACCTGCTGGTCGTGATGGCCCGGGTCCCGAAGAGCGACGGCCACCCGGGCGGCATCACCGCCTTCGTCGTGGAGAGCGACTCGCCCGGCATCACCGTGGAGAACCGCAACGCGTTCATGGGCCTGCGCGGCATCGAGAACGGTGTCACCCGCCTCCACCAGGTCCGGGTCCCCGCCGCGAACCGCATCGGCCCCGAGGGCGCCGGCCTCAAGATCGCCCTGACGACCCTCAACACAGGCCGGCTCTCCCTGCCCGCGTCCTGCGTGGCCGCCGGCAAGTGGTGTCTGAAGATCGCCCGCGAGTGGTCGACGGCCCGTGAGCAGTGGGGCAAGCCGATCGCGCACCACGAGGCGGTCGGCGCGAAGATCAGCTTCATCGCGGCCACCACCTTCGCCCTGGAAGCCGTCCTCGACCTCTCCTCGCAGATGGCCGACGAGGACCGCAACGACATCCGCATCGAGGGCGCGCTGGCCAAGCTCTTCGCCTCCGAGATGGGCTGGCGGATGGCCGACGAACTCGTCCAGATCCGCGGCGGCCGCGGCTTCGAGACCGCCGAGTCGCTGAAAGCCCGCGGCGAGCGCGCGGTCCCCGCCGAACAGGTCCTGCGCGACCTGCGCATCAACCGCATCTTCGAGGGCTCCACCGAGATCATGCACCTGCTCATCGCGCGCGAGGCCGTCGACGCCCACCTCTCCGTCGCCGGCGACCTCATCGACCCCGACAAGTCCCTCCAGGACAAGGCCAGGGCGGGCGCCAACGCGGGTGTCTTCTACGCCAAGTGGCTTCCGAAACTGGTCGCGGGAGCGGGCCAGCTGCCGTCGTCGTACACGGAGTTCAAGCACGGCGGCGCGGACCTCTCCGCGCACCTGCGCTTCGTCGAACGGCACGCCCGCAAGCTCGCCCGCTCCACCTTCTACGCCATGTCCCGCTGGCAGGGCCGGATGGAGACCAAGCAGGGCTTCCTCGGCCGGATCGTCGACATCGGCGCGGAGCTGTTCGCGATGAGCGCGGCCTGCGTCCGGGCCGAGCTGCTGCGCTCACGCGGCGAGAACGGCCGGGAGGCCTACCGGCTCGCCGACGCCTTCTGCCGCCAGTCCCGGCTGCGCGTCGACGAACTCTTCACCCGCCTGTGGAGCAACACCGACGACCTGGACCGCAGGGTCGTCAAGGACGTCCTCGCGGGCAGCTACGAGTGGCTGGAACAGGGCATCCTCGACACGTCCGGAGAAGGCCCCTGGATCGCCGACACGACCCCCGGTCCCAGTGAACGGGAGAACGTCCACCGCTCGATCGGGTGAGACACCCCCGGCACGGTGACAGGGTGCCCTCCTCGGGGGGCACCCTGTCCCTGCCGCCCCCGCGGTGCGGCCACAATGGAGGGATGAGCGACAGTCCAGCCCCACTCGCCGACCCCCATCTCGTCTACGACCCGGTGGGCGACGGCCCCAAGGACGTGGTGGTCCTCGGCTCCACCGGATCGATCGGCACCCAGGCCGTCGACCTCGTGCTGCGCAACCCCGACCGGTTCCGCGTCACCGGCCTGTCCGCCCACGGCGGCCGGGTCGCCCTCCTCGCCGAGCAGGCCCGCCGGCTGCGGGTGCGGACCGTCGCGGTCGCCCGCGAGGACGTCGTACCGGCCCTGCGCGAGGCGCTGCGCGCGCAGTACGGCGCCGCGGAGCCGCTCCCCGAGGTCCTCGCCGGACCGGACGCGGCCACCCAGCTCGCCGCCTCCGGCTGTCACACCGTCCTGAACGGCATCACGGGCTCCATCGGCCTCGCGCCCACCCTCGCCGCCCTGGAGGCGGGCCGCACCCTCGCGCTCGCCAACAAGGAGTCGCTCATCGTCGGCGGCCCGCTGGTCAAGGCGCTCGCCAAGCCCGGCCAGATCATCCCGGTCGACTCCGAGCACGCCGCCCTCTTCCAGGCCCTCGCCGCCGGCACCCGCGCCGACGTCCGCAAGCTCGTCGTCACCGCCTCCGGCGGCCCCTTCCGCGGCCGTACGAGGGCGCAGCTGGCCAACGTCACCGTCGAGGACGCCCTGGCCCACCCCACCTGGTCCATGGGCCCGGTGATCACGATCAACTCCGCGACCCTCGTCAACAAGGGGCTGGAGGTCATCGAGGCGCACCTCCTCTACGACATTCCCTTCTCGCGGATTGAGGTGGTCGTGCACCCGCAGTCGTATGTCCACTCGATGGTTGAGTTCACGGACGGATCGACACTGGCCCAGGCGACGCCCCCCGACATGCGCGGGCCCATCGCCATCGGCCTCGGCTGGCCGCAGCGCGTCCCCGACGCGGCGCCCGCCTTCGACTGGAGCACCGCCTCTACGTGGGAGTTCTTCCCCCTCGACAACGAGGCCTTCCCCTCGGTCAACCTCGCCCGGCACGTGGGCGAGCTCGCGGGGACGGCCCCCGCGGTGTTCAATGCCGCCAACGAGGAGTGCGTGGAGGCGTTCCGCACCGGCGCGCTGCCCTTCAACGGGATCATGGACACCGTGACCCGGATCGTCGAGGAGCACGGCACCCCGGTCACGGGAACCTCACTCACCGTGTCGGACGTCCTCGAAGCGGAGACCTGGGCGCGCGCCCGCGCCCGGGAACTGACGGCACAGACGGCGGAGGCCCGCGCATGACGACCCTGATGTTCATCCTCGGGATAGTGGTCTTCGCGGTGGGCCTGCTCTTCTCGATCGCCTGGCACGAGCTGGGCCACCTCTCCACGGCGAAGATGTTCGGCATCCGGGTGCCCCAGTACATGGTCGGCTTCGGCCCGACCATCTGGTCGCGCCGGAAGGGCGACACCGAGTACGGCATCAAGGCCATCCCGCTCGGCGGCTACATCCGCATGATCGGCATGTTCCCGCCCGGCGACGACGGCCGGATCACGGCCCGCTCCACCTCCCCCTGGCGCGGCATGATCGAGGACGCCCGCTCGGCCGCCTTCGAGGAGCTCCAGCCCGGCGACGAGACCCGCATGTTCTACACGCGCAAGCCGTGGAAACGGGTCATCGTCATGTTCGCCGGCCCGTTCATGAACCTGATCCTCGCGATCGGCCTGTTCCTCACCGTGCTCATGGGCTTCGGCATCCAGCAGGAGACCACCACCGTCGGCTCGGTCTCGCCCTGCGTCATCGCGCAGAGCGAGAACCGCGACACCTGCAAGTCGAGCGACAAGGCGTCCCCGGCCGAGGCCGCGGGCCTGAAGAAGGGCGACAAGATCGTCTCCTTCGACGGCGTCCGCACCGAACAGTGGGACACGCTCTCCGACCTCATCCGGGACAGCGCCGGCAAGGACGTGGCGATCGTCGTCGAACGCGGCGGCGAGGACGTCACCCTGCACGCGACCATCGCCACCAACCAGGTCGCCAAGAAGGACGGCTCCGGCGCCTACGTCCAGGGCGAGTACGTGAAGGCCGGCTTCCTCGGCTTCAGCGCGGCCACCGGAGTGGTCCAGCAGGACTTCGGCCAGTCCGTGGAGTGGATGACCGACCACGTCGGCCAGGCCGTCGACTCCCTCGTCGCCCTGCCCGGCAAGATCCCCGCCCTGTGGGACGCCGCCTTCGGCGACGGCCCGCGCGAACCGGACTCCCCGATGGGCATCGTCGGCGCGGCCCGGGTCACCGGCGAGATCGCCACCCTGGACATCCCCGCGTCGCAGCAGCTGGCGATGTTCGTGTTCGTCCTGGCCGGTTTCAACCTCTCCCTGTTCCTGTTCAACATGCTCCCGCTGCTCCCGCTCGACGGCGGGCACATCGCGGGCGCCCTGTGGGAGTCGCTGCGCCGCAACACCGCCAAGGTGCTGCGCAGGCCTGACCCGGGCCCGTTCGACGTGGCGAAGCTGATGCCGGTGGCGTACGTGGTGGCCGGGATCTTCGTCTGCTTCACGATCCTGGTGCTGATCGCCGACGTCGTTAACCCGGTGAGAATCTCCTAGCCGCAGGGCGTCGAGGGCGGCCCGGCACCGTGGGTGCCGGGCCGCCTCGCCTCGGGCGGGTTCCACGACGCAGGGAGGTCCCCCCGCCGGGTGGTTCGAGGCGGGGGAGTGCTCGGGCCTCCGCCGGTGCCGTAATCTCGAAGCCTGGAACCCGCCACTGACGGGACCTGGGCCTTGATCCACGACTTGGGGTTGCACAGCAGATGACTGCGATTTCTCTCGGCATGCCGTCCGTTCCGACCAGGGTTGCCGAGCGCCGGAAGAGCCGGCAGATCCAGGTCGGCTCGGTGGCGGTGGGCGGTGACGCGCCGGTCTCGGTCCAGTCGATGACGACGACGCGTACGTCGGACATCGGGGCGAC